>NZ_JBLKDI010000002.1:0-563670 GCF_047530715.1 Enterobacter sp. 04-C-12-SI-ECC
GGTTTAATTACATTTATTTTTGAACTAAATTCACGAGCCATAGAATAGTATCAGACACGTAATTACGGAGGGTGATTACATATATTCATATAAATTATCTTTAAAGGGAATATATAATGAAAAGAAAAGTTCTGGCAATTCTTGTACCCGCATTATTAATGGCTGGCGCGGCAAACGCGGCTGAAATGTATAACAAAGACGGCAATAAAGTTGACCTGTACGGCAAGGTTGACGCGCGTCATACCTTCTCCGACAACGCGGGCGACGACGGCGACGAAACCTACGTGCAGATTGGTTTCAAAGGCGAAACACAGATTACCCGCGATCTGGTCGGTTACGGTCAGTGGGAATATAAAACCTACGCAAATGATACCGAAGACGCCGGGGATACCTCTTTCAACCGTCTGGCCTATGCGGGCCTGAAATATGGCGAATACGGTTCATTTGATTATGGCCGTAATTACGGCGTCGTGTATGACGTTGAAGCCTGGACCGATATGCTGCCGGTATTTGGTGGCGATTCCTACACCTGGACTGACAACTATATGGTTGGCCGTACCAACGGTGTTGCGACCTACCGTAATAATGATTTCTTCGGTCTGGTTGATGGCCTGAACTTCGCGCTGCAGTATCAGGGTGCTAACGAAGGCGCAAACGCTAACGAAGATCAGGAAGGCACCAAAAACGGTCACGACGACGTACGCTTCCAGAACGGCGACGGCTTCGGTATGTCTACCACCTATGACTTCGACTTCGGTCTGACGCTGGGTGCGGCGTATTCTTCCTCTGACCGTACCAACGATCAGGTTGCTTATGGTGCGGGCAACTATAACCGCTTCAGCAAATACGCAGGCGGTGACCGTGCAGACGCATGGACCGTTGGCGCAAAATATGATGCTCAAGGCGTCTACCTGGCGATGATGTACGCGGAAACCCGCAACATGACGCCGTACGGCAGCGACGGCATCGCCAACAAAACGCAGAACTTTGAAGCCGTAGCGCAATACCAGTTTGACTTCGGTCTGCGTCCATCCCTGGCGTGGGTCTATTCAAAAGGCATCGATCTGGGCGGTAACGATTATCACCCACGCAATGGCTATGACTATGTAGACCAGGATCTGGTTAACTACATCGACCTGGGCATGACCTACAACTTCAACAAGAACTTCTCCACCTACGTTGATTATAAAATCAACCTGCTGGACGAAGATGACGCCTTCTACAATGACAACGGTATTGCAACCGATGACATTGTTGGCATCGGCATGATCTACCAGTTCTAATCCCTGAAAATACTAAAGCCCGCATTTGCGGGCTTTTTTGTTTCAAGGGGCACTATTTTACGGCGCTTCCTGCAGCGCCACGCGGATAAACCCGTTATTCTGCACCAGCAGCTCATGGGCTTTCCACGCATCAAGGCCTGTCAGCACCATCAATACCGCGGTTTTACAGTGATGGTTACAGCTCTCCAGCGCGGCTTTTGCCTGCGCCCGGGTGCATCCCCCCGCTTCCATCACAATGGCGATTTGCCGTTCAGCCCATTTGGTATTGCTTGCCTCAAGATCCACGCGCAGGTTGCTGTAAACGCGCCCGGTGCGAACGGCCAGAGCGGTGGTAATCATCGAGAGGATCATTTTTTGCGCGATCCCCGCCCTGGTATTGCGATACCCGGCAACCACATCAGCCCCAAGCTCTGGGGCAATTACCATGCTTGCCAGCTGTGCTGCTTCACTTTGTGCATCACCGGTGATGACCGCAACCGGCGCTCCCAACGACCACGCATGCCGCATTGCCCCCCAGACCCACGGCGTTTTTCCGCTGACGGTCACGGCAAGCATCATATCGTGCTCATCAAATTTAATGGCCTGCAGATCAGCCACCCCGCGCTCGTAGCTCCCATCCCCCTCTTCTGCCGTCACGGCAAATACCGGCGTTTTACCCGGCGCATACTCATCTGCAGCCTGTTGTGCGATGCAGCCTGACGGGCCCGCGCCGACAATCACCAGACGGCCGCCGTGGTTGAGCGCCGAGGCGGCGTTATCCACCACGCGGGTGATTGTCGTTAAGCAGGGGGTTATTGCAGCAGAAATGCGTGCATCTTCCTCGTGGATAACCTTCAGCATGTCCAGCGTGGACAATCTATCTATATTCATCGTGCTGGCGTGCCGTCTTTCCTTGACTGAACCGGTAAGCGTAATGCTCATAAACAGCCTCCTTATTATGAGTACCCACACACTATAAAGTGTTTTATATAGATGACCTGCGAGTGGGGTCACGAAAAGAAGAGTAAATCGACGCTTTTACATGGCTTTAAGAAAAGCCCATCATCAGCGATAATCACTCCCTTTCTTAATCATCGCGGAGTGTTGATGAGCGATCTGCAGCCTTTCCCTCTGACGCGCAAGCGCCCCATGAAACTGTACACGCTGGTCACGTTGATGGTGTCCGCGATTATCGCCTCGGTGTTGCTGGTAGTTTTTGCGCTCTATTCCGTGCAGATCACCCGGGCGACCCGCGATGATGTAAAAGATACCGCTCTGGGCATCGCCCGCACGCTGGCCGACAGCCCGGAGATCCAGCGCGGCCTGATGCAGTCGCCTCAGGCCGACATCATTCAGCCCATCGCCAAAGCCGTCACCCAACGCAACGATCTGCTGCTTACCGTGGTGACCGACATGCGGGGGATTCGCTACTCGCACCCGAACGAGGCGCTCATCGGCCTGCATTTTATCGGCAACGATCTGGAACCCGCGCTGGAAGGCAAAGAGAATGTCTCGGTTAACCGCGGCGCCCTCGCCGAGGCGCTTCGCGTTTTCACGCCGGTCTATGACAGCCAGCACGATCAGATCGGGGTCGTCGTGGTCGGGATCTCCCTCAAAAAGGTGGAAGACCAGATAGCCCGCGGGCGGCTCAACGCGCTCTGGACGATTTTGTTCAGCATCTTTATGAGTTCGATGGCGATTTGGGGTCTGGTACGGGTCCTGAAACGCATTCTTTTCGGGCTCGAACCCTATGAAATCTCCGCCCTGTTCGAACAGCGCCAGGCGATGCTGCAGTCGCTTCGCGAAGGTGTGCTGGCCGTCGATATTCACGGCCGCGTGACGATGATTAACCACGCTGCCAGAGAGATATTACTTCTTCCCTCCGGCAAGCAGACCGAAAACACCAGCGAGCCGCTGCTGGCAAGCCTGCGTGAGGTATCGAAAACCGGGATTGCGCGTCAGGATCAGGAGATCAGCTGCAACGGACGACTGCTGCTCTGCAACATGGTGCCGGTCAAAAGCCAGAATCGGGTGATCGGGGCTATCAGCACCTTCCGCGATAAAACGGAAATCAGCCAGCTGATGCAGCGTATCGATGGCATGGTCAACTACGTCGACGCCCTGCGCAGCCACACGCACGAGTTTATGAATAAACTGCATGTGATCCTCGGCCTGCTGCACATGAAGCGCTACGACAAGCTGGAGGAGTACATCATCCAGACGGCGCATAATTACCAGACGGACATTGGCACGATCCAGAGCAAGGTAAAGTCCCCGGTCGTTGCCGGGTTCCTGCTGGGTAAAATCAACCGGGCGAAAGAGGCCGGCGTCACCCTGACCCTGGCGGATGAAAGCCTGATACCGGATACCGGCAGTGAAGAGCAGGTTGCGGTGCTGATCACCGCGCTGGGTAACTTAATCGAAAACGCGCTCGACGCGATGGCAGGACAGCAGGAAGGCGAGATTGGCCTGCTGCTGCATTATCAGAATGGCTGGCTCAGCTGCGAAGTCAGCGACGACGGCCCCGGCATTGATCCCACTCAGCTGGAGGCTATTTTTACTAAGGGGTTCTCAACAAAAGGTGAAAACCGCGGCGTTGGGCTGTTCCTTGCTCGCCAGCAGATCCAGAACCTGGGCGGCGATATTACCGTCGAGTCTGAGCCTGGCGTATTTACCCAATTTTTTGTTCACATCCCCTGGGATAGCGAGAGGAATATCGCGTGATAAATGTATTAATTGTCGATGATGACGCCATGGTAGCCGACCTCAACCGTCTGTACGTCAACCGTGTTGAAGGCTTCAGCTGCTGCGGCGTCGCCTCCACGCTCAATCAGGCCAGGGCCTTTATCAATAACCCCAGCCAGCCTGTCGATCTGGTGCTGCTGGACGTCTACATGCAGCAGGATAACGGGCTGGATCTGCTGCCCGATATTCGCGCGTCAGGCCGCCCGATTGATGTGATTATGATCTCCTCGGCCGCCGATGCCGCCACGATCCAGACCTCCATCCACTACGGCGTGGTGGATTATCTGATAAAGCCGTTCCAGTTCCCGCGCTTTGAAGAGGCGCTGAACGGTTGGAAGGCAAAGCACAGCCTGATGGGCTCGCACCAGTATTACGAGCAGGCGGACGTCGACAGGCTGATCCACGGCGGCGCGCCGGAGCTGGCGGACACTAAAAAATTGCCGAAGGGGTTAACGCCGCAAACGCTGCGCACGATTTGCCAGTGGATTGATGGCCACCCGGAGACGGAATTTTCCACCGACGATCTGGCTAACGCAGTCAATATCTCCCGCGTCTCCTGCCGTAAGTACCTGATTTGGCTTGCGCAGATCAACATTCTGTTCACCAGCATTCACTACGGAGCCACCGGGCGTCCGGTGTATCGCTACCGCTTACAGCCGGAACAGATCGGGCTGCTCAAACAGTACTGCCAATAACGCGGTAGCTCTCGTCCAGAAGGGTAAAACGGAAGTGGTGCATCGAGGAGATCACCACTTCTTTTGTTTTGGTCACAAAGATAGCTTCAATATCGGGGCGCGCGCGCAGGGCGGCACAGCCCTTTTCTACCCCCATGCCGTACATCAGCGTGGTCCAGATGTCGCCGTCAATGGAGTCTTTTGAAATGATAGTGACGCTCTCCAGCTCGTTGTCGAGCGGATACCCGGTGCGCGGATCGAGAATATGGTGATAGCGCTTGCCGTTCTGCTCGAAGTAGCGCTCGTACGTTCCCGAGGTCACCACGGAGAGGTTCTCCACCGTCATCGCACCGATCAGCGCGTCACCGGCGAACGGTTTTTTTAGCCCCACGCTCCAGCCCCCTTCCGGCGAGCCTAACGTCTGGATGTTTCCGCCGAGGTTGATCAGCCCCAGCTCAGCGCCCTCTTTGCGCAGGTAGTCCCGCACCCGGTCAGCGATATAGCCTTTGGCGATGGCCCCCAGATCAATCTCCATCCCCGCTCTGGTCAGAAACACGCTGGTCTGCGCCTCATCAAGGATGACCTCCTCGGGCCGGGTTATCGCCAGCAGGGACGCAATGTCATCGGCAGGCGGAACGCTGTCTCCCTGAAAGCCAATCTTCCAGCGCTTCACCAGCGGGCCGATCGCCAGGTTAAACGCGCTATCTTTTAGCATGCTTGCCGCTTTGGCACAGCGGATCAGTTCAAACACCGGACGACTGACGGCAACCGGATGCTGGCCCGCCGCATGGTTGATGTCCATCACCTGCGAATGCGCCCGGTTAACGGTGAGGAGATCTTCGTACTGTTTGATCAGGCGGAAAACGCGGGACGCGAGGGCTTCGTCATGGGAGAAGAGCTTCAGGAGAATGGGCGAGCCCATCAGAACGGCGGAGTAGCTGTAAACGCGATGGCTATCAGGCATTGCATGTGTCCTCAGATGTAGCCCCGGCAGGCACCGCGCCGCCGGGGAGACAGGAGCCTTACGTTCTTTTTGAGCGCATCGCCGCCTGATGTCCTGCAAGGGTACCAAAAATAATGATATCCGCCACCGCGTTACCGCCGATACGGTTGCCGCCGTGGATCCCCCCGACCACTTCACCCGCCGCAAACGCCCCCGGCAGTACGTTGTGGTTGCTGTCCAGCACGCAGGTTTCGGTGTTGATGGTCACGCCGCCCATGGTGTGGTGCACGCCTGGCGCAATCTGAATAGCGTAGAAAGGCCCTTCGTTGATAGGCGCACGCAGCGCGGTGGTACGACCAAAATCGTCATCGTGCTGTTTTTCAACGAAACCGTTGTAACGTTCCAGGGTCGCGAGGAAAGCGTGGTGATCCATACCGAGCGCTTCCGCCAGCGCTTTTGGCGAGCTGGCGCTGGTCACGAAGCCTTTCGCAATGTACTCATCCGCGGCTTTGTTTTTGGCACGTACGTGCTCGTCAAAGACGATGTACGCGTATTTCTCCGGCAGCGCGATGATTGACGCCGAGACTTTATCGCGGGTCGACATTTCGTTGTAGAAGCGCTCCCCTTTCTGGTTGACCAGAATCGCCCCGCCCCCGCGGATGGACTCGGAAATCAGGTACGAGGTGTTCTGCTCAACCGTTGGGTGAATTTGGATTTCGCCCATATCCACGGTGCCCGCCCCGATGCGCTCCAGCAGCGCGATGCCGCCGCCGGTTGCCCCTTTGTGGTTGGTGGTGACGAACCCTTCCAGATCCGGACGGTATTTGACGACCATCTGGCTGTTGGCGCTGAAGCCGCCCGTCGCCACGATCACGCTTTTCGCTGCCACGGTGACGGTTTCGTTCTCTTCAGTGGTCAGGCGAACCCCGGTCACTTCACCGTTTTCGAAGATGATGTCGCTGACGGAGGTATCCAGCACCACCTCGATGTTGCGTTTGTTGACGTTACGCACCAGGCCGCTGATCAGGTAGCCCCCCACCGCAGAGCCGTCTTTTGGACGGTGAGTACGGTCGATGCTCATCCCACCGGTGGTGGTGATGTCGTTCAGCATGATGCCGCGCGTTGCCAGCCACTCAATCGCCTGCGGCGCGTTCTCGACAAAGCGGCGCAGCAGTTCAGGGTTGTTCTTGTTGCCGCCGCCTTTCAGGCTTTCCTGGTAGAACAGCTCTTTGCTGTCCTGAATGCCCTTCACGCGCTGGAAGCGGGTTTCGGCGGCATTCATCCCGGCAGAGGCTTTAATGGTGTTCCCGCCGATGGTTGGCATCTTCTCAACAATCAGCACGCTCGCGCCTTCGTCGTGAGCCTGAATCGCCGCCGCCAGACCGGCGCCGCCGCTGCCGACTACCACCACGTCCACGCTGCGGGTTTCGTTCGGGTCCACGCCCTCTTCCGCTGCCAGCGCTTTGCTGGATTTCAGCATCGCTTTAGAGACCGCTTTCTTCACCGCTTCACTCTGGCTGGTTGCACCGGTGATGGCATCCACGTGCGGGGTATTGGCGTCCAGAATGCGGGTACGGATCTCTTCAAAGCTGGTGACGAACTCAACGTCATCGCTCGGGCCGGAGGCCAGCTCGATGTCCGCAATGCGGTCAGTCTCCAGACTGACGTTAATCACCAGCTCGTTCGCGTCGTCCTGCACCTTCTCGGTGAACATGCCCGGTTTGAATTTCGATTCGCCCATGCTCATGTCGCGGATCATCGCTTCCACCAGCGAGAAGCGCCACAGCGGTTCAGGAATGCTCAGTTCCTCGCGTTTGGTGCTGTCCATAAACAGCTCAAGGCTTTCACCCGCCGCGATGCGGTCGGTCCAGTCCGGGTAGGCAATGGTGGCGCGGCCAACGGCAATCAGGTCGTAACCGTGGTCCAGCGCTTCATTCACGTCTGACGCATTCACCACGCCGCCCACGCCCATCACCGGAACCTGCGCCAGGGTTTCAGAGCGCATCGCGCAGTATTTTTCGATCAGCGGCGTCGGGTCCTGGGTGTCGACAATGGACGGACGCAGGGTCGCGCCGACGGAGAAGTGCAGGTAATCCACGCCGCGCGCCGCCAGTTTTTCCAGCAGGTACATGGTGTCTTCAAAGCGGATGCCCGGCACTTCCAGCTCTTCAGGGGAGAAGCGGTAGCCAATAATAAACGCGTCGTCCGCGTACTGGCGCACCATTTTGTGGGTGATGTCCAGCACCGCCAGCGGGAACTTCGCGCGATTGTCGCGGCTGCCGCCCCACTCGTCGTCTCGCTGGTTAGAATTTGGAGAGTAGAACTGCTGAATCAGGTAGGTGTTCGCCCCGTGGATTTCCACGCCGTCAAAACCGGCCTGGATGGCGCGGCGCACGGCTTCACCAAACTTGCCGATCATGCCTTCCACTTCTTCGGCGGTCAGGGCAACCGGCGTTGCGGCACCGTCACGCGGCGCGGCTACGGCGCTTGGGCCAACCGGGGTACGGCCACCGATCAGTTTCGGATCAACCATGCGGCCACCGTGGTAGATCTGCAGCAGGGCCTTAGATCCTTTGGATTTAATGGCCTCGGCGATTTTCGCCAGCCCGGCGATTTTCTCGTCGTTATCAATACCAATTGCCCCCGGGAAGGCAAGGCCGAGATCGTCGACGAAGCAGCACTCCACGATGATGGTGCCAATGCTGCCGGAACGGGCCCGATAGTACTCCACCAGCTCGCTGGTGACGGTGCCGTCATAATAGCCGGTACAGGTGGTCATAGGGGCCATTAACAAACGGTTTTTCAGTTCAGTGCCATTCGGTAATGTGAAGGGGCTAAGAATGCGTTCGTTAGTGCTCATAATAGAAACTCCAAACTTTTAAAAATTGAGAATTCGTTATCGGATTGATTTTTTTATTTCGTCGTTTTTTGCCGATGTCATGATATTAATATAATGATTTTTTTAGTTTCTAAAGTTATTACGTTAGTTAAAAAACTATTTAATCCCTGTGATAACACTAATAATACATTGGTGTTAGCGATTGTCATTCAGGCATTCACAATATTTTAAAATACGTTAAATAAAAAATGGTAAAACCATTATACCAAAAACCAAAAACACCCTTTAAAATCAACTAAATAGTAATTATTAAAAATTCAAATTGTTACAGAAATGATAAAATCAACCCACAAAAAAGATAATAACCACATACGCCAGAGTGGTTATTAATAAAAGCATAAAAATAACGCTGCAATTCTGTTTTTTTGATCTCGATCAATAGTCATGGCATTTAAAAGCGCAATATAAAAACATCATCATTTTTTAATTTAACGCACACAAAAAAGCGTTAAATCGCTATTACTGAAAATACAAAAACGCACCTTTAATAACTAAAAAAAGCAAAGAAACTTAAGAAAGCAATTTTGACTTTTCAGTGCGACCGAATTTTTGACAACTTAAGACGTGAAACTATGAATACAAAAACTGCTGTAACGCCCCCTGTGGCGAACCAGGCATCAAATGGAAACGCAAAACGTCTGCTGATGATGGCACTGCCCGTCATCGTCGCCGTACTGCTGCTGTTTGTTCCCGTTCCTGAAGGGCTGCCGCCTTACGCGTGGCACTACTTCGCCATCTTCGTCGGCGTGATCGTCGGTCTTATCTTCGAACCCCTGCCGGGCGCGGTGATCGGCCTGACCGGCGTCGTCGCCATTGCCCTGTGCAGCCAGTGGGTGCTGTTCAGCCCTGAACAGCTGGCTGACCCAAAATTTAAGCTGGCGGGCGCCTCCTTTAAGTGGGCAGTGAGCGGGTTTGGTAACTCCACCGTCTGGCTGATTTTCGGTGCCTTTATGTTTGCCGCGGGCTACGACAAAACCCGCTTCGGCCGCCGTCTGGCGCTGATTCTGGTGAAGTATCTTGGCCGTCGCAGCCTGACGCTCGGTTACGCGATTACGTTTGCGGACCTGCTGCTGGCACCGTTCACTCCGTCCAATACCGCGCGCAGCGGTGGGACCATCTACCCGATCATCGCTAACCTGCCGCCGCTGTACGGTTCAAAACCCAACGACCCAAGCGCGCGTAAGATTGGTTCTTACCTGATGTGGGTGGCGATCACCGCGGCCTGTATCACCAGCTCAATGTTCCTCTCCGCCCTCGCGCCGAACCTGCTGGCCCTGGCGCTGGTGAAAAGTACGGTTGGGATCGACATCTCCTGGGGGACCTGGTTCCTCGCCTTCCTGCCGCTGGGCATCCTGCTGATCCTGACCATGCCGCTGCTGGCCTACTGGTTCTACCCGCCAGAAGTGAAGGTGAACAACGAAGTGCCGCTGTGGGCGACCCGTGAACTGGAAAAACTGGGCAAACTGTCGCGCAATGAGATCCTTCTGCTGGTGTTCGTATGCTGCGCGCTGCTGATGTGGATCTTCGCCGCCGCGTGGATTGAACCCGCGATGGCGGCCCTGCTTATCGTCGGCCTGATGCTGTGGACCGGCGTGCTGGAGTGGAACGACATCACCGGCAACAAAGCGGCGTGGAACACCTTCGTCTGGTTCGCCACCCTGGTGGCGCTGGCGGATGGCCTCTCCTCTACCGGCTTTATCAGCTGGTTAGGTAAAGAAGGCGGCCTGCTGATGAGCGGTATCTCTCCGGGCGTGGCGACCATCGTCCTGCTGCTGGCGTTCTACCTGCTGCACTACCTGTTTGCCAGCACCACCGCGCATACCACGGCGCTGCTGCCAGCGATGCTGACCATCGCCTCCACCATTCCGGGCATGAATATGGAAGTGTTCGTTCTGCTGATGGTGACCTCGCTGGGTGTGATGGGGATTATCACCCCGTACGGCACTGGCCCAAGCCCGATTTACTACGGTAGCGGCTACCTGCCAACCAAAGACTACTGGCGCCTCGGCACCATCTTCGGTGCCATCTTCCTGGCGGCCCTGCTGCTGATTGGCTACCCGTGGATGTCCATGATGTTCTGATTCCTGACCGCCGGACTTCTCCTCCGGCGGTTTTATTTTTGTGGAGCAATACTATGTCGAATAAACCGTTTTTTTATCAGAACCCCTTCCCTCTTTCGCATGACGACACCGAATACTACCTGCTGACCAACGAGCACGTCTCCGTTGCCGAATTCGACGGCCAGGAAGTGCTGAAGGTGGACCCCGAGGCCCTGACCCTGCTGGCGCAGCAGGCCTTCCACGACGCCGCATTTATGCTGCGTCCTTCCCACCAGAAGCAGGTCGCCGCCATTCTTAACGACCCGGAAGCGAGTCAAAACGATAAGTACGTGGCCCTGCAGTTCCTGCGCAACTCTGAAATCGCCGCCAAGGGCGTGCTGCCAACCTGCCAGGATACCGGCACGGCAATCATTATGGGTAAGAAAGGCCAGCGCGTCTGGACCGGCGGCGGTGACGAAGCGGCCCTGAGCCAGGGCGTGTATAACACCTATATTGAAGATAACCTGCGCTACTCGCAGAATGCGGCGCTGGATATGTATAAAGAGGTGAATACCGGCACTAACCTGCCCGCACAGATTGACCTCTACAGCGTCGACGGTGACGAGTATAAATTCCTGTGCATGGCGAAGGGCGGCGGCTCTGCCAACAAAACCTATCTCTACCAGGAAACCAAAGCGCTGATTACCCCGGCGAAGCTGAAAAACTACCTGGTTGAGAAGATGCGTACCCTAGGGACCGCAGCCTGCCCGCCGTACCATATCGCGTTTGTTATCGGCGGCACCTCAGCGGAAGCCACGCTGAAAACCGTGAAGCTCGCCTCCACCCGCTACTACGACGCGCTGCCAACCGAAGGCAACGAGCACGGCCAGGCGTTCCGCGACGTTCAGCTCGAACAGGAACTGCTCCAGGAAGCACAGAACCTCGGCCTCGGCGCGCAGTTCGGCGGGAAATACTTCGCCCACGATATCCGCGTGATCCGCCTGCCACGCCACGGTGCCTCCTGCCCAATCGGCATGGGGGTCTCCTGCTCCGCCGACCGTAACATCAAGGCGAAAATCAACCGCGACGGGATCTGGATTGAGAAGCTTGAGCACAACCCGGGTCAGTATATTCCGGAGTCACTGCGCCAGCAGGGCGAAGGCGACGTGGTGAGCATCAACCTGAACAAGCCGATGAACGAGATCCTGGCCCAGCTTTCCGCGCATCCGGTCTCTACCCGCCTGTCGCTGAACGGCACCATTATCGTGGCGCGCGACATTGCCCACGCGAAGCTTAAAGAGCTGCTGGATAACGGCGAAGCGCTGCCGCAGTACGTCAAAGATCATCCGATTTACTATGCGGGTCCGGCAAAAACCCCGGAAGGCTACGCGTCTGGCTCACTCGGCCCGACCACGGCGGGACGCATGGACTCGTATGTCGACCTGCTGCAATCCCACGGCGCGAGCATGATCATGCTGGCGAAAGGCAACCGCAGCCAGCAGGTGACCGACGCCTGCCATAAGCACGGCGGCTTCTACCTGGGCAGCATCGGCGGCCCGGCGGCGGTGCTGGCGCAAAACAGCATCAAGAGCCTGGAGTGTGTGGCCTATCCTGAGTTGGGTATGGAAGCGATCTGGAAAATTGAGGTGGAGAACTTCCCGGCGTTTATTCTGGTGGATGATAAAGGCAACGACTTCTTCCAGCAGATTCAGAACAAGCAGTGCAAAGGCTGTTCACAGCGCTGAGTGCTTCCATACGTCCGGCAGGAGCGACAGCGTTTCAGCGATCGTGCTGCGCTTGTCGCTCCCCGGCTTCCAGATGGTGACCATCGTCTGACCAATCCCCTGGCTGCCCACTTCGGTGTGCAGCCTTTTTACGTTTTGCCACTGACCGGCATGAAAATGCGTCGGTAAGAATCCCCAGCCGCAGCCGCGCTCCAGCAGACCGCGCAGCATCTCCGGTTCGTTGGTAAAGAGAGTATGCCCGGAGATCTGCAGGCGGCGCGCCACCGGCTCGTCCGAGGCGGGGTGCATGACGACCTGGGGCACCAGGGAGAGATCGAGCAGCGACAGTGGGGAAGCACTGTCCGCAAACAGCCCGCGGGCGGCATAAAAATCCATATCAATGGCGCCGAGGGCGCGCCACTCCATATCATTGCCCACGCTGCGGTTGCGCGCCTGGCAGATGGCCAGATCCGCGTCGTTGTTCGCCAGCAGCCGTTCCGATTCATCCCGAGAGGTGCAGATAAGGCTCAGCCGGATGTTTCGCGCGGCCATTTCAGCAATCACCCCGTGCAGAAAGGCTCTGGGCGTAAAAGGATCGTAGGCCAGCGTCAGGTCCTGCGTGGCACCGTGCGGCACCTCTCTGGCAAACGCCTCAAAGGCTTTTACCTGCCGCATCAGCAGGTGCGCCTGGCGCTGAAGCTGTTCCCCTTCGGGCGTGAGCCGCAGGGTGCGGCCGTCGCGAATAAACAGTGCGTAGCCCAAGCCATCCTCAAGAAAATCAACCAGATCGCGAAGCGTCGTGCGGTCTTTCTTCAGCGCCACCGCGGCTTTACTCAGGCCCCCGTTCTCGGCCACGGCGGTAAATGCCTCGAGCTGTGCAAAAGAGCAAATCAGTCCCGCCACGCTACGCTCCTTCTGTTTTATAGGGGGATTTTCCCCCACTACGCGTTTTTTATTATAGCCCCCGGGTTTTTAAACTGAAGCCGTTCTTAACCTGAAAGAGACGGATATGAAAAACAGAAAAGTAAACCATGCCTTGCTGGCGGGACTTGTCTTCAGCACCCTGCTCTCCCCTGCGGCAGTGGCCGCCTGTAAAGGCACCGACCTTAGCGCCTGCCCTGCCCCCTTTGACGCCGCGCTGCCGGACACCCATAAGATGCTCACCTGGAGTCAGGCCGACCGCGTGGTGGGCTTTCGCAATGACTACCGCAACTACGCCGGGGATGTTTTCCGCCACGGTAGCGCCGTGGCGCTGGAAATGTCGGATAAGCCGCTCACTGACGCCTGGTATCAGGTCAACGGCAGGCGCTACGGCCTTCAGGAGTACCTTAAACGCCAGAACGTCAGCGGCATGCTGGTGCTGAAGGACGGCAAAATCGCCTGGAAGTACCTTGAAGAGGGCAATACCGACTCCACGCTCTGGACCTCGCGCTCGGTTGGGAAATCGGTGGTATCGGCGCTGGTGGGCGTGGCCCTCAAAGAGGGAAAAATTCACTCGCTCGATGACCTGGTCACGCGGTATGAACCCGACCTGAAAGGCACCGCGTGGGATGGCGTGACGCTTAAGCAGCTTATCACCCATACCTCCGGCGTGGCGTGGAACGAGGATTACACCAACCCTAAATCCGACTTCGCGCAGCTCACCGAGTGCGAGGCGAAGCCGGGTACCTATGACTGCGTGCGCAAGCTGGTGAAGGGGTTACGCAGGGCGCACCCGGCCGGAGAGAGCTGGTCTTACTCTTCGGGCGGCGCCTGGCTGCTGGGTGACGTGCTGGAGCGGGCCACCGGCATGACGCTGGCGGCCTATCTGGAGAAAAGCATCTGGCAGCCTTACGGCATGGCGAGCGACGGCGTGTGGCATGCCTACAGCAAAGGCCAGCATGACGTTGGCGCGCACGGCTTTAACGCCACACTGGAGGACTGGGGGCGCTTCGGGCAATTTATCCTGAGCAACGGTACGCTGCCGAACGGTAAGACCATTCTGCCGGAAAACTGGATTCGGCAGTCGTCAGACTGGACGAAGGCCAAAGGCTCGGTCTCTGACGCCCATCCCGTAGGGCTTTACGGCTATCAGTGGTGGAACAACGAAGTGCCCGCCAACGCCACGGGCGAAGAGCCGACGGCCCAGGATTCGCTGAAAGGTTCACTCTGGGCGCTGGGCATTTTCGGGCAGATGATTATGGTGAACCCGAAGGAAAATCTGGTCATCGTCCAGTGGTCTACCTGGCCGCAGGCGGAACCGTCCTTCAGCGCCCAGCCGCTGGAAGCCTCTCTGATGTTTAGCGCGATTGCCAGGGCGCTGCGCTAAATGGCCTCCGCCGGGTAACGACGCGGTTACCCGGCTCATTCTAAAACGCGCCCCTGCGCTACATCACAAAATCGCAATATCAGAGACTTACAGAATGTTGGTGAATAAAAAGCCAATATTTTGTTAAGTTATTGTTGCCATTAATTGTATTTATTCGCCGGATTATATTCATGCAAGAAATGCATCAGTCGATGCAGCATTTGCGCTTATCTAATTCCTCATCCTGATCCAGTTTTCAGAAACAGACGCGTAAAACGTCAACAATAAACTGGAGATAACCATGTTTTCCTCAACCTCACCTGCAACCGTACGCTCTAAGGCGGGCGCGATACTTCGCGTGACGTCCGGCAACTTTCTTGAACAATTCGATTTCTTTCTTTTCGGCTTCTACGCCACCTACATCGCCCACACGTTCTTCCCGGCGAGCAGTGAATTTGCGTCGCTGATGATGACCTTCGCGGTCTTCGGCGCGGGCTTCTTGATGCGTCCAGTCGGGGCCATTGTGCTGGGGGCTTATATTGACAAGGTCGGTCGCCGCAAAGGGCTGATCGTGACGCTTTCCATCATGGCGGCAGGCACCTTCCTGATCGTGCTGATCCCGTCCTATCAAAGCATCGGGCTTTGGGCACCGTTGCTGGTACTGACGGGCCGTCTGCTGCAGGGCTTTTCCGCCGGCGCGGAGCTTGGAGGCGTCTCGGTCTATCTCGCTGAAATCGCCACACCGGGCCGCAAAGGGTTCTATACCAGCTGGCAGTCCGGCAGTCAGCAGGTTGCCATTATGGTCGCAGCGGCGATGGGCTTTGCCCTGAACGCGCTGATGGAAGAGAGCGCCATTCGTGAATGGGGCTGGCGCATCCCGTTCCTGTTCGGCTGTTTAATCGTGCCGTTTATCTTTTTCCTGCGCCGCAAGCTGGAGGAGACGGAAGAGTTCAGCGCGCGCCGCCATCATCTGGAGATGCGTCAGGTCTTTAAAACGCTGCTTGGCAACTGGCAGGTGGTGGTCGCGGGCATGCTGATGGTGGCGATGACCACCACCGCGTTCTACCTGATCACCGTCTACGCGCCAACCTTCGGCAAAAAAGTGCTGATGCTGAGCGCCTCGGACAGCCTGCTGGTCACGCTGCTGGTGGCGATCTCTAACTTCATCTGGCTGCCGGTGGGCGGCGCGCTGTCGGACCGCTTTGGGCGTAAACCGGTGCTGATTGCCATGACCCTGCTGGCGCTGGCCAGCAGCTATCCGGCCCTGACGCTGCTGGCTGATGCGCCAAGCTTCTCCATGATGCTGAGCGTCCTGCTGTGGCTCTCCTTCCTGTACGGGCTGTATAACGGTGCGATGATCCCAGCGCTGACGGAAATTATGCCCGCTGAAGTCCGCGTGGCAGGGTTCTCTCTGGCTTACAGCCTCGCAACGGCGATCTTCGGCGGCTTTACCCCGGTGATGTCCACCGCGCTGATTGAATACACCGGTGACAAAGCCTCGCCGGGCTACTGGATGAGCTTCGCCGCGGTGTGTGCCCTGCTGGCAACCCTCTACCTCTACCGTCGTCGCGCGGTTTCGGTGCAAAACACCGTTAAGTCGCAGGAGGCCGCATGACTCGCACTTCTCGTTATGCCGCCACCGCGCTGATGCTGACGTTCCTGAGCGCCAATGCCTGCGCTCAGGAGGTGAAAGTGATGATTTCAGGCGGTTTCAGAGCCGCCCTTGAAAAGCTGGCACCGGAATATGAACGCCAGACCGGCGATACCATCGTGATTATTCCCGGTCCGTCAATGGGCGCTACGCCGCAGGCGATCCCAAACCGGCTCGCGCGCGGCGAGAAAGCCGACGTGGTGATTATGGTGGGCGATGCGCTGGCGAAGCTCGAAAAAACCAGCCAGACCCAGCCGGGTTCGCGAACGGAACTTGCGGACTCTCCCGTCGGAATGGTGGTGAAAAAAGGGGCGGATGTCCCTGATATCAGCAGCGAGGCGACGCTACGTAACGCGCTGCTTCAGGCCAGCTCCATCGCCTATTCAGACAGCGCCAGCGGCAGGTATGTCAGCCAGACGTTGTTTAAAAAGCTGGGGATTGAAAAGGAGGCGGCGGCTAAAGCAACGATGATCGAACGCATTCCGGTTGCTTCGGAAGTGGCAAAAGGGAAATACGCCGTGGGCTTCCAGCAGGTGAGCGAGCTGCTGCCGGTTCAGGGCGTCACTTTTATCGGTAAAATCCCGGATAATCTGCAGTACATCACGCGCTTCGCAGGCGCGGTCACCCGTCACGCTGAACATCCTGACGAGGGGAAAGCGCTGCTGACCTATCTCGCCTCACCGCCCTCGCGTGCCGTCATCGAGAAGACGGGGATGATCCCCGTTACGTCCGGCGATACCGCTCGGTGATCTCTTTTTCCAGTTCAGCCGCGATATAAGACTGGATGCGCCCCCGGCGCCGGATAAGCCCCACGGTGCGTTTCACTTCCGGCGCCACCAGTGGCAGATGCGTCAGCGGCGTGTACTCTGACGTCGGCATCGACATGGCGGGAACGGCGGCAATGCCGATCCCCGCCTCAACCATACCGAGCATCGTGGTGACGTGGCGCGTTTCGCAGACGCTGGGGCGCTCGGGAATGATATCCCCCAGCATCCGATCCAGCAGGTTGCGGTTCCCCGACGTTTTATCGAGGGAGATATAGTCCTGCTGGTAAAACGCCTGCCAGGTCAGGTGGCTCTTCTGCGCCAGCGGGTGGTCCTTTCTGCACGCCACAACGTAGACATCCTCCACCAGCGGGAAAAATTCAATTTCAGACGGCAAGTTTCCCGCAAAGCAGATGCCAAAATCCGCCTGGCTTCGGGCCACGGCGTCAATCACATTCCCCGCGCTGCTGTCGATGAGCTTAATGCGAACGCGCGGAAAGCGGGACTGAAAGCGACGGATCACATCAGGCATAAAATAACAGGCGGCGGAAGGTACCGCGGCGACCGTAATCAGCCCCGTCCGCTCTTCACTGGCCTTATCGACATCCGCCAGCATTGATTCTACGTTGTCGAGCAACTGTGCTGAGCGTTCAGCAAAGTTTTGCCCGTATAACGTCAGGGCGACGCGGCGGGTGGTTCGGTCAAACAGCCTGGTTCCCAGCGCGGCTTCCAGCTTTTCGATCCTGCGGCTCAGCGCCGACTGGGATATGCAGATTGATTCAGCGGCGACACGGAAGTTACCGTATTCCACTAACGCCCTGAAGGCATAGAGATCGTTAAGGTCGAAATTCACGGGCATGCGTCTGGATGTCCTGTCAGGGAAAGCAACAAAGTCAAAAATAATAGCGTCTTATTGACCTTCCGCAACCGGCGCGGTGTTGAAATAGGTCAGAGGTCGTTGAGATTGAGGCGAATGCGCCCGGCCTGGTCAGCAATCGCCTGCCGTTCCTCTTCCTTCATATCCGCAAGCTGTTTATAGACAATGCCCAGGCGGGGATTGTTACCGAGGCGCGCCCGGTTGCGCGCAAAGAAATCCCAGTAGAGGGCATTGAACGGGCACGCCAGCTCTCCGGTGCGCTGGTTGTGCTGATACCGACATCCCTGACAGTAATTACTCATCTTATGAATGTAGGATGCGCTTGAGACATAGGGCTTACTGGCCAGTAACCCGCCATCGCCAAACTGGCTCATGCCGAGAGTATTGGGCAGCTCCACCCATTCAAACGCATCAATATAGACCCCCAGATACCACTCATGAACCGCCTGCGGCGACAGGCCGCTGAGCAGACTAAAGTTCCCGATCACCATCAGGCGCTGGATATGGTGGGCGTAAGCCTCGGTGAGCGATTGCCCAACGGCATGCGCCAGGCAGCGCATCTGCGTTTTGCCCGTCCAGAACCAGTCCGGCAGCGGGGCGTGCTGCTCCAGGGCATTCAGCTCGCGATAGCCCGGCATTTGCGACCAGTAGATCCCGCGCACGTACTCCCGCCAGCCGAGGATTTGTCGGATAAACCCTTCAACGGCAGGCAGCGGCGCGTGGCCAGAACGCCATGCCTGCTGGGCGGCGGCCACAACTTCCCGGGGATTAAGCATTTTGGTATTCAGCGCAAAAGAAATTAACGAATGAAAAAGAAAAGGTTCTTCCGCGTGCATCGCATCCTGCCAGTTTCCAAACTGCGGGAGCACGTGAGAAATAAACGCATCCAGACTGGCTTTGGCTTCCGAACGGTTGAGCGGCCAGCGAAAATTGTCGGCCTGCGGTTCGCCGAAGGTCTTTACGCCGCAGCGTTGGATCTCTGCCCACAAGGCTGAACGATCGTGGCGGGGGCGCGAGTCACCTGGCGCGGGCGGCTCGCCGGACCAGCGCTTGCGGTTTTCAGCATCATAATTCCACTTCCCCCCTTCCGGCTCGCCTTCAGAGGTCAAGAGAATCCCGTGCCGACGGCGCATTTCCCGATAAAAGTATTCCATTCGCCAGCTTTTACGCGACACAAAAAACGTGCTTACCGCGTCCCGGGGGGTGAAAAAATGCTCGCTGCTGACGCAGGCTGTTTCGACGGACGCTGTTTTCGCCCACGCCTGCAGCTGCTTATCGAGACGCCATTCGTCGGGCTCCTGCCACAATACCCTGTCGGCGCTGTAATGCGTAACAAGCGCGTTGAGATTGTCTTCCAGCGCGCCGCGGTTTGAACCGTCAGAGAGCCGGACATACCTTACCCGATGCCCTTTCTCTTTCAACGCTGAGGCAAACGCCCGCATGGCGGCGAAGATAGCGATAACTTTCTGGGCATGATGCAGCACGTATGCGGTTTCCGCCCGCAGCTCCAGCATCACGTAAATGACGTTCGGACTGCAGGTATCAAACCAGCTGTGATGCGGATTAAGCTGATCGCCCAGGATCAGGCGCAGCTCGGTCAACGGTGGCTCCTGCGGCAACGCTCGGAACAGTATTTAACCTCATCCCAGCATTTCGCCCATTTTTTGCGCCACGTCATGGGCCGCTGGCAGTGCACGCACAGCCGACTGGGCAGGTCCTGCTTGTTGCCTTTGAAATCGCTCATCTTTTCAATACCGTACTGATTTATTCACCCCACCTGCGGATAAAGGCTACGACAGACGTCACAAAATGAAGGTGATGCCTGCAAAGCGCTACCCACCGCTACGTACGAAATGATAGTTTATTCGGGCTGTAAGTGTTGCAATGATAACGTTCCCCTTTGTGTTCAAGTGACGAGTTTGCGAGCAAAGCGATGATTAAGTGGCCCTGGAAAACGAATGAGGCTGGCCGGGATATGGCGCTGCCGTGGGATGACGCGCTGGCGATCCCTGTTCTGGCGAATCTTAAGCCGGATGAACAATCGAAGCTGGTTCAGATGGCGGATCGTTTTTTGCAGCAAAAACGTCTGGTGCCGCTGCAGGGGTTCGAGCTTGATCCGCTGAAAAACGCCCGCATCGCCCTGCTTTTCTGCCTGCCGGTGCTGGAGCTCGGCATTGAGTGGCTGGACGGTTTTCATGAAGTGCTGATTTATCCTGCACCGTTCGTCGTCGATGACGAGTGGGAGGATGATATCGGGCTGGTACACAACCAGCGGGTGGTGCAGTCCGGACAAAGCTGGCAGCAGGGGCCAATTATCCTCAACTGGCTCGACATTCAGGACTCGTTCGACGCCTCAGGCTTTAATCTGATTATTCACGAGGTGGCGCATAAGCTTGATACCCGCAACGGGGATCGCGCCAGCGGCGTGCCTTTTATTCCGCTACGTGAAGTCGCAGGATGGGAGCACGACCTGCATGCGGCAATGGATAACATCCAGGATGAGATCGATCTGGTGGGCGAAAGCGCGGCCAGCATTGATGCCTATGCGGCAACTGACCCCGCCGAGTGCTTTGCAGTGCTCTCGGAGTACTTCTTCAGCGCCCCCGAACTCTTCGCGCCCCGTTTTCCGGCGCTGTGGCAGCGTTTCAGCCAGTTTTATCAGCAGGATCCGCTCCAGCGCCTGCGGCAAAATGAGGGCGCTGGCGGCCCTTCATCCCACCACGTCCATTAATTTTTTTCGACAGGGGTACGCTCGGTTAACCGTACCCCGATGCTCAGCGCTAAAAACAGCGCCGCCACGCCAAAGGCCGCCGTCGTTAAATACTGTTCGCCGAAAAAGCGCGTCACAACGGGCACCAGCAGCGCGCTGACGCCATAGCCCAGCGTGTGGCTGGTCGCAATAGCGCCCGCCCCCTTCCCCGTGGTCAGGCGATCGTTCAGCAGCAGCTGATAGCCCGGCGTTGCCATTGCCGCGCCGAGCGAAGTGATAGCAATCCCCACATAGAACAGCGCCAGTTCGGCGATACACATTAGCGCCAGCCCAGCCACCATCAGCACCGCCGCCATGCAAAGCAGGGTCAGCGGGCTGAAATGCTGCGGACGAACCACCAGGAACTGCGCCGCGAGCGTAGCCAGCGCGGCCAGGCTCAGCAGGAGCGCAACATGATGGCTGATATCCCGGGCGTTGCCGTCCAGCAAGGGGCTGAGGTGCGGTGACAGGCCGAGCTGCATCAGGCTCACCAGCGCCGCCAGCAGCATCGCCAGCAGCAGGAACGGCAGCATGGACATCTGCAGACGGGTCGCCTGGTGTGCCACTGGCGGCAGCGGCGGATCCGCCACCTCGCGCAGCACCAGCAGCAGAGCGATTAACGGCGCGATCGCCATCAGCCAGAGCGGCGCGACCGGGTTAACGCTGAGCATCAGCGCCGCCAGCGGAGGCCCCAGTAGGCGGCCGCAGCTTAGGCCGGAACTGATGGTTGCCAGCGCCGCCATGCGTTTATCCAGGCCCGCACGCTGAATGGCCCACGTCTGCGCGGCAGGCACCATGCCCGACACCGTCAGGCCATACAGCAGACGCGAGAGGATCAGCCCCGCCAGCCCCCAGGTGCTTTCCAGCCTCCCTGCCGCCATCGCCCAGACCACCAGCGCCATGACGCCAAAGCTGGCGAGATAGCCGCTGAGGGAGGCCACCATAACGACCTTACAGCCGCGGCGCTCGCTCTGGCGTCCCCACCAAGGGGACGCGGGTAAAAAAAGCATGGAGCCGAACATCAGCAGCCCGGCCCAGACCGAGAGTGAAAGTCCGGTCAGGGTCACCAGCTGCGGAAGCATGACCAGCAAACCGTTTTGCCCGATGCCCAGCAGGCCCGCGCAGAGCGCCAGGGGCCAGTTGGCTTTGGAGGTGATATTTTCGGTCAATGTTTCAGAATCAGCGCGCATGAGAATGTGAACATAGTGTCAATAAATGTGTGGAAATTATGAAGTTAATGAAAACAAATATTGCAAAAATAGTTGCCACTGTAAACAGAATGAATATCATAACGAGAATTATTATCAGTCATGGAATGAGGTACATCTATGCGTGCTCTGCCCCGCTCTGCCGGTACAGACGTTGCAGCCCAGTGTTTTTTAAACGCCCTGTTACGCGAAACGAAGGACTGGCGCTATCTCCCTGCAGCCGCAGCGGATGAGTTAGCGCACATTCATATTCCACTCTCTTCCTCCCAGGCCCTTCGGGTTCCGGTACGCTATTTCTCCCCAACCCAGCACCATCAGTACCGTTTCCCGGCAACGCTTATTCAGAGCGATAGCGACAGCGGTGACGCCGTCACTTTCACTCAACTGATTGATTTAATTCTTGAAAAACCCTCAGTAAAAGGCTCACTGGATGCCGATACGCTGACGCGTTTTAAACAGCGCGCGCTGGAAAGTCATACCCATACCTGGCAGGCGATTGATTTGCGCCACGGCTGGGCAACGTTGCGCGACAAGCCGCTGACGTTTGCCGAAGCGGAACAGGCGCTGCTGGTGGGCCACGCGTTTCACCCTGCGCCAAAATCCCACGAGCCATTCAACGAAACCGAGGCGCGCCGGTATCTGCCGGATTTCGGCTCTCGCTTCCCGCTGCGCTGGTTTGCCGTTGAGAGCACGCTCGTTGCCGGCGACAGCCTGAACGTCTCCCTGCGCGAGCATCTGCTGCGCTTCGCCGCCCAGAGCGCGCCCGATCTGCTCGGCCACTTCACCGACACCCGCTGGCTGCTGCCGATGCATCCGTGGCAGGCCGACTATCTGCTGGAGCAGGACTGGTGTCAGCGTCTGGCGGCAAACGGTTCATTACAGGACCTGGGTGAAGCGGGCGCACAGTGGCTGCCCACCAGCTCCTCACGCTCGTTGTACAGCGAAACCAACAGCGACATGATTAAATTCTCCCTCAGCGTGCGCCTGACCAACTCCGTGCGCACGCTGTCGGTCAAAGAGGTTAAGCGCGGTATGCGCCTGGCGCGGCTGGCGAAAACAGAACGCTGGCAAGATTTACAGGCCCGCTACCCGACCATGCGCGTGATGCAGGAAGACGGCTGGGCGGGACTGCGTGATGAAAGCGGCGTCATTCAGGAAGAGAGCCTGATGGCCCTGCGCGTTAACCTGCTGTTTGACACGCCAGACACCCAGACCAACGTGCTGGTCAGCCTGACGCAGGCCGCGCCTGACGGCGGCGACAGCCTGCTGGCCGCAGCGGTACGCCGTCTTAGCCAGCGTCTGGATTTACCGCTCGCCCAGGCCGCCCGCTGCTGGCTGGACGCCTACTGCGACCGCGTGTTGCTTCCGCTGTTCAGCGCCGAGGCGGACTACGGTCTGGTGCTGCTGGCGCACCAGCAAAATATCCTCGTTGAGATGCAGCAGGATTTCCCCGTCGGGCTGATCTACCGCGACTGCCAGGGCAGCGCCTGGACCGAAGGGGCCGACGCGTGGCTGAAAGAGGCGGGCGAAACCGACGTGGAAAACCGCTTCGGTGAAAGCCAGCTGCTACGCTACTTCCCTTATTACCTGCTGCTGAACTCCACCCTTGCGGTCACCGCCGCTCTCGCCGCCGCCGGTTTCGACAGCGAAGAGCACCTGATGTCCCGCGTGCGTGACGCGCTGGCCGGGCTGCGCACGACGGCGAAGCAGACCCGCTGCCTCGACTACGTGCTCGACAGCCCGACCTGGAACTGCAAAGGCAACTTCTTCTGCTACCTGCACGATCGCAATGAGAACACCATCGTCGATCCGGCGGTGATCTATTTCGACTTTAGCAACCCGTTTTACAAGGAGAAGGCGTGATGGCCATCGCGAATATCGTCCATTCCGGCTACGGCTTTCGCTGCACCGCAACGGAACAAAACCTGCCGCTGACGCTGGGTCTTGACGGCAGCGCGGTGCTGGAGCGTCTGACCGGGATCCCGGCCGGCTGGCTGGTGGAAGCCCTCGATCAGCTGTTTGTGGCCGCGCCCGCCCTGACCGGCATTACCCTGCCGTGGGCGGACTGGCAGGATGAACCCCAGGCGCAGGCGCTGTTTAGCCAGGCCCACGGGGATTATCTGGCGCGAGAAACCTTCTGGCAGCTGCCGCTGTGGCTGCAAGGCGAACGTCCGCAGGCAAGCGGCGGGATGCAGTTTGATGAGAGCCGTCAGCTGTACTTCCCGCTGCGTCCTCGTCGCCCGCAGGGCGAGGTATATCGCCGTTACGATCCGCAAATCAAGCGCACTTTGAGCTTCCGCGTGGCGGACGTGGCGCTGGACGGCGAGCGTTTCACTCAATGGATGAATAACCCGCGCGTGAACGCCTTCTGGGAGATGGCGGGCCCGCAGGCCGAGCAGGAAAACTACCTGCGCCGCCAGCTTGACTCGACCTACTGCTACCCGGTTATCGGCTGCTTCGACGACCAGCCCTTTGGCTATTTTGAACTCTACTGGGCGGCAGAAGACCGCATTGGCCGCCACTACCGCTGGCAGCCGTTTGACCGCGGGCTGCACATGCTGGTGGGCGAAGAAAACTGGCGCGGCGCGCAGTATATCCGCAGCTGGCTGCGCGGCCTGAGCCACTATCTGTATCTCGATGAACCGCGCACCGCGCGCATCGTGGCCGAGCCGCGCTTCGACAACCAGCGCCTGTTCCGCCATCTGGCCTCCGCCGGTTTCGACACGGTGAAAGAGTTCGACTTCCCGCACAAGCGCTCGCGCCTCATCATGAGCCAGCGTCACCGCTTCTTCAGCGAGGTGGGCCTGTGAACGCGCTCTGGCAGAAAGTGAACCGCGAGATGGTGGCGAAGATCCTCGCGGAGCTGGAATACGAACGCACCCTGCGCGCTGAGCCGGTTTCATCGGACGGCTGGCGCATCGCCATGGGCAACGAGTCCTGGCAGTTTCGCGCCGCGCGCGGGATCTGGGGCTGGCTGCATATCGATCCGGACAGCCTGACCACCGCCAGCGGCGCCGCCGTGGAAGCGGAAAGCGCGCTGCTGCAGCTGGCGACGGTGCTGGAGATGAGCGACGCGCAAACGGCGGAGCACATGGAAGATCTCTACGCCACGCTGCGCGGCGACATGCAGCTGCTGCAGGCGCGTGAAGCGCTGGACGCGGACGCGCTGATCCACCTCGACCCGGACGAATTACAGTGTCTGATGAGCGGCCACCCGAAGTTTATTTTCAACAAAGGCCGCCGCGGCTGGGGTCTGGACGCGCTGCGCCAGTACGCGCCGGAATACTGCGGGCGCTTCCGCCTGCACTGGGTCGCCGTCCAGCGTGAACATCTGGTCTGGAGCAGCGACACCGATTGCGACATTCACGCTCTGCTGGCCAGCACCATGGATGATGCCGAGCGCGCCCGGTTTGACGCTCGCTGGCAAGCGCTGGGTCTCGACGACGGCTGGCTGCCCGTGCCGCTGCACCCGTGGCAGTGGCAGCAAAAAATTGCCATTCATTTCCTTGCGCAGCTGGCGCGCGGTGAAATGGTAGAGCTGGGCGAGTTTGGCGATGAGTACCTGGCCCAGCAGTCCCTGCGCACGCTCACCAACGCCAGCCGCCGCGCGCCGTATGACATCAAGCTGCCGCTGACCATCTACAACACCTCCTGCTATCGCGGCATTCCGGGCAAGTACATTGCCGCCGGTCCTCTGGCCTCGCGCTGGCTGCAGCAGCAGTTCGCCGCTGACGCCACGCTGATCCGCTCTGGCGCGCAGGTGCTGGGCGAACCCGCCGCCGGGTATCTGTCGCATCCGGGCTACGCGGCGCTGCCGAAAGCGCCCTACCGCTACCAGGAGATGCTGGGCGTGATCTGGCGCGAGAACCCATCCTGCTATTTACAGGACGGCGAACAGGCGGTGCTGATGGCGGCGCTAATGGAAACTGACAACGCCGGACGTCCGCTGATCGACGCGTGGATCACGCGCTCGGGGTTAACCGCCGAAGCGTGGCTGGAAAAGCTGTTCGAGGCAACGGTGATCCCGTTCTACCACCTGCTCTGCCGCTACGGCGTGGCGCTGATTGCCCACGGCCAGAACGTGACGCTGGTGATGAAGGACTACGTCCCGCAGCGCATCCTGCTGAAGGATTTCCAGGGCGATATGCGCCTGGTGGACGAGGATTTCCCGCAGGCGCAGAGCCTGCCGGAGCAGGTAAAAGCGGTGACGGCGCGCCTGAGCGTGGATTACATCATCCACGACCTGCAAACCGGCAACTTTGTGACGGTGCTGCGCTTTATTTCACGCCTCACGCTGCAAAGCGGCGTCAGCGAAACGCGTTTCTATCAGATCCTCGCCGGGGTGCTGCACCGCTATATGGCCGCGCATCCGGAGCTTGCGGAGCGCTTTGCGAAATTCGATCTGTTTAAGCCGCAGATTATTCGCGTGATCCTTAACCCGGTCAAACTGACCTTCTCCGAACACGACGGCGGCAGCCGCATGCTGCCGAACTACGTTACCGATCTTGATAACCCTCTTTTTCTGGCCTCCCGGGAGTCCGCGCAATGAAAACCTATGATTTCATCGGCATTGGTATTGGCCCGTTTAACCTCAGCGTCGCCGCCCTCGCAGAAGGTCTGGACGGCTTTAGCTCGCTGTTCCTTGAGCGTAAACCGCACTTCTCATGGCACCCGGGCATGATGGTGCCGGACTGCCACATGCAGACCAGTTTCCTGAAGGATCTGGTCAGCGCCGTGGAGCCGACCAACCGCCACAGCTTTCTGAACTACCTGGTGCAGCGCAAAAAGTTCTACCGCTTCCTGACCACCGAGCAGCGCACGGTTTCCCGCGAAGAGTTTGCCGACTACCTGTGCTGGGCGGCGGACAACCTCACCAACCTCGCCTTCAGCCAGCAGGTGCAGCAGGTGAGCTTTGATGAGCAACGCGGCCTGTTTGAGGTGGTGACCCAGCGCGACCGCTTCCTGGCGCGCCACGTCTGTGTGGGGATTGGCAAACAGATCAACCTGCCTGACTGCGTCACTGCGCAGGACGATACCTGCTTCCACGCCAGCGAGATGATGCTGCGCACGCCGGACCTTACGGGCAAACGCGTTACCGTCGTCGGCGGCGGCCAGAGCGGCGCCGACCTGTTCCTGAATATTTTCCGCGGCGAATGGGGCCAGCCGCTGAGCCTGAACTGGGTCTCGCGCCGCAACAACTACAACGCGCTGGATGAAGCCGCCTTTGCTAACGAGTATTTCACGCCGGAGTATGTGGACAGCTTCTCCACGCTCGGTGAAGAGTCGCGTCGTCAGATGCTGCACGAGCAGAAGATGACCTCCGACGGCATCACCACCGAGTCCCTGCTGGCGATTTACCGCGCCATGTATCACCGCTTCGAAGTGCTGCGTGAAAAACCCTGGGCACACCTGATGCCGTCCCGCTCGGTGACGGCCCTGACGCGTCAGGAAACCAGACATCGCCTGAGCATTCAGCATCACCTCGACGGCGGCCACGAGCAGCTGGAGAGCGACGTGGTGATTTTCGCCACCGGCTACCGCGCCGTGCAGCCCGCGTTCCTCGCGCCGCTGTCTCACCGCCTGCATCTGGATGCGGACGAAGCGTTCTGCATTAACAACGATTTCACCCTCGAATGGGACGGTCCGCAGAGCAACCGCCTGTTCGCCGTGAACGCCGGGATGCACCGTCTCGGCATTGCCGAACCCCAGCTCAGCCTGATGGCCTGGCGCGCGGCGCGAATTCTGAATCGCGCACATGCCGACGAGCCGTTTGAACTGGCCACCACCCCTGGCGTTATCCACTGGCGGAGCACCACCAGCCCGGAGAGCAGCCAGGTTTTTAAATCGTTAGCAAAAACCACTGAGTACTGACACACACAATCAGGATCAACATAACAATGAAACGTTCTCATCTTTGGGTTTTAAATCCTTGCTTGCTTGCAATGCTTTCTACCTCTGCGTGGGCGGAAGAACAAAAGGAAGAAAATATCGTGGTCTCTGCCAGCCGCGCGCACCGCAGCGTGGCCGAGATGGCGCAGACCACCTGGGTCATTGAACGCTCTGAGATCGAGCAGCAGGTTCAGGGCGGGAAAGAGATTAAAGAAGTGCTGGCGCAGCTGATCCCGGGTATGGATGTCAGCAGCCAGGGGCGTACCAACTACGGCATGAACCTGCGCGGCCGCTCCATGATGGTGATGGTGGACGGCGTGCGCCTGAACTCGTCCCGCAGCGACAGCCGCCAGCTCGACTCCATCGACCCGTTCAACATTGACCGCATCGAAGTCATCTCCGGCGCCACGTCACTGTACGGCGGCGGCAGCACCGGCGGCCTGGTGAACATCGTCACCAAAAAGGGCCAGCCGGAGACCGAAGTTGAGTTCCAGACCGGAGCAAAAAGCGGGTTTAACAGCCACAATGACCACGATGAGAACGTGTCGGCTGCGGTCAGCGGCGGCAACGACAACGCCTCCGGCCGTCTGTCGGTGTCGTATCAGCGCTACGGCGGCTGGTATGACGGCAACGGCGATGAGGTGATCATCGATAACACCCAGACCGGCCTCCAGTATTCCGACCGTATTGATGTGATGGGAACAGGCACCCTCAACATCGACGATCACCAGCAGCTGCAGCTCACTACCCAGTACTACAAGAGCGAGTCCGACGGCAAGCATGGGCTGTATCTCGGGAAGAACTTCTCGGCGGTAACGGGCGATGCCACCGCGTACAACAAGGATAATCTCGACTCTGACCGCGTGCCGGGCACCGAGCGCCATCTGATTAACCTGCAGTACTCCAATACTGATTTCTGGGGCCAGGATCTGGTCGCGCAGATTTACTACCGTGACGAGAGCCTGACCTACTACCCGTTCCCGACCCTGACCAAAGGCGTGGTGAGCAGCATCGGCGCGTCGCAGCAGAAAACCGATTTTTACGGCGGCAAGCTGACGCTGAACAGCAAGCCAGTGGACGATTTGACGCTGACCTGGGGTGTCGATGCCGACCACGAAACGTTCGATGCCAACCAGCAGTTCTTTGACCTGAGCAAAGCGGCGGCGAGCGGCGGCATGGAACTGGACAACGCCTACAACGTGGGCCGTTATCCGGGCTACAGCATCACCAACCTCGCTCCGTTCCTGCAGGCGAGCTATGACATTGACGCCATCACCCTGAGCGGCGGCGTGCGCTACCAGTACACCGAAAACAAGGTGGATGATTTTGTTGGCTACGCCCAGCAGCAAGCCATCGCCACCGGGAAAGCCACCTCCGCCGACGCGGTGCCGGGCGGGAAAACCGATTACAACAACTTCCTGTTTAACGCCGGGATCCTCGGTCGTCTGACCGAACAGCAGCAGCTGTGGTTTAACTTCTCCCAGGGCTTTGAAATTCCTGACCTGGCGAAGTACTACGGCTCCGGCACCTACCAACTCAGCAACGGCCACTATCGCCTGCTGAACAGCGTGAACGTCAACGACTCAACGCTCGACGGCATCAAGGTCAATGCCTACGAGCTGGGCTGGCGCTACACTGGTGACAACCTGCGCACGCAGGTAGCGGCGTATTACTCGCTCTCGGATAAAACCATCACCATCAACAAGACGGATATGACCATCAACCTGGAAGACGACAAGCGTCGTATCTACGGGATTGAAGGCCAGGTGGACTATTTCTTCACCGACAGCGACTGGAGCACCGGCGCGAACTTTAACGCCATCAAGTCTGAAACCCGCGAAAACGGTAAGTGGGAGAAGCTGACGGTCGACAGCGCCAGCCCGTCGAAAGCCAGCGCATGGGTCAACTGGGCGCCGGGCGACTGGACCCTGCGCGTGCAGAGCACGCAGACCTTTGACGTGTCTGACGCTGACGGCAAGAAGATCGATGGCTATAACACGGTCGATTTCCTGGGCAGCTACGCCCTGCCGGTGGGGAAAGTCAGCTTCAGCGTGGAAAACCTGCTGGACAAAGACTACACCACCGCCTGGGGCCAGCGCGCGCCGGGGCTGTATAGCCCAACCTACGGTGCACCGGGCCTGTACACCTATAAAGGCCGCGGACGTACGTTTGGTCTGAACTACTCCGTGCTGTTCTGATCCTCCGCGCCGCCTGCGGGCGGCGCATTTCGTTGTGTAATTTCAACGCGAATTTGCTATAAAATCAGCGATTTGCTGAAATAGTCGGCAAACGAACAAAAAGCGCGTTTTCACCCTTTGACAAGGCGTACCGAGGTCGATAATATGCGCCTCGTTCACACGATTCCTCTGTAGTTCAGTCGGTAGAACGGCGGACTGTTAATCCGTATGTCACTGGTTCGAGTCCAGTCAGAGGAGCCAAATTTGAAAAGCCTGCTTAGGGAAACTTGAGCGGGCTTTTTGTTTTAGCGTCTTTTAATCGCATCCTAAGCATCGGTTCAGGATGGCTTGCTATATGACCATAACTTCATTCCGATAGCATTAGGTATCCGTTGTTCAAAGCTTCCTATCAGTGGTTCAGGGCTGATCACAGCGAATAGCGCCCGTTTTTTGTTCTTGCATACGGCAAAACTCATGTATCCACCGCTGGTGACGGGAACAACAAAGAGTAGCAGGGCGAACTGGCTAAATAGTGTCGCAATTAGACAATAGCAGCAAGTGTAGGGTTCTGGAAGCAGATCACAGAAAATAAAAACTCTGCGGACAAGACCTCCATACCAGGAAAGGTTTAATATCTGTAACCCTGTATATCGCTATTGTGAAATGTGATGAACGTCAATAAGCTGTATAATGTGTCCTGCAGTTAATGAAACAGCCCCCAAATAAAGAAAAAATGCCGTACTATCTCTGATATAAGCAAGAAAATTCAGGTACAGCTTTCCTTTCAGCTGGAATATTTTGGCTATTCAACACGAAGTATTTTGTAACTATGAATTCAACCTTCTATCTTGAACGTAATTTTACGCACGGTGACAGGACGTACACAGAGACAGAGTTGTTGGCTGCATCAACGCACATTGTTGTGTTAGCAGAGCCCGGCGGTGGAAAAACGGAGGTGATGAAGAGCCTTGCTCAGAAATTGAACACTTCAGTCTTAAATGCCAGTGTATTTGCCTACGTGGGAGCAGATAAAGAAAATAGCCCGCTGATAATTGACGCCGTTGATGAAGTCGCCAGGATCGATCAATCAGGTATTCATAAACTTCTTGCGCATACCAGAACATCAAAGCCGACTCGCGTAGTCATGTCAAGCAGGTCAAGCGAATGGGGACAGGCGTCTACCGGTATTTTTGAAAAATTTCTTGGTTTCCCCCCGATGGTTGTGAGGCTGAGAGAGTTCGATCAAGACGAACAACACGCCATCTTTAAACACCATGCGCCAGAAGAAGACTTCTTTGCATTCCAGACCGAAGTAACACGGTTTAGTTTAGAAATGTTGTTACCAAACCCTCAGTTTCTGAAAATGTTCATCGATGCCTATTTAGAAAGTGGCAGGCAATTTGCTGACAAACGTTCAATCTTTGCTTTAGCGGTAGAACGACTGGCTAAAGAAATCAACCCAGATATCCCGAAAGCCTCTGTATCTCTTTCAGTTGCACAGAAGATTTCATTTTCTGCCGAGGTTTATACCAAACTTCTATTGTCGGGCGCAGAAGGAATCTGTACCACCGATGCGACTGCAAACCGGATGTATCCCACGTTGCCAGCGTTGTTTAGTGGCAGTACTGCCTGTTACGACATATTGTCCACTCAGCTTTTCAAACCTGGGGATAATGAAGACCAGCACCGTCCGGTCCACAAGATCGTCGCTGAATATTGCGCAGCGGATTATCTGATTAAACGAATAGCCGACCCTGTAGATGTTCTCACTTTAGCAAAGTGCTTGCCTATTATTGCACCGAATGGTACTGCCAGAGATGAGTTGAGAGGTCTGCTCGGGTGGATGGCGGCACTAGGCAACAGGTCGGTACAGGAATCCATTATTGATCTTGACGCCTATGCGGTGCTCGCAAACGGCGATCCATCGCAGCTTGAACGCTCGTCGAAACGACAACTTCTTCATCGACTCAAAGAGATTGAAGCCGCTGACCCTTACTTTCGTCGGAGCGATTTCTGGCGCCGGTTCAGCGCGGCTGGTTTTTTCACGCAAGATGTTGTTGAAGAAATAAAGCCTCTATTAACGATGGGTAATAATGGTCATTTACGTAATTTAATTTTAGAGCTTCTAGCAGGCTCTCCGGTAAACAGTCAGTTGGTTCCTGAACTGAGCCAGCTTACGTTAAACACAAACGAGTCTGAACATATTCGTACATTAGCAAGCAAATGCTTACTCAATGTCAAAGAATACGATTTCATTGGCGCTTTAGCCGTATTGATTTTCGAAGCCAGTCATATTTCACTCAATATTGCTGCCAATATCATTAAAGCCACAGGGCCAGAAAAATTTGACCACACATATCTCTCTGGATTCTTCCGTGTCTGTGCGAACCTCTATCCCGGTCACAAAGCACACTTTGAAAGAGTGGTAGGGGCTCGTTATTTTATTAAGAAGTTAATCTCCTGTTTTTCACAGCACACTCTTGAACTTCTTCTGGACGAATTAACCCATAATCTTCATTGCCATTGTGGGAAAAAATCCTATGAGTGTGATTGTCGCAATGGAATAAGCAAGATCGTAGGTTCAATGGTCGATCGCTATTTTGAACTAACTCAAGCACCGTTTGACCCTGTGAGGATCTGGCAATGGATAGGTAATCTCAATTTTCATCATCAATGCCAACCTGATCAAAGCAAATCGGTACAGGTGCTTCGGGAAAATGAAACGCTTCGCCAGGGGATCATTACCTATGTATTTGGGCCTTTAACGGATCGTAACACGATATTTAACATAAGAGTATGGAAATTCGACGGAAACCTGCATTCACATTCAGGCCTTCATTTATGGAGGAATGACTATAAATTCATCCTCAATCTGGCGTTTAAAACAGATAACGTTGACCTGTGGGCGAGTTTCCTTGTCAACCATCAACGTTACAAAAACAAGGAAGACCAAGGTACTGATGATTTGAGGACGCAAATGCGTCAGCACGCCCTTTCCAAACCCGCATTTATGCGCGAATGGGCTCGATACAACAATGCAATGAAATTATCCGAGCAGGAGAACCAGTTATGGAAATTCAGACATAGCCGAAGCAGCAAACGCCATGACAAAAGACAACGAGAAATTCATGCCAAAAATATAAAATTTGTTAAGGAAAACAGAGATATTGTTGAGAGCGGTCGTCACTGGCAATGTCTGTTGCGTTTTGCAGAACTCGTACTCATGCATCCGGAGAGGATTGAATTAGAATTTGGTGACGAAAAACTGGTTCGGAATGCTTTAAGAAATTGCCTGGATTTTATTACTCCCGAGGTTCCCACACTTTGTGAACTGGCGGCCCTGCAATGCGAATCTAAATACAAGCATTCTGAGACGATCTTATATGCAGCTTGTCTGGAGATTCTACGTGCAGAAGGTAATCTTGAATGCGTTAATATCGGGTTGCTTACAGCGTTAAGAACTAACATTCACATGGGATATGACTCAGTTTCGATGGAAGAACGTGATGCGCTACAAACTGAAATCGACCGACTCATTTTTCCTGATAGTGAAAGTGCTGAAAAATATCTCCGACAATATGTTGAACCCCAACTCGCTCAACCATGCCCTCACCCTGAAATTTGGATGTTAAGTGGAGAAGAGGTCTTCAGTCATTCACGGGCCAAACTTTCCATTGAGTGGCTTCGTCGTTTTACTGATTTATCCCTTGACTCTGTAGATACTCTTTTTGAAATTGCTGCTCAATACGGCGATCGTGAAGATTTAAAAGAGATTATTGCAGAGCGATGCTCAGAGATGGTGTCAGAACAGCCCAATTCAACAAAAAATGAGGATATTGAACGGAAGCGAATATTCTGGATGGTACGTGAGTTCTACTTTATGGAGAATATTACAGATAATTATTGGGCATGGCTAAAATCTGACAAAAATAATTTACTGCATTTTTATGAACGTTCCGGGCACATGAGTCGAAGTGAGTACCATGCCTGGCCGGAACTTACCTCAATGAAGGTTGAAGCCATTTTAGACGCTTTTATTCAACACTGGCCGCATGTTGATCTTCCTAATAGCTGGGGTAGTGATAGTCCTAAAGAAGAGAAAGCCTACCGCTTTTTGACTGATTTGATTTGGTCAATTAACTCGGACAAACCCGATATTGCAATACCGGTGCTGAACCGTCTTCTTAATGATCCACGTATCACCAATCTACATAAGGAATTGCAAAGCATAAACGCCGATCAGATCAGAAAAAAAGCGCTCAGGGATTTTGAACCTCCGACGCCGAACGAAATAGTCCAACGCCTAGATTGTGACTCAGTCGTTACTGTTGAAGGCCTGCGTCAGTTAGTGATTCAGGAGCTTAATGATTTCCAGAAAGCAATTGATGGTGGGGAGTTTAACTCCGTCGATCGCTTCTATGAGAAAAATGACCGCCTTGATGAGGTAAAATCCACAGAGATTATTGCAGAACGTCTGAATTTAAGACTTCAGCCTCAGGGCATCGCTATAACTCCAGAGCATCAGTTGAAAGGGAAAAACAGGAGTGATTTCACAGCATCTAAATTAATTGGTGGAAGAAGGCGGTTGCTGGTTACGGAAGTCAAAGGGCAGTGGCATAGAGAATTATATTCTGCCGCTTCAGCTCAACTCTATGACCGTTATTCCATTCACCCAGATGCCGAACAGCAAGGTATCTTTCTTGTTATATGGTTCGGAGAAAGCGAAACCGTTGCTGGCCGCAAAGCCCACGGAATTAAAAGCGCTCAGGAGCTTAAAATTAGTATTGAAGCAGTATTACAGGCTGATCTCCGTGGTTTAATTGATGTTTTCGTTTTAGATGTTGCACGGCGCAGTAAAAACTAACATAAGTTATATCGAATAAAAATATACGATATCACCACAGGTGTGAGATCAGGCGTTTACCGCCGGCACAAGAGGTTATTAAGAAGTAGTGGTCATTCTGATGGTCTTGACAGGTAGCTGATTAAGATTTGGCTTTTTATTAGCCAGTTACTTGTAAAGGCGATCCCAGTCACAGGAGCCAAATTCGAAAAGCCTGCTTTTGAAGCAGGCTTTTTGCTTTTCTGCATCTCTGATGTTAACTCAGAATCGCATCCAGCCTGGCAAGCACTTCATTTACAACGGCATCAGGTATGCGTTCCAGCCGCATGCCGTTCCGGGCCGCCATATCAATAGTTCTAGGCTGGTCGCAGCGAATAACGCCCATTGTTTTTGTCCCCGCCCCTTCCAGTGAAACGGTGAAACCCGCTGTACGTGCAAAGTTTCCGCCGCTGGTAACGGGAACCACCACCGGTAGCCGGGTCAGCTTGTTAAACGATGCCTTCGATACGATGAGAACCGGACGTTTTCCACTTTGCTCATGGCCAGCAATCGGGTCCAGTGAAACAAGCCAGATTTCCCCTCTGTCCATTTACAGGAGCTCCTTCCCTACTGCAGGCGCATCAATCCAATCCCCATCCTCTTCGCTCATTTCAGCGTGCGGATCGCACTGCGCCAGCAGCTCCTCAAGCGAATAGTGAGGCCGCTTCTGGGGTTCAATAATCAGGCAGCCATTATTAATGGTCATGCCGACTTCGCTGTCCGTCGACAGCTCCAGCGTTTTCAGCACGGCGGGAGGAACCGCCAGCATGATGGATCCGCCGACCTTTTTCAGACGAGTTTTATACATAGCGCACCTCCAAATATTATATTTTAATATAACATTCATGGCAGAGGGTGCGCAATTATTCATCAGATTCATGGTGATTTCCTTTTCGTAATTAAGTGGGCAGAGAGCTGTTATCCATCAAAGGGCAGTACAGGTGGGAACAAAGTGCGTCACTAAGAAGGCAGATAATAGAAAACTGTTTTTGCGGTTCAAAGGATTATGGCGGATCGGATAAACGAAATGCGAGGCGGCTTCCGCATCGGGAGCATTGTGGGGGCCAGGCTAAGGTCAACCCCTCATGGCTTCATAACGATGCGGCCAAGCGGTTTCGCTGTCTCGGCGTATTCATGGGCCGCGGCAGCGTCAGCCAGGGGGAAGATGCGGTCAATGACAACCCTGATGCGCCCTGCCGCTACAGCCTGCAACATCTCGTCCACGCTTGCCCGAACCTCGGGCCTTTCAAAAAGGGGGCCCATGAATACCCCCATGAGCGTCTGGTTAGACTGCATTGCCGGCCATAAATCGGCTGTCAGGCTGCCACCGCCCGCATTACCGACGAAAACAAGACGCCCTTCCGGCGCGAGTGCAGAAAGCGACGCAGGCAACGTCGTCCCTACCGGATCGATGACGAGGTTAACACCGGTGCCACGAGTGACCTGTCGGACACTCTCCACGACGTAATTCTCTACACGATCCACAACATGATCGGCCCCCAGTTCCAGCAACCGGTTTTTTCGCTGCGTTCCGCTTGCCACGGCAATGACCGTCGCGCCAGCTTGTGAGGCAAGCTGAACGGCCGCGAGCCCCACGCCACCCGCTGCTGCCTGAATCAGAACGGTTTCTCCGTGCCGGAGCATGCCTCGTGTGAAGAGGCAGTGATATGCGGTTCCAAAGGAGATCGGTACCACCGCCGCTTCTGCTGCATCCACTCCGTCTGGTATAAGCCAGGTTCGTTCCTCAGGCACAGCCCAACATTCCGCATGCGATCCCTGCATGCTAAAAGCAGTCACTCTGTCTCCAACCTTGCGGCTACGGACTTTCGACCCGACGGCAACCACCGTCCCCGCAGCCGCGTAGCCAACAATCCATGAAGGAAAAGGCGGCGGAGTTGAACGTCGGTTGATCAGATCTCCCCCTTCAATTGAGATAGCCTCGACAGAAATCAGGACATCGTCAGGCCCTGCGACCGGATCCGGAACATCGACATATTGCAGGACGCCGGGAGCGCCTTCCACGTCATAAACCGCTGCCTTCATAAATTTTCCTCTGACTTACCTTTTGACCGTCGGAAAGATCCGTAACGCTCAGGGTAGCCTGGCAATCACCTTTATCTCAAACTTGAATCCGTACAGCCACGTCACGCCGATCCCGGTCAGCGTCGGATAAGGTGCTTCCCCCCAATAGTCTGGCAGGACACTCCAGATAGCGTCGAGGTTTGACTCGGGATCGACAACAAAAAGGTTAACGTCAACCACGTCATCGAACGTGCAGCCCGCAGCCGTGAGAACAGCATTAAGGTTATCAAACGCCAGACGGATCTGCGCTTTTATATCCTCTTCAGGCGAACCATCTTCCCGGCTACCCACCTGCCCCGAAACAAACAAGAAGCCATCAGATTTGATGGCGGGTGAATAGCGATTGCGCTCATAGAGCGCCTGGCGTCCGAAGGGAAAAACGGCTTCGCGTGTTGTCATATGTGTACCTTTGTAATGGGGCGAACTCTGCCCGGTGAACGTAAAGAGACTTTACAGCTGCTGAAGCAGAGGGATAAACAGGCGACTTTGTCCATCATTGTTTGTAATATCCAAACAATCGGTGAAAAGAGAGGACATGGGATGGATCGTTTTGATACGATGCGCGCCTTTGCTCGCGTGGTGGAGGCAGGCAGCTTCACAAAGGCTGCCCAAACGCTCCATATGAGCAAAACCACGGTGACGCAGCTTATTCAGCAGCTGGAAGCGCGCCTGCGCGTCAAGCTGCTCCATCGCACCACCCGCAGGCTCGGCGTCACTCCCGATGGCGCGGTCTACTACGAGCGCGTTATCCGCCTGCTGGCGGACATGGAAGATGCAGAAAACAGCCTGTCCAGTGCGGCGATGACGCCCAGGGGACGCCTAAGGGTGGATGTGCCCACTCCTCTCGCCCGCCTTGTGCTGGTGCCCGCGCTACCGGCTTTTCACGCGCGCTACCCTGATATCCAGTTTGACATGGGCGTAAGTGACCGGGTGGTGGATCTGATCGGCGACAACGTGGATTGCGTCCTGCGGGGTGGCGAAATCAATGACCAGTCACTGATCGCGCGCCATGTCGGCGATTTGCAAATCGGTGTTTACGTCGCACCGAGTTATGTGGAACGCCTCGGTGCCCCCGCGCATCCGCGAGAGCTGGAAAACACGGACCATCGCATCGTGGGATTCTTGTCCTCACGCACCGGTAAGATTGATCCTCTGGTACTGCGCTGTGAGAGTGAACGCATTGAAATTACGGGCAACTATGTGCTTGCTGTGGATGATGGCAATGCTTACCTCGAAGCTGGGCTAGCGGGATTGGGCGTGATTGCGCTGCCGGTCTATATGGCGGCAGCACATCAGGCTCGCGGTGCCTTGATTCCGCTATTTGAACGCTGGCGTATTGCTCCAATGCCCCTGTACCTGGCATTCCCGCCTAACCGCCATGTCAACGCTAAACTGCGCGTTTTTATTGACTGGATCGTTGAGTTGATGCAGCAGCATGTCCCTACTTCTACCATTAAGTGACTACATCTATTCGCTCATCACCGCCGATTGGTGGTCATTCAGGCGGTTTTGACAGAAAGGGAAATATTTATTTGTCTGTTACTGGCAAAGTCGAACCCATTCAGAGGAGCCATTTTTGAAAAGCCTGCTTTTGAAGCCGGCTTTTTGCATCTGTGACCCACTAATAGTTACCAAGCGGATTCTTTTCACAGGCAATACCGCAAATGCCCTCAAGTTCGGCTTCGAGTGTTTTAACCAACGATTGAAGATAGTCTGGCCCTTCCTGATACTGGCGACGTTGTAACTGGTATTCTTCGGTAGAGAGCAAAGTTAATCGTTCTTTGACTCGCTCACCGCATGACGCTATCTCTTCAATAAAATCAATATCATAAAATGGAAGAATTTCTTTAGTTTTGTTATTAAAAACGATGACTTTGACGCTATGAGCATCCAGAACTTCAATGAATTTTTTATCACAGGTTAAGATTGCGGGAAAAAAGAATGCCGCGTTTTTATCAATATTTAAGGTAATAACAAATTCGAGAAAGCGCTGATGGCGAAGATCCCAGGCCATACCTCTAACGTACTCCCAAAATCCCGCCGTATTACGGTTCACTTTGTGAAAAAAGGCTTCCTTAGAACCATTTTCAAAAAAACGCTTAGCGAGCAAAATCTCTCTAATGCCAAAGAAATGGGCTTCATTGTGAGTAAATTCTAGCAGTTCGAGTAATTTTTCCTGCACCTGCTTAGCACTTGTTTTTGGGTTCCGCAGGTGAATCGCGCACATTTTTAACACATATACATATAAGCGATTATAGTCACGAGCCAGCTCTTCCATTAGCGACTTATTTATAAACTCATAATTTTTACGTGCCATATATTGCTGCGTTTTAGCTATAATTTCCTGTTCAGACACATTAAATTTTAACTGCCTATGCTGCTGCCAAGCCGCAACATCCAGGTTGCGTAACATCTCATAAGCTCTAATGCGTTCGAAGATTTTTTCCTGTTTATTGAGATCGCTAAAATTACAAAGATTTTCGAGTTCATACAGCAAAGGATCAACATTGACTTCCTCTCTGGCGATGAAGTCAAAAATTTCTTCAAAATCATCGGGAAGTCGCGATCTTTGCCCTTCAAAGAAAGGCTTAAGATAACTTAATACCTGCGTATCGAGCGAGATAGAATAGTCGATGGGAAATGTAACGCGGTTACCAGAGATAAACATTTCTCTGAATATGTCTGGTGTAAGAATAAACACATGCGGCGTTTTGAATAAGCTACGCACGGCAGAACCACTGCTGAAGTTCCTCTTAACCGATAAGCCCGGAGTCGCACCTTTCTCCGCTGCAAAAATGAAGGTATAATCGTCAAGATAGTGGTAATAGAGTGCATATTGTTGAACAGCTGCCTCAAGATTTCCTGAGTGGCAGATATCATAAATAAAATCATGAATAACATTTGCCATTGTGCCCTCCCGGCATCGACGTAGCCTCCATTTTTAACACGCATAAGCTTTTGCTATCAATATATTCAGTATTTATTCCTGCATGCATACTTCATAAAATTTATGCCGCGATACTAACGCACCGGGCATAAACGATAACAGACTGCTTGCCTAAGTTGCATTATTAAATCTGATAATCAATCGCCACTTCTTCCGGCTCCATTACCTGGCGTTTGATCTCGTCCACCGACAGCCCGGCATTGCACAGCTCGATAAAGCGCCACACATAGTTGCGCTGCAGCTGCCCGCGCTTCAGGCCCAGCCACACTGTATTGGCGTCAAACAGATGCCGCGTATCCAGGCGCACCAGGTTCCCATCTTCGCGTTCTCCGCTGGACTGTTCCGCCACCAGGCCAATGCCCAGACCCAGCTCGACGTAGGTTTTGATCACGTCAGAGTCCTGCGCGCTCAGCACGATGTCCGGCGTTAATCCTTTACGGTTGAAGGCCTCGTCTATGCGCGAGCGTCCGGTTATGCCCTGGCGATACGTAATCAGCGGCCATTTCGCGATCGCTTCCAGCGTCAGTGGTGAAACCTGATTCAACGGATGATCGAGCGGGAGCAACAGGCTGTGGTACCAGCGGAACCAGGGAAAGGCCACCAGCAGCGGGTCGTTGCTCAATCGCTCGCTGGCAATGCCGATATCTGCCCCACCGTTTTGCAGCAGCCCTTCAATTTCCTGCGGCGTGCCCTGGATAAGCTCCAGACGGACGTCAGGGAAAAGTTCGCGGAAGGCTTTGATCACCGGCGGCAGGCTGTAGCGCGCCTGGGTGTGGGTGGTGGCGATGGTGAGCACGCCGGAGGCATCGTTGGTGAAGAGATCCGCCAGGCGACGCACGTTACTGGCCTCGTTGAGGATCCGCTCCGCGATGGTGAGCAATGCTTTACCCGGCTCCGTCATGCCGAGCAGGCGCTTGCCGCGGCGGATAAAGATCTCTATGCCCAGCTCCTCTTCCAGCTCGCGGATATGGCGGCTGACGCCGGACTGAGAGGTATAAAGCATATTGGCGACCTCGGTCAGGTTGTAGTCCCGCCTGGCCGCCTCACGGATAATTTTAAGTTGCTGGAAATTCACGATTCACTCCGGCGCATCTGACATAGCTCTATTGTTAGAGTCAGCCGAGCTGCAGAACAAATAATAAAAACCAGCATCTTATGCTTTTCTGGAATATCAGCTCACGAGCTGGAGCTCACGGTTCTCAAGCGACGGCTTGCTGACCAGCGACATTAAAATCTCTTTTACCGCCTGCGCCTGAGGCGACAGCGAGCCGCGAGCGGACATGTTCAGCGACAGCGGCAGGCTCATCGAAGGCGTGGTGATCCGCGCCATCCAGCCGTTTGCCGCACCGCACAGCGAGCGCGCGGCGGATTCCGGCAGTACGGTGACACCCATTCCGCTGGCAATGGCCGCGGTCAGCGTGGAGATTGAGTCGATTTCGCCGATGATTTTGGCCGTCAGACGGCGCAGGGAGAACGCTTCGTCCACACGCACGCGCACGGCGCTGTAGTCGCGCGGCAGATAGAGGTTCATCTCTGCCACGGCGGTAAGATCGACGCTCTGGCCCGGACAGTCGCGGGTGCCCACGAGGTAGAGATCTTCCTTGAGCAGCGGCTGGCTGGTGATCCCGGCAACCGGGGAGCGATCGTAAAGGACCGCCATGTCCAGCTGGCCGTTGAGCAGCTTGTCATTCAGTACAGAGCCACTGTTTTCATGCAGATAGACCAGCACTTCCGGAAGCTCAGCGCGCACGGCCTGCAGAAGCGGCATAGTGATAGAGGACGCCGCCGTTCCCGGCGCCAGCCCGATAGAAACGTGCCCGCTCAGGGTCTGGCCCACGTTGTTCACCGCCAGCTGCGCCTGTTCACACTGACGCAGGATAGTGCGGGCGTGGGTATACAGGATCTTGCCTGCTTCCGTTGGCGTGACGCCGCGTTTGGTGCGGATCAGTAACTGCTGATCCATCTCGCCTTCCAGAGTAGCCACCTGCTGGCTCAGCGCAGGCTGCGCGATGTGCAGCACTTCTGCCGCTTGAGTCAGGCTGCCGATATCGACGATTTTTACGAAGTATTTCAGTCGTCTTAAGTTCATTTTGCCCCCTGTTCGAAATGCATTGCCGGAACCGGCTGTCGTTGTTGAACAGGTTTTGCAATATGAATGCCACTTTTACCGTGCGGTCTGAATTGTTCGCTAACCGCCTGAAAATAAGGAAACCTAATCATGGAGGGGTGATTTATTACTGAAACAGCAGTTTACGATCTGCCCCATTAGAGGTATATCCGCACCATTACGGTGCATTGTGCTGTCAAAAACATCATTTTGCCGATTTTGTCAGCAAACGATCAAAAGGCGTTGATCCACCCTTTGACAAGGCGAACGCAGGTCGATAATATGCGCCCCGTTCACACGATTCCTCTGTAGTTCAGTCGGTAGAACGGCGGACTGTTAATCCGTATGTCACTGGTTCGAGTCCAGTCAGAGGAGCCAAATTTGAAAAGCCTGCTTTTAAAGCAGGCTTTTTGCTTTTCTGCGTCGGGTAGAATTGTCGGGTGGCGGCTTCGCCTTACCCGACCTACGGGACTGTAGGCCCGGTAAGCGCAGCGCCACCGGGCGAAAAGGGCTTCACATGCCGATTTTAACCGGCATCCCCGACCGCCGTTCCAGTTCAGCGCCCGCCCCCTCGTTTATCAACTGTGTCTGCTGTGCGGCGGAGATGGGCAGAGGCACTTTCCGGCTCGATTCAAATTCCGCCCGGTTACGCGACAGCGGTTCGTGAACCTCCACCCACCGGCTGCCGTCCGGCTCCGTGGTCACCTTAACGGGCCGATCGATAAGCTGCACGCGGGTGCCCACGGGGACATTATCGAAAAGATATTTAATGTCATTGTTACGCAGACGAATACAACCCTGGCTCACCCGCAGCCCAATGCCGAAATTGGAGTTTGTGCCGTGTATGGCATATAGCCTGCCGATATATATCGCATACAGCCCCATCGGGTTATCCGGCCCGGCGGGCACGAAGGCGGGCAGCGTTTTCCCCTCTGCCGCATAGGCACGACGCGTGTTCGGCGTAGGTGACCAGGTGGGGCCCTCCTGCTTGCGCTCAACCGCCGTGACCCAGTTACGCGGGGTTTCGCGACCGGCCTGACCAATGCCGATGGGCAATACTTCGACGGTATTGCTGCCCGGCGGATAATAGTAGAGACGCATTTCCGCCACGTTAACGACAATCCCCTCGCGCACGGTGTCGGGCAAAATCAACTGCTGAGGAATGACCAGCCGGGTGCCGGATTTCGGCAAAAACGGATCCACGCCCGGGTTCGCTTCCAGCATATTGCTGAGCCCCAGCCCGTGCTGTGCAGCAAAGGCCTCAAGCGGTAACGTATTGCGCTCGGGAACGGTGATGGTAATCGGGGTTCCCACCAGCCGACTGCCTTCCGGCGGTAGGGTATAGGTTACGGCAAACGCACTCGGAACAGCGGCACACAGCGTAAGGACGAACCAGGTAAGTCGCATCATAATTTCCTGTGCTCACAAAAGAGAAAGCCTGGACTCAGGCAGGCTTTCTCAGTTTACGCTATTACGCTTCGATTTTACGCCATCTGCGCGTCAGCACTTTTTCCGCCTCGACAATAAGGAACATCACAAAACCAATCAGGAAGGTAATGACCCAGTAGCGGAACGGCAGCGCTTCGGTGCCAAACAGCATCTGCATGAACGGGGCGTAAATGATAAGAAGCTGTAGCGCCAGCAGTACGCCGCTCACGATCCAAATCCCTTTATTCGCCAGCAGACCTTTGCTCAGCGAGAAGCCGTCATTAACGCGACAGTTGAGCATGTAGAACCACTGCGCGGTCACCAGGGTTTGCAGCAGCACGGTGCGGATGAATTCCGCCGAGTAGCCGCGCGGCTGTAGCCAGGCTTCCAGCACGAAGGCGCTAATGGCAATCATCAGACCGACAAACACCACGCGCCAGATAGCGTAGCCGTCCATCACATGCAGATTCGCCTTGCGCGGTGGCCGATTCATGATGTCCTTCTCACCCGCTTCAAACGCCAGGCCAAACGACAGGGTTGCTGACGTCGCCATGTTCATCCACAGGATCAGGACCGGCGTCAGCGGAATCAGGTTCCCCGCCAGCAGCGCGATGATGATCAGCAGGGCCTGCGCGATGTTGCTCGGGATAACGAACAGAATCGTTTTTTTCAGGTTATCGTAAACCCGCCGTCCCTCGTGGACCGCACTGGCAATGGTGGCAAAGTTGTCATCCGTTAACACCATGTCGGCGGCTTCCTTGGTGACCTCAGTCCCCTTAATCCCCATGGCGATACCCACATCCGCCCGCTTGAGCGCCGGGGCATCGTTTACGCCATCCCCGGTCATGCCCACCACTTCCTGTTTACTTTGCAGGGCCTGCACGAGGCGGAATTTATCCTCCGGGCTGGTTCGGGCGAAAATATCGTACTGCTGCGCGGCGTCGCTCAGCTGACGGTCATCCATCGCCTCCAGCTCGCGTCCGGTGATCGCGCTTGCGGCGTTACCAATCCCCAGCATTTGCCCGATGCTCATGGCCGTTTGCGGGTGGTCGCCGGTGATCATTTTCACGCGAATCCCGGCCTGCAGACAGTCGGCAATCGCGGTAATGGCCTCCGGACGCGGCGGATCCATCATTCCTGCAATACCCAACAGGATCACGCCATCATGGAGGTCCGGGTGATCCAGATCGCGCTGTCCTTCGCGGGCAGGTTTCCAGGCCGCCGCCACCATGCGCAGCCCTTCCCGGGCATACTCTTCAATCTTCCCTTCCCAGTAAGGTTGATTGAACGGCTGCAGTCCGTCATTCGTCTGCTGGTACTGGCAGAGGCGGAACAGAACGTCCGGCGCGCCGGTGATTAAAATCGCCTCTTCTTCACCCAGTCGGTAGAGCGTGGACATGTATTTATACTGCGAATCAAACGGGATTTTACTGCGCATTTCCGTATCAAGCGGTGGGAGCGGGATTTTCGCCGCCAGCACCTTCAGGGCGCCCTCGGTGGGTCCTCCGGTGATTTTCCACAGCCCCTGCTCGTCTTTGATCAGCTGGCTGTCATTACAGAGGTCAATGGTGCGCAGGTAGCGTTCCAGCAGGGAACCCTGCGTCACGCTGACGGGCGTCGGGTCATCTACGGGGTGAATATTCCCCACCGGTTCGTAGCTGTCGCCCTCCACGCGATAGGTCGTGTCAGCGGTAATCACCGCTTTGACCGTCATTTCATTCATCGTCAGGGTGCCGGTTTTATCCGAGCAGATGACCGTCATTGCGCCCAGGGTTTCCACCGTGGGCAACTTGCGAATAATGGCCTTGCGACGCGCCATGGCCTGTACGCCAAGCGAAAGGATGATGGAAATGATGGCCGGCAGGCCTTCCGGCACGGCGGCAACGGCGAGGCTGATAAGCGACAGCACCAGTTCAGAAACCGGCATATCCCGGAACAGGAGGCTAAAGACGAACAGCGCTACCATCATCACCAGGATAGTGATGAAAATGGTCTTACCGAGCTTGTCCATCTGCACCATCAGCGGCGTGCGGTGCTTTTCAATGTCGGACATCATCTGATTGATGTGGCCAAGCTCGGTCTCGCCCCCGGTTGCCACCACCACGCCTTTACCGCCGCCGGAGCTGACGGTGGTGCCTGAGTAGAGCAGATTATAGCGATCGCCTAAGGGCAGTTCCCCGCTTAACGCATCGCTGTTTTTCTCAACAACGGTGGATTCGCCAGTCAGGATGGCCTCCTCCACGCGAAGGTTATGCGCCTCAATCACGCGCAGGTCCGCAGGGATACGATCCCCGGCGCGGATCACCACGATATCGCCCGGGACCAGCGCCGTAGTAGGGATCGTTTCATGATTCCCCTGTCGTACCACCACGGCTTCGCTGGAGAGCATATTGCGAATACTCTGCAACGATTTCTCAGCATTGCTCTCCTGGATATGGCCGATCAGCGCGTTAATGATGGCAACCCCAAGGATCACAAACATGTCTACCCAGTGGCCCATAAAGAGCTTAAGCAACGCGGCCACCAGCAGAACGTAAATCAGTACATCGTTAAAATGCGCCAGGAAGCGCAGCCAGGCGGGTTTGCCCTTTTTTTGCGGTAACGCATTCTCACCATGCTGCTGAAGTCGGGCTGATGCCTCAGTGCCACTAAGTCCTTCCAGAGTGGAGTGGATATTCGACAGGGTTTCATCAACGGTTTGTTGATAATACGGACGTTCAGGTTTTCCTGTTTTCATTGTCACTTCCTCAGGTTCTATTCAGAAATCACCTTGCTTTCATGAAATTAACGAATAACGAAAACAGGAACATGGGCGTAACGAACAATACTTGCCGCCTCCGATCCTAACAAATGGGTTTGAATATTTGGATTGCGGGAGCCGACGATAATCGCGCCAGCAGCAAGTTCATCTGCCAGCTTAATAACCTCATCACGAACATTTCCGCTGCGAACATGGAGGTGAACGCGCTCTTCTGGCAAATTCAATTTTTTGACCAGGTCAGACAGTTTTTCTTTTGAATTATTAATCATATATTCATCCATCTTTCGCGCATCTGAAATAAAACCGCGCGTCAGCTCGGCTGAAAATTTTGGCATGACGTGCAGCAAATGAATGTCACCCAATGCGCTTTGCGCCAGAAACTGTGCATGCTGCAACGCTTTATCCGCCAGGCTTGTCTCGTAGACATCCACCGGAACGAGAATGTTTTTATACATATCGAGCATCCTTTTTATAACCAACATGAGAGTGAATGAAGCAAAAAACGCATTAAATGCAGGGGGTTGCCCTTAATGCCAGTTACGGTAAAAGAGATGAATAATATTAAACGTAGCACAGGAATTTCAGGTTTAGCGCGTCCCCACTGCTAATGGTTATTTAACATTTATCTTTTCGCCGACTATGCTCATAGTGAGTTACCGCTTCCGGCTCATGGAGGAATGTATGTATGGCATAAGCCTGATCCGACTGGGTATGTTTATTGCGCTTGCCATTATCGCCAGCACGGCGATTGGTTTATTTACCTATATGGTCGTCACTGTTCTGGCAGAATAGTGTCACCCCTGTCCAGGTTATGGAATAAATAAAACAGTTATTTATTAGGGGAATACAGTGAACCGCTACCTCTCTCTTTTACCGTTCGTTTTGTTAACGCTCACGGCGTGCGATCCTAAACCTGAACAAGCCTCCCCCCTGCCCAGAATGGTTAAAGTGGCGGAGGTGACGGTTCCCGGTCATGCCCAGCAGCGCGTTTTTCCCGCCCGCATTGAATCGGGCGATGCCACAGACCTTTCCTTCAAGCGCGCTGGTCAAATTGAAGCGCTCGATGTGCGTCAGGGCGCAGCCATCAAGCAGGGCCAACAGCTTGCAAGATTGAACGCCCGTGAAGCCCAGCAGCGGGTTAACGACAGGCAGACGGCGGCGACGCTGGCCCAGAGACAGTTCGATCGCTTCCAGACGCTGGCGGGCCGCCAGGCGATTTCGAAAGCCGAAATGGACGTGCAGCGTGCGAACCGCGATTCGGCGAATGCGGCGCTGCAGATTGCCCGAGAAGAGTTGAATCAGATGACGCTCGTCGCCCCCTTCAGCGGGACGGCGGCCAGCGTACATGTCCGAAACCATCAGGTGGTGTCTGCCGGTCAGCCCATTGCGACGTTAACCCGCACCGATCTGCTTGACGTGGTGTTCAGCATCCCTGAAAACCTGTTTAAGACCTTTGATATCCGCAACGCGCAGTATCGTCCGGTCGTGAGAATTAACGCCATTCCGGATCGGGAATTTACCGCCGTCTACAAAGAGCACTCGGGCAGCAGCGACAGTAATACCCTGACCTGGCAGGTAATACTGACCATGCCGCGACCAGATGATTTTCCCGCCGTCGGTGGCGTAAGCGGTACGGTTACCATCAATTTAACCAACCTCCCGGCTGGCGCGGGCGCTCAGGCGCTGGTTGTACCGGTTGAGGCAGTTTTTAACCCGGACAACAGCCCGCGCAATGAGCCGCACGTCTGGGTTGTGGCGGGAGAAGGCGACACGCTCCATCTTGAAGACCGCAAGGTCAGCGTGGGGCAAGTGATAACCGAAGGCGTGACGATCACCAGCGGGCTTAAGGCGGGCGAGCGCGTGGTGGCCGCAGGCGTGGGAGAGCTCCATGCTAACCAGCCGGTGCGTATCTGGACGCGTGAACGGGGACTGTAATGGATATCACTCGTCAATTTATTAATAACCCGGTTCGCGTCTGGCTAACGATTCTGCTGCTGGGCATTGGGGGGATTTTCGCCCTGTTGAATATCGGCAGGCTGGAAGATCCCGCCTTTACCATCAAAACCGCAGTCGTGGTCACCCACTACCCCGGCGCATCCGCTCAGCAGGTTGAAGAAGAGGTGACGCTGCCGCTGGAGAATGCCCTTCAGCAGCTGCCTTATCTGGACAACGTGAGCTCCATCTCTTCAAACGGGCTGTCGCAAATCACCGTCAATATCGCTTCACGCTATCACTCGAACGAACTGCCGCAGATTTGGGATGAGCTGCGCCGCCGCGTGGGCGATGCCTCGCGTCAGTTCCCGCCCGGCGTCGTCACGCCCTTTGTGAATGACGATTTCGGCGACGTGTTCGGCTTCTTCTTCGCCATTTCCGGGGATGAATTCAGTAATCCTGAACTGGTGAGATATGCAGAGCAGCTGCGCCGCGCGTTGATTCTGGTTCCCGGGGTCGCGAAAGTCGCCATCGGCGGGGCCATTAGCCAACAGGTCAACATCGATATTTCCCTGACCAAAATGGCCGCGCGCGGCATTACGCTGAACCAGCTTTCCGCCCTGCTCAGCAGGCTCAACGTCGTTTCCAGCGCCGGAGAAATCACCTCCGGCAGCGAATCCATTCGTCTGCACCCGACCGGTGAGTTCGAGAATCTCGATGAACTGGCGGATCTCATCATCACGCCTTCCGGCACCGGGGCGGCGACGCGCCTGCGGGATATCGCCACGCTGTCGCGCGGGCTGAACGAATCGCCCCCCAGCATCTACCATGCCAACGGCAAAAAAGCCGTCACCATGGGCGTCTCGTTTATTCCCGGCGTGAACGTGATCGACGTGGGCCACGCGCTGGAGGCGAAGCTAAACCAGATGTCGGCGGAAAAACCGGCAGGCATACAGATAGATCTGTTTTACGATCAGGCAGCCGAAGTGGGCCACTCTGTTAACGGTTTTATTATTAACTTCCTGATGGCGCTGGCGATTGTCATCGGCGTGCTGCTGATCTTTATGGGCGTACGCAGCGGGATCATCATCGCGGTTTCTCTCGCCCTTAACGTCCTGGGCACGCTTCTGATTATGTATCTGTGTGGCATTGAGCTACAGCGCATCTCGCTCGGGGCGCTGATTATCGCCCTCAGCATGCTGGTGGATAACGCCATCGTGATTGTCGAAGGGGTGTTGATTGCCCGGCAGCAGGGCTCCCCGCTGTTAACCGCCGTTAACAACATCATCCGCCGCTCCGCCCTGCCGCTGCTGGGGGCGACGGTGATCGCCATCCTTGCGTTTGCCCCTATCGGGCTATCGCAGGATTCCACCGGGGAATACTGTAAATCTCTGTTCCAGGTGCTGCTGATTTCCCTGATGCTGAGCTGGTTCTCGGCGCTCACCCTCACCCCGGTGCTGATTAAGTGGTGGTTGTTTAAAAACGACAGCGCGCCGGATGCCGCTGACGAGTCAGATCCTTACGACAAACGTCTCTACCGCCTCTACCAGCACCTGCTGAACGCACTGCTGCACCATAAAGCGCCGACGCTGGTAGTGATGGCCGCCCTGCTGGCCGCGTCTGTCTGGGGGTTTGGCGCGGTGCGGCAAAACTTTTTCCCGTCGTCCAATACGCCGATTTTCTTTGTCGACCTCTGGTTACCCTACGGGACCGATATCAAATGGACCGAGAAAATGACTGGCGATATTGAGAAAACCATCAAGGGACGGCCCGGCGTGGAAACCACCGTCTCGACCATCGGTCAGGGGAGCATGCGCTTTATTCTGACCTACAGCGGACAGCGGCAGTACAGCAACTACGCGCAGATCATGGTGCGTATGGATGACCAGCGCAGCATCTCCGCGCTGACGCGCTACGTGGATGAGTACATCGCGCGTAACTACCCGCAGGTCAACGCCAGCACGAAACGGGTGATGTTTGGGCCCTCCGGCGACAGCGCCATTGAAGTGCGCATTAAAGGCCCGGATCCTGACAGGCTGCGTCTGATTGCCAGCCAGGTGGACGATATCCTGGCGCGCGACCCGGCCACGGGGAGCGTCCGAAACGACTGGCAAAACCGCAGCAAAGTGATCCGTCCGCAGTACGTCGCCGCGCTGGGACGCGAGCTTGGCGTGGATAAGCAGGACGTCGACAACGCGCTGGAGATGAATTTCTCCGGCAGCCGGGCGGGGTTATATCGGGAAGGCAGTGACCTGCTGCCCGTGGTGGTGAGGCCTCCGGAAAGCGAAAGGCTGGACGCCAGCCACCTGAACAACGTGCTGGTGTGGAGCCATGCGCGGCAGCAGTATATCCCGCTGAGTAACGTCGTTAGCAGCTTCACGCTGGAGTGGGAAGATCCGCTCATCCTTCGACGCGACCGCTCGCGGGTACTGACGGTTCAGACGGATCCGGACCCGCTGAGCCAGCAAACCTCCGGTGATATTCTCGCCCGCGTGAAGCCGCAGGTGGATGCCCTTCCCCTGCCACACGGCTACAGCATCGAGTGGGGGGGCGACGCGGAAAACTCCAGCGAAGCGCAGCAAGGGCTGTTCACTACGCTACCTCTCGGGTATCTGGTGATGTTTGTTATTACGGTGCTGATGTTCAGCTCGGTAAAAAATGCCGTCGCGATCTGGCTGACCGTACCGCTGGCGTTGATTGGCGTCACGCCAGGATTTTTAATTACCGGCATTCCCTTTGGCTTTATGGCGCTGATTGGGCTGCTGAGCCTGAGCGGAATGCTCATCCGCAACGGCATCGTGCTGGTGGAAGAGATCGAACAGCAGAAAACGCACAAGGATCAGCACAGCGCGATCGTTTATGCCGCCACCTCGCGCCTGCGCCCTATCCTGCTCACCGCGTTCACGACCGTACTTGGCCTGGCACCGCTGCTGCTGGATGTTTTCTTCCAGAGCATGGCCGTTGTGATTATGTTTGGACTGGGGTTTGCTACAATCCTGACGCTACTGGTACTCCCCGTGATCTATGCGTGTTTCCATCGTAAGGACGAAGCCAAACAACAATGAATGCGACAGGGCTGAACATTATCAAGACGCTGGGCTGTATGACGGCGGTCACCTTCTTCACCATCTACAATACCTGGGATCATTATGACTATGACTATCACTGGATCCTGGGCTTTTTAACCTTTATCTCGACCATCGCCACGCCGCTGTTTTTTGTGGTGTCGGGCTATCTCGACGGGCAATCCCGGCACGGTACACGCTGGCAGTTGGGTAAAATAAAAAGTCTGGTGATTGTTTTTCTGTTCTGGATAACGATCTACTACCTCTGGGAGCCTTATCAACGCGGGTATTTAATTCAGCCCTGGTTCGTGTTCGCATTTGTCGTGATTTACACCTTCCACCCGGCGGTGGAGTGGCTTAGCCAGCGGAGATCGCTGTTCTGCGGCGCGATTGCTGCTCTGCTGTGCTTTTCCTACGGATACGATCTACTATCAGCGCTTTATCCTGAAACGCATGTCCTTTCGCTTTCGCCGCAGTATCGGCTGTGGACATGGCTGCTGTTTTATCTGACCGGGCAGCTCTTCTGCGACCCAAAAGTCGCTGAGTGGATAAGCCGCAAAAATGTGGTCCGGGCGGCGGTTGTCGCCATCCCGTTTATCTATCTCTTCACCTGGTTTTACGAGCGCCACTTCTTTTTTGCCCTGTTTAAGGCCGACAGAAACGCCTTTATTCTCACCGGCTCGCAGATCTACATCCTGATTATTGCCCTGGTGATTGCGGCGAACGGCGTTCGCTTTCGCCGCAATGCTGAATTAAAGGAGTCCATTCTGGCCGCCATCAGCAAAACGATGACCGGCGTGTATATTGTGCACTACTCGGTGTTTCATCTGCTGACGGCGCTGATACCGGTGACCTCTCTCGGTATGAAGCTGGCGGTGATTGTGCTTACGTTCGTCACCTCAGTTCTCTTCTCCATGCTGGTCTTGTCTAACGCCGTGGCAAAAAAGGTGATCACCCTTTAAAAGCCTAAGCGTAGCCAGGCAAAGAGCACGTTGCCGTTGTTATAAGTTCCAGGAATATAGGTGAACTGGACGGTAACGCGCTTATAGCCAGCTGAAAACAGCGGGAAGATGAACGGCAGAGGCACATAGTTTGCAAAATCATCTCGCGCCGTGATGCCCGCGGCGGCACCGAGCCCAAGGCGGAAATCTTTGGCATTATCCAGATACCAGCCCTTCTCCCAGCCATAGCCCATCGCGGGCTGCCATTCGTTGTGCGAGTCCTTGAACATCATTGCGAAAAGCGCGCTCCAGTTGCCCTCTTCGTTATAGCGGGACACGCCCAGGCCGCCGCCCCACGGCATTTCGTTGTACTCGTCGGTTTTTTCTTTGTCGTACATAAAGCGGGCGTGCCAGCTCAGAAACGGCAGGTACAGATCGTAACGTTGCGGCTCTTCCCAGGTCTGGGAGATATCATCCGTCAGCGCATTCCACCAGCCGCTAATACGCTGTTCGCCATAGACTTTCGGCTCGGCATGAAGCGGTGCGGCGAATAAAAACAGGATCATCCAGAATGCCGAAAAGTTACGTTGCATCGTTTTTCCCTCAGCTTTAGTCACGCAGCGGTATCTATTACTGTAATCCATTCAGCACGAACCGGAGCCAAACAGACGGATTTATCTCGAGGCAGGGGAAGATGAAATTTATTTATTCAGCGCCTCCCGGAAAGATAAAAACGTTTTCTCAGGCGTTTTGTCGCGGTAGTCTCATAGGTTCCGTTTATATGACGGCAGCTATGTGAGTGACCTTTTCTTATACCAATAATAAAAAACAGTACGGACAGGACAACTATGGACTCCACCCTCATCTCCGATCGTCCCAACGAGGAGACACCTTCGCTCAATCGCGCCCGCCGCGCCGCCCTCGGCAGCTTCGCGGGTGCCGTCGTCGACTGGTATGATTTTCTGCTCTACGGCATTACCGCCGCGCTGGTGTTTAACCGCGAGTTTTTCCCTCAGGTTAGCCCCGCGATGGGCACCCTCGCCGCGTTTGCCACCTTCGGCGTCGGCTTTCTGTTTCGCCCGCTGGGCGGGGTGATTTTCGGCCACTTCGGCGACCGCCTCGGCCGCAAGCGCATGCTGATGCTCACCGTCTGGATGATGGGGATCGCCACCGCGCTGATTGGCATTCTTCCTTCGTTTTCCGCTATTGGCTGGTGGGCGCCTGTGCTGCTGGTGACGCTGCGCGCCATTCAGGGCTTCGCCGTGGGCGGCGAATGGGGCGGCGCGGCGCTGTTATCCGTTGAGAGTGCGCCAAAAAACAAGAAAGCGTTTTACAGCAGCGGCGTGCAGGTCGGGTACGGCGTCGGGCTGTTACTTTCCACCGGGCTGGTATCGTTAATCAGCCAGCTCACCACCGACGCGCAGTTTCTGAGCTGGGGCTGGCGCATCCCGTTTATCTTCAGCATCGTGCTGGTCATTGCCGCCCTGTGGATCCGCAACGGGATGGATGAGTCGGCAGAGTTCGAACAGCAGCAGCGTGAGGAGCCGTCCGTCAAAAAGCGGCTGCCGGTGATGGAAGCCCTGATTCGGCACCCTGGCGCTTTTCTGAAAATCATCGCCCTGCGCCTGTGCGAGTTGCTGACGATGTATATCGTTACCGCCTTTGCGCTGAACTACTCCACGCAGAACCTCGGCCTGCCGCGCGAACTGTTTCTGAATATCGGCCTGCTGGTCGGCGGGATCAGCTGTCTGACCATCCCCTGCTTCGCCTGGCTGGCGGACCGGTTTGGCCGCCGTCGCGTCTATATTACCGGGGCGCTGATTGGCACCCTCAGCGCCTGGCCGTTCTTTATGGCGCTGGAGGCGCAGTCGGTTTTCTGGATTGTCTTCTTCGCCATCATGCTCGCCAACATCGCCCACGATATGGTGGTCTGCGTGCAGCAGCCGATGTTTACCGAACTGTTTGGCGCGAGCTATCGCTACAGCGGCGCGGGCGTGGGTTACCAGGTGGCAAGCGTGGTCGGCGGCGGGTTTACGCCGTTTATTGCCGCCGCGCTGGTGACCTTCTCCGGCGGTAACTGGCACAGCGTGGCGATTTATCTGCTGGCCGGCTGCCTGCTGTCGGCAGCGACGGCGCTGTTAATGAAAGAGACGAGCCACCGCTGATCTCCCTTTTGTTTCACAGGCGTGTGACATACTATCGGATAGAGTCGCACACCTGTGGAACAAGGAGACAGAGATGAATAATAAGGGCTCCAGCCTGACCCCGGCTCAGGCGCTGGAAAAACTCGACGCGCTGTATGAACAGTCCGTCAATGCGCTGCGCAGCGCCATTAGCGAATATATCGAAACGGGGAAACTTCCCGATCAAAAGGCCAGAAACGAAGGCCTTTTTGTTTATCCATCGCTCTCTGTAACCTGGGACGGCAGCGCCAGCACGACGCCGAAAACCCGCGCCTACGCCCGTTTTACCCACTCCGGCTGCTACAGCACCACCGTCACCCGCCCTGCACTGTTCCGCCCCTATCTGGAAGAGCAGCTAACGCTGTTGTATCAGGATTACGGCGCGCACATTGCCGTGGAGCCTTCGCAGCACGAGATCCCGTACCCGTACGTGATTGACGGTTCGGCGCTAACTCTTGACCGCTCCATGAGCGCGGGACTGACCCGCCACTTCCCAACGACCGAGCTGTCACAGATTGGCGATGAGACGGCTGACGGGATTTATCACCCGGCAGAGTTTTCCCCCCTGTCGCACTTTGACGCCCGTCGGGTGGATTTCTCCCTGGCGCGCCTGCGCCACTACACCGGCACGCCCGCCGAGCATTTCCAGCCGTTTGTGCTGTTTACCAACTACACCCGCTACGTGGACGAGTTCGTTCGCTGGGGCTGTAGCCAGATCCTTGATCCGGACAGTCCATATATCGCCCTCTCCTGCGCGGGCGGGATCTGGATCACTGCCGAGACCGAAGCGCCCGAGCAGGCCATCTCCGATCTGGCGTGGAAAAAACACCAGATGCCCGCCTGGCACCTGATCACCGCCGACGGTCAGGGGATCACCCTGATCAACATCGGCGTCGGCCCGTCGAACGCCAAAACCATCTGTGACCATCTGGCGGTGCTGCGCCCCGACGTGTGGCTGATGATTGGCCACTGCGGCGGCCTGCGCGAAAGCCAGCTGATTGGCGATTACGTGCTGGCCCACGCCTATCTGCGCGACGACCACGTGCTGGATGCGGTACTGCCGCCGGATATCCCAATCCCGAGCATCGCCGAAGTACAGCGCGCGCTCTACGACGCCACCAAAGAGGTCAGCGGCATGCCGGGTGAAGAGGTCAAACAGCGCCTGCGTACCGGTACGGTGGTGACAACGGATGACCGCAACTGGGAGCTGCGTTACTCCGCCTCCGCGCTGCGCTTCAACCTGAGCCGAGCGGTGGCGATTGATATGGAGAGCGCCACTATCGCCGCCCAGGGGTATCGCTTCCGCGTTCCTTACGGCACGCTGCTGTGCGTGTCCGATAAGCCGCTGCACGGCGAAATTAAGCTGCCGGGTCAGGCCAACCGTTTCTATGAAGGGGCGATTTCCGAACATTTGCAGATCGGCATTCGCGCCATCGACTTGCTGCGGGCGGAAGGCGACCGACTGCATTCGCGCAAGCTGCGCACCTTCAACGAGCCGCCGTTCCGCTAATAACAATAAGGAAAAACCATGCACACCCCTACTCCACTCTCTGCCCTGCGTCAGTGGCTTCAGGAAAACAGCCTCGACGGGATGATCGTTCCGCGCACCGATGCCTGGCAAAGCGAGAATTGCGCGTCAAACGACGAAAAGCTGGCCTGGCTGACAGGCTTTGACGGCTCTGCTGGCGTCGCGCTGGTACTGAGGGATAAAGCGCTGCTGTTCGTCGACGGGCGCTATCAGGTGCAGGCCCGCGTTCAGGTGAATATGGATGAGGTTGAGATCCACCATCTGCACAACGAGCCGCTGGCAGACTGGCTGACGGCCAACGTCGCGGCTGGCACGCGCATCGGTTTCGACCCAATGCTGATGACGAATACCGAGTTTACGCAGTTGTCTGCCACACCGTGCGTGCTCGTGCCGCTGAACGCGTCACCGTTTGACGCCTTATGGACCGATCGCCCTGCCGCACCGGCGGGGCTTATCCGTGAGATGCCGGTTGCGATAAGCGGTGAAAGCAGCGAAGACAAACGTCAGCGCGTTGCCGCCGTGCTGGCCGCGAACAACGCTGACTACCTGGCCGTTACTCTGCCGGATAACATTGCGTGGCTGCTCAACGTGCGCGGCTCAGATATCCCCACCAGTCCGGTACCGCTCTCATTTGCCCTGCTCGGTCGCGACGGCCGCGTTGAGTGGTTTGTTAACGATAATAAGCTCGCAGAACTCCCTGATGCAGTTCTGAACGCCTTCACGATTGCGCCACAGGACACCTTTATTGAGCGCTGTCAGCAACTTGCTGAAGGGAAGCGGGTAATGGTTGATGCCGACTCCGCGCCGGTGGCCCTGCGCTTTGCCATTGAACCGCGCGGTGAAATTGTCTGGCGAACCGATCCCATTACCCTGATTAAGGCTACCAAAAACCCGGTCGAGCTGGCAGGGTATCGCAAGTGCCATCTCCAGGACGGCGCCGCGTGGGTCAACTTCCTGGCCTGGCTGAGCCGCGAAGTGCCGCTGCGTGCGGCGGCGGGACAACCGCTAACGGAGCTGGAAGTGCAGGCGCAGCAGCTGGCATTTCGCAAACAGCAGCCCGGTTTTATCGAGCAGAGTTTCGCGACCATTTCCGCCTCTTCGAGCAATGCGGCGATGTGCCACTATCATTCAAGCGAGGCCAGCAACAAGCCCCTCGGCCATAACCATTTTTACCTGAACGATTCGGGCGGTCAGTACGCTAACGGCACCACCGATGCCACGCGCACGCTGGCGTGGGGTAATGTCCCCTCGCAGCAGCGTCTGCACTACACCGCCGTGCTGAGAGGCTTCCTGTCGCTGATTACCCTGCAGTTCCCTTCCGGTACGCAGGGGCACCAGCTGGATGCTTTCGCGCGTCGTCCCCTGTGGGAGATGGGGCTGGATTACGATCACGGTACCGGGCACGGCGTGGGCCACCAGCTTCTGATCCACGAAAACCCGCATCGCATCGCCAAAAAGGTCAACCCGTGGCCGCTTGTGGCAGGGAACATCATGACCATTGAGCCGGGATACTATCTGGGCGATAGCCACGGTATCCGTATTGAAAACCAGGTGGAGATAGTGGAGAGCCGTCCGGGGTTTTGCAAATTTGCTTCTCTGACGCTGATCCCGATTGATTTAAGCCAGGTAGAGCTGGACCTGTTGAGCGAGCAGGAAAAGCAGTGGCTGGATGAGTATCATCAGCAGGTACGTGAGGCGCTGTCACCGCTGGTGAATAGCGAGGCGCGTTCGTGGCTTGAGGCGGCGACGGCGCCGGTTCGTGTGTAATTTCGTGCGGTCTGATGCCCTCACCCCATCCCTCTCCCACGGGAGAGGGTGAAAACACTAAAAACGGCAACAAGGTTGCCGTTTTGCATTTACCTGACGTAGAAAAGCAAAAAGCCTGCTACAAAAGCAGGCTTTTCAAATTTGGCTCCTCTGACTGGACTCGAACCAGTGACATACGGATTAACAGTCCGCCGTTCTACCGACTGAACTACAGAGGAATCGTTGTGGAGGCTTATCTTAGCGGCGAAAAAACTTTTGTCAAACCTGATCTTAGGGAAAATCGACTGATTGCCGATTCTGTCGTCAGTTTGTTGTAAATACACACATCTTTTTCAGGAAAATACTTTGCAGGATTAGCATTTCTCCCCCATCATTTGAAATGGAGTTTCAACTATTCTCGCTAAGGTCCATTTTGAACGTCACTGCCCCTCTGCGCCAGGCGATCGTGCGCACGCCATGGTACGCAAAACGTAAAAGCTATCGTGTTCTGTTCTGGCGTGAAATCACCCCTCTTGCCGTGCCTATTTTCCTGGAAAATACCTGCGTTCTGCTGATGGGAGTGCTGAGCACCTTCCTGGTAAGCTGGCTGGGGAAAGAGGCGATGGCGGGGGTCGGGCTGGCAGACAGCTTTAACATGGTGGTGATGTCATTCTTTGCCGCCATCGATCTCGGGACGACGGTTGTGGTGGCCTTTAGTCTCGGCAAGCTGGATCCCAAACGCGCGCGCGAGGCTGCACGTCAGTCGCTGATGATCATGACCCTCTTTTCGATTGTTCTGGCGGCGGTGATCCACTATTTCGGTAAAGAGATTATCGATTTTGTCGCCGGGGAAGCCACGAACGAGGTGAAGGAACTGGCGCTGACCTATCTCGAAATGACCGTCTTAAGCTATCCGGCGGCGGCCATCGCGTTGATTGGCAGCGGCGCGCTGCGCGGGGCAGGTAACACCAAAATCCCGCTGCTGATCAACGGTGGGATGAATATCCTGAATATCATCATCAGCAGCGTGCTGATCTACGGCGCGTTCTCGTGGGATGGTCTGGGGTTCGTCGGGGCCGGGCTGGGATTAACCATATCACGCTATATCGGTGCGGCGGCCATCATCGGGGTGCTGATGACGGGGATTACCCCCTCGCTGCGTCTTACGCTTAAGAGCTATTTCCGGCCCTTTAATTTCGCCATTATCTGGGAAGTGATGGGGATTGGTATTCCCGCGAGCATTGAATCCGTGTTGTTCAACGGCGGGAAGCTGCTCACGCAGATGTTTGTCGCCGGAATGGGCACCGACGTTATCGCCGGTAACTTTATCGCCTTCTCCATCGCCTCGCTGATTAACCTGCCGGGTAACGCCCTTGGGTCGGCATCAACCATCATCACGGGGAAACGTCTCGGGAAAGGGCAGATAGGCCAGGCGGAGCGGCAGCTGCGCCATGTGTTCTGGCTGTCGACGATTGGGCTGACGCTGATCGCCTGGGGCACAGCGCCGTTTGCCGGGCTGATGGCCGCGTTCTATACCCACGAAGATGACGTGAAAGAGGTGGTGAAGATCCTTATCTGGCTCAACGCCGCCTTTATGCCCATCTGGGCGGCATCCTGGGTGTTACCTGCCGGGCTGAAAGGGGCGCGCGATGCCCGTTTTGCCATGTGGGTGTCCATGCTTGGCATGTGGGGGTGTCGCGTTGTGGCGGGCTATACGCTGGGCGTGGTGCTGGGCTGGGGCGTGGTGGGCGTCTGGCTGGGGATGTTCCTTGACTGGGCCGTACGCGGGGCGCTGTTCTACTGGCGCATGGTCAGCGGGCGCTGGCTGTGGAAATATCCGCGACAAAATGCCTGACAATTGCGCGAAATGGAGAATAATTCGGCAAACGATCGGAAATATGCATTCTGCCTTTGACATCATCGGGGAGCATCGATAATATGCGCCCCGTTCACACGATTCCTCTGTAGTTCAGTCGGTAGAACGGCGGACTGTTAATCCGTATGTCACTGGTTCGAGTCCAGTCAGAGGAGCCAATTTAAGGGAAGCAGACGTTCACTGACGTCTGCTTTCTGCATTTCTATCAATTGGTTATCCCCTCTCAGTCGTTCACCCTCGTTCACTAAAAACCACTCGAAGCCATATCATTTTGATGGTAAAAATGCTGGTAATGCTGGTTCGATTTCCCTTTTACCAACAAACGAGGGGGCGTGTTCATGTCACTGACTGATATTAAAGCAAAAAATGCAAAACCCCTTGAGAAGGAATACAAGCTGACTGATGGCTTTGGTATGTTCCTTCGTGTTACCCCTAAAGGTTCGAAATACTGGCAAATGGCCTACCGTTTCGAAGGGAAGCAAAAACTTTTCTCTATCGGTGTTTACCCTGCTGTTTCTCTTTCTGACGCAAGACAACGCCGTGACGAGGCCAGAAGGCTTCTGGCTCAGGGTATTGACCCTAATGCAAAGAAACAGGCAGAGGTTAAAGAGCTTAAAGCCAAACGTGATAATACACGCTCCTTCAGAACAGTAGCCAAAGCGTGGTTCTCCACGAAAACAAAATGGTCTGATGATTATGGTGATGCCGTATGGAAGCGCCTTGAAACTTATGTCTTCCCGGTAATCGGTGACAAAGATGTTGCCGAACTGGATACGGGTGATCTGCTGGTTCCGGTGAAAAAAGTTGAGGCTCTTGGTTATCTTGAAGTTGCCATGCGCATTCAACAATACATTACCGCGATCCTACGTCATGCCGTCCAGCAAAAGCTGATACGCCATAACCCAGCCTATGATATGGAAGGTGCAGTTCAGAAACCACAAACTGAACACCGCCCTGCACTTGAGCTGGAAGAAATACCCCAGCTACTGAACAAAATTGCCGAATACAAAGGCCGCAGGTTAACCATACTGGCAATACAGCTCAATCTGATGATTTTCATTCGTTCCAGTGAGCTGCGTTTCGCTCGCTGGTCTGAAATTGATTTCAAAAGTAAGTTATGGGTGATACCCGAACAGCGTGAAGCAATTGAAAACGTCAAACATTCGACTCGTGGTGCCAAAATGAAGCGTAAGCACTTCGTTCCCCTTTGTAAGCAAGCTATGAGGATACTAAAAGAGATCCGACAACTGACTTATGAAGAAGGCCATGATGATGGATTAATCTTCACTGGCTGTTATGACTCGTTTAAACCCATGAGTGAAAACACCATCAACAAAGCCCTGCGTAATATGGGATATAACACGAAGCAGGACATCTGTGGACACGGTTTCCGCACTCTGGCCTGTAGTGCCTTAATTGAGTCCGGCCTATGGTCAGAAGACGCTGTAGAGCTTCAAATGAGCCATAAGGAAAGTAACAGCGTCCGTGCTGCTTATACCCACAAGGCAAAACATCTTGAGCAACGTCGCCTGATGCTCCAATGGTGGGCTGACTACCTTGATGCAAGCAGAAACGGTATGGTAAGGCCGTTTGAGTTTGCTACAAATAAATAAAGGGAAAGGCCGTTCGCGGCCTTTCAACTTCATGCTTAATTACACTCTATGCTGAATATGATACTGAATCTTTCTCTATCACTAAACCAGCGATTTTTTCCAGCATTATTTCCCAGAGTGCGTATTTTCTTTTGTGCTCAATAAACAGGGATTTTAAATACTCTTCTGTAGAAGGGATTTTTTCAGTCCATGTAATATCTTTACTGTAATCAATGCTTTTTTTCATATCAGATGCTGCATAGGTGTAGTATTTACTCTGAGAACGACTGATACTGTCCTCTGCCAGAACTCTACGGAGCAGAGTTGCAGAACATGCATAACCATGCCTGTAAAGTTCACTCGATAAAGTACGAACAAAAGAACCGCGTAATAAAGACATCATCTCTGCGATTTCATTTTCACTCGCATTCATGACTTCAGAATCAAGTTTTCCATAACTATCCGTCCCGGACAAGAAAAGAATAACAAACGGAAAGCCTTTTTTCTTTGCTATGCCAGAGAACAAATCCAGTGAGTCATTATTTTTCTCCACCCGATTATAGATATTATAAAAAATAACATCACACCTGTTCTTAAATCCGTCTATACAAATTGTTTTTGCCTGCTGAATCTCGCCTTCTTCAATCAACGCCAGAGCCAACACCTCAGTCCATTTATCACGAAGCCCTGCCTGATCAACTGATTTATCTTCTTTGATTTTATTGAGAACCTGAATGGCTTCCTCAGTGCACAGTTCATCAACCAGCAACTCAGCAAACTTAATGATGTATTCTGGCTGGTTCAGTTTTCTTTTCTCAAAGCATTGCCTGATGAAATCAACATCCCTGATATACAGACTTAACTCAACAGCATAATTAACATCACCTGTCTTAAGAAGACTTTCCCTTAAAGCACGAATAACATTGTATCCAAGCTCTTTTTTATACTTATCAAAAATATCAAAGTTAAAATATACATCACCTTTAAGCACGGAAAGTATTTTATCCGCTATAACATCAATGCTTTTATCTTTTTGTAGGGACAGGGATTTTAACCATGTTTCGACAGCACCATTATAATAGTCCATCCATGATCCATCTGATGTATCAGCAATTTCGCTGATTTTATCAAATGAGAGCAGTAAATCATGGCAAAACGCCTCGGTTTTTTCAGGCAGCGTTGATACCGTCTTTTCAAGTGGAAATATGACATTCCTGTATAGCCCCTCAAAAAAAACCGCTGCTTCATAATAATCATAAAAGCGTTTTGTTTTAATTACCCTTTTGTATTCAGCCTCAGCCTTTTTCAGTGATTCTTCTGGAGTTAACAGATATTTATTAATAATAAAGGATTTTGCCTGACCATTATTCTCTGCAATATCACAAATTATTTGCATGAGTTGATCGGCAGGCATTTCCTTGAGTAAAGCAAGTTGTTTCTTGTTCAGTTTAGCCATCATCACATCCTGATAATGTTTGGTAGACGCATAAAAGCTAATTGTACTAATACAAGGACAGGATATTCAATAAATGCATTAACATAATGATTTAAAAAGAAATCTGTAGCACACTGTTCATTGATGAAATGCACTATTTACCGTAAAATATCCCCCATCACACAGTAACCTGATACAGATACGTGGAATGGTCAATGAACAAACTTTCGCCTGAAATGCCCGAACTGCAATCAATGAATATCACTGCCGATAACATCACCAAACTTAAATCATTGTTTCCTGAAGCTTTTAATGAAGACAGTGTTGATTTTGAGGTTTTAAAGCAGCTTTTGGGTGAAAATGTAGACGACAAAGAAGAACGCTATGGCCTGAACTGGCATGGTAAGCGTCAGGCTCGTCAGCTTGCTCTTACCCCTTCCCGTGGCACCTTACGCCCATGTAAAGATGAAAGCGTTGATTGGGATAACACCAAGAACCTCATGATCGAGGGTGATAACCTTGAAGTGTTAAAGCTTCTTCAAAAAAGTTATGCCGGAAAAGTTAAGCTTATTTATATTGATCCACCTTACAATACCGGTAAAGATTTTGTCTATCCTGATAACTTCCAAGATAATATGAAAAATTATCTGGAGATTACTGGGCAAACAGAAGATGGCGTGCGTGTAAGTTCTAATTCAGAAACCAGTGGGCGTTATCACACAGACTGGTTGAATATGATGTATCCACGTATTAAACTTGCAAGAAATCTTCTCAAAGAGGATGGGTTTATATTTTTAAGCATTGATGACAATGAAGTCAATAACTTGAAATTAATGTGCGATGATATTTTTGGGCAAGAAAATTTTGTTGCCAATGTTATTTGGCAAAAAAAATATAGCACAAAAGCAGATTCAAAAAACTTTTCAGAGTCACATGACTATATTCTTTGCTACAAAAAATCAGACCAATCAAAAATACTCGGCTTACCAAGAAGTAAGCAACAAGAATCAACATACAAGAATTTAGATAATGACCCTAGGGGTGTATGGGCTTCAGATAATCTTCTCAGAACTGAAGTCAGAGATTATGCAGTTTTTGGTATCACATCCCCCTCGGGGATGGAACATTATCCTCCCGCTGGTAGTAGTTGGAGATTTAACAAGGATAAAATTGAAGAGTTAATTTCTGATAACAGAATATGGTTTGGCGAAGATGGTAATAACAAGCCGCGACTAAAAAGATTTCGCTCAGAGGTGAGAGACACTATTCCTCCACAAACTCTTTGGGGATTTGAGCATGTTGGGCACACAGATGAAGGTACAAAACAGTTAGCAGAACTATTTGATAGCACACGTTCACCATTTCCTAATCCAAAACCCGTGAGGTTGCTACAGCGGATTGTACAAATAGCGACCAAAGAAAATGATATTATCATGGATTTTTTTGCGGGAAGTGGTACTACAGGGCAAGCAGTGTACGAATTGAACGAGACGGATAAACAAGATAGAAAGTTCATTCTGGTTCAACTCCCTGAAACACTATCTAAAAGCAATAAGGAAGATCTTTCTGCAATCTACTTCTGCGAAGAGCTTGATAAGCCATTGTATCTATCTGAATTAACGAAAGAACGCCTCCGCCGTGCAGGTAATAAGGTTAAAGCAATTAATCCAGACTGGAATGGAGATACCGGTTTTCGTGTGTTTAAACTCGATACATCTAATATCCGTCCGTGGGAAGCCACAGCAGAAACCCTTTCAGAACAGATTGATGCCTATGTAAGCCCAATCCTTGAAGGCCGTAGTGAAGAAGATTTGCTCACAGAGTTAATGCTAAAGCGTGGCATTGACTTGAGTGTTAACATTGAAACCCGTCAGTTTGATGGATTAACCGTTTCTTGTGTTGACGGTGGAAAATTGTTTACCTGCTTTACCCGTCAAATCCCTGCCTCTTCTGTTGAGGCACTAACCAAAGGGATCATTGACTGGCATAAGAGTTTAAAAGCTGGCAAAGATACGGTCTGCTATTTCCTTGATGACGCATTTGAAAATAACGTTGCTAAAACAAATCTTTGCGCCATTCTGGAACAACATGGCCTGACTAACCTGCACAGCCTGTAAGGGAATGAGATGAAACTACATTTTGAATCTGACCTTACCTATCAGCAAAACGCCATAACTTCGGTCTGTGATTTGTTTGAAGGGCAAGAGAAATGGGAAAGCGAAATGACTGTGCTGGCCCCAGCTCAGGGTGCACTCTCATTTGAAGGCGCAACGGGTTCAATGCCTGTTAACCCACAAATACCCGAAGATGATGTTCTGCTGAAAAACTTAAACAATGTTCAGTTAAAAAACCAGCTTCCACCTTCACCTGTGCTCGACAGCCATGATTTTACTGTCGAAATGGAAACAGGGACAGGTAAAACGTATGTTTACCTTCGCACCATGCTTGAGTTGAACAAACGCTACGGCATGAGTAAATTTATTATTGTTGTTCCTTCAGTTGCTATCAAGGAAGGCGTTTATAAAACACTACAAATCACTGAAGAACATTTTAAAAGCCTGTTTGCGGGTATCCCATACGAATACTATCTTTATGATTCGGCAAAACCTGCGGATGTTCGAAATTTTGCAACCAGTTCTGTTATGCAGATCATGGTAATGACGGTGGGTGCGATTAACAAAAAAGATGTTAACAAGCTCTATCAGTCCAGTGAAAAAACAACTGTGGACGATCTGGATAAGCCCATTGATTTAATCCGTGCTACACGTCCAATTATCATTGTCGATGAACCGCAAAGTGTTGATGGTGGCTTGAACGGTGCGGGTAAAACCGCACTTGATGCTATGCACCCTATGTTCACCTTACGCTATTCAGCAACACATATTCATAAACATCATATGGTGTACCGCCTTGATGCCATTGATGCTTACAACCAAAAACTGGTCAAACAGATCGAGGTTGCCGGGCTTGAAGTCCAGAATGCAAGCAACAGTCCTTATGTGAAACTGGTCAGTATTAATAGTAAGAAAAATGTTATCAGTGGTACTGTTCTTATTGATATAGCCGATAAAAAAGGGAACGTAAATCGTTCAGAGATTACCGTATATGACGGTATGACACTCGATGTCGAAACAGGACGTGATATTTATCAGGGTTATCGGATAAGCGAGATCCGAACTGGCAAAGAGGGTTATCTTACACTCGAAGCACCTTCTGATACCTACTATATGAAAGTCGGTGATGTCGTGGGTGATATTGACCCTATGCTCATCCAGCGTCATATGATTAGACGTACAATCCGTGAACATCTGGATAAAGAACTTCGCCTGAATACTCAGCAAATCAAGGTTCTTACCCTGTTTTTCATCGATAAGGTTGATTTCTACCGTCAGTTCACTGAAGAAGGACTACGTGAACCGGGTGAATATGCCCGCATCTTTGAAGAAGAATATCTTAAAGCAATCAAAAGCCCTGCATATAAAGATTTACTCCCTTCTCATCCAGAACATGCTAAAGACGTTCATGATGGTTATTTCTCCATTGATAAAAAAGGTGCGTGGGCTGAAACAAGCGAAAGCAATAATACAGGCCGTGAAAATGCTGAACGTGGTTATAACCTCATCATGAAAAATAAAGAGAAGCTTTTGAGTTTCTCGAATCCGGTGAGGTTTATTTTTTCACACTCTGCTTTGAAAGAAGGCTGGGATAATCCCAATGTGTTCCAGATCTGTAGCCTTCGAGAGATGGGAAGTGAACGAGAACGCCGCCAGACTTTAGGCCGTGGTCTTCGCCTGTGTGTTAACCAAGATGGTGAGCGTGTCCGGGATGACAGCATTAACATTCTGACCGTCGTTGCCAGTGAAAATTATCAAGCCTACGCTGAGCGCTTACAGTCTGAAATTGAGAATGAAACAGGCATCCGTTTTGGCATCGTCGAAAAAGATGCGTTTGCCCATCTGATCTTCTCTGATTCCTCACAAGTTGTAGGTATCATGGCTTCACAGGAGGTATGGTCTGAACTACATGCTGAAGGTTATCTGGAAAAAACCGGGAAAATCACCAAAACACTGAAAGAGACTCTTTTCGATGGCACTTTTACTGTTAGCGAAAAGTTCCTTCCCCTTCAGGAGCAAATTGAATCTATCCTGCGTAAATCATCAGGACGACTCAATATAAATAATGCTGATGAGCGTAAAGTAATCAAATACCGGAAAGAGGTCTTAAACAGCCCGGAATTTGAAGCGTTATGGCAGCGCATTAGTCAAAAAACATTGTATCGTCTGGCATTTGATGAAGATTTATTGATTAAATCCTGTACGAAATCACTTTCTGAAATGCAGCCTGTAGCAAAAGCAATGGTCAGTTTCAGTAAAGCCACAATAAAACATAGCCAGTCAGGTCTTGGTGTTGAAGCTCAGTCAAAGGGAACGACAAGCTCTGTTATTGATGTTGAAGAACAGCCACTGCCAGATGTTCTTGGTGTTCTACAGGAAAAAACGGGCCTGACAAGACGCAGTTTATGCACCATCCTTAAAGAGAGTGGAAGACTCGCTGATTTTGCTAAAAATCCACAGCAGTTTATCAGTGAAGCTATAGGCCGAATCAACTACTGCAAACGCCTGTCAATTGTTGATGGTATTAAATATTATCCACTAAAAGGCGAGGTGTATGCGCAAAGTCTCTTTATGGATAAAGAGCTAACAGGATATGCCCGTAATCTTTTTGAAACCTCGTCTAAGTCAGTTTACGAATACGTTCCTGAAGATTCTGAAGTCGAAGGCCGTTTCGCTCAGGAACTCGAAGAACAGGATGAAGTTAAGCTTTATGTGAAGCTTCCCGGTTGGTTTAAAATACCGACTCCACTGGGAACCTACAATCCTGACTGGGCCTTAGTTATTGAAGACAATGGTGAAGAACATATTTACTTTGTTGTAGAGACAAAAAGTAAACACATTGGTCTTGGTCATGAAGAAGATGCGAAGATAGCCTGTGGAACTGCGCATTTTAGTGCCCTAAAAGAAGAACAGAGTAATGCAGCAAAATATGTTAGAGCTACAGATCTTACAGAAATAATGGGTAGCCTCTAAACTATATAAAATGGCCTTTCAGGAGGCCATTTAAAAAATCATAAGAATATCCGTGCTTAATAGATTCAGTGAGTTAATAGAAATCTTGTTTATTTAATTTTTATTACATTTGTTTAGTTTTTAATATTATTGGCATATAGCATAAACAGTTATAGTAGCTGTAATATTTTTAGTTGTATCACATCCTGCATACCAACTGTTATCACCATTAGGTCTGGAGACCGTTAACCAAACATATCCTTCTGCTGTATTACATTGACCGCCTCCACCTACAACTTTTTCTGAACCAGCGCAAGAAGCAACAGCTTCGGGGAAACGATAAGCAGAGGCAGATGCTGTTCTTATTACTGGACTTCCTGTTGATCCTCTCCATACACCATTAACACAAGATAAAATAGCCCCTTCTGACGTTCTTCCCTGTAATCCATTAGGAGAACATCCCCATCCTACATTCGCTTTTCCATTTATATAAACAAATGTATTAGCGTTTATTTGACCATCAGCATCAAGATTGCCAGTAGAATAAACATAGTTAGAGCTGATCTTTCTTGATGCCCATACGTAATCAACAACATCTACTCTTTCAGCAGTTACTGTTCCAGCAGAATTTATATTACCAGAAGAAATTTCAGTTGCATATAATACAGAATTAGTTTTAAGGTTAGATTCTCCAGCACTTATAGTGTTATCATCTAGCATGGTTAATCTTCCCCCATATTTCTCGAAATAAAGACCTCCATCACCTAATATTCTGAACCAGTTTTGAGTATAGGTATCGCCACGAGATATTACAGTTTTTCCAGAAACGGTATTACTTGAGTTTAAATTACCATATATTTGTCCATTTCCATGAACATTTAAATCAGATCTTAAAGTAGTTACGCCTGCTACATTTAATGTTGTTCCAACTGTAGCAGCAGCATTAGTTTTTAATATTCCTGTTGTAGTTGTTCCATTCGCAGTTATATTCTGAGCATTATAAACGCTTTGACCACCCATATTAAGGTTTCCGGTCATGGGTAAGGTTCCATCTCTACGGAGATAGATAGAATATAACGCGCTATTAAATCCTACACGGAAAGCTAATTGCCCTGCAGAGGTAATATTATTGAAATTGGCAGAAGTTTCTGACCATTGACCACCATAACCAAAAGCATTTGATGTAGTTCTGGTCATTCCGCTATCAATACCCGCTGTTTGCATGGCTTTCCCTAATAAATCATAACGTGTTTTTCCGCCTTCAATCCATGCCGTCGATGTCGTTATAAGACCATTAATAACATAGTTAGGTGAAGTTCCATCTCGTTTTAATATGATTTTATACGAGGATTTATTAGCATTAGTGCCTGTATAGGCTGAAGGTAGTAAACCTTCGTTAATCAATGTCTGGTAAGTAATTTCACATACTGAACCTGAACAGGTTCTTGGACCCGGATCGGTTCCTGTTCCGGCAGCATTGGATAAGGTTGATAATTTATCATAACGGATATTTATATAGCCATTAACTGCTTCACCGATCTGTTTCATTTGTTGACCGACAGTAGAAGCCATTATACTCTCCTGTTCATTTTTCATATCCTGAAACTTCATAAAAGCCACCATCGTCCCAACACCTAAAACAAGAGTTAATTCTAGTAAAGAGAATCCTTTTTTCATTTTCATCGTCCTTTTTATTTTCACGTATTAATTAATTATCAAATAACAAACAAAAATCAAGATGAAAGAAGAACTATATATAGAAGAATAAAAACCAATAAATGATAAAAAAGGCCCCTTTAAATAAGGAGCCAAAAAAAATAATTTATTAAAACATTGTTGTTAAATAGAAGTGAAGATCAATGTATTACTGTTAGCGTCAGAACAAGCACCTGCTGTTGCCGCTACGTCAAGCGTTCCACCTGCTGGTTTAACAGTTGTAGAGCCTACTTGAGCAATGTAGAAGTTACCTGCTGTTGCTGTCATGATCTTAGTACATTCTGCTGCTGGTACGTTATCATAAGTAATTGTGAAAGAAGAACCTGCTGCTGATGATGGACCAGTGTTAGCTACACCTAATGTTACAGCACCTTTGAATGCGTTGATTGGTGTTGCAGAGTTACCTGAACCGCTTAACATGTTGTCAGGGAAGATCTTCGCTTGAACTGCTACTGAGTTATTCAAACCAGTAAAGCTTGAAGCGGAAGTATAAAGGGCTTTAACACCAGCTTGGATTGTTGCGATGTTATTACTCTCAGCTTGTGAACGTTGTGATGCTTGCACTTTAGGATATACGATAAATGCTGCTACCACTAGCGCTGCGATAATACCAAGAACAAGTAATAGTTCTAAAAGTGAGAAACCTTTTTTACTTTTTATTTTTTTAATTAATACTGTATTTTTCATTTCCTTTATATCTCCATTGTTTAATAAAATGATATAAAGAAAATAATAAATTTAAAAATAAACGCAACCACTTAAAAAATATTATATACAAAGTAGCCGATAAGCGGATTACTTAACAGAAAATAAAAAGACCGTGTTCACTTACGGTCGCTTTATCGGGAGGATACCCCCATGACTTTATTAAATACCACCACAGCTTACAAGATTTGAATATGGAGTTATTCATCTGTGATGATAAAATGAAATACAATTAATATAAAATAATGTCAAATTTAATTCAATGAAAGTTGAATACATATAACATTTTATACTTATACAATGACTTCTATATTCCATTAAGTTTTTCGGCCTTTCATACTAGCCAGAAATAACATTCCGTTTCTTTTAAATCTTTCTTTATCATCTGGATGTAGGTGGGGTATCTCTAGTAGCATACCTAAAACAAGATCCTTATCCACCGTAAAAACATCACAATCAAGAGCCTTGGCAACTTCAGCCCCTAAAATTATTTTCTGACGTGTCTCTATCTGTTTAGCTTCTTTCTTAGACTTATATTGCAAACGATTTAAACGCATCTGAGCAGATGCTAATTGCTGCTCCAGTGTCTTTTTTATTCGTGGTTTCTTTCTGGTTTGCTCTTTATCTGAAATATCACTCATTTTCTATCCTCTTATAGTTCCATGATACATATATATTTCTTATATATATGTTAGTCAATGAGGATATTTGAAAAATTGGATTATTATTTCTTTTTATACGATGGGAACTTTTCTTTTAAAATGTTAAAGCAGTTGATAACATTTTCATGCTCTACTGAAAAATGATCTATACTCCTTTTCAGAAGATCATTGGCAACATCAACAACAAATTGGCTCCCTTCACTATGATCATAGACAGTAAATACATCAGCTATCCAATGATAGCAGCAAAGCGTCAACAAAATACAATAGTCTTGACATTCTTTAATGCCTGATAAAAAAGTACATCCGTTATAATCCACTTGCCTTGTTCTTCTATAATATTGTTTGAGCGTGGGCTTTATTATTATTAAATTATTTTTAACTATATCATAGTGAATGTCATCCTGAACGTAGTCGTTTTTAAGAAAAAAACTATTGCTGTGAACATATAAAGCATAGGCAATTGTTTCAGTAGATATTCCATATTTTTCGCACAAAGCCGTTGAGACAACAGGATTGTTTTCTATATATCTTATAAACTCACTTTCTTTCAAGTTTTTTGTTTTGGTTTTAGTTTTATTCATATATCCCTCACTATTATTATATCCGATTAACGACGGAAGGTTTCTGGTCTTTTCCACTCAAACACTACTGCATGACGTTCTTTGTCTCTTTCTTTTTTGATCTGACAAGATATACGATTGTTGAGGATCTTTTTTCGAGCGATTTTTAAAACTTCTTTCATTTCACATTTTACAAGCTTTCTACCTTTAATTTTCATTTCTTCATATATGGCATTATTGATAAAATCTCTTTCTTTAGCTGATAGTATCTTTAATCTTCCTTGCTCATCCGCATTATTTGATATGGTATTAATTGTTTCATCTTCTTTTTTTTCCATATCAACTTTACTCTTCTTTTGTTTTTTTGATTTTTGCTCTTTTCTAATCGAGCGGACTTGATCACGAGCAATAAATTTGACAGTTTGTTTTTCTTTTTTATTTAGTGCTTTACCTTTTAACTTAGTGGCTTCTTCCAGAAAATCATCTATTATCTTTTTTTCATTCTCAGTAAGATTTTGTATCCATCCCATTCTTAGTTTTTTTGTTTTACTTTCCATATCATTACCTTTTTATTTATATTTTTTAATTAATACAATTAAAAAACAAAAAACTCAAATTAATCCATGCACCATATTTAATTTATAAGCCTACTTATCTTTCGTTAGTGCCTTGATGAAATGGCACCTACCTACTGATATTTTTAAAATTATTTTTTTGTACTAGTAGTACTAGAATTTTATTAGATTAGGTTCTGGGTTTTAGATAGCGACTTTCAGTCGTAGTAGTTTTCCGTCAGGAAAACTTAGTTTTTCTGCAAGCTTCACCCCCCTAACCCCCCGTAAAAAATACTATTGTAATATTTTTTTAGGTTCGCAGGTTGGCGATTCTCACCGTAGCTATTGAGTTCCAGCACGTTTCCATTACTGGGACACCCCATCGGACTCCTACGGATACATCATGATCATTTAAAGCATTTTCTCGTTTTACTAAAGAAAATTATACTACCGCTTTATAGATTTTAGATGAACGCTTCAAGTTGGTGGCTACCGACTTCCCCCCGTTTATATGCCACCTACAATAACCTAAGAACAAAACAGTTTTTAACACATGATGTCCAAAGATTCTTAGACCTGATACAGCAGGTTTTAACGTTATTGCTTTCGAGAACTAAAATGTTTTTGGAAATGGTATTTGAAAGGCTTGTAAAAAAGTTGCGATTTAGATTTGACAAATATGAAAAGATTATTTAATACTTTATTATATTTGTAATCACGTTGTCTCTTAACTGATTACAAGGCTTCAAAAGTCGGCAAAACTTTTTTAGTCCTTAAAAAGTCAACTTTGATAAGTTGGCTTTTTTTGTATCTTCATTTTATTTACATCGACATTTTTTATTTGTCAAATAATAATCAATAAAATATTTTCCACACATAGCTTTCAAATTATTATGTATTGAGCTATAGCCAATCATATTCTCTTTTTCGCAGCCTGAGCCTTCTACCATTTAACCATCCCATGATCAATACTTTTACCGAACTTCTTAATTAACCCGTCATTTATATATGATCTTATTTTTAATTTTCTAAAATTGAACCCATAAACTTCCTGTTGAAAAATTGTAATAATCATCGGAACGTCAGAATGCACAATCCTCCCACTATCTAGCCAATTAATCATTTTTTCCAAAACACTCTCTCTGAAACGTTCAGTCACAGTTTTAAATGATATATCAGCATCATCCATCACCTCTTTTATTTCGCTATTAATGTTATCACCATGATCACACAAAAGACTTAAAGATATTTTTTCGCCTATATCGCTTTTGATTTCCATTATCTCATCATTATATGATTTGATGATACCTTTTAGCTCATCGTAAAACTTACCATAAAAATAAAAATCTCGTGTAATGCATAGATTAATATGTTCAAGTTGTTTTTTGTTTTTCTTCTCATTATTATTTGAATTATATTCACTCATCTTATCCACCCTCAGCTAAATAGATAATACTCTTCTTATATTTATTTGCTTTTGTCAAAAACAGCACTTCGTGATTGTCATAAACAATCACTATGCTGAATAGGGCTTGCCCTATTAATGATGGTTTGTTCCAATCATGGGTTTTATTCTCATACCTTGCTAGCGCTCACTCACATAAAACAGGTTAGACCAATTAAACTAAAAGTGATGGAATATTGGAAATAATGAAATTTAAAAACATGATATGTAAAATCCACCTAGCTTTCAAAACCAGACCTCTCCGCGTTACTTATTTTTACATATTAGTGCTTTTCATTTAACCTGTTAATATCCATTCTATTTCTCATAACTAAGCTGTGATTTGTGCAGCACATAAAAGAGTCTGTTATTTTAGGAATTTCAGTTATCAACTAAAGATTTTCAACTCAATTTTAATAAAATTCACGTTCCCGCCTACGGCGGGAGACTAATTAAACTACTTTTGCCCTTACGGGCGCTCTCTAAAACCATAATCATTAAGATTCGTGTAATACCTCAGCCGTTCATCCGAATCTAGCCCTGTAAATTTCACAGCCTATAAAACTAGAGTTATTATTTAAGTATAGAAAAACTTTAAACATTGTCGTTATTTTTAGCTCCGTTAGGAGATATAAAAATAAAGCAATGCCCACCTATACACTGCTACGCAGTGTGTGGGGTCTACCGACGGTTGCCTGCCGCAGGCTAACACCGTTTCCTTCGGAAACAAGGTCAACGTCAACACCAGAGTTTTTCTTGCGAAAAACTAAAACCAGCATAGTCGCATTGGAGAGTTATATTTTGGTTTGTTATTTAAACTTATATTGAGGTTGTTTTTATTGTATGGCTATTTTTCATCTTGATTTTAAAATTGTGAAACGTTCAGAAGGCAGGTCTTCCGTTGCGAAGGCTGCCTATCATGCTCGTACACGTATAACAGATGAAAGAACAGGTGATACGTATGATTACAGTCGCCGTACTGATTTATATGGGCATTTCATATTAGCTCCATCTAACGCACCAGAACACATCGTAAAAGACTCTACAGCATTGTGGAATGAAGTTGAAAGAGTTGAGCGCCAGAACAATGGTCAAACATCCCGTTATTTCGATGTTGCTATTCCTGCCGAGTTAAACAATGACGGCAAGAAAAGACTTGTCCTTGAGTATTGTCAGAAAAATTTCGTTGATAAAGGAATGATTGCTGACATCGCTTTCCATGATCTTGATAGTGATAACCCTCATGCTCACGTTATGTTGACCTTAAAAACCATAGGCCCGGAAGGTTTTGGTAAAAAAGAAAGAAGCTGGAACGACAGAAAAATGTCTGTTTTATGGCGTGAATCATGGTCAGCTATGGCTAACAGCTACCTTGCTGCCGCTGGTTCGTCAGAACGTATTGACCATCGTTCTCTTCAGGCCCAGCATGAAGAGGCATTAGAAAAAGCGGCGGTAGCTTTAGATAATGAAGAAAAAGCGTTATGGCTTGCCAAGGCCGCTGAAACAAATCGCCCTGCAATGAAACGTATCCACAGTGCCAAATGGCGTAGTAAGGCTGCTCAGGAGCAAAGAGCCGCAGAACAGGCTGTTCGTGACGCTGCTAAACAAGAAGCTGTTGAAGTCTACAAAACATTCAGTGAACTTGATCTTGAAATCGTCGTTGATGTCAGAAGCTTCACGATTACACATCTTGCTGAACCAGAACAAATCGTATTACCTGAAACACACTCCGGCTCTTCTACTGATGAGAATCAAAGACCTGTTTTGGTTGCACCAGCTCCTCATATTCGTATGCGTGGCGTTAAATCTTACCGTGATAAAACAAAAGTCAGTAAGGTCGTTGCAGGTAAGAAACCATCAGTCAGTATTTCTGGTTCTGGAACAAATACTATTCTGAAAACATCCACCTCTCAAAACCCAAACAGGGCATCCAGAAGCGCCCCTGACCGTGCAAGAAAGCATAAGACTACTCCACGTCAGGATAATATTTTTAAACGTTTCACAACTCTTGTCATAGATTTTTTCAAGCAGAAGTTCGTATGGGCTAAAGTAAACAAAACCAAAGTTGATATTATCAATGAGGAACATGATAAACGTATTGCTGAAAACTACGTCTTTGACGAGGTATTAGGCCGTCATATCTCTCGCACTGAATATGAGAAAAAAGCCAAGTTTAACCAAGATGACTATAAACCAACACCTGATGAGATTCGACGTTTCCCAAGCCGTCTTAAGCAGGATCAGGCAGAACACAATCAAAGTGAGAATCTCACCCCGTCTGTACCACTTGAGCAGATGGGAAAGGATAGCTATCCAAAGTTCAGGCCACCGGGATTACGAAGTAGAGATTCGTAGAGCTATAACAGAATGAAACTATAATATCATTTATCAGTTATAGCTTTGATTAGTTTACCAAAGCTGATAAGCCCACCCCGAGAAGTCAAATGATTAGGCAACTCTCTGGTTTTGGGAAATTTACGGTGTTTCGGACCAAAAGATAGTATTATTAGCTTTTTCTTAGTTGTAGGGTCATACCATCTGTAATGAATAACTGCTGCAGATGTTGCCCCAGATATATTTAAATCACGGATCTTGGCTTGGGTAGATGTTGAGTTAGGATCATATGGTCCAATATGATAATGCCAATGACCGCCTGCTTTATATCCTATAAGGATTGATATTTCATCACCATTAGTATCAGTCCAAGACGGCTTATTTTTCCCTCGAAGAAGTTTTCCATCTTCTACATCAAGAACAAATAGTGTTAAAAGACCAGCTTCGCAATTAGAAGTAAGATCATTAGTCAAGAGTGAGAAATCACAAAATTTCTCTCCTCTATAATTACCACTAATAAAATCAGGATGATAATAAACGATAGCAGGCATAGTAAATTAACGTATAATAGATTATTTATAAAAAAGGTGAGGGGTAGCCTCTTGCTCTTCACCAAGAACTGTTTTTGCAACCTGACGTTGCCACTCTAGAAGAGACTGTAAACGCTCTTCTCTTGTGCCATCACAAACAGGTGCTTTGATCAGGTCCGATTCGTCAATGTGCTCACCACGCTTGAGAAGCATTTCATGTTCTTTAGGCTTTAAACTCAACATAATAACCTCCTATCACTCTTAAATAAATTTAAGCCAAAAATCTCTTTTTGTCAATTATTTATACAGTTTCCTACTAAGAGCCTATCCATTAGGCTAGGCGTAATTGTTGCAGGCAGTTTAAGCACAAACAACGCTTCAATCCCGGAGCGTACAGGTAGTACGTAAGGATTTTAAGCACCACCTCGCTTCAAAATGACCAATTAAATAGGCTAATAGGATAGGCTCTTAGTCTTTACACATAGATACTGTAAAAATCATCAGTTCACTTCTTGATTTACCCCCTAATTTTAGGTATAAAATCAGGAAGTGACGAGTGATGCGAGAACCGTATGAACAATCAAATGCAGCGTAAGGTAGTTTTTGGTGATGAGGCAATTGCCAATGTTTCTAAATATGGGATTAGCGAGTATGCACTTCAAGCAGCTATAGAAGATGGTCTTCTGGAGATCAGACAAAGTACTGATCTAGATGCTAAAACAGATCCGGGGTCTCGTGCTTGGGGAGCGGTTATTCGTGGCTTGCGCCGTGAATTGCTTACTGATAGTGAAGAATGGAGCTTTTCATTTGTTAGCGGGTTAAACCTGACTCATAACAAGGATAAAGGGTTAAATATTCTCGTTATGAGTGGCGACAAGTACACTGGTCTTTTAGATGGGAATCCCAAGAGCAAAAACCCTAAAGGGGCTGCTACTGAAGTTCTGGTCGGTGAAAACTTTGAATTGTTTAATCCTGAAAAAGGGATTTCTCCCATTGTCGCATCAGAACCTGTTGATTCGATGATCAACTTTGTTCTCCTTTACTTTTTCGATTATGGTAATAAAGAAGTGCGCTATGAATTATCCATTCCCGATGGAATGAGCAATTCTGCTGGTAAAACGCGAATAGCTTCATGGAAGGAACGATACATTTTCGAAGCGATTCCGTTTGTTAATAAAGTTATCCCTCTTAAAGAAGAGTTTAACGAAACCCCTGCGTTCACAGTTATTAGAAACGAGTAGTTCGGATATCACATGGCAAAATTTAACCCTTCGCGCCTTAAACTTGCAAGGACAAGAAGAGGATTAACAATGACAGCCTTAGCAAAAAAAGCAGGGCTTTCTTTGAGAATGATCGTTGATTATGAGAAAGATTATTGCCTATATGAGCCATCTGAGCAAACTATAGCTTCATTTGTAGATGTTTTAAAATATCCTGCCGATTTTTTCTTCGGTGAAGATATTGAATCAATTGATCCTTCTACAGTATCTTTTCGTTCTCTGAAGAAAATGACATCTGCACAGGAAGGTGCAGCAATTGGTGCAGGTCAACTCGGATTGATTGTTAGTGACTATTTTGAACAGTATTTTAAATTACCAGAACTCAACCTAATTGATTTAAGAGGCGAAACACCTGAATCAGCTGCACGAGCACTTCGTGATTACTGGAAACTTGGCAGTAAAAGCATTTCTAACATGGTTCATTTGTTAGAAATGAATGGGATTAAAGTATTTTCATTATCAGAAAATACAGCGGATGTTGATGCTTATTCGTTTTGGAAAGCAGGAAAGGCATATGTATTTCTGAACAACCAAAAAACTGCTGAACGAAGTAGATTTGATGCAGCTCATGAACTGGGGCATTTGGTTCTGCATAAACATGGAACACCTCAAGGCAAGGATATTGAAATTGAGGCTAATGAATTTGCTTCAGCGTTTTTAATGCCAAAAGAGAATATTCTAGCTGCAAAAATGCGCAATCCATCTTTAGATGCCGTGCTTCAACTTCGTCATAACTGGAAAGTATCTACCTTTGCTCTTATTTACCGTATGAGGCAAGCGGGAGCATTAACTACTTGGCAATATAATAATCTTGTAAGAGAAGCTTCTGCACGTGGGTTTAGATTGAGAGAGGATCAAGTAATGGAGCGAGAAAGATCTATGATCATTGACTCATTACTCGACGCCCTAGCTGATGATGGTATAACCTTACCGGTGATTTCTCGCCAGCTAAATATCCCTGTAGGGGAGCTTTCTAATCTGTTGTTCAGATTTGGTTTGATTCAAAGTATCTGAATGTTCAAATGAAGTGAGGCTAACAGATTAGCATTTCAAGATGTTAGCATTGTCCACTTATGGCACAGATCAGTCTGTCTGTAATTGTTTGTTGTATCAGTTTCAACTTTTTACATACAAAAAAACCATACCTAGATAAGTCAATGGTATGGTTTCCTGTATTAAGTCTGATTACATCCTTCTTCTAAACACAACATTATCAGAGAAAATTGCCTTACCTGCGACAAACCCAACAGCCGCAATGATTGGTAGGCTGATAGTAGCTCCCGCCATACCTGTAGACATTCCGATCAGTATAGACAGGCCGAAGGTCAATAATATAACCACGAAAGCATACCAGCCGGGGTAGGTTCCATACAGAACCGTCGCCATGCAGCCGGTGCAGACATGGACACCCCTTTGGCTTTCTTTCAGGCAAAATGGACACTTGATGGTATTGTTTTCCATGATAGCCCCTTAGATCGCTTTCCAGCCATTGCTGGTTTTAACAAGATTAATCATGCCGTCTTCAGGTTCATTCATACCCTTGACGCTGGAGAACGCTTTTTTGTCCACCCATGCAGGAACATCCGCCAACTTCCATGTATATGACACGCGAACAACTTTCTGATTACCGTTTCCCGGTTCGGTCCATTCCTTTATCTCAGTAACTTCCCGATGACCGACGCAGGCACCATTCTCACGGTTCCAAAACTCAACCTCTTGGCCCTTGTCAGTTACTTCCAGAACATCAACACTGCTAAAGCCATTTGCCTGTTGTGAAACAGTGAGCAGCCTTTGTTCAACAAGTCCTTTAAGGATTTCATCACTGGCACTATACCCCGCTGAACGGTAGCCACGGTTAACCTTAATCGGAAAACCTTTATTAAATACAATGTCGTTGTCCTGCAGGGAGTAGCACAGCTTTGATTGTGATATTTTTGCGTTGATCGCTTTCTCAAAATCCCCTTTTTCACCGCATCCCGATACAAGAGCAGCAAGACCCGCCACGAGTAAAAATTTACGCATAGTGTTATCCCAGAGTTAATGGTTGATTGTGCCGTTTCTCAGAACAACAAGACGAACTGGCATATCGGCGTTGTTGACGGTAGCGAACCCACGGACTTCGAAATTGTTTATCGTTCCGGTAACGCTGACTTTCTGGCCTTTCTTGTAAGTAAGAACGGCATCATCAATACCAGAGTAGTAATCCAGCCAGACCATCCCGCCGCAGTAGCTGGTATCAGAGGTTTTAAATAAAAGGTAATAGTTAGGGGCTGACTTAGGCATTCCCATCATCATATCGCTGGCACTTCTGCCCTTTGTAACTTCCAGAACAGTGGCATTGGTGATAGAGATCCTTTTGCCAGTCCACTGTTTCTCTGCCGCCATTGCGTTTTCTTCATAGTCTTTGCAGACAGCACCAAGGCCAGATACAGACGATACCGGGCCAAGGCTTTGAGTGGTGGCGGTGCCCCCCAGCGCTTTACCTACTGAAGACAACGAAGAACTGATTGCTCCATTAACTGTATTCACACCATCGTTGAGCTGCTGGCATCCTGTCAGTGCGGCAGCAGACAGCAGTAGAGGCATCACTATCCGTAATTTCATATCTATCCCCAATGTGTGGAAACTTTATGTCAAAGACAGCCCTACCCATAGGTTGGTCTCTCTGGGCTGTAAAAAAGCATTAATCAATTGATAGGATTCAATTTATTTTTCTGTTCGTCATATCGTTTGTATCGATCGAATTCAAATCATTTGATAGATAAAAGCTATCATATATCTATAATCGATCGATATAAACAATTAAAACGCCGATCAATTGACGCTAATTTGATAGTTAAAATCTATCAAATGCAGCTTATTGATCTTTTATGTCGATCAATAAGAGGTGTAATGTACACGAAGAGCCTTGTCAGTAGCTGTTTGCACATGGATGGAGATAGAAAGGTATAGGTCGGAACAGATAATACCCTGTCGACCATTACGCAGACAGGGATTGTTAGATCTCAGGTAATGTAGCTATCTTCAGATATGGTGTTGTAAAAACCTGTATGCAACGCATGTTTTAATATACTGTTTCATATGGAATGGTAGCTACCATTCAGACTTTTCAATCATCTTCCAAAGCACTCACACCACTTGCCGGGAAATTGGTTTTCATATTATTCGATATCTTCGGAACTAAGGACTCTATTGTTTCTTCGCTAACTTAGCTGAGTTCAGAAATCAATCTTCTGTATGTATTAATCATTCGTTCCTGATCACACTCATGTGCTGATTCTGATAAGAAGAAATAGTCATAATCTTTGACATGGATATTATCACCATTTTGCAAAGTTAGTTTTATTCCTTGTTCATTCTCTTCAACATCTTCAACAATACAAGTCATAAATGGTATTTTTTTATTTGTATGAAAGAGCGTAATAATCTTAATGTTGTTCATTCTTTATTTCCCTTCTTTTTTATTATTTAATACCATATCGAATCGGTAAAAATCAAATTTAACTCATTTAATAAACGTTTTACCTGTTTTTTCTTATTCTTTTGAAAAGATATTTCTCTTATGAGCTAAAGCTCATGTGCTGACGCACGGCTACGCCCTAACACTGTAAAATATATTTAACGATTTAACAATGGTCCTTGCTATGTTTTAGGGTAAAGCCAAAAGGATCAACATCTATTCTTTTATTCATGATTAAATATTTTCGATCCTATATTTCATAACAGCATTAGCACTAAAAGATATAGTATTTGCTCTTAAACGCATAGGAAAACTATATTCATAGAAGCAGCACTTAGTGATTGCTCAAGACAATCACACTGCTGAAACAGGGTTCACCCCTGTTAACGATGGATTTATCCATAAAGAATTGCGGCAGTAGCCGCTAATGTAAGATTAGTACAATTAATTTTACCACTTCATGTACGATTTCATTTTTAAGACATTTTATATACTAGCTTTACCTTAAACTTAATTAAGACATCATATTGAAAACAGATCTTTTATTATGAGCCTCCTCTCATGGCTTCGCCCTTTTTCTATATTAATGATAAATCCATCGAGGCTATAGCATTTGCTCTTAAACACATAGTAAAACTATATCCTCAATAGCAGCACTGAGTGATTGTCAGAAACAATCACATTGCTGAAACAGGGTTCATCCCTGTTAATGATAGATTTATCCATAAAGAATTGCGGCAGTAGCCGCTAATACAGTTAAAAGTAAATTCCATTCTTTACAACAAAACTATGATTATCAATTTAGCAACAGAAAGCAGCGCTTCGTGATTGTAAAAAACAATCACTTCGCTGAAAATACACCCCAAGAAAACCATATGTTTTTACGTAAAACGCTCTGCACATAAGATAAAAGGAAAACTGGACTCTCTTAACTTCTTACTAATTATTTAATTATAAGCACTCTCCCAGCCCAATAAAATCGGGGCTTCACACCTTTTTTTCCTATGTTTAAACATAGCAGACACCTATGTTTAAACATAGAACCCTCCTATGTTTAAACATAGCGGAATCTATGTTTAAACATAGTTTTTTTAACATATAGCAACATCATAATAATAAAAGTTCTATTTTATTTATAGTTTAACTATTGACTTTCATTTTTCTGCATAGTATTAAATAGGCATAATAAGAACTATAAGAGAGAATAATATGAATACTAATGACACTGAACTACTTCGCTTATTTGAAACATTAACCACAGAGCAAAAGATTGATATCGCAAGACACTTGCTACAAAACAAAGATATAAAATCAACCACCGTTATTGCAACAGAAGAAGATAAAGCGATCTCATTTGCACAGCCTTATGTTTTTGCTTTTACTTCAAACTTTCGTGTTTTTTCTGATCTGGATATATCTAAGAATGAATTCCGCGTGTTGACTTATATCTTAGAATATATGGAGTTTGGAAACCTAATCAACCTCTCACAGTCATCACTCTGTAAAGCGTTGAATATCGCATCCGGTAATATGTCAAACATATTCAAAAAGCTAAAACAAAAAGGTATTCTCGTTGAACATCATGGACACCTGTATATCAACTCTAATATTTTTGCCAAGGGTATGAGTCATCAACTTGATGAAAAACGTAAAGAGCATTTGAGTAATGCAAGAAATGTTCAGGCTGAGATTGAACAATACCCTGATGGTTATCAAAATCTTTCTCAACAGGAAAGACGAGGATTAGCCCTCGAAACAGTAAATCAAAATGTTTATACAGATGCTTTTATTTTTAGCAAGAAGAAAAAGAACAATGCAGTTCCTAATGCTAAAAACAGTATCAAGATAGATAAACCCCGCAAGGTATATAAACGAACAAAAGAAAATGAAGCAAATAGACAAGATTTAGTTAATATCACTAACCACTTAAAAGCTGTTTCCTAAATAATAACAAGGAATGAAAATGAAAAAGCTACCCGGTTCACTTGAAATAAAACTTCATGAAAAACTATCAAAAAACGACATTCTGAATGTCTTAGCAGAACATATGACGATGCTTGAGGAAACATTTGGCATTGAAGAGTTCAAACTCTATTCTTTTCTTGAATGTTATATTGATAGTAAAAAACAGTCCTTTTATCATGAAGAACATAATACTGTTGTAAATTCATTTGACTTACAAGGTAATGAGAAACTTGAGAACACAGCAAAAATAATTTCAAAAGATGGTAATAAAAGAATCGTCTCTTTTGATAAAAATATCGATGTAGATAGAATACGTTTAACAGTTGGAAGTATTCAGAAACATAATCCGTATCGATATTGGTCTAACAATATTCAAGTCATTCCATCATCAGTAGTCAGCAACATCATTCAAGATAAAGAAAGCCAACTACAATTAGAAAGAGATAAACTTTACTTCCTCAACCAACTGAGACGTAAACAAGAAGAGGAACAAAGGCGTAAAGAGCGTCAGGAATTTGAGCGTCCATTAAAATCACTCATCGCAAGAAAGATCATGGAAAGCGGTCTAACTGATTTAGAGTTCAAAAGAACAATATGTTCCAGCTTCGACTATATAAAAAGCGGCGCTGTAATAGCAAAATACCTAGCCAATAAACCTGATTTATTAGAAAAATATCATGATTCCCGATTAATAATAATGTCCATCAAAAATGATGAAGGTAAAGTCGGCAAGGTTGAACTTTATGATCTTTCTGGAACACTAATTTTTGAAAGCTATAAAAACAAATAAGAGAGGTATGATATGCAATGTTCATGTGGTAGAGAAATGACAGAGAGGTTTTCTGTTTCTAAGAAATGCAACTTGAGATGGGAATACTCTTTTTGTAAGTCTTGTGGAAGAATCGATGCAGATTATCTTTATAGCTACGATAAAACACAGTTTATTGAACGAGGTTATTCAGCAAGGCTAAATTATAGAGACATGACAAGAAAAATAGATAATTAAATCCATGCCTCTCCATTAAATTTGACACTTTGAACCAATCCCTTAAAATAAAATATATACACAATCCACTAAAAATACGAGGAGTCAACATGACAGACCATATAAAAAAAGCACAGGAAAATGAAACAATTATTGATGGTGGTAAAGTTTACGATGAGCTTAGGCGCGATTATCTTAACAGAAGTTTCCTTTTTCCTTGCTCAGATGAAAAAACAGATGATGATTTTAATCCTTTCAGTGACGAAGCATATAATAAAATGAAGTCCTTGCATGATGAAAGAGATAATCTTAATTTTAAAAACAAAATGAAAGAGATTAAAAGGAATTTATCTACATCACAAAAAAAAGAAGTCGAAAAAATAATGAAAAACAAAATAAAATAATTTTTTAAATATCCAGCCATGAAAAACACTTTCTCCGATGAGATAAAGATCATGACTACTTCCTTTATCTGAATATATAGAAGCCTACATTGACTTCTATATCCCATTAAACCTATTAAATATTTTTAACTTCCAATATTCAGAACCTTCCTCTTTCTCTCGAAGATTGGCCTCAAGATTCTTCATGATTAGCGCTTTTACTCCTTGGTTATGTGCTGCCATTACTTTGTTAAAGAGTTCTTTTTCATCTATATCTTCCCGTTTTTCTTTTCCTGTCCCATTCACTTTTTTGTAGTAATCGAAATCATCGAATAGATTGTTTATTTGTATTTTAAGTGCCTGTCCCGCACACTTTTCATTTTCAATGATCATTACCGCTTCATTATGAAATCCATATGCTATTTCGTATATGAAATCGCAATATAATGATAAGACCGTGCAAATAGCAAAAGACATTGATTCATTTTTTTCGTATAATACCACATCATTCATATCATATTCCTCTTGTAATCGATGTACAGCCCCATTACGGGGCCACATAATCTAAATCAGTGAGTAGATAACAACTCTGCCCATGATTTCTTAATCTATTTTTATTTTGATATTATTTACAATACTCCCATGAATGCCGGACCAGACGTTCCGCTACCTCTTCAAAGTTTACTTCTTCAAGCTTTCCTTCCAGACATTCACATTGGATAATGATGTAAAAATTTTTACTGATATGCTCAATAACATTGCCGATGAAAACACACATAAAATCCGCATCATATACCAAGTATGAGACATTATCAGAGGCCATATCCTGCATAACCTTCCAACTAGCCTCAAACGAACGCTCTGCAATATTATAAAACGTTTCTGTAGATACACTTTTAATTTCAAAAATTTTACTCATGGTTACGCCTCACCATTAAATGATATTTGTTTTCTTTTTTTTCGCCCCATGAATGAGGCTAAAAATGATTTATTAAATAACCTTTTTATCTTCGTTTGTGATTAACACGTAATGTTATCAACACCACCTCCTTATCAACCATTTTTACTGAATGCCCTTGTTCAAAGTACTCCCATCTGACTACCTTTTTAAAAGATGCGCTTGCATTTTTGATACAATCCTTATAAATACTATCCATGAATGCATCATCCTCCATTAACATCTCTGCTTCATCGGGTCGGACGTCCTTAAGCGTATTCATTTTGATTTCATAAAACAAACCTGCCATATGCATAAATACTTTTTGAGATTCTTTTATCAGTTTTTCACTCATTTCATTACCTCTTATTTTATATTACAGTCTGTTTATTTGCGCTGATTTCTATTCTTTTGTAATAAAGAAGATAATCATCACCATTAAAGCATTTAATCAAAAACTCATGATAACTACTTAGTATGGTTTTAACCTCTGGAACTGATATGTATTTAATCTTTATCTCTTCAGCACTTTCAAACCATTCCTGTAGCGTGAGATTAATAATATCCATTATGAATATCTCCCTGTAAAATCCATCCTTCATTTTTTTCAGAAATTCATCATCACTTAGATTAAAGTATAAGTAATGTATTAACTCGTTATAGGTATTTACAACATCAGTAGCAAAGTTTGCTGTCTCAGCATTACTTGCGGATATTTTAACGGGTATTTCATTCCAGCCTAAACATTTTTCGTTCATATTCACCTCTCTCATTAATAGTTAGTACGATACGCAGAATAAATAACTCTCAGATTCCTTCTCACCTCATCCAAGAACAGATGATATTCTTTCCCTTTATTATCTTTCATTGATTCAGCAAACTCTCGTTTTGTTCGCTCGATCACTTTTCCAATCACTTCTTCAATATAAAGTCGGTCTTTAAAATGACGCTCGTAATCATTTCCCATACAATCAATCATGACCTGAAGATGTTTTCTAAAGTTATTTATTGCCATTTCCATAAATACTTCTGTCTCATCATTCGTAACAGTCACCACACAAGACAGTACGTTTTTACTTTTCATCTTAACCTCTCATTATTTAATAAACTTTTTTAGATATGATTGCGAGAATCAGAAATGATTTTGTAAATCCATTCATCAATCTCACTTTCAATAAATGCTATAGAGCGCAATCCGGTTTTTACTTGCTTAGGAAATTTACCCGCTCTTATTAAGGTATATATCCACGTTTTACCAAACCCCGTTCTTCTTTTTACTTCTGGCAAACGAATCAGTTTCGGATGTTTATCTGTTTTGTTTTGAACCATATTTATCTCCTGTTTTTTTACGTAATATCTTGGATATTTCGTTTTTTAGTATGTTGTTCGATGGAGATAATTCTAGGAGTTTGGCTGGTTCTAAACTAGGGATGTTCACCAACCGTGAGTTTCGCGGAAATTTTGGAGGGATACTCTTTATAGGGACGTTCGCAGATTGTGAACATCCCTTGTGTTTACTTTTTGTTTTTATCCAAGGACTTATCGTTAAGTGTTATCACGTCAACGATACCCCAATCCTTCAACATATTGTTTTTAATATAGAAATCATTTAAAACCTTGAAGTACTCATCGTTATCAAGATAACTTTTCGCGTAATCATAATCAGTATCTTTGATGTTCTCACTACTTCTGACCCCATTATTACCATGCAGGATGTCAGCTAAAATGGTGAAAGGTATGTTCTTACATTCGTTGTAGAGCTGTTCCCATGAGATCAAATCCATCAAAGGGATGACTTTGTAATCAAGTATTCTTTCAAAGGTCTTATGACCAAACCTAAATTTTCGTTTCGGGGGTTTAGGCGTTTTCAGGTGCTTTTGCCATAGAGCAATCAGTACTTTCAGATGTTCTGCGAGATCGTCACTGCTGGCTTCTTCCAAGTCAATTTCAATCAGCATCTTGTTAGCAGGGTTCATGCCTCCTTGTTTCAGATACTCAGAGATGTAGTCGGAACTCACTGCAACAGGGTCTGTTTGCTCTGAAGTCTCCAGCCGATACATAGCCCGCCCATAGTTGAACAATTGAACTCTGGTCATTGGTCTTACAGCATAGCTATGCGACAGTCTGTGATTGTCTGAAATCCAGTCTGATTTAAGTATCACATCACCACATCGGATTGTGGCATCATGGTATATCGCTTGCATTTGATTATCTTTGCCTGCTGTTTCCCATTGTTGTCTTGTTTTGTAAGCCAACATCCGTCTTTCAAGCTCTGCATAGATTTGTTCTAAGGTGAGGTCTTTCAGGCCATCATATCGGCGTACATCAAACCAAGATAACGCTGCCCTGATTTCTTCCATTTCCTTTTGTGTAGTCATTGTTCTACCGATTGCTTTTGTGTTTCCTAAACGTTAGCCCATTCAACATGATAGAGAAAGTGGAAAAGAGGAGTGGGTTTTCAAAATGGTGTGAGCACAGTAAGTGACCTTGGAGGTCAGTGCTTTCACCTTGACTAAACATGATTTATTTAATAAAAAATAACCAATTGTTTTTCATCATTTATTTTAACAAAAATAACGACAACATCATGTTGATAATGAAAGAAAATTTAGATACGTATAGTCAGATGATTATGACAACAACCAATTGTTTTTAATTGACATTTTTACCACAAGAAAACAATAATGATGGTAAATATGTTGGTAAAAATATGGTTATATTTAACAAAGTCAGTAATAACAGGAGATGTAGATGAAGTTCGAGTCCAGTCAGAGGAGCCAAATTTGAAAAGCCTGCTTTTGAAGCAGGCTTTTTGCTTTTCTGCGTCGGGTACAATTGTCAGCTGGCGGCTGCGCCTGACCCGACCTACAAATCAGCGGACCGTTGATCGTCAAATAAAAAAGGCCCCCTGTCAACAGAGAGCCTTTTTCACAATTCGCTGCGATTATTCGCTTTTAGCTTCGGCGTTTTTGATTTCGCCCATCACTTTCAGCTTTTTAGAGATGTCGCGACGCTCTTTGGACAGCTCAGCATTTTTGATGATGTAATCATCAACGCGGTCTTCATAGTCGCTCTTCATGCTGGCGATGATGCCCTGAATAGCTTCAACGCTCATGCCCGGCTTGATGTAGTCGCTCAGGTTGTCGAGCAGCAGAACACGTTTCTGGTTGTCACGGATCTTCTTCTCAACGTCCTGGATTTCACGCTGCAGTTTGTTTTTGCGGCGGAACAGGCGGACGAATTCCAGAACATCCTGGAACGAAGGCTTGATAGTTTCCATTTTTTACACCCCTGATAATGTGAGATTCGGATTCGTTAAAGCAACCGTTGTAACAATAACCTTACTGACAGCGGCTGCGAATGACAATGGCTATATCGTTTAAAGCTATCATAACCCCAATTGCTGCTGAATCGAAGCAGCAGGCGTCACATCCGCGTTTTATTTGCGCAGCGCCCGACAAATCAGGTGCGATAGCAGTTCAAGCTGTCGCGCCAGCTCCAGGCTCAGCCAGACATAGCCGTGAATGGGCGTTTCCGCCACGTTATCGCCCTGCCGCTCGTTGATTAACTGCTTCAGTTCCGCCACGATTTCATTGAGACGCTCGCTGTTCGCCAGAACGGGCTGCGGGTTGCCTTCATAGAGCGCATGGGCGATGGTCAGCAGGGTCTGCTGCGTCATCATCTGCGTCTCTTTGAGGGTCTGGGCGTTAAGCATCAACAGATGGCTGGGACGCGTGGCCCAGTGCGCGTTGATTTGCAGTTCAAGCATGCACACCAGATTGCGGCTGACCGTCTGGATAGCTTCGAAAATCGCTTTCTGAATATGGGTCTCTTTACTGGCTGGTACTATCAGGCCGCGCATTTTGACCACGTCGTTGAGGATGGTTTGCAGATGCTTTTCCAGCCGGGGACGCTCAACCAGATTCGGTGAAAACCCCGCCTGGTAAACGCGGTTAAACGCCGTGACGTAGTTAGCCATCTGGATACGCCAGTGCAGAAAAGCCCGCTGCGGCCAGATGCCGGTAAACAGCATGGCGAGCAGCGAGCCCAGAATAACATCCCCGCTTCGCCACATCGCCGTGGTCATATCCCCTGCTGGCGCGCCGACCACGACCGCGAGAGTGATACCAATCAGCAGCGCCTGATAAGGCCGTTTGCCCAGCGCCAGCCAGCCGCACAGGAACATGGCGGCACCGCACCATGCCAGCATCACTGGAAATGAGATGAGCTCAAGCTTCAGGGCAATCAGCCCCAGGGCAGAGCCAAGCACGGTACCACCTATTCGCTCGAAGGCGCGCGGGACAACGTTGCCCCAAAATGATATTGGCCCCATCACCACCACCAGCGTGATCAGCGGCCACGTTCCTTCCGGTATATCCAGCAACCTGACCAGTACAAAGGTCAATACGAACGCCAGCGCGATGCGACACCCGTGCACCACGCGGTAATGTTTATATAAGCGAATTTCAAAAGGGGTTAATGATTTGTCGGGACGCACACCCGCTCTCCAGCAACACGGCAAATCACAATTGTACTGTGTTTTCAGCCGGGCGGATCGCTCCCGGCTGAAAAACCCTTCATTGAGCAGGCTTAAACCGTTTTGTGCTCTACCGCGATAAACATTTCAATATCCCAGTAGCCGTCCGCGTTGCCATCATTGAGATAGCGCTCAAAGCAGGGCTTAAGCGCCATCTGGTATTTATTATCCTGCAGCAGGGAATTAAAGAACTGATACCACGGAGTTGCAAAGTCGTAGTTTTCCACGCGCGCCGTCGCCACGGCATAATCACCGGCCGCGATTTCCGTCATCATCACCCCTTCGCTGTTTTCCGGGATGACGAAATCATCCGGTACGGTAACGGCCGTATCGCAGCGCAGTTTTTCTGCCGGAACCTCATCGGGGTTATCGTAATAGACCGCCACCCACTCCAGCGGCTCAATGTGACGCCCGTCTACCCACATGACCAGCTGTTCAAAGCCCTGCTTGACCGTTTTTTCCCACGGCCCAACAAGATGAAAACCCGCAATCTTACGTTTCTGTTGCTGCTTGATGCTGTAGTCCATGCTGCCTACGATTAGCACTGTATATTTATACACTATAAAGCAGGATTTCTATTATCGGCAAACGAGGAGTGTTTATTATGTGAGCAGACTCGCAACCCTGCCAGTCTGCCCATCAGCGGTTAAAGCGTGTGGTGAAGATAATCGCTCAAGCGTGAGAATACGCCTCCCTTATCAACGGCTTCCAGAGTGACCAGAGGCCAGTGCGCCACGACCTTGTCGCGGTCATAGAGCTGGATCTCCCCGACCCGCTGATGCGCGGCAATCGGTGCTTTCAGCTCTTTTTTATCCAGCACGTATTTGGCTTTGATGTTCGGTACTTCCGCTTTCGGCAGGGCCAGCCAGAAGTCCTGGTCGGTGCCCAGTTTCACCTGTTCTTTATCGCCGTACCAGATACGCTCTGTTCCGACTTTTTTACCGTTATGCAGGATCTGCACCGTATCGAAGTTCTGTTGTCCCCAGTGCAGGAGCTTGCGCGCCTGGTCCTCGCGCCCTTTCGGGCTGTCCGCTCCCATCACCACCGCAATCAAACGACGCTGACCGTCCACCGCGGAGGCAATAAGGTTAAAGCCTGCTCCTGAGGTATGCCCCGTTTTCAGGCCGTCCACGTTCATGGTTTTATCCCACAGCAGGCCGTTACGGTTTTGCTGGGTGATGCCGTTCCAGGTGAGACTCTTTTCGCTGTACATATGATAAAACTCTGGCTCACCGTGAATGATGGCCCGGGAGAGCACGGCCAGGTCATAGGCCGAGCTGTGCTGGCCCGGCGCGTCCAGACCGTGGACGGTTTCAAAGTGCGTATCACGCAGGTTCAGCTTCTGCACGTAGTCGTTCATCATCTTCACGAACTGCGGCTCCCCGCCCGCCACGTGATCGGCCAGCGCCACGCAGGCATCGTTGCCGGAATCGACAATCAGACCGCGGCTTAAATCACGCACGGTGACGCGATCGCCCTCTTTCAGAAACATCAGCGACGAACCGTCAAACACCGGGTTCCCTTTCGCCCACGCGTCACGCCCTACGGTGACAATGTCATCCGGCGAAATGCGATGGCTGTCAATGGCCCGATCCACCACATAGCCCGTCATCAGCTTGGTGAGGCTCGCCGGGTTACGTTGCTGATGTTCGTTGCCCGCCGTTAAAATTTGACCAGTCGTGTAATCCATCAGCACCCAGGAGCCAGCCTGAATGGCCGGAGGCTGCGGCGAAAAATCCAGTGGTTCGGCCGCAAAAGCAGATGAGACACTCGAAGCGAGTAAAGAAACAGCAATAAACAGACGGCGTTTCAACGGTATATCCTCAGGTCATTAAAAATCGATGACCTTTTTACGGGACTTCTGATGTCGTTACCTGGCTTAATTGCAAAAAAATGTGACAGAACGCAGGTTTTACGCGGAAGCGGTCTCGCAAATTTGCGACGCGGCGGCGCTTTTTATTCGGTCTGACCCGCACGATCGTTTACCATAGTGACGTCATTTTTTAACAGGATGGTATTACTGGTGTCTGACTCTGCCGCACGCCCGACTTTTTTATTCCACGATTACGCGCAGCAACGCTGAGAACAGCCACCAGCAAGTGTTAGGTGATGTGCTGATTTTATTTGGTACGCAATTTGGTACACAACGTAATTTTCACATCACCGGACAATCATCAAACTCGCCAGAACGTGCATCGTTGATGATGTATGTGATAACACCAAATATCGCATCCGGGCTCGTTCCATCATCGTACACAGGTATCTCTTCGCGCTTGCCCGTCTGCAAATCCTCAAGGTGGGGCTTTGGATGATTGCGATATCGCTTTATCCTCAGCTCACTTTCCATTCTGCATACCAGCAATGAGCCGTCACATGGCGTAAGTGACGCATCAACGACAAGAAGGGCGCCGCTAAGGATGCCTTCCCGGTAGTGTGTCGAACCTGCTCGCATGAAGTACGTTGCCGATGGCCTGGTTATGATGCGCTGGTCTAGCGATATGCGCTGCTCAACATAGTCTTGCGCTGGACTCGGGAATCCCATGATGCACCTCCTGATTACTGTATGCATATACAGTATTTCAGGTTTTGAAATTGATCAAGTGGTGATCACCTAACGCTTCGATGATAGACTTACCGTCAAATTATTCAGATGATAGAATTTCACATGATCATATCAATGGAAAACCTTGTAAGATTTGCTGCATTAGTAAGTGTGATAGGTTTTCTTACTGGCTTCAGCTCTGGGCATCCATATGTTCAGGTGATTGAATTTTTGATGATTCCAGTATGGATACATCAGGACTATCCGATTATAAAGAAATTTATAAAAGAACGGTTATTAAAATAACTCATAGGTCTTATATGCTTAAGCTATTCTCTAAATATTTGACTGTTGGCGTGTTAAACACCGCCATTCACTGGTTTATCTTCGCTATTGGCGTCTACATTTTCTCTGTTAATCAGGCCACAGCGAACTTTCTAGCTTTCGCTACCGCTGTGACATTCTCATTCTTTGCAAATGCCGCGTTTACCTTTAAATCAAAGCCTAAAGTGAAGGGGTATTTCCTCTTTGTCACCTTTATGGGGCTAATGAGCGTTCTGGTGGGAAAATTGTCTGACTATTATCAGATCGCACCTATCATTACCCTTGTTGAATTCTCGTTGATAAGCCTGATTTGCGGATTCTTTTATTCTAAACATATTGTCTTTAGGGAAGAAAAATGAAGATTTCTCTTGTCGTTCCAGTCTTCAATGAAGAGGACGCGATACCAATTTTTTACAAAACCGTCAGAGAGTTTGAAGACCTTCAGCAATACGAAGTAGAGATAGTATTCATCAATGACGGAAGCAAGGACGCAACGGAAGCGATCATAAACTCAATTGCGATATCAGACCCTCTCGTCAAGCCGCTATCATTCACGCGCAATTTCGGCAAAGAGCCTGCGCTATTCGCCGGGCTAGACCATGCAACCGGCGATGCGATTATACCGATTGACGTGGACCTGCAGGACCCTATCGAGGTAATTCCTCATCTTATCAATAAGTGGCTTGCCGGTGCGGATATGGTTCTGGCTAAACGAACAGACCGCTCTACAGATGGCAGGCTTAAGCGCAAGACGGCTGAATGGTTCTATAAGCTGCATAACAAAATAAGCAATCCGAAGATTGAGGAAAACGTTGGCGATTTCCGCCTGATGTCTCGTGAAGTAGTGGAAAACATCAAGCTCATGCCAGAGCGCAACCTGTTCATGAAGGGTGTATTGAGTTGGGTAGGAGGAAGCACCGATGTCGTTGAGTATGCCCGGGCGGAAAGGGTTGCAGGCAACACGAAATTCAACGGATGGAAGCTGTGGAATCTTGCTCTTGAAGGGATTACCAGCTTCTCAACATTCCCGCTTCGTATATGGACATATATCGGCCTGTTAGTTGCTGGCTTAGCCTTTCTTTACGGGACATGGATGATCATTGACACCATTGCGTTTGGCAACCCAGTGCGTGGCTATCCGTCTCTTCTGGTATCTGTTCTTTTTCTCGGGGGCATCCAGCTTATTGGGATTGGGGTACTAGGTGAATATATTGGACGTATATACATAGAATCTAAGCAACGACCTAAATATTTAATAAAGGGTAAAAAATGACTAATAAATTTAACTTTTTTTGTTGGGCTTTTATTTTCACAATATTGTCAGTGGTATATTCACTAATTGCCAAAAATACACTCCCAAACTCTGATGTTATATCATCATTCAGAGAAGCAAGGGATATTTTAAACGGTAACATACTGTTAAGTGGATGGAAGCTATCTACGGTATCATTTTACTTTACAGAGATCATACCATATGCATTAGCAATAAAAATAATAGGATTTAACGAGCACCTTTACTATATTGTCCCAGGGATATTTATGGGGATACTGGTAACAATTTCCTTGTATGTATCAAATCATAATAGAAATTTATCATTTTACGCAGTTCTTGCTACCTTTGCCATGCCAACATCGTTTTCATCGAGTATAATGTTAATTGCATGCATTCACATAGGTGCATACATACTAATCTTACTTTGTTTAGTTTTATTGGAGCAATATAGGTTAAAAGGGTCGTTAAAGCTATTATTGACATACATGATTATGTTATCAACTTTGTCTTTTAGTGATGACATTGCAAAATATGCATTTATTATCCCTGTTATACTTGTGTGCTTGTATAGAGTGGCACTTGGAATATATAAACAAGAAAACATAAACTATAGATATGTGGTATTGATAGCGTCAACTGCAGTATCAATTGCAGTTTCGAAATGCATATCTTTCTTTTTTTTACATTTTGGTGGATTTACCCTGCCAGGGATAACCACCCCGCATTTTGTTGATTTCTCTCAATTAACTAATAATATATCATTAACTATTCAGGGCACTTTTCATTTTTTTGGTGGATATGTATTTGGAATGGAAATAGGTGATAAGAGAACATTCTTTAGTTTAATTAAGGTAATATTCATATTTTCATTCATATATTTATCCACAAGGTGCATTCTTAAATTTAAGGACCTTGATTTCTTTTGTCAGGTATTGGTTGCGTCATCATTACTAATGTTTTTTGCTTATTTACTGAGCGACAGACCAACAAATCTCTTTTCTATCAGATACATTGTTCCTACGTTTGTATTTATGTCCATTGTCATTTCAAGAAGTGCCTTTGCCTTTTCTGCAAAAAGAAATATAGCGATTTCTTTAATCGTCATTTTGTTATCAATACCAAGTTTAGCAACATTAAGAAACACAGTAAACACTAACGATGTGACAATTGAACTAAGAAATTTTTTACATGAAAGCGGATATAAGAGGGGGTATGCCTCTTTTTGGTTTGCATCTTCGGTAGCCGGATTTAGCGATATTAACGTTGCGCCATATGAATTACGCAATAATCAATTTGTTCAATATAATGGGCTATCAAAATCAGAATGGTATAAAGCTGGAGCGGAGTTCTTAATTGCAGATGACGAAGACCAGATTGGCAATGCCATAAGACAGTTTGGAACTCCAAGTGAAAAACATAAGATTCAGGATAAAATAGTTCTCATATGGAAAGATGGGATCAGGGCTTTAAATTAGAAAGTGGTTTCGGATATTAAAAAACCACCCCCACAGGAGGTGGTTTAAGGATGACAATTAATTGCGCCACAGGATTGGCGCTTTCTGTTATGTATTGGTGCCATCTGCACGCTGCCATGTTTCTGTGGTAGCATTCCACCATACAGGAAGTCCTAGGTTGGTATCGTAATACTGCTGCCCTGCTTTTGGAGATGATGGCCTTTGCGATGTTCCACCACCGCTAACAATTACAGTATCGGGAACTCCTTGACATGCCAGAACCCTGTATTTACTTTGATCTCCGCCAATATTAACCTCGCTATTTCCATCAAAAACAGAAGACAACACCGCAATCCCTCCGCTAGTGTCCTCAATGTTAATACCTCGTTTTTGAGTTGGGCCGTCATTAGCAATTCCTCCCTCGCCAAAAAGACATCCAGCGAATGCAACATATTGCGTATCACCACCAATTCTAATCCCACCTTCTCCATTATTTGTAAACCTGGTGTTAGTGAATGATGATTTTTTACACGCATTCATGTATACACCGAAGTCTTTACTGTAATGGAATTCTGTATTTACACAGTTTACCGAGAAACAATCTTTAAGCGTTAGCCCATGCCCCTCAAAGGCACCCATATGGCCATTTACAATAAAAACAAAAAGGTTGCAATTGTTGAGTTCTGTAACGCCTTCAATTGTTACGTCAGTTAGTTCGCACGTTCCATGACTTGGCTTTGCCCAATCGTCATATCCCAATAACAGGCATGGAGTAGATGTCGGATTTGCGCAATAGGTATTTCGCATTTGAAATCCTACAGAGTTACGAACTTCAACACGGGAAGAGTAAGCAATAAAACTGTCTGAGATAACCAATGCGTCAGCCCAATCAACACCATTTGGTTGAGTCCTGTTTGAATAGAACATTGAACCTATTCCACGAATTTTCCTAAAGGTGACATATCTGTAGTCTATAAGCTCAAATGTTAATCGGTAGAATGTGCATCCGAATATCTCCATTTGCTGCTGTTGATGGCAACGTATGGCTATAGGGTACTCTCCATCTGAAGCTGATGGGCATGAAAAGGTGAGGTTTTCTATTCTCGCACCATTAATAATGTAAGTAGATGGCTGGTCAGGATCTCCAAAGTAGAACATCTCATCACCGGCAGAAACAGGTTGTATTTCTACACCGATATTTTCTCCAAAGAGCAATGGCTTTTTGATATATACATTTTTTACTTTGTAAATACAGCCAGAACCATTACCTGACACATCAGGGATAAACACTTTCTTACCGGTAGCTGAGGCTTTTTTAAAGGCTACTGAATCATCTGTTACGCCATCGCCTTTTGCGCCAAAGTCCAGCACACTAACGAAATCTCCAAGTTTATCTTCTACCGTTCTTGGCACACTGCCATCCACAGGATACTGATATCCAATGAGCGAAGATCCGGTTGGTTTTGCTAAGTCTCCTCGCAGTACTGATTCTCCAACAGGAATCCATGCACCAACACCAGTCCCACCTGTAGAGTCAGGATTGGAAGCGGCTGGAACTTCTTTTGGCAATACTCCTGACCAGTAATACCAGGATTTCGTTTCTTCATCCCAGATAAAATCAGAGCGTGACGCTAAAGACCCGCCAGCGCTAAATGTATAAGACCCGTCAATAAATCCTGATAACTTGTTATTTACTTCCTCTACTGACGGAACATCTAAATTTGCTCTAGCCTGTGCAAAATCCTCTAGCTCTGAAAGGTTGTTCTTTGCACGCAACAGATGTGTTATAGCAAGCTTCTGGTCGGTACTGTTCTGATTGACCAAGAGCTGCGCTGTATCAAGTGTATCGGTCGCGGTTGGCAACTCAGTAAGTTTTACTTTTTGTTCGGCCATTATGCAGTCCTGTACCATCCAGCTAATTTAATATATTGGTTTGTAGTATCTATTGGGGTTGCAGAACCGGTTGAACCTGTGTCACCCGATATTCGGTGAGAATGCGCACCTATTGATATTGAATGCGCATGATTATCTGATGATGTTGTAGTTGACTGTGAAGAAATAATGTCATCGCTACTCCTATCCTGAGCGCCACCTGTTAATGTTCCAACGCTTTTAAGCCCAACCGTGTGTGAATGAGAATATGTGCTGGCTGTTTTGCTCCCATAATCGAAAGAATCTGAGTTGACATCAATCGGATGTGTATGTGGTGCAAGATTGGATGCTGTAATCGTAATGCTGTCGCTACCCCCTATTTGCAAGGTGTCGCTTCCTGAGTTATTGGCAAGCCTGATTGTCCTTCCTGCGCCTGGTATTCTGGCCCATGTAGTTCCTGGCCATATGACATTTGGATTTGTTGTATTAGTAAAAAAATGAGCGCTTCCGATTGGATATACACCATCAACAATTGCTTTGAGCAGAGTTGAAACGGTAAGAGACCTGTCATTTCCTGACTGATTTACATGCAACAAATCAGTCAACGCTGCCGAAGCGGCTGCTGGCAAATCTGTTAAATATTTTAGAGTGATATCTGCCATTAAGCCCCCTCAAGCACTGTCACGCGTGCTTTCAGGTCAGCTATTTGCGCGTATAAGTCGTTAAGTAGTGTATTGAGGTGATTGGCTGCGAGCTTGCTACCTGCTGAGATTGATCCATCTGGCATGCGAACGGGAGGCACAAACCCGCTGGCAAGAATTTCATCTGGAATTGGTTCTTTGTTTTTCTGCCCGTCCTCATAAGTGACGTCAGTATCTGCAAATGATGTGATAGCCATTTAATTTCTCACTTAGGCATAGCGCCGCAAAGCATCGTCCCGGTGACGCCATAGTCGCGGGAGAAGATAAGAAGGTAATCGTCGTCAGCGACGCCGAGATATGAGCCGTTTACTTCGAGTACACCTGACACGGACCCAGCCGCGTCAAGATATGAGCCAGCAATGAATACAGACCCACGGTTAAGTCCAAGCGCCGTGTCGGTGTCTACCTGCATTGCTGTGTTATCGCCGACCTGTAACGCTTGGCCTGAATTGGTGTCTATTCCCGCCAGGGAGAAACCGTTGAGCCCATAATCATGTGTTGAATATGCTCTGACACCAGCCACAGATGCGCGGTCGACGATGGCGTTGATGTTTGTGGGGACATAAGGTCCGGTTGCGTGAACGCTGAATGCGGCAGGATAGAGCTCAACCAGTTCGACATCAGTACTTGAAGTAGTGGTTGCCGTTACGACCATGACGTTATCTGGTGTTCCGCTGAACGCAGTCGCCAGTTTCGCCTGCATGATTTCCCGGCGATAATCATCGTCAGACATTCCATCACGACCGACATCAACGTACTGTCCGAATCTGTCCAGCTCTATGCCGTGGGCGTTGTATATGCTTTGCGTCAGGTAGATGTATTTGGCGCGCGCTTCAATTTCAGGATGAAGTACGCCAACAGCAGCAAAGAGATCTGGAACCTGTCCTCCTTTTTTAAGCCAGTCAGTAGGCCTTTGTCGTATCAGCGCAAGGAAATCGATATCAATCCATTCATCAGACACCTGTGACCTCCACATTGGCAGCGGAGAACGAAGCAAATGAGTTTTCAGCAACGGAAATGTTACTTTCTGCAAACGTAGTTCCGTCAGTGCTGACGGTGATGGTCATTTTCCCGATGCCGGTGGTATTTGCGTATATATAGCCATAAATGCGCTGGGTAATAACGTCATCTCCAAGACCAAGCGTCGCACCGTAAGCAACAACACCCTGCTTGATAGCGTCCACAACAGCAGCTGGTAACGGCTCCTCAGTATCCAGAAGAACTACGTCAACTTTGACATAAATATCCACTTCTGTAGGTCTTGAGAAGTTCACGATATGTGGTCTCTCGTACCGGTCATACACAGTGATCGCAATTGAGCCGTATGTCGCTATACCTGCACCTTTGTACTTCCAGATTGCGTCAGCAATGTCCTGCTCAAGACCGCCAGAAACGATAGTGTGGATGGCTTTTGGAGGAATGCTGTCGACTGTCGTCATGGTGTCGTTTTCAATGACTTTGGCTAAGGTTACGCCGCTGACTTCCGTAATCAGGCGAGTCTCAATTGCTGGGATGGTTGCCGCACCGCCAGATGATGCCCTGCTCTGGTATAAACGTTGGCGGTAATCTGTGTCTGATTCGCGATCTGAACCGGTGGCCCCCTGAACGAGGTTATTAACTCCTGTCCATCCGGTGATCGCACTTACAGGATTGTTTAATCCACCAACAGGAACGACAATCGGACCTGCTTCAGTAGCCTCAAAGATTGCCGGTGAACCAATTAACTGCCACGCCAGCCCAGCGCTAAGCGACACTGCGTAACCTTCAATAAGGTTTTCAGAGGTGAGTCTGATTACTGAGCCGTTTGCTGTGGCTGAATACTGGCTTGTTGAGTCCACTACTGCGGCAAGGCCTGTAGCAATGGTGTTTACCGTGTCTCCTGCAACTTTCGTGTAGGTATGATCAACGCCAGCAATCCGTACCGTGTAACTGGTTTGTGTGTTGTTAGATACCCTCACCTCTCCATCCAGAAGCGTCGAGCGTGAGATGGTATAATCTGCCGTCAGTCTGAACTGGTAATTACCGAAAGAAGCTAAAGAACCAGAAGGAACAAGTCGTGATTCAGAGCCATAAATAACGGCGTTCACTTTTGTCGTGGTTTTGCCATGCCGGGTAATCCCACCCATCCAGTCGCCAAGAGCATCAAGAGCGAATCCCTCAGCAGAAGCAAGATACCGGCTAGCCCACAACTCCTCTTCAGTTTCGAAGTGAATTGCGTTTTGCTCAGCTTCAATTCCGATCCACTGTCCGGTGGTCGAATCAGCCTCTCTGTTAATCGGCCCGACGACCGTTTCCATTGCATCACCGATTTCCTGAACCATCTCCGGTAATGTCGGCTTGTCAAAGCCTGTCGCAGTAATGTAATCAGCCATATGCACCTTATTTCAGGCATAAAAAAGCCCCGCACATTGGCGAGGCATATTGAAGGGATTATTTATCAGGGGTACTGCACCAACCCGTACTCAGTGTTGGCTGTAAACTCTATGCTCAGCTTTCGCTCTGCCCGGTCAAAGTTGTAGGTAAACTCAACTATGCCGGTAACACCTTCTACAGCGAGGATTTCTGTACGGATGGCTGATAGCGCACCATTAAGTGTTACCTGCTTACCGAGAATATCTTGTAAGTACGGCGTTCCGAATTGACTATCAAGGAACCACTCTCCGCGCCACAGGTTAAGCCTGAATTCTACCTGCTGCCTGACGCGCTCAGCTCCATCTACGTACTGAAGAAGGCCGTTAGTGAACACGACTTTGTTATCTGTAAGTCTGAAATCAATCATTAGTTCTCCGGGCCTCCTGTAGTGCCACCGCTATCACCCTGGTGACGGTGAGTGCCTATTCTGATGCCATTGATAACCACATCACCAATCACCTGCATCGTGCCGGTTATGGTAGCTACCGATGTTTCACCGCCCGAGCCAGTCATGCCGCCCTGGTAAGTGAACAACTGCTCAACGGTCATGCTTCCTTTAACGGTATGCAACGGTGTTGTTTCTTCCACCCCACCTGGAGCATTAATGGTCATTTTCCCGTTGGCATCGATAGCAATGAAGGCATCGCCAAAATACATTCTCACGTCATCGTTGCCAGGGACTGCATCACTATAACCAGCACCAGGGATAACGTATGAGTCGATGATGTCGAATCGCCTTGTGTCGTCGCTGCCATCGGTTGCCTGCTGGCAGACCACCAAAAGGCATTTATCACCAGCCTGGACTGGTCCTTTTAATCCGGCCTGACCGTTTGCGAACTGCGGCCAAACCATGCGCAAATCGCTTAGTACCGGGTAGGCGTTGGTATCGCCATCTGCGTATATTTTCTCGCCATCAGGCTTTACCGTTACCTTGCCACCTGAGTAACTCACCACGGTACATGGAAGCGCAGTGTTTACCGTGTCCATTTCCGAGCTGACAAGCCGTCTGAGCGCCTCTACTACATCACTGTTATCAGCCATCAGATAAACCTCAATAGCACTTCCACGCTCCATTCCTGCCCGTGTGTATCACCGGTGTAATGTGCTTCTTCAACCCTGAAGAACTCCCCGTCTATGCCGCGTGATTTAAGCTGCACATAAGCGCCAGGATAAATGGCGGGGTTGAGCAGTGATTTCACCCGGTAGCCCTGCACCTCTAAAGTGACCCGGTCTTTGAGCTTAGCCGTTGGGTCTTCGACATCCACAACCGTCCTTACAATACCTTTCTGACCGTATTTGATGCCCTGCTTGGCTGCCGTCTTCTCGGTCATGGTTTTTGCTTCACGACGGGGATATCCGATCATGCCAGTGTCTTTCGATAGCACGACAGCAGTGTCTGCATAGACACCACCCTTTTTAATGATCTGTATTTCGCTATCCTGAGCGCTCCACTCCAGCCCGAGATAATTACAGACTCTGTCCATGGCATCACGAACCCTGCCGTTATAGGCATATCCGCCGACGTACTGCTTATCCTGAACCTTGCTGATGCTCTTCTTGATTGGCAGTCCGAAGTTCTTCGCCACCCCATCCAGTACGGTCATTGCTGACGTATTTGGAGGGAAGGAAACGCTTATCTTGGCGTCGCGTAAAGGTATGACGCTGTCCCTTAACTCCATCTCCGTGATGATGTCAGGACCGTCCTGATACGTCAGGCTACGGCATGTGGTGCCAGTGAAGATGGTGATAGCGCCGATATCATTGACGTAACCAGCCTTGATGATGACCACGTTATTTACTGTCTCCATCAAAGTGATAGTTGTGGGCGCGGCGTTGTAGATTTTGAGTGATGCTTCGTTGGCGGTTTTGCTGGCTGTTTTGGTGATATCGAACTCAAATCGCAGGTCTTTAATGCTTACTGCCTCACCCTGAGGCTGACCTACGATGATTTCACCCGTTCGCAGAAACAAACTCATCTATTTCTTCCTCAGTGGCATACACCAACAGGTGATCGCCTCCAATCGAATCGATATCAGGGCGTACCTTTTCACCATACGTACGGATGAAGTAGATATCTCCTGAGAAGTTATCGAAACTGAAGTTCTTTAAAAGCGGGTAATTCTGTACAAGCTTAACTCCGGTTATGATCGGCAATGACTCACGGTCATAGATACCAAGCGACCAGAAGCCAAAGCGTTCATTCCATCGCAGGCGAAGCGTAACCGGTGTATCGTCGAAAACAGCCTGCAATGTCTGGTCAGTAAATCCAGCCTGAAAATTTAGTGGGGTCATGGGGTAACATTACCTATGATGTTGCCGAGATATTCCTGAAGCTTGCCGCCCGAGCCAGATAACCCATCCAAAGCCTGGCTCAGGATTGAACCCGTATTCTTGCCAACGTTTTTGGTTGGCGTAGCCCGGTTAGCAGTAGCGGGGTCTGCTGAGTTTGATGTCCCGGCTTTAGCAGTAGCGCCATTACTGGTCGCATCCGTTTTCCTGACGCCTACACCAGGCGGAACCTCTGTCGTAGCTGTGCTGACGATATTTGCCTGAACAGCATCAATCGTAAAGTTGACCGCATCACCATCATCCACCCTTCTGGGAATGTTAATGCCCTGAATGAGCATATTCTCGTAGGTGTAATTTTTGGTGTAGATGGTTACCAGTTCGTTTGAAAGATAGAGCGAATCGAGCAGCTTGAACGCAGTGTTAACCCTGTCTTCCCCGTCGAAACCGCTACCCAGAGCGTTTGCCGCCTGAGTTAATACTCCCGTCACCGGTGCATTACTTATCATGCCTGCAACAGTAATCTTTTTTGGCTGACGGATGATGTGATCTGATATTGGCGACCCGTTTTCTACGGGATTCATTGTCACATCGCGCGTCCACTCATGGGTTTCCTGGTCCAGCGTGTCGAACTCAAGATTCCCGACACCCGGGTCATTAAGACTGAAGGTGCTATCGCCTGACGAGTTCCAGAGGAAGCCAAGCACATCAGTTGCCATGCTAGCCTCCTGTGTTGAAATTCAGCGTATTGCCCAATCCAGAAAGGAAATCCCTTGCCTGATCCCCTACAGCAATTTGAACTGCATCAGCTATATCTTGTGGATTATCTGTTGCTGCATTTACGGTCAAATTTATATTCGGCTTATAGTCAATGGACGGAATGCCACCAACACCGCCAATTGAATTTCCAAGGTATGTTCTTTGAGGTGCCAGGCTAGTCAAATCCATTGAAGTTGCAGTATCAGCAGCACGGCTTCCAAACAGGTCATTAAGAGTTGTGCTCTTTGCCCATTTTCCGAAAGATGTATCACCAATTAAATTATCTGCCGCCCCCTCAACAATCGGATATAGAAATGACGCTGCCAAAGCCTTATTCAAAATACCGACCGACCCACCTGAATTTCCAGCCGTGGCTATCGCGGCACCGGTAGAAGCGGCAGCTCTGGTAGCTATACCTAATGTTGCAAGAACTCTCGTCAACCACTTGCCAGCGAGATATGCAGCGAATGATTCAAATATTGTCTGCCATCCCCCTACCGCATCTTTTACCCATTTTAAGGCATTAATGAATTTCTCTATACCGCCTTTGTAATCGTTATAATCACCAAAGATATCTTCCATAATGGAAGGGCGGCCCTCTGACCATGCAATAAAGTCATCATATGCAAGGTATAGTAATGATACTGCGCCGACCGCGAGCATTACCGGGCTTACTAATGCGGTGAATGCCGCATTTAACGCCCATACTCCAGCTATCACCCCTGCCGACCCCAGAACAACCCCTAACAACCGGACCGCATTCTCAGCGCCGCCGAGGGCGTCGGTAACAATATCGAGTGAATATTCTACTTTGTCTGCCATCCACAGGAACTTATTTGCCACCCATGTCACAGCTCCGCTGCTGCGGTTAAGCCTGTTGATAAACATCGACCATCTGTTATTTACCAGAACAAGCGCCTGACCAATGGTCATAGGCATTTGTTTAAACTGGTCGACGAATTGCGGGAGTACCTTAATCAACCCTTCAGCAAGCATTTTACCCGTCACCTTGCCGGTGGAGATGAAAGCCTTGAGGTTATTGTTCGCCCCTGGAATAGCTTTACCAAGCGCTCTGAACAGGTCAGGAGCCACATCGATAAGCGTGTTCATCTCTTCCATCTGGACAGTTGGAGAACCAATTGCCTGACCAAGCTGGAAGAATGCCTGTCCCTGCGCAACAGCTGTTGAGCCTGAAGCAGCAAGCGCTATGGATACTGCATCGGTGAGCTGTAAAACCTGCTCCTGGTCTTTATAGAAATCCTGAGTGGCGTTACCAGCCTTGATGTAGAATGATGCGTACTCCTCAATGCCTTGCCTTGCTGCACTTGCCCTTTGAGCCACAGTGTCGAATGCTTCTGCACCGGTAGTGATTGTCTGCGGCAGCATTCCAATGCGAGCCTCCAGAGACTGCATCTCGTCAGCAGTTTTGGCAATGTTTGAGATCGTTACAGCACCGAATACCGTAGCAAGAACACCACCAAGCGCATTGAATGACTGAATGGTTTTATCGACCTTTCCGTCTACCCTGTCCAGCCCTCGCCCCACACTATCTGATCCGGTAAGGCCGAGGCGGATAAGTAACTCTCTTATGACCATTTACTTCTCCATTGGCGTGTTCAGATAGTCGGTCATCTCTATGAGGGCGTTAAGCTTGAGCAGGTCTTCGCATGTAATAAGGCCTGACTTAACCTCTGCAACCGTACACATATTTCTCATTATTGGACGCCACACCCATAGCTCGGTTTCAACATCTTCCCTTAGCTTTCCCGGGTCGCGCTTTTCGCCAGTGACTGAACCCGATTTGCCAGCTCTTCTGGGCTTAAGCCAAACAGGGTGAGAACTTTCGTAAAAAAAGGGGTGAAGTTGAGCTTCAGTACTTCCCAGCACAGCTCGAAAAAGTCGAACAGCGTGTCAACTGTAAACACAAGGTTCATTGCGTTAGGGCTGTCGATTTTCTTCTCATCAGTAACGCTGAATGTTGATGAGTCTCGCAGGATAGGGATGATCACATCCTCAAGCGTCTTCTCATCAATACCAGCCAGCAACTGAATGGCGTTTGCATCTCCGCCTGAAGCCAGGCCTTTATCAAGCAGCGTCTTCAGTTTTACTAAGTGCTTTGCCGCAGCGAAGGCGTTCATTTTGGCGGCTTTAAACTCTTTGTCACCGATATGGAAAGTTGCGAATTCCTGAGACATATGGACCTCAAAAAAAACCGCCCGAAGGCGGCATTGTTAAACGTTGTTACCACCGAGGGAGAATTTCAGGTCAGCACATTCAAAGGTGTAAATGCGTTCACCAACCTCGTTAGTTGAGAAAGCCACGTCGCCGAGCTGATAAAGCCAAGCCTGGCCTGCTGCAATAACAGTACGACCAGAGAAGTCAGTTACTGATACCGGATAAACTGCCTTGCCGTCCTGCGTTAATGAATCCAGGTTCATCAGTGCAGATAGTTCGTCGTTTGCCGCGGATGTCTGCAAAAGATGCAGTTCGATCTGCCCACGCTTATCCGTTACTCGCGCACGACCTACTGAGCCATCAAGACCAGCGCGTGATTCATAGAAGTTGGCGTTCTTACGGGCTGTAATGGAGTCTCCATCACTGAAGCCTGTTAATAGTAGTGGGCCGATAGTGACAAAAACTTCTGAGCCGTCATAAGAGCCAGTTAATTCAGCAGCCATAATTAGCCCTCGTAGCTATAGGTAAGTGAGCCTTTGATTTCGACCACCTGAATTGCACCAGCCAGAAGCGCCACAAACTCGATATAGAGAGTGCGGGTAGCTTTGATATCAGCAGACACATCGGCGGCATTTGGGTAGGTGATACGGAAGCCAGGGATTGTGTTCCCTTCGCTGTCACGCTCATCAGGAGCGATGCCTCCTGCCTGCTGCCCCTGAATAAGTGAACCGTTCAGGTTGTTGACGATGAGGGCAATGCCGCCATTGGTGTAAGGCACCTTTTTCTGGCGGATCATCAGAGAAGCCATGTTCTTCTGAATGTTGTCTACAAGCCAATCACGGAATCGCACAACATCAATCCATTCGCCAGATGCAGCCTTGCCTTTGTTAATCAGGTAGGTGTTTTCTGCGTACTGTTCGTAGGCGTTGGCGTTTTTCTGGAATATGTAGCTCTGCTCTGTATCGCTAAACTTGCTCGGTGTGATAGCGGCTAGCGTTTTAAGTGCCCACGTTTCGCCACCTGGCGCAATGGTGAAGCATCGGCCCATCCATGCCATTTCAGGATACTCAGTCGCGGCTGCCTTGTGAGCAATTAGCGCTGTACGAAGATATTGAAGGTCCTGCAACTGCGATGCGATATCGTCATCAGCAGACGTCCAGATATCAGCAGTATTGCTGCACGCGAAGAACAGTTTTGTCTGCGTCTCAGCCCATGCCGCTGCATCCTGAATTAGTGCGTCACCACGTTCTACCAGAGCAAATCCGTACCAGCCCGGATCTTCCTGCTGAATGGCGTTAAGGTCAGATTCTAAACCGTCTGCTGAGCCTGCGGTTGCGATTGACAGGTTGGTCACTGGCTTAACGATGGTTGCTGTCTCAGGAGCTTTAACTACCAAGTGTAGCCCTTCAGCATCAGCGGTGCTGGTAAACAGAGCATCAACTACAGATTGTGCCGCCAGAGCTGTTTTCAGACCGGTATATACGTCAGAAGCATCATCGCCACTCGCTGCGGTGTACGTTACTATGGTGCCATTAACGCTGAATGCGAAAATGTTGCCCGTTGTTATCGTCGAATTGGTTACTGTCAGTTCAACAGAAACGGCGTTTCTGCGACCTACCCACGCCTGATTTGGGCGAGGTGTCTGACTGAATACTGCTGAGAGCGCTTTGAGCGTCTGCGGGTCAAGTCCGTCCTGCTGCGCCGCGCTGTAGCTTGAATATTTACGGATTCGCTCACTGAATGCCGTTGTCGGCGAAACTGCAAGTGGAATGCCGAATGACGCCTTCGCGATACTCGCTGTGTCCAGCGAAATATTCACGTTGGCAATCTGGCTTAGATTTGCCATTGATGAAACTCCGTGTTGATTAGTCGGATGTGACGGCGATAGTGAGGTGTGTTTCTATTCCGCCGATGTCGCCTGTCGCATCAACGGTTTCTATGAGCCCTACGTTATCCGTGTACTTGCCGGTGTAGCGGAATGTAAGGTCTACATTCGCCATCGCTTCGAAGTTAGCTTCATCTCGCAGACCTGTAAGGTCGTTAACCTGGGCGCTGTTTGCGATAACAAAGCTTTCTCTGCGCATCAGGTAGCGTGATGTGGTTTTACGGATGTTATTAATCAGGTCGTCGCAATGCTCTCGTGCGCTTCCGCCGTACACATAAACCATCACCGTTCCTTCTCTAACGCCGTGTGACGGCATTACACCATCATCATCTACTTCGCCATGCTCATCCCTGCCAATGGTCGTACGCGTTGATACACGAAGCGTGGCATAAGGCAGAGGAAGCCGGGAGTTGTTCTGATTGGCGTAAGCGAGAGGTACGGATAATAGCTGGGACAAAACACGGTAAGCAGCAGACTCTACAGCATCAGGAACGAAATTCGACACTGTGGTTTCAGCCATCGCGTTTCCTTACCACATAATATTTATAGTGGGGTATGATTCCGTTTTGCCATGGTTCACGGTGCTTAACTTCGTAGTTAAAACCATCAATAACGACAAGTGCAGGCTGAGCCATGGGGAAATCATCAGTAATCTGAAGCTTAGTGTCGCTGTACAGCCGGCGATAATCAGTTAACCTCCTCCCTTCCTCCAGGCTCTCAATCTCCTGCGTATCTTTGATGCTTTGCACGCTGAAGTAAGCGGTTGACTCCGTCATTACCCCATCAACAATCACTCCATTAACTAAGGTTGAAGGCGATGGTGTTAGAACTTGGAAAGGTCTGCGAAATGGATTGCTCATTTTGAGTATCCGTAGTTTTTAATAGCTAAAGTAACGGAGTTGAACATAACCCTGTCGTCCAGAAGAGGGTCTGATCCCTTTTTGTGGGCAAGGGTATAATCCGAATTTGGAACCCAGTTTCCATTAATGATACTTTTTCTTACCCCTTCTACCATTTCTGAACCAGCCGCATTCAGAAACTGAGAAAAGGTAGCTCTACCGAGGAGAATTTGCGTTACTCCATTTGTAGCGAACTTTTCCAGCCGAGAGACCGATGTGTCGAAGTATGTGCGCATGAATGGGCGTGATGGAATTGTCCTCGTGCCGAATTCGTTCCATGCTGCGTATTCAGCGACAAGCACTCCATCATTAACCTCGCCCTTCTGGATGCCGACAACTACCTCTTTGTTTCCGGTTGCCTTGAGCTCTCGCCTTAATCTTTCCCATTGCCGCTTGTTGTCTGTGATTTTTACGGACACAAGCATCCCCCCACGACTCCGCGAGTCATAATCGAGAATCCTGCCCCCCTCTTCTTGCGGAGCAGTTGCAGCAGGTTTCCGTATGTAGTCCCGCTGAGGTAACTGGAATCATTTGATACGTTGCCATAAGTGATTGCCAGATCACCTTCCTTGCGTGAGAGGATGCGACCAGATGATGTGGAACCGTTATCAGAGTAACCGCCAGGCGATGCCATGATATGGGCCGCCATTAGAGCCAGAGCTACGTTATAGGCCTCTCCGTACTCGTCTTCGCAGACAAACAGTGAAGCAAGGTCGATGTAACCCTGAACAACCTCATCAGGAACAGCCGCAAATTCAGGCGCTAGCTTGCGGAAGATTTCCAGAGGCATAAGACCTTCAAATGCGGCGATGTTCATTACTCGTCTACCTTATCTTCTTGCTGCTGGACTTCAGCATTTACTTCATCAGAACCAGCTTCCTGTTGTTCTTGTTCAGCAGGAGCTTTCCCTTTTCCACCCTTGCCCTTTCCAGACTTCGCATTTTCTGCGACTTCATTTTTTTGGATTTGAGTGGCCGTTACGGTTTCGCCTTTGCTGGCTACTTTCAGCTCACCTTTTGTGATGGAGGCTTGGACGGATTTGTTATTTTTCCACTTATCATCAACTTCGGCAGTCTGGCCCGGGGCAAGTTGTTGTCCGTCGATGTAATACAGTCGTGCTGATGCGTTAGTAATCTTCATTGGTAATCCTTATGAAAAGAGGCCGAAGCCTCTTAAATGCCTTTGATGAGATGCAGGGTCAGCGGCAGGTAAACCTGTACGCCGGTAGCGCGGCTGTGGCATGGAATCTTGAACGCCAGGTTGTTAGCCTGAGGTGGCAGTTGTTCGAACGGCTGCGGGATTTCCATGGATGCGTTATCAGCGTTACGTTCCATTACCAGAGCGGCCTTAGTGCCTGCGCCATCGATGTCTTCCAGCTCGTTTACACGAATCCACTGCATACCAGGATACTGGGTGTTGAAGTAGGTCATGTAAGACGTGTTGGTGTTTGGCATTGGCTTGGACAGGATTTTAAAGGCGCTTGGCGGCAGTGCGATCACGTTCGCAGAGTGCAGGCCTTTAGTTACCGTCTCGATTGCTGATACTGCATCTTCCAGTTCACCAGAAGCGATCTCGCCAGTGGTCCAGCCAGCAGAGGTAGTTACTGGAATGTTCGGGTGATCCAGAACGCCGACGATCTGATAATCATCATCGCCGTAGAACGCCAGGTCATTAACCTTCACGTCATGCGCGCGACGGGCGGCGTTAGCCAGACGAGTTGGCAGATTCTTACCGGTTGCCTGTGATGCTCGAATTTCCATCAGGCTGTATTCGTAGAAGTTACCCAGGCTGAACACCTTGCCGGTTTCTTCACGATAGTTAACGCCGACATTTGGCAGGTCGTCAGAGTAGTCAGCGATGATACGCGCCATGCCTACTGCATCCCATACGCCGTAAGTGAACGTTTTGGCGTATGAAGGGATTTCTGATGTGACCGGGAAGAGAGTGGTCGCAGTCAGTGCAGGGTATTCGACTTCGTAAACCTTGGTTTTAACGTAGTCCAGCTCACGAGCCAGGAAGATTGACTCGCCTTCATCCAGTCGAATGCCGTTAGCCGCCGCGCCGTGTTCAATAGCGAACAGGTCCGCTTCGTCGTAATTCATCTGTTCCATTATTGTTCCTTATGCGGTTGGCTGTGTGGTCTGGTTGCGGATTTGAACTTCAGCCAGGTTAACTGTTGCGCCAGCGCTGTTTTTGAAAGTGGTAAACTTACCAGTAAACACCCAGTCCAGAGCCAGAGAGCCACCGGTTGCTGCAACCTTGCCAGCGTCTGCGCCAGAGGTGAGAACGTTAACGCCTGTACCCATGGTTGGTGCTGCTGATAAGGTGGTTACAGCCCAGATTCGGCCCCATGTCATCACGTTGACGGCATCGCCATCTTCATACTGACCTGTGACGCAGCCGTAGTGGCTGAAGCGGCAGATACCCATCAGGTTTGCTGCATCGCCAGCCGCAGATACCTGTTTAACTACGCGCTTGTCGTTAGCTACTGATACGCGAGCTACCACATAGCCAGGCTTGATAGCGCCTTGTGCTGCGTTGCAACCGTCTGTGATTTGATGGGTTGAATCTGAACGCATGCCAGGCATTGCGATCTGCATGTCGTTATCGTAGGAAGTCTGAACAGGCATTATGCTGTCTCCTTTTTGCCGTGCAGGCGGTCGAGGTATTTTTGGCGAGCAGCGGCAGAGCCTTTTGGTTCAGCGGAGTCATCGCGGGTTTGGGCTTTGTCCTGATTGACGATTTTGCGCTGCTGCTCCATAGGTGCTGACTCAATCGCCATGTCGAACGCGACGTTGATGTAGGTGTCGTCTTTGCCGTCGAGCTTGATAGATGGCTTCAGCTTGGCTACAACCGCTTTCTTGACGGCAATATCATCCAGGCCATCACACTTGATGCCGTGCTTCTCTGCTTTTGCTTCGAGTTCTGTGCGAGCTTTAATGGTTTTCTCTGCATCTTCGCGAGCCTGCTTCAGCTTGTTTTCAAACTCTGCTGCGTCAGCTTTCAGAGTGTCGCGCTCTGCTGTGATGGTGGAGATGGTTGTTTGCGCTTCGGACAGCTTGGTATTAGCGTCCTCTGCATCCTGTTTAAGGGCGTTGAACGCCACGACGACTTCAGGAGAAGCATCGTACTCAAGCCCGTTGTCGAGTCGCAATTTCTGCATTGTTTTACCTTTTGGTTGGTTGTCGTCATCGTCTAAGGTGATTTCTTCATCACCGTCGAGATTCAGTGTTGCTACATCACCGGCCCGGGCTTTAGATACGAGGGCGAGATGATTGATGCGGATGTTTCGCTGAACGGCGTCGAACTCTTCCCAGTCAGCGCTTATGTACCCATCAGGGAATTTCTCGGATTCGTCGTCTCTGAAAACTACTTCCTGAGTTTTTCTGTTGAACCAGCCGCGACGCTCTTCAAGGTCGAGTCGATATCCCAGAGAAAGCTGTCTTGCCCGGCCTGATTTAGCCTGAGATATTGCTTCGTCAGCATGGATGATGATGGGAACAGCAACGTTACTGCCGTCCTTTCTGCCAACATCCAGCATCGTTCCGACCTGATGCTTTCGGGAGTTTCTGGAATTCACCGCGCCGGGATGGCCTAGCGTGATCGGTTTGCCTTTGAAACTCGCCAGTGAATCAGCGTTGAATACTTCTTCAGGCGGGCGTAATTCACGACGCACTGAGCCATCTGGATTTCGGTATAACTGGATGCCAACGCGACCCACTACCGGCACGTCCTCCAGATAACCATCCTCGTTCACGGACGCACGAAGCTCTCCCACATCGAAGCGAGATACTGTTTTCATGTTTTGCCTTATTTATTCGCCGATATCGAAAACTGAACCAGACCAGTCAGGCTCTGCGTAACATCGACACCGGACAGGTTGCCCCGGATGTCCATCAGGAGGTGGATTGCTCCACTTGTAGGAATTACCTTCTCGCGCTCTGTGCTCAGGCCTTTCACGTTCATCAAGTACGCCTCGCCATTTGTAGCCTGTTATGCCAGCATCGGCCTGACGCTGCTTTGTGAGCGCTGAATTGGCTTTGCCTATCTGGTCAACTGCGATCAGCTTTGCGCGCCTCTCAGTGACGCCATATCGCTCCTGAATCTGCTTCCTGATGGTGTCAGCGCTTGAGCCATTCATTACACCGCGCTGGATGATGCCTTCCATGTCTGCCAGTTCGTCAGCAGGAATGGATTTAATCAGCCTGGTGTTCTCTGATACCCATAACTCCTGCATTTCTCTCAGCCATGGTTCAGCGCGATAAGCATCAACACCAAGCACGCCAGATGAGACGGGCACAGTTGTCTGGCCGGCAATAACAGCCTGCGAAGGTGGGATGTCATAGCCAGTTCCACCCTTCACAACCAGCCGCCATTGCTTGTCGTTAAACTGACTCGTTAGCGCGAAGAAAGACGGAAGTCGATCAATTACTGGCTGGAAGATGCGGTTGCCAGCATTGCGGAGATAAGCCAGCACAGCCGACATATCGTCCTGCCAGCCATCGAAGCGAATATCGCCGTATGCTGAGTTGATTTCTTTGTTGAACTGCCTGGTGGCCTTTACAAGCGCGTTTGTGTAGTCGCGTTCTATGCCGTAGGGATGAAGCCAGACTTTAGCCATTGCTCATCTCCGGATAGACGTAGCCTCCACGTTTTTTCATTGTGGCGATACCTTCATCGTTGCTTACCCATCCAAGCTGCGAATAGCGTTCATCAGCCTGTGACCACTGGTTAGCCGTCTCTGCCTGCTCTTTCTCTGTTGGTACTGAGAGAGGATTGAACTTAATCGTCCAGGTTTTATCAGTGGTGAGGAAGTTGACCGCCTTTTCAATTGCAGGTCTCGCCTCATCCTTCTGCTTGCGCCCAATGAGCTGCTTCCATGACTCAGGAACGGTGGTTTTATCCGCGCCCTGACCAGATGGAGTTTTGGTGAACAGGATTTGCTCATCGATGCCGGTCAGCGCTGATATGCGTAACTGCTTGCGGTCTTGTACATCGACTACGCCCTCCAGAGAGCCATTAAGCAGCTCGTACTTCTCAGTGCTTGCGTCTACGCCGATGGTGTTGCCGTTGCTGCGCGTCATATCGACCATGTTGAGACGAGCCTGCACTGCATCTCTACCCTCACCGTCTTTGCAGAGGTCAGCCAGGTCAGCAGCAGACCAGACGCCCTGCTGTTTGCGCTCAAGCAGGCTTGTAGCGTGTGCGTGGCTCATGCCGTAATCAGTCAGCGCCTGATAGACTCCCTGCAAGCACGAAGCACCCCATCCCTGATTCTGATGACGAATCTGGTTAGGCAGTCGCTCTCCGTCGAACACATGACATCTGCTGGCGTGAACGTAGTAAGGCGTTCCTGAGATAGGGTTGATCTGGTACTGAGTTATTTCGCCGTATGTTGCGCTTTCAGGGTTGGTATCGCGAAGGAAAGGCTGAACCTGATAGCGGTCGTACACACGGACAAATTCAAGCTCACCCTCGCCAATTTGCGACTGAAGGTCTCCGCCATCATTAACACCGAACAGCATTAGCGAGCCGCCATATAAGCGAGCCCATGCCACCGCGTCCGTAAACTGCTGAGTGAGGTTAAGCTCGTCCCAGCGAGACATAATCTCAGGCTCATTGTTTGCACCGTCTACGGTGAAGCCAGCACGAAACATTTCGTCAGCCACTACGTCAATGATGCGACGTCCTAATCCGTCGCCGAGATAGATGCTGTCTAGGGTTGCCTTTGTTAGCAGGTGCGCTGTACGGATGCGGCTGTAGGCTGACCTGTCACCGCCTGTTCCGATGTTCATGAACACGTTTTGATAGCTGTCCATGTTCATCTTCTTGTCGATTTTCTTTTGCTGCCTGTTGTTGCGTTTAGCCATGTGAGTTCTCAGCTTGCAAGCGCCTTGAGTCTGCGTAGGGCATCACTGCCAAGGAGTAATTCCTCAGTCACGGCGTCGATAAGGTTATCCACGATGTCGTCGTGGTCGTGAGTGTCGTCGTAGGTGAAAGCACTGTGCTCAGCGATAAACTCAGAGGAGAATGAAGCGTCAGCAGGAAGATAGACACGCTGTGCTTTGACTACCGGCAAAACGTCCATTGCCCGGGTAACTTTGTCTTTGTTTCGCTGTAGAGCGTTTATCTTGATGGGAAGCTTTTTCTCAAGGTTCTGAATAAGAGCCGTGCCACTGGATTTATCTTCAACGTAGATTTTTCTCAGTGTTCCCGCTTCCCGATTCTTACGCCATGCCTGAGAGATAAACGCCTTGAAGTTTGTTTCTAGCTCTGGCGCTTTCCACTTGCCGCGCTCCATGTGGATTAGATAGAGGTCGTCTTTGTAAACGCCCCACTCGCACAGCACTGACCAGTCGTTATGGTTAGCCGTCTTCTGCGCTGTGTCTGCGGTAGTGAAGCGGTATTCGTAGCGCTCAGGCTCCGGTTTATCTCCATCAGGCCCGTATGTCTGCCACCATGAACCATCAAATACATTACCGCCGAGCTTGATAGGCTTCTGCATGCCCTGAGACATGAAGGTGTATTCGTCCGTGTCCCACTGGCGACAAAGGTCGCCTACATATTCGTTGGCAGGCCAGTATGACCAGTAGCCTCGCATCTTCTCGCTGTCTTTGACGTCATTCCAGCAATGCTCCTGAAGCCACTCTGGTAATGACTCGATATAGGCTTCATCAATGAGCGCAGGGATGATGACGTGCTCGAAGTCGATACCCATTGCACCTGACAGCATGAATGCACTGCTGTCGTCTGTGTGCAGCCGCTGCTGAATGGCGACTATCGGTGTCGGGTTCTCTTTTGACTTATTGGCTCGACGAGAGCGGATGGTGTTGGTTAATGTCTGCCGTGCCTTTTTGCGCTTCACCTCTGAGAAAACATCGAGAGGCTTGTCGAAGTCATCAAGGTTTATCCAACCTGAAAAGCCTGGCATCTGATAACCACCACGCGATCCGGTAATCTGACCACTTGCCGCACGGCTTACTACTTCGGCTTTAACCTTGCCGTCATCGTTCAACAATTGCCATTCGTCAGCCTGATTAACGCCTAGCGAGTGAGGCCAAAGCGTCTGAAACTCAGCTGACGTGATGATTTCTCGGCTTCTGCGGCTGTTACGCTTTGTCAGTGTGTCGCTGAAGGAAATATTGAGGTTCCTGACCTTCTGGCAGTTAAGCATTGTCCACACTGGCGCATGGATGCTTAACATCTCTGTTTTGCCGCTGCCTGGAGGAACGTTGAATACAACATTACGGCGCTTGCCAGCGACGATATCCTCAATCACCTGCGCAATGTATCGGTGATGCCAGTTAACTGACCACTTCTCACCTTGCAACAGCTGAAAGAATATGCGGTTAAAGGCCAGAAATGAGCGCTCGGACAGGACTTTGATGGCTTGGCGTTCTGCTTCGCTCAAATCTTCCCATTCGAGTATTTGGCTCATAGTTTGCTCAATATGCTGTTAAGCGCCTTTTCGTCTACGGCTACGGAATGTGATTGCTGGATAGGTCCGCCGTCCTTGCCGACAAGCTCATTCACGACCTTGTCGCCATATTTCTTTGGTGCCATTCGAGAAAGCACCCACTTCCGCGTGTCTATCTGAAGGCGAGCTTTAGCAACCGCCGCGCCGTCCTCTTTCACATCATCAGCAAGCTCCAGCATCTCCTCGAAAATGGAGTCCGCTCTCGTGTCAGTGGCTTTTGCGTATTGGTCTCGAAACTCTTCATGTTCTTTTAGCCAACGAAATACTGTTGCCTTGCCAGGCATTCCTGGTCGGGAGCATACAGTGCGTAGGCTTTCACCTTCGGCTAGCTTTGCGCATATATCAGCTGCCACCTCTGGTAAATAGTCAGAAGGGCGGCCCGTTTTCTTTTTGGTCGCCATGTCGATTCCTTGTGGTTGTCATTATCGAAGCCCCTCGTAAGGAGCTTCTGTAATAACTGCTGCTATTCGCTTACCAGACTTCTGGATGAGGCATGTGCTTTTTTAATGCTTCAGCATCCACTTTGAATACACGAGGTGAATACATCGCCAGAAGAGAATCTGAAACCAACTTTGCTCTGTTGATGGCAGCCGTTCGAATTATGTCTTGCGTTTCTTTCTCAGCTTCGTATCTACTTGCCGCCTCAATGTCCTCATCGAGCTTTTGAAGAAGCCAGTCGAAAGCCTTTTCCTGAAACTTTGCTGGCACCATTTCAGCTAATTCGTTTTTATTACCCATTTCGAGTTCCTGTTAATTTGTTGTGATTTAGCCGTCTGTTCCGGCTGCCAGTGACTTTTCTTCTACCATCGCAGTCACCGCGAGCATGTGCGTAAACCCCGCCTCATGGATTAAGCGGGTAAATCGCGGTATGCCCTGTTATTGATTAACACCATCCACTCGCACGTAGGGAGACCGCTTAGGCGGCGTGGTCTTCGTTAAGATGGTGAGACAGCGACAGGACGACGCGGGAGAAAATTATTAGAGGTAGTTAGCTACCAATGAGGAGTTCTGGCTGAGTGACCTGCATGATGTGTTCATGCTCCAATGCCAAAACGCGCTTCTCTTTCTTCCGTTCGTTCATCAACCGGCTGCCGATCGTTCCTTTCAGCTTTGAGCGCGTTTCTTTGATGGCGTAGCGGTGCTGCATTTCTTCTCCCATCGCCATGCGTCGGTTTAGCTGCTCGGCCATCCAGTTAAAGGCATTGATATAACACTCCTTTACTGCGGCAGCTGTTTTGCCAGTGAATCCCATCACGAGCATCATGCATCCGTCGCGGGTGATGTTATACATAGGCTGAACATCGCCATTTTTATCAATAAAATCAATGGGCGCAAAATTGCGCCGGGTGAAGTCATCGGAGCATTTCAGGTTACGTATGGCGCGCAAAACGTCTTTATGTCGCTTACCAAAGTAGTCAGCCACCTTGAGTGATGTGGTGATTATCTTGTTATCGAGAGTCGTGACCATTTCACGAAAATCGAAAGCTGGAATAACTGACGGATTATTCATAGCGTGTACCTTTCTTTGAGATGAACCTTTGCCGCATAGGAAATCAGCCCGTCGAGGCTCGCCAGCACTAACTGACTTCCTCAAAGGCTCATTTCAAAGGGTATGGTTCGACGTAGTTGGAGTGCGCTGCGGTGTGCGGTGAAATACGGATACAAAAAAGCCCCGCTATTGCGAGGCTGTTATTTGAGGCACTGCTCTTTGATGTAGTCCTGCAGGTAGTCGACCTGCTTCGTCACTGTGACGATTCGCTCTCTGAGGGTGAAATAATCCCGTTCAGCGGAGTCAGTAAGTCGGGGGCCGGTAGCATCGCCCAGGCCGCCGGTGCTGGTCGTTCCGTTCGCGGGACAGTTTGCGTTGAGCTGCAGCCGCTTACGGCCAGCAATGACATCGCTATGCAGACGCTCAATGGTTTCTTTCGCATCAGCCAGTTCTCCGGTGTATTTGGCATCCAGCGCAGCCGCATCTCGCTGGCGCACCTGCATATCTTTGATGGTGGCGTTAGCTAAGCTGAGATTCTTGGTGGCTTTGTCTCGCTGGTCTTTGTAGGTGATGGCATTGTCGCGGTAGTGGTTCACGAAGAACGCCAGCACGCCGATTACCGCTATAACCAGCAACTGCAACCAGTAGCGTTTAACCAGCGCACCAATCACGACAGGAACAGAGCGCGCTCTGCCTCGCGGCGACGGGTAAGCCCGTTCAGGACTTTACCGCCAGCTTTATTCCAGCGCAGGAACTCATCGGCAGCACCAGCATAATCACCGGCGTTGAGTTTTCGTAGGAGAGTCGATGTCGACAATGACCGGGCGCCGAGGTTATACGTGAACGACACCAGAGCATCGAATTGCCCTTGAGTCAGCCCTACTTTAACCAGGCGGGACACGTCGCTTTCGTAGCTGACCAGTCCGGTCTTCAACAATCGCTCCGCAGTCTCCTGCTTAATCGTCATCCCGGCGCGGATCGGTTTACCGTCGACTGGGTGAGTCCAGCCATAGCCGATCGTCCACACTCCGACGCTGTCCTGGTACGCGGTGAGCTTGCAGCCTTCGGACTGCTTGATCAGGGCAATGCCTTTGTCACTGGTTTGCATTCTTCATCCCCGTCAGGCGTTCCCAGAAATAGGTCAGAGCCACGGAGCCCATCGCCCCGCTAATGCCTGACGTAACCAGAATCATGTAAAGGCTCAGCCCACTTTCTACGCTGATTAGGCCACCAATGAGACCGGTAAAGCCGGACACTGCAATTTGTGCCAGCGCATTAATCCAGCTCCAGGTAGCTTTGTTCTGCTTAACGTCAATAAGGTATCGGACCAGGCCGCCCCAGCATGACAGAGCAAGGACAATAAGCCATGACACTCCGGCAATGCTTTCTTTATCTTGCATACGTTTAGCCATATCACCTCCGAAAAACGGGGTGCTGTTTGTGTAGTGGGGAAAGGCCGTCAGACACGATAGATACGTGGCATCAGGAATTGATTGTCTGCGGCCTGAATAAAAAACCCGGCGACAGGCCGGGAAGATGAGGGTAAGGCAATGTCGGCTCTATGGCCGAAGGGTCCCAGGTAGTGGGTTTGGTTTGTGGTGGCCGGCGCTGCTATCCGGCATTCACGGCTATCGCTTTACGACGCCATCAGGACATTCACCACAACGGACAGAGCACTCATGACTCGCATCATGTGGCGCAACCCCACGGCAGGGAGTCGAACCCTACAAATGCTCTTTCCTGTTGTGCACTCCGTTTCGTGGAGCGGACGGCATAACGTATTCGCGAATTCAGTTATGCACCTGATGCAAGATAAAGCCGCCGAGATGACGACTTGTTTTGCTGATGGCTCGCCTGGCTGGATTCGAACCAGCGACCAACCGCTTAGAAGGCGGTTGCTATTTCCTCTGAGCTACAGGCGAATTTGGCGGGACAGGAAGGATTCGAACCTTCGACCATTCGGTTAACAGCCGAACGCACAACCGCTGTGCTTCTGACCCTGAAACGAAAAAGCCCCGCACGATGGCGGGGCTTGGTATTCATTCATGTCACACACAACAATGGCAACATATACGAATTAGTTTGCTCATTTGTTCATTAAATTGCAAGCACGTTGTGTGATTTATTTGCAATTTTCCTCACATTTTCGCGATTGTTAAACGCATTTTGCAGCGGTTGGTACAAACAGAACAGTGAGGCATTGATGATTTGCTTCACCTCTCTACGGATTGTCGAGATGCTTGGGTGTTTATACTGATTGCCGCCACGCGTCTTCATCAGGCGAGGCTTACTTACTGCATGCTGCCATGATGCAATTCGGATCTCGCTGGAGTTACAAACGTAGTAGGCGAAGACAACCCGCCATGCATTTTCATCCACATTCTTCAGATAGTGACGAATGACAGCATCAATGAGCATCCCGTCATCATCACTACATACCGGTCGTGATGCTTGCTGGGGCTCGACGGTAGCCATGAATCTGGCAATCATGTTGATCATCGCTTTATCAATCTTGCCGGTCTGGCACCATGCGCCCCACAACTGGAGCCACTGGTCTACCCATTGATGCTGGTCGTTGGTTAATTCCAGTTTCATTATGCGGCTTCCTTCTGTGGCTGATTGGTTTTGGTCTGGCTGTGCTTTGCTACTGGCGGCATGTTGGCGCGCTTAACGCTTTCTGCCTGGTATCGGATAATCTGGTCACGCGTCATTCGTCCACCCTCTCGTTCTGCCACAGAGGAAGTGGAGACTTATCACCGGCGCGGCGAATGCGGGACTTGGCGTTCTTCTCAATCTGAATGAGCTTTTCGATGTTCTGGCGGCGCTGCTTTTCCTCGCGGCGAAGATACTTAACGCTTTCCCAGTAGCGAGACTCCTGGTCGCAAAGTGTCATCAGGTAGTCGAATGGATCGATTAGCGTTTCGCATTTCCGGCAGCGTAGCGTTCGCTCTTTTCCGTTTATCGATACAGCCGAGTGCAGACACATGACCTTTTGGCCTTCTCGCTGAATGACCAGCCCATCCTGCATGTCTTTATTCTTTGACGGGAAAGCGACAACCTTGCCCAGTTCAATTTCGGTTTCTGTGCTCATGCTGCCTCCGGGTCATGGTCTGGCTTATTCGTACCAAGTCGATTGCGCACTTCCCTCAACTGCTCGCGCACATACTCAAGACTGCGTTCAAGCTCATGCTCTTTGCCAATAAGCACCTGCTCGGTATGTATATCGCGCTGACGCTGCCATTTGACTTGCTGGATGTTAGTTACTGAGCACATGTTTTACCTCGACCGCCTTGATGAACCATGAGAACGCCGTTAACGATGGCGTGGAATTGAGCTTTGGTGTCTCGTGAATACCTGAGGATGGTGTTTCGACTGCAAGCTAATTGCCTGGCTGCTTCTGACTGATTCCCGCGCACTTCAACGAGGATGTCAGGGATGGTTTTTATAGTGGGTGTCATGCGGCCTCACTTCTGCTTTCACGCAGGTCTTTAAGCTTCTGCTGATACTCTGCCTTAATCGCTTTGCACTCTTCAGTAGTCCAGCGATGGCGCTTATGGTCAGATTCGATTTCTTCTACAGCTGCATGCCCGATGCGTTCAATGAGCATCACGCGATATGGAACCAGGTTCCCGCTCTTGTGCTGATTGCATACGACGCATTGCTTATGGATATTGCGTTCATCAAATCGGAGTTGAGGTGCCGCAGCAGTTGTCCGGTAGTGCCCGGCATCCCACTGAGCAGACGTGAACGTTCCGCACGAGATACATGGTAAGTCGCGGTCTCTTTCTCTGATGAAGGCGTTTACTGCTTGTTGGGCTTGTTTAATCCAGTAACTGCGGGGCTTTAAGGCGAGCTTTCGAATCTTTAACTTGTCTTTCTGCTGCTGATATTCTCGTCGTCGTTTCTTGTCTGCTGCTTTCTCTGCTTTTTCTCTCTCCTTGCTTCTTCGCTCCAGTGCTAATTCAGTTCCGTGTTCCGGGCTACACCACCACTGATTAGAGAATGCCGGGTGAAACCATTCATTACAGACTTTGCATTTTCGCCGGGGCGATTTAGCCATTGGTCAATTCCTTCTGTCGCTCATCTTCGTGAGAAAAGTCTTCTCCGTCTATTGGCATTAGCCAGTTTGCCGGGCAGCTTACGCAATGCCATTTTGCAACCAATCCTCCCGGGAAAATCCCTTTTATCTCACCACCAGATGCTGGCTCAACATTCCACGCCTCAAGCTCTCTGCCATCTAAAATCCCCCTAACTATGCCAAGATATTTAACTAATCTGACAGTCACTCCTATGTTCTCAGGAATTCTGCTCTTTATGATTAGAGCTAGTCCTCCAACTCGCAATTCACTCATCATCTTCCTCCGTCATAAATCCGTTAGGGTCGCGATACGCTATTGCCAGTGATGCACATTCTTCACAGCAATGAACCTCGCCATCTGATAGCTCCTTCGTGCAGCCAGCGCACAACGTTCGACGTATGCTCTGCTGCTCGTAGGATTGGGCTTCTGATTGGCTAAGCATGAATAACCTCCATGCAACTTTTTACAAATGACGTTGCTACTTCTGCGTTTATTGCGTTCCCATATCCAATAATGCGCTGGTCTTGATTGCGCTTTGCCATTCCTCCCAATGTGGACTTGCCTCGTCCCAGGCTTTTGGCAATGCCATTAACCATCGGGAATGAGCCGGGTCTAACTGGACGATATTTTTCATCTCTACAGTAAAGCCAGTCTGCATCTCTCCAGTAGCCGTTAACCGGTAATGTGTGCATAGCTTCACCGTGCCTGGCAGTTTCAGGCAGATTCTCGGATTGCCCTCCTTGTCTTTCCCGCTGTAGCAATGTGTTGAACCAGTTGCATCGTTCGCCAAAGGCGTTTGCCAGCCCGCTAACCTCACGCATCCAGAGAGGTTCTGAATTCCCCTGCGCGTCTCTGGCTGAAAGTTGATGTTCGTCGTTGGAGTAGGCCATCCAATACAGTCGCTGCCTGATGTGCGGAGAACCGAAGCCCGCAGCGCAAATATCGGTGCCTGCCGAGGTGTAGTTCGCACCTTCCAGGTCAGTTTGTACAAGGTCGAGCCAAGCGAGGCCGTCTGAGCTTGCAACTTGTTCGCCAATGACGATGCCAGGTTTGCATTTCTCAATAAGCCAGAAGAACGCCGGCCATAGGTGCCGCTCGTCATTAACCCCTTTTCCTTTGCCTGCCGCGCTGAAAGGTTGGCATGGGCAGCTTCCAGTCCAGATTGGCTTATCATCAGGCCATCCTGCTTTTCTAAGTGCATAACTCCAGACACCGATTCCGGCAAAGAAGTGATGCTGGGTAAATCCTCGCAAATCGCCTGGTGTGACATCTTCAATGCTCCTTTCGTCTACATAACCGGGTGCAATCTCCCCGGCGTCAATTAGGTTGCGTAACCATTGAGCCGCATATGGATCTATCTCGTTGTAATATGCAGTCATTGCCATATCCTCTGTTGATACTGACTCCTACCCTTTGGCTCGCTGGCGTACTCAGGAAGCAATGCCGAAACCACCCATAACCGAGGGTCTGCGCTTAGCGTTCGTTGAGTTTTTACGTTGCGGGATTGGTAGGCGGTGATTAACTGAGTTGCTTCTTCGTTTGTAAGATCGTGATGATGAAACCATGACATTTTTGGCATGGTGTCACTCCTGTTTTGCTTTAACTCTTGGTTTGTATGGCATCGCAATGGCATCAAAAGAAGTCATTCCCTTTGCTAAGCGGCGCTGGAGTATGTGGTAAGGGAGTTCGTACCTGCTTGCGGCCTCTGCTATGCACATATCACCGTCAGGGGTTTCAATGATGACGTTTGTTCTACGGTTTCTTGCTTGCTCCTTCGATGTTGCCCATCGGCAGTTTTCTGGAAAGTAACCTTTGTTTACGTCTATGCGATCGATGCTGTGTTTGCTTGATGGTCTATCTCCCATATCTGAGTAGAAATGCTCAAAAGAGTTAAGCCATCTTTCACACACCGTTATTCCCCTTCTTCCATAACTGTCATATCTATCTGAATTCGGATTGGTTACCCTTTGCTTTAAGGCAGCCCACGCTCTGTATTCTGGAGTTGTTTTATGTCCGTGAGTGGTAAAAGTTTGTCTGCCTATCTCCCGCTGAAAGCACCCGCAGCTCTTCGACCTGCCGGTTCTTACCAATGAGAGGTCGTACTCTTTAACCGTCCCGCATTCACAAGAACAAACTACGCGAGCCCTATAGGATTTTCTTCCTGACTTGAAGATATAAGCCTTCGATTTTGCCAAAGACAAAATGGTTAACTTATTAAACTTTTCTCCGATTACTAATTCGTTTCTCATGCAGCATCTCCAAATCTGGCTTTCCACTCCAGCGCTAATCTAGCTTCGTCAGACCACTTAACATTCTTCTCAGCCCCGAATGCCTGGATAAGCTCCAGAAGCTCTGCAAACTCCCCTACGCGCATCTTGCTGGTTGACTGTCCTATCACTACGAATCCGTTACCGGCGAGGTTAGGAACAACGTCCTGCTGCTTTAACGCTGCGGTGAAGATGCACTTCCAGCTCTCAGCATCCAGCCAGCGACCATGCCATTCGACCTGCAAAGAGATATCGCGCAAAGTGGCCCACAAACGTTTGTTCTGGACTGCTGAGCGAGTTCTTTCTGAGATGGTTACGATTACTGGCTTGTCGTAGGAGGGTAAAACTTGCTGTATGGCTTGAATGGCGTTCTGCTGATGAATTGGGCTTCTTAGTTCAAACGTTAGTTTCCTCACCCTTCACGCTCCTGTAATCGTCAAGTGCGGCTGCAATGGTTCCGATCGGGTCATGGTCTTGCCCGATAATCTCGTTTACGTTTTCATCTTCTTCCACATCGAAAAAGAATCGCAGGGCTAACATTATTTCTTCGTATGCGCTCATACTCACTCCTTCACTTTGATTCCAGCTGCGCTAAGAATGTCTGTTACCTCACCCATTACAGAGTCATGCCATTCCTTTTCAGACTCGCTATAGCAACACGAACAGGCCTCTGGGAGTTCGATTTCGATAGCTTCACGAGATGCCTGCCAGCCGCAAAATACGGCACGGGTTAATTCTGATGCATACACCCCATTATCAAACTTGGCTAGCCCACCATTTATCAGTCCACCACGACACGCATTCTCAAAAGCCTTTCTTGATTCGTCCATATTCCTCTCCATCACTTTACAAGCGTTAGTCTTGGGCGTTCATCGTCATAATCTGACAGCGTCACTGTGACTCTCTTTGACTCGAACTCATGGATGTATTCATCACGTTGAGCAGCAGCCATTCGACCCCATACGTAACTAAGAGCGTAATTAATCGGGTCTTCCCCGCATGAACAAAGCGCATCTATCGCCTCACCAAATTTCTTCTCTGCCTGACTCTTTCTCATCATTTCTCTCCATCAGCGTGCTGGGGTGTTAGTAAACAAAATCACATTCGAATTCATGAGAGCATTCAGGGCATTCAGTTTCGTAACCCTCACTTTCTTGACCTGCATGATTTACGCCTGAGCATTCCCAAAAGTCCGCCTCATCAGTCAAGTCAAAGTAATGACCACATTTTGGGCAGCTTACATTCAGGCTTATTCGCCAATGAGCTATTGCATGTCTCTTTTTCATGCTCTTACTTCCCTCAATCTCTGGTTGATAAATGCAGTCAGTGGGTTAGGTAAATCGTGGTCAACGATGGGTTCCCCACTACTGTTAACCATGTTCTTCTTCTCGTATTTGTAATACCGGTAGCTACCCCTTGGCCCTTCTCTGCGTAAAATCTTCTCGCGAACCATATGGCACAACACTGAAGTTACTGACCTCTGTGGTACTGAAGTGTGCTTGATGATTTCTGGAGATTTGGTGCCCGGGTTGTCGATGACGAATTTCTCTATGGCCTCAATCTGAACTTTCTGCCTCATGATTTGCTCCTGTAGCTGTCCCATGTAAACGCCAGCGTGCACCCTCCGCCATCGTTCATGCGGTCAATGACACGCTCACCAATGAATGCAGCAAGTTCCTCTTTGCTCTGGTTGCTTATCAGGATGGTTGGCTTCATGCGCTCATAGCGGGTGTTGATGATTTCGAACATAATGAGTTTCTCGGCGTCGCTGCCAAACTGCACGCCAACCTCGTCGATAATCAGCAAGTCAGGCTTGGTGAAATAGCGGATCACCTCATCCTCTGTGCGTGATGATGTTTTAGACCAGGTTGATTTGTACTCTCGTGCAATTTTCAGCGCGGTTGTAAATACCGCTGAGCTTTGATGTTCCGTAATGGCGTGTCGTGCGATAGCCAGTGCAAGGTGATTCTTGCCAGTACCAGGCTTGCCGCACATCACCAGTCCTCCACCCTTCTGCAGGCGCTCAGGCCATTTGTTGGCGTATGCCTGGCAAACTCTTAACGCTTTCTTTGCATCATCGTTGACCGGCTCGTAGTTCTGCAGGGTGCAGTTAGCGAAGCGATCCGGTATTGCCAGGTTGCTTAGCAGGATTTCGATGTTTCGTTTACGTGATGCATCGTCGATTTTAATCTTCTCAGCTTGCAGACCTATAAGCTCATCCCTCAGGCACTCCGGGCAGTCTGACGGCCGTGAAGGCAGTTTTATCGGCCCCGTTGAATGTCGTGTGCGCTGGGAATACTCGCCATGTTTTTCACAGATTCCCGTGCCAATTTCCACTTCGGTGTGTTCGATAGCGATAGGCGGAGCACTCAGCTCTGCAAGTTTCTTCTCCAGCTGAGAGATTTTTTCGTCCAGTGTCATGTTCACTCCTGAGCCCATGATGGGATATCAGTTTGTCCATAGTCTTTGGTGGCGAAGCTTTCCGGAATAGCACGCTGTTGCGATCTCAACGGTGCTTGCCCTTTTGGCTGCTTAGGCTCAAAGATTCCTTGCCAGCCGCTCGCTATGCTCTGATTGATAATTTCTTCAGGTGTATATCCCTTCACCCTGCTCCTACCGAGAAGATTGATTGCCATTGTCACGCTCTGCATGGACTTAATCGATTTCCCGATCTCCTTACGATACTTAACCCATGCGGACCATGTTTCTGAAGAAAGCCATTCAGGCAACTCAACTGATAATGGGTCGAACTTCGGAGAAACTTTTTTGGGGGATATAGGGGGTTTATTAATATTGTCTTTAGTTGTCTTTAAAGAATGTCTTTTGTGTGTCTCTAACTTCGAGACTCGGCCTGTCTCTATCTTAGAGACATTCTGTGTCTCTAGTTTAGAGACTAAATTGCTAACTTGGAGACACTTGCTGAATTGCCACGCAGATACCTCCTTGTTCACGCCGATTTGATAGCCATCCATAAACAGGCAATTCATTGAAATCAGCTCTTTTTTAGCCTTGTTAACGTTCTGCCTAGACAGCCCGGTTAACTGAGCAATTTGCTCGTCCGCTATGCGATCTGTTTTCTTGTTGAAGCCGTATGTTTTACGAATGTATGCCAGCATGACTTTCAGCTGGCGAGCGGTTAAATCAGCACTTGCGATAGCTTCCAGCAGCTCGTTAGCGAATCGGGTGTAACCGTCATCGATATCAGCCACTCTTCGCTCCTGTTCTACAGGCTCATTCTTCGGCAGGTAGAAAACTTCAGCTAAGCTCATTCTGCCCCTCTCTTTCGTAATGCTGTGTTTCAAGAGACTTAACAAGCGAAATACTCCCATCGGTGTTAATAACTATCGATGAGTTGTATTGGCTTATAAGTCGCTTTGTGTACTCTAGTCCTGAACGGATTAGGAAGTTCTTTATGGCTGGTATATGCCCCATCACCCCACCGAGCCCTAACTCAATTAGCTCCTCATCAAGATCAAGCTCTGGTTCATCGCAAAACGAGATGAATGTGTCGTAAATTGCATACTCTGCAACATCACCATCTCGCTCAGGACCAACAATGGTTCTAATCTCATCCAGTGAATGAGAAAGCTCACGATCACTCAGCCTGAAGAATTCACGGTTAGGGCTAACACGCTCTTTGCCCCATGCTTCGTGGATGATCTTTTCATCTTTTGCTGGATTCTTTGAATGGAAGGCAGCAACAACCTTAAATGGCTGAGGGACGCCAGTTGAAGTGGATATCTCTTTTGCTCTGGCATCAGGTGAGTTGCGAGTCATGCCGATTTTATAAACTCCAGGCATTGACTCGTTTGATAGGACATAAATAAAACCATTAACTTTGAAATCATCAGGCACCTTCATGCTGTTCAGCACCTGGAATTCTTCAATTTCATGTGACATAATTACTCCTGTTACTTGGCGTAACACAGTGTCTCTAGAATTCGATACTGATTTGCTCAGAGCGTCCGGCCACCACCGGGCGCTTTTTGCTTTCTGGCATCACAGCTGCAATAGCCTGTCTTGCCACTTCACGAATCAGGCTTGTCTCCCAGACCTTCTCCAGAAGAACGAACGTCACCGCCATATCGTGGATGTTTAATCGACTCACCTTTGAATCAGCCCATCCCGCCATCTTTGCGAAATTTGTCTGACCCATTGATACGAGTCTGGCACGAAGCTCTGTTTCCACTTCGCGTACCTTTTTGCTGTGATTTGCTAGTTCCATAAAATATTATTTTCCTCAGTTAAATAGTTAGTTACGCATCGGTTGATGCGATTTGAAGTTTGAGGTTCGCTTTTCAGCGACGTAGGACGAATGTCCGTTGTGGGGTGTTACTACTTAGGCGGCTTTCTTATTGCTTGGGAATGGCTTCACTTCTTCCGCATCAATGCTGCCGTCAGGTTTAACTGTTAAAAAAATCTTTCTACCAGAGCGAATAGCCTTGTTAATTGCACTTTGGTAAACGCCAAGATCTTGTGCGGTCTTGGTTTGACCAAAACGCAGGGCATAATCTTTCAGGGTTATGCGCTGTTCCATACAACCTCCTTAGTACATGGATTCATTATCACCGCTAGAGGTAAAATAGTCAACACGCACGGTGTTAGATGTTTATCCCCTGCGGTGATAAATTTGACGTATGAGCGCTAAAAAGAAACCACTAACCAAAGAGCAGCTTGAAGACGCTATGCGTTTGAAGGCTATATACGAGAAAAAGAAATCAGAGCTTGGCCTATCTCAAGAAGGCATTGCTTTTTCCATGGGGATCGGGCAATCAGCTGTTGGGGCGATTTTAAACGGCGTAAATGCCCTTAATGCGAACAATGCAGCCATGCTGGCAAACATTCTTCAGGTAGGAATAGAGGAATTTAGTCCGTCAATAGCCAAAGAGATTTCTGACTTGTACAGAGCCATAGGCGCAGATGTACAGAAGAGAAACGAGTATGAGTATCCAGTCTTCTCGCATGTGCAAGCTGGTATGTTTTCTCCTGAATTTCGAACGTTCACTCAGCGAGATGCTGAGGGATGGGTGAGTACAACGAAGAAAGCCAGTGATGCTGCGTTCTGGTTAGAGGTAGATGGGCACTCAATGACTGCCCCTGCCGGTTCACGCCCAAGCTTCCCTGAAGGAATGCTTATCCTTGTTGATCCAGAGGAGCCGGTTGACCCAGGTGATTTCTGCATTGCGAGGCTGGATGGTGATGAGTTCACCTTCAAGAGACTGATTAAGGATAGCGGACAGGCATTCCTTCAACCGTTAAACCCCCAGTTTCCTATGATTCCATGCAATGAGAACTGCCGAGTTGTTGGGAAGGTAGTAGCCAGCCAGTGGCCTGACGAGACGTTTGGGTGATAGTTCTGATAAGAGAGAGGTCGCAGAAATGCGGCCTTTTTTTTGCCTGCAATAATGCAAGCATAAAAATAAAAATATTTCTTGCTTGTATGGTTACACAGTGATTATGATGCAAGCACATTTCACAGCAAGAGTGCTTACAATGTCAGAAAATAAAAAAGAACCAACTGGAAAAGCAAAAGGCGGGGTTGCTAGAGCTAAATCCCTCACTGCAAAACAAAGAAGTGATCAAGCCAAGAGCGGAGCTATTGCCCGCTGGGGTTATAAAGCCACTCACATGGGAAATTTCAAAGAGCAGTTTGGGATTGATGCCGAGTGTTATGTTTTAAACGATGAGTTGAAAACACCAGTTGTAACCAAGACCGGATTAGCTCAACTTCTCCAGATAGGCTCTCTTGCTCGCGATATAGACAGACTAATGTCGGCTCCATTCATGAGCGAGATGCGCGATCCAGATTTAGAGGATAAATTAGAAAAACCCCTTAAATTTCAATTAGAGGCGCGATCCAATAATTCGACAATTGCGCATGGATTTGACATCGGTGTAGTAATAGACATAGCAAAGCTCCTAGTCAAGGCGAAAGAAAAAGGGGTTTTGCCAGCTAATAGAATTGCAGCAGCAGAAGCCGCACAAAGACTTATGAATGCTTCTGCTAAATCTGGTATTCGCGGCGTTGCATATGCCGTTTCTGGTTATGAGCCTGCGGCGCAGGCGGTAATCGAAGCTTTCAAAATGTACGTTCGAGAAGAAGCTCGTGCTTGGGAAAAAGAATTCCCTGATGAGCTTTACTATGAATGGTACCGGCTATACGAACTGAAAAAACCAGAAAAAGGCGGACATCCAGGAAATTTCCGCTGGTTTACTGAGAGGCATATCTACGAAACATTAGCAAAGAGCGAAGGCAAGATTCTCGATATCGCCAAGGAAAATCGCGAGGAAAACGGTAAGAGAGGTGACAAAATCCATATGTTCCTTTCTGATGTGGGCGTGAAAGCACTACGTAGACACATTGGCAAAATTATCGGCATGGCATCCATGTGCGAAACAAAAGAACAATATGAAAGCGCTCTTGAGAGAGTCTTCAAATAAAGTCGCAACCCGGCCACCGTGCCGGGTTTTTATTGCCCACCTATAAAGCTATCCGCCATTCTGCCGATAACTATTCAGCCTGAAGCTGATAACAATAACTATCGCAACACTACCTGCCCGCCCGTGCGGGCTTTTTTATTGCCCTTTCCGCACTATCTCCGCTGCATCCTTGTTAACCCCTTCCCCAATCACGTTACCCATCTCTTTTCGGTACTGCTCCAGCTTTTCAACGGCAGCTTCCTGAGTTATTGGTTGATTGGCGAGCGATAGCTCCATAATCGCCCGCCCCATAGCTGTAACCATCATGTTCACGCGATCCTCGTCCAGATTCATACCAATCCCTCGTTCATTTTTAACTCGAAGCAGTATCGCACTAAGCTTTTATGAAAATAAATAACCATGAAATACATACACATAACCATTTGCGGTAATAAAATATCTCTCGCGGTGTTGACTGCAATACCACTTACGGTGATACTAAGCACATCAGCAGGACGCACTACTCACCAGGACGGTGAACATACAACGATTCAGAGATGAATCTACGAGGCTGAAAAGCCTAACAACCAAAGTGAACTTTGGGATGTGGTGAAGCAGGAAGCAATTTCGCAGGCATCGAATACCCAGCAGGAATGGCGGCGCAGCCACCTGTTAATAAATCGATGGTGCCTGGCCTGATCAACCAAGCGAAAAGTCCAGCGGGGTTTGTGGTTCGATTCCACATTCACCACATCACCAAAGTTCATCAGGAGGTCACTATGACACGCAGAACAGCTTTCAATGGCTCAGCATCAGGTCGTCGTCGTGAGCGTCGTGCAGCGCTCCAGAATGAGATTACGGCAAGCTCAGAAGTGATGCATCGCCCTACTCTCAGCCGTGCTCAGATTCAGGCTAAAGGTAAACACGAAACACCTAAGCGCATTGAAGACGCTAAGCCGATCAAATTCATGGTGCAGGACGCGTTCTGGCAGCTTGAAGAGTACAAACGCAACCTTGAGCGTGCAGCGATTGTGTATGCGAATGAGTTCGGACGTAAACAGGATGTGAGCGGAGCTGTATGTCTGCCAGAAGTGGCGCTTTTCGCAGCTGGTCATCGTAAGAGTAAACAGGTTACAGCGAGGTGATTTTGTGATTGAGCAACTTAATTTCTACATGACTCAAGCATCTACTGAATTGCTTGAAAGTCGCCGTGAATACATTGAGAGAGTGATTGTCGCGAAACTAAAGCGTGGCATTGAAGAGCAGAAAGAATGGTCTCCTGAGCTTAGGAGTGAACCTGATTCATTAGAGCTTATCGATGCTTACGAGGATGGAATTAAGTTCTTTACTGAAAAGGGATTCAACAAGGACGCATAGTCGGCCTTATTTTGGCAGCAAGCACAGAGGTGAATATGAAAGAGTTTAAGGGGTCAAAACAGGAATGGGTGCGTGATGGCAGGATGGTGTACGCACTGGAAGATGGCGAGAATCGATTCTATGCAGGATTTGCACCGGGTCGAAACTGCTTGAAAGGTGAAGCGGAAGCAAATGCGCAGCTTGCTATGGCAGCTCCTGATTTGCTCGAAGCACTGCAAAATATGGTTACTGCTTATGAGCACGAAGCAAGCATTGATAATCCTGCGTTATTAGCAGCTCGCGCAGCCATCAGCAAGGCTCTTGGGGAGGGGTGATGGAGTGGATTAAGTGCAGTGAGAGGATGCCTAAAAAGAACGACAAGGTGCTTATATTCATCGACTTCAACAGCGAATATGTTCCCCCAAGCATTCACGATGCTGAATTTACTGGAGCGACATTCAGACGAGGCGGAGCAACAGTAAACATTTTCCCGCTGGAGGATGGTTATGGGGTAACTCACTGGATGCCATTACCTGAACCACCAAGCGAATAGCAGCTGATAGCTAATTCTATGAGTTAGCTATTGGGTGTAATACCGCACCGTACTATTGAGGACGACTCGATAGTTCTGATTATTGGAAATCCCTCGTTATGTCTTTGCCGCCAGCAGTCAGGGCGGCATTCTTTTTGCCTGGAGGAAAGTATGGAAATTGATATTCGCAAAGGCGGTATCAGCGGACACGCAACATGGCGTGAAGTTCGCATTAAAGAAGGTGGAACAACTATTAACTTTGACGTTTCAGAAGGAAATGAACTGAATTCGTTCAGGGAAGCGATTCTTTCTGCAGTTTTTGGTGACATGAGCACGGATGAGGTTATCAAGTATCTGAATGAAAGCGGATACAGCGAAGAGATTATTGAGCGTTACGAAGACGAGAAATCAGAAGCCGCCTGAGTGCGGCTTTTCCATGCCCGCATATCAACAGAGATTCACGAGTCTCTATCGCTATGCAATCACACACAACATAAGGAACTACCCATGCAGACATTAAATCTCGCAGGGGCTATCCCGATGGGTAGCTTCAACGCAATCACGTCCATTCAACACTCACGCCGCAATATTCTGACCGGCGCAGACTTCAAGCAGCCTCGCGTTAAGAGCTTGCTGGAGCGTCTGGTTGAGCTTCTGAATCAGAAGGAGCAGCCATGAGCAAACCTACTTACGAAGAGCTGGAAGAAGCTCTGAAAGAGCTACGAAGAATGGCTTTTGCTCGTCGCACTAACTCACATAACTGCGGGCCATTCCAGTATACGGATTTATGCGAGGACATCATTGAGATAACTCAGCTGATTAAGGTCGCCAAGCAATGAGCATTGCAGATACCTGGTCAGAAGATGCCTTTGTCCGCCTTATGCAGGACATGTTGAAACAGCCAAAAGAGGATGCAGAAGATGCGCCTGACGATGACAGACAAAACAGAGATTAAGCAAATCATCGCTAGTTTTAGCGACGATGACAATGCAGCGATTGATAAGCAGGTTGAGATGCTGTGCGCGAACATGCGACCGGTGCTCAACATGCTGGCAGCACACAAACCAGACGACCACACGAAGGCAGCTGTGGAATGGCTTGGCGAAGATGACTGCAACTATCAGGAATTCGCTGCCGAGGTTATGTGGGACATATTCAGACCGCGCGTAGAGGTTGAGTATGCGATTGGCATATTCCTGCGCCGTCATGCATTAGGGGAAGCAGCATGAGCAATATCGTTGAGTTTGTTAAGCAGCAGGAGCCGCTATTCTGCGGCGCGTTAACTGAGCAGACAGTTACATGGGCAAAGGAAAGTCAGTTCGCGATTCAGTACTTCCAGAAGAATGACTTCCTCGCCAAAACTGCCCTATCAAACCCTACCAGCGCACAGAACGCGATTATCAACGTAGCAGCCATTGGAATTACGTTGAACCCGGCAAGCAAGCTGGCTTATCTGGTTCCTCGTGACGGCATGGTATGCCTCGATATCAGCTACATAGGGCTGCTGCATATTGCAATGGAGTCAGGTGTTATCTCATGGGGTCAGGCAAAGCTAGTTCATGCTAACGACACCTATGAGTCAAACGGCCTAGATAAGGCACCGACACACAAATACAACGCCTTCGGGGAGCGTGGAGACATCGTTGGTGTTTACTGCACGGTTAAGACTCCTGCAGGCGATTACCTTACGGAAGAGATGAGCCTTGCAGAAATTGAGGCTGTCAGGAAGACAAGCAAAGCCGCATTCAGCGATAAGGGCCCATGGGTTAATCACTGGAATGAGATGGCACGAAAAACCGTTGTTAAACGCGCAAGTAAATACTGGCCGAAAGCCTCTCGCCTTGATAGTGCGATTCACGTTCTTAACGAAGAGGAAGGAATTTGGACTGAACCGGTAATGCCGCATAAGTCAGAGGAAGATATTCGAGAGGATGAGCGGAAACGTCAGCAGGAAATCATCGAACACGTTCAGACGCTTTGCGATGATATGACTCATGCTGAAACCATGGATGACCTTAAGCGCATCTTCGCTGACGCATACAAGCGCACTTCAGGCATGAAGCTACAGCAAAACGTGCAAGCCATCTACCACGAGTGCAAGTCAAAACTGGAGGCCGCCAGTGAGCAAGCTGTATGAGATTGCCAACGGTTACGCCAGGCTGATGGATTCCGACTTTGAGGCCGGCGAGATAGCCGACACGCTGGAAGGCATGGAAGGAGAGCTTACAGACAAGATTGAGCAGTTACTGGCTATCTGTAAGAACGAAACCGGATACGCAGAGCGCCTCAAGGAAGAGGCTAAGGCACTCAATGAACGCGCGTCAGTAATCAACAACAAGGTCGATAACATCATGGCCTACATCGCGTCATCGCTTGAAATGATGGGAAAGAAAAGGATTCGCGCTGGCATCCATCAGGTAACTGTTCGCGCTCCTGTGGAGTCAGTTGAAATCACAGATGAAGGCTCCCTACCGCCTGAATACGTTGAATACGTCACTACGGTCAAAGCCGACAAGCTAGCTATCAAGCATCAACTGAAGGCTGGTAACGCTATTCCTGGCGCTTCACTCAAGCTCGGTAAGCCAACACTGCTAATCAAGTAGGTGCGCAATGTACAAGCGTAAACAAACCTACGAACTACGCTCAAACCAACTTAGCCACGGACGGCCATGGGGTGAATCTGATATAGCATCAGCCAGGGAAAAAGCCGGAACCATTCACTCAAAACTCATTGCAAGACAAATCAACCGCTCATACGAATCCCTTCGCCAGATGTGCAAGCGCGAAGGCATTAGCTTACGCCGCATTCGAAACTGAGGCTCAAATCATGATTGGAAACTCATACGCACTTCAGGGCTTCTACCCTGAGGAGATTGTCGCACGCCACCGCTTCAAACCCATCAACGATATCCCACGCGAAGAAATGCTGAAGAAGAACTCATTCCCCAGCGTGAACGAGAAAAAATTCCTGACAGCGTGGTTAAACCAGAGGGCGAAGAAATGAGCGTGAAACGTTATGCAGCACATACCAATATTGATGATTTCAAATCAGATTGGCATGAGAGCAAAGACGGGCCGATGGTGCGGCACGAAGACTACGCCGCACTTGAAGCCAGATGCGCGGCGTTGGCTGCGGAGAATGCGGGGCTGGATAACTTCATTGCGTCGAGCTGTTTTGTTTATGCAGGGGAGCTGGGTTACTGGCCCGCCATCGACCACTCGCCAGAGATTCCAGTAACTAATCAGTTGAGTTTGGTTGAGTCCAGATTTTTAACTGACGTAATGACTGCTGCTGGGCTTTTGTCTTGCGGTAAGCGAGATAAACAATTAGCCCAAAGACTAGCTGATTATTGTGTTTCAAAAAGAATGGGTTCTAATCCCGCCCAAATTCGCAAAGGAGTGCAGTCATGATTCCCGCATCAGAATGCGCCGCTGCGCGGCTGATAAATTTTTACATTAACGACGCCTCTCGGGAGTGCATCGAAGGACGAAGAGCGTATCTGTGCCAATGTCTTTTGCCTCGCCTGAAAGAAGGGCTTTCTTCAATGCGTGCATGGAAAGAGAAAACCGATGACGACATAGAACTAATCAGCATTTATCAGAAAGGCGTTGATTTTCTGACAGAAGCTTTAAATACGAAGGTGGAAAAATGAACTTAACAGAGGGGCAGTTACTTTTCCGTCTTCAAGATTTTCACGGAGCGGAACAAGAGGCGTTAGGGATAGGTGACTATGAGTTTGCACAGGAAAGCGCTGATATTGCAAACGCGTTACGAGAACTTTTGAAAGCACGTCGAAAAATTGAGGAGCTTACTGAAGTTATTGAACAACGGAATGCCGAGTGCGTCAGACTTCATGCTCAACTGGAGTCTCTTGCCGCCAACAAGATACTTCTCGACTCACAGGAGGCCGCCCAATGAGCAACATCGACAAACGCGCTTTACGTGAAGCAGCCAATGCGGCAAACGCAGCATCATGGGGGGATTGGGAGTCTTACAAGCCACACAAAGGTGCGCGCGGCTATGAGGTGAAGGTTGGAGTGAAAGCGGTAGCGCAACATTGCCTCAAGGTTGATTCAGTTTTCATCGCTGCAGCCAACCCCGCCACCGTGCTGGCGCTGCTGGATGAGCTGGAAGCAAAAGACTCAACCATAGCCACTCAGCAGCAGGAGATACGAACGCTTCTTAATGCGTTAGGGCAATCATCAGAGAAGAGAAATTCTGACCTTCCTGACCAGAAGCGAATTATTGGTTGGCGAGCATCAGACTACACCGACGAGACATCTGACCCTGAGCTAGCTAAAAACTGGGCCGCTGCAATTGGTGTGCTGCCGATTTTTGAAGGCGACGTGAATACAAAATTAAGCGCCGCCGCAGCCGGTAAAGGAGAGGCATCATGAACACCTTCACCAAAGAGCAGTTAATCGAAAAGCTTCAGCACAGAATTTCTGTCGCATCAGGATTTCCGGAGTCAGAAAAAGCGCAAATGGATCTTGAGCTGGCGCGTATCGCGCTGGCATCGCTCGAAGCGGATGGTACCCTCGCCAATGAGGGCACCCTAACAGCCACGCAGTTTAAGCCGGTAGCAGACCTGTACGGCTTAACCTCGCCAACCGGCAGCGAAACATCATTCACTTTCGACGCTGTTGAAGCTCGTGATTTCATTGATGGTGGATGGTCTTGTCAGGAGTACGTGGAGCTTGAACGCTTTCAGGAGGCTGTGAGCGGCAACTCTCCGGTGATTCCGGGTGGTTGGGTGATCCTTCCTGCTGAGCCAACCCAGGCAATGATGAATGCGTGGCTTTCAGAGGTCGCCAACTGGCGCGGACATGCAGCCGGATATAGGGCCATGATTGCAGCAGCGCCGCAGCAGGAGGCTAAAAATGTCTAAATTGAAGCCAGGGAATGTTTATGTCGAAATATCTCACAATCAGGCTGGAGGCCTTTCCCTCTGCGTAAGCAACGATGATGGCGGGTGCCGAATCTCCGGTGCCAAGGTTGGCGGATGTGAAACTCTGAAGTGCTTTGAGGTTAATGCGGAGGAGCTAATCGCGCAGATTCGTGAGCACGCGAAAAAGGCAACTGGAGAGCCTGATCATATTGACGAAATCGCTATTCAGGCAGGGATTGACCCAGCCGTTGCTGATGCTTACATGCAGGGATATCACGACGCTGAAGCGCGGAGAGTTGAGCGGCAGGATGCAAACTGATGTGATATAAAACCCATTCATGGTGGTGGGCTGCATATTACGAAAGCATCTGCCTTTCTTTAATGGCCTTATCTTGCATAGAAAATGCTAAAGGTCTTGATGAGTTGGCATTGATTCAAAAGAGGGTGAAATCATGAAACACTTACGCTATGACTGTGCGAGTGCTGGTTATGCAGGAGAGGCCAGGCACCCACAAGTAGTAATGCGCGAACTTGGAATCACCTATGAGCTTGCCATTCCTCAAAGTCTGGGTGATCAGTGGTGGCTGTTTAACTGCGACCATGGCGATCTTCCTAGCTACATCAAAGAAATGAAATGTGACGATTGGTTAGCAGAACAATATCAACTCCCTGATATCTACAAAAATGCCTAACCCATTCTACGCATAACAAACCCGCACCCTGCGGGTTTTTCTTTATCCGGAGTCACCATGCACGCCAATCCAATTATCTGGCTCATAGTCGGAATTATGGCTCTGAGCGCTATCTCTTCACTCATTCACATGTCAGAGGGCTTGTTATGGCTAAATTTGCTGTGGGCGCGTTAGTACAGCTTAAGTCTGGAGGCATCAGAGGGATGGTTGAGAGCCAGATTGAGCCGGATAGCGACCATCCGAAAGCGTGGTGCAAATGGGATGACGGCAACTACTCGGTGCATCACGAACACGAACTTCGCGCGGCTACTGTTGATGAGCCTCGCGTTTATAAGAAATTAGCGTAAGGAGATGACGATGACCGATACCAGCCTGATTCCAGAAAAAGAAGTGATGAGCAAACTTGGGGTTTCATCACGCCAGACAATCTGGAACTACACCAACCGGCACGGATTTCCGAAGCCAGTCAGGACCCACCCGAAAGCGTACCTGCGTGAAGCTGTTGATGGATGGATCCTAAATGGTGGCGTTAACCAGAAATGTTCCTGATGTGCCAGAACAGCTTATCAGCGTGAAGCTCATACGCTTTGCGCTGAGCCTCAATCCAGTCGTGTTTGTTATACACGGCCATCACCCCGCCAAGTTCATGCCCGAGCATCCTCTCAGTAACATGGGGCTCGACATCCATTTCAGACAGCCTTGTTACAAGCGTCCTCCTGAAGTCGTGGGTTCGCCAGTATCCAAGGTCCATCCCTCCCCTTATTCGATTAACGAACCGGTTGGCGGCCGCTATGCTGATCGGTTCGTTTATATCCTCCCCGGGGAAAAGCACATCATTGTAAGTTGTCATGGCCTTTTCGAGGAAAGGCATAATCTGTTCGAAGATCGGGCGTCGGATGACGTTGCCCATTTTGCTGTGCTCTTTCGGAACGGTCCATATATTGTCCAGCAGGTCAAATTCTGTCTTGGTTGCCAGCCTGAGCTCTGAGAGCCTCGCCCCCCAAAGCATCAGCATCTGGTGAAGAAGCTTGTTTGAGGTAGACGCCCTGCTTCTTTCAATAGCCATCCAAATCTGAGCCAGCTCGTTATACGACAGAACGCGGTCGCCCACAGCAGCACGGGAGCCAAAGTCTCTTGGCTGGATGCTCATAATTGCGCAGCTATCTATCACCTGACGCCGCATGCACCAGCTTATTGCCGATCTTAACTGACTGAGCACCTGACGCGCACGGCGCGGATTATCCCTTTCCTCTTCGGAGAGGAGATCTACCCACTGCTTCACAGTAATGGAGGATGCCGGTCGATTCGTGAAAGCGTCATGCATCCGCTTCATAACCGTTGATCGGTATAGTGCCTGGGTCTTTTCTCGGAGTGTTGTAGAGACGTAATTGTCGAACCAGTAGTCGAGGCATTGGGCGACCGTCAGGGAGTTCTGCGTCTTCTCCTCAAAGTAGGAGCGCGGATCTGTGCCGGAGAAATAAAGGTTTCGTAAATCAGATGTGATCTGCCTGGCATCCTTTAACGACACCGAAGGGTAGCGGCCAATGCCGAGACGATGAGGTTTACCATGCCAGCGATACCGGTACTGGAACTGGATGACCCCCTTTGGAGAAATGCGCACGCTGAGACCATCAGCATCAGCCACTTCTTGTGGGCCCGAATATGGTTTACCATGAATGGTACGCAGTTTTGTGTCGCTGATAGCCATAAATAATATTTGGTACGCTCAGAAATAGTGGTTTGGTACACTTCTGGTACGCAATATCACATGGACATCGAGACACAGTAAACAACTATATTTAACGTTCGTGGACAAACTCAGGTGAGAAAAGGGTTGTTTTTCGATTGATAACAGGCAGTTAATTAACTATTGTGGACAATATTAAACAATGGCAGACACAGATAAACAACCTACCTTCCTATTCCACGACTACGAAACCTTTGGCACGCATCCGGCGCTGGACCGACCGGCGCAGTTTGCCGCCATCCGCACCGATGACGAATTCAACATCATTGGCGAGCCTGAGGTCTTTTACTGTAAACCGGCTGATGACTACCTGCCGCAGCCCGGCGCGGTAATGGTCACCGGGATCACGCCGCAGGAAGCACGGGAAAAAGGCGTTAACGAAGCAGAGTTCGCCCGCCGTATCCACGATCTGTTTACCGTGCCTAATACCTGCGTGGTCGGTTACAACAACATCCGCTTCGATGATGAAGTGACGCGCAATATCTTCTATCGCAACTTCTACGATCCGTACGCCTGGAGCTGGCAGAACCGCAATTCACGCTGGGATCTGCTCGACATCATGCGCGCCTGTTATGCCCTGCGCCCTGAAGGCATTAACTGGCCGGAAAATGAGGAAGGGCTGACCAGCTTCCGGCTGGAACACCTGACGCGCGCCAACGGCATCGAGCACAGCAATGCCCACGATGCGATGGCAGACGTTTATGCCACCATTGCCATGGCGAAGCTGGTGAAAACCGCACAACCCCGGCTGTTTGAATATCTGCTGAGCCACCGAAGCAAGCAGAAGCTCATGACCCTTATCGACGTACCGCAGATGAAGCCCCTGGTGCATATCTCCGGCATGTTTGGCGCCTGGCGCGGCAATACCAGCTGGGTTGCGCCGCTGGCGTGGCACCCGGATAACCGTAATGCGGTTATCATGGTGGACCTGGCGGGCGATATTTCGCCGCTGCTGGAGCTTGACAGCGATACCCTGCGCGAACGGCTTTACACCCCGAAAAATGAACTCGGGGATCTGCCTGCGGTGCCGGTTAAGCTGGTGCACATCAATAAATGTCCGGTGCTGGCGCAGGCGAACACGCTGCGTCCGGAAGATGCCGACAGGCTGGGCATTAACCGTCAGCACTGCCTGGATAACCTGAAAGTGCTTCGCGATAACCCGCAGGTGCGCGAGAAAGTGGTCGCCATCTTCGCCGAGGCGGAGCCGTTCGTGCCGTCCGAAAACGTGGATGCCCAGCTCTACAACGGCTTCTTCAGCGATGCCGACCGCGCAGCCATGAATATTGTTCTGCAAACCGAGCCGCGTAACTTACCTGCGCTGGACATCACCTTCGCCGATAAGCGCATCGAAAAGCTGATGTTTAACTACCGGGCGCGCAATTATCCCGGCACGCTGGATGAAGCAGAACAGGCGCGCTGGCTGCAGCACCGTCGAAACGTGTTTACGCCAGAGTATCTGCAGCATTACGCGCAGGAGCTTGAGTCGTTATACAACCAGTATGAAGGCAATGCAGAAAAACAGATCCTGTTAAAAGCCCTGTTCCAGTACGCGCAAGAGATAGTCTGAAGTGAGATATAAAAAAACCGGAGACAAGGTCTCCGGTTTTTTTTGATACGTTAAGACTTAAGCAACGTCTTCGTACTGAGGAACCGGGTTACGGAAGCTCTTCGTAACGCAGGCCAGGTACACCAGACCGATACCTGCCCAAATCAGGCCAAGCACCATCGAGCTCTCTTCCAGGTTAACCCACAGCGCGCCCACGGTCAGGGCACCGCACATCGGCAGGAACAGATACTGGAAGTGATCTTTCAGCGTCTTGTTACGCTTTTCACGGATCCAGAACTGAGAGATAACCGACAGGTTAACAAAGGTGAACGCCACCAGCGCACCGAAGTTAATCAGCGCCGTTGCCATCACCAGGTCAAAGTTAATCGCCAGAAGCGCGATCGCACCGACCAGGATAATGTTCATCGCCGGGGTACGCCAGGTTGGATGCACGTAGCCGAAGAAGCTTTTCGGGAATACGCCATCACGACCCATTACGTACATCAGACGCGCAACGCCTGCATGCGCGGCCATACCGGACGCCAGTACGGTGATGGTGGAGAAGATCAGCGCGCCGACCTGGAACGCTTTACCCGCCACATAGAGCATGATTTCCGGCTGAGACGCATCCGGATCCTTGAAGCGCGAGATATCCGGGAAGTACAGCTGCAGGAAATAGGTCGAGAAAATAAAGATCAGACCGCCAATCAGCGCCGTCAGGAAGATGGCACGCGGGATCACGCGCTCTGCATCCTTCGTTTCCTCAGACAGGTTGCTAATCCCGTCGAAACCGGTAAAGGAGAAGCACAGAATCGTCGCCCCGGTAATCATCGGGATCACATGCGCATCACCAGACCAGAACGGTTTGCTGCTCGCCAGGGTGCCCGCGCCTTCGCCGTGGAATACACCATAGATCACCATGCCAAGAATCACGGCAATCAGGACAACCTGAAGCACAACGATAACGGAGTTAAAGTTGGCAACGGACTTGATGCTGCGCAGGTTAAAGGCCGTCATAAAGGCTACCAGCGCCACGACGAAGATCCACGAGGGAATCGATGGCACCAGCGCTTCAAAATAGATTTTTGCCAGCAGAATGTTGATCATCGGCGCGAACAGGTAGTCGAGCAGCGAAGACCAGCCCACCATAAAGCCAACCGTCGGGCTGATGGATTTCTGGGCATAGGTGTAGGCGGAACCTGCAGACGGATAGCGACGCACCAGTTTACCGTAGCTCAGCGCGGTAAAGAGGATCGCAATCAGCGCAAAGCCGTAAGCCGTCGGCACATGACCGTCAGTGAGGCCCGATACGATACCGAATGTATCGAACAGCGTCATCGGTTGCATATAGGCAAGGCCCATCATAACAACCGGAATCAACGTAAGCGTTTTACGTAATTCCACGCGAGAGGTGTTTGGAGTTGCGTTATGCGACATAGTTATTCTCCTTTACGGTGATAACCGCCACGTAAGCGAAAAATTGCCCCATTTCTTTCTTCCTCAGCGACAACAACTGTCGGATTTTAGTAAATATCTATCCGGTACGAAGCCCGGCCTCTTGGTTTTTAGTTTCGTTTCGTACATGCAAAAAAAAATAACCGACGCCTTTTATATCGTCGATTATTCATTTGGTTGCAGCGGCGGCATTTTGCCCCACATCGGATACAAAAGGCAATACTTTGCAACGCACCGGGTCATTTTCTTTTTTCTAACTGGCTGATTTCTCGGCGCTCCCCTGAGAGTAAACTGCAGCGATAGCACTATTTGCTAAAATTTCGTCCCGCCACCAGGCGCTGGCCAGCCCGGCGGTTTGTTCATTCCAGCCGACCCACACCGATTCGTTACTGCTTTGCGCAAGCACCTGTTTTTCAACAAGCGCACCGCTATCAATAAAGCGCTGCGCCAGATAGCGCGGCAAATAGCCGCAGCCCAGACCGCTAATTTGCAGCTCCAGCTTGGTTTTAAAGTCAAAAACGGTAATGGCCTCCTGCTCATCCAGCAGCTGCGAGGAAACCGCACATTCGGGGCGCGAGCTGTCCCCGACTACTATTGCGCGGTACCCCTTAATAACGCGGCGGTTAAGAGGCTCAGGCTCCTGAGCCAGCGGATGATGGGGCGCCACGGCAAATACCTGCTCCAGCACGCCCAGGCGGGCAAAACCAAAGTCACTCAACTGGGGAGGCTCGTGCAGGGCACCGACAAAGATGTCCGCCCTGCCCTGGGTTAAAGCCTCCCAGGAGCCGCCCAGCACCCCGTTGATGAAGATCAGCCGGGTGACGCTGTGATGCTGGTAAAACGCTTCAATGAGCGGCGTCAGCAGAGAAAACGGAAAGGTATCATCCACGCCAATCACCAGTTCATTCTCCCATCCCTGATGGAGCTTGACGGCCTGCTTTTCCAGCTCGCGAACGGTATGAAGAACGTCACGACCTTTTTCCAGCAGCATCTGCCCGGTGCGGGTAAACCGCGCGCGGTGCCCGGTGCGATCGAGGATCTGAATATTGAGGTCGCTTTCCAGTTTTTGAACGGTATAGCTCAGGGCCGAAGGGGTTTTGTAAAGCTTTGCCGAGGCAGCCGCAAAGCTCCCCTCTTTTTCCAGTGCATCCAGAATAATAAGAACATCCAGCAGCGGTTTCATGCTCGCCCCCTTCTGGTGTGCGATTGTCTCCGCTGCGGGGCTTATTCCATGGGCATCACCAGCGGATCGGGATACTGATACTCAAACCCCAGCTCATGGCAAATGCGATTGCCATCAACAATTTTGCCTTTACTTTCGTTCTTTGCCTCACCAAAAACCGGCGGAGCCAACCCAAGCTGGCGTGCCATGAGCGGGTAAAACGTGCTGCGCGCCGGATGAGACGGTGCACATATATTATAGATGTGTCCGCCTTTTGGAGCCTGTAAGAGTAGCTCAATCGCGCCAATAACATCTTCAAGATGCACAAGATTCACGCCATGCTGACCGTCTGGTGCCGTCTTACCGGCAAAGAAGCGCCCCGGATGACGCCCCGGGCCAACCAGCCCCGCCAGACGAACGATATCGACCTGCGTGCCGGGAAGGTTATGCAGCCAGTCTTCCAGCTCTTTCAGGACCTGACCGCTCGCGGTTACGGGACGGCGCTCGGAACTCTCTTTCACCACGCCCTCAGCATCGCCATAAACCGACGTCGAGCTGGTAAAAATAATGCGCGGGACGTGATGCGCCAGCGCGCTGTCGACAATCTCCTGCATCGCCTGCAGGTAGAATGATTCGCCCGGGCCACTGCGCCGTGCGGGTAGCGTAATCACCAGCGCATCTACGTTCATCAGCGTGTCCAGATCGTCCGCATCACACACCAGCTCCGGCTCCAGACGCAGTTCAACGCCATCAATACCGCACATGCGTGCCGCTTCGACCCCATCCCGGGTGGTCTTGCTCCCGGTCACCTGCCAGCCTTTCGCGGCTAATGACATCGCCAGCGGCATTCCCAGCCATCCTAAACCGACAATCGCGACCTTTTTCATGCGAATTCTCCTGACTCTCACTCGTCTTTCATAAGGCTACGCCAGCCCGGCAGAACACACAATTCATAGCATCAATATGAAATGAATTAATGATCAAAAAAAGCCCTTGCAATATGTCGTACAACTGGTTTAGGTTAAAAGACATCAAATGAATAAGCATTCATCGAGAATTTATATGACACGCGTTCAATTTAAACACCACCATCATCACCATCATCCTGACTAGTCTTTCAGGCGATGTGTGCTGGAAGACGTTTGGATCTTCCAGTGGTGCATGAACGCATGAAAAAGCCCCCGGAAGATCTTCTTCCGGGGGCTTTTTTTTGGACCAAATTCAGACAGGTTAAAACAGGTTAACGAGGAATAAAGAATGTTAGATAACTCACGTTTACGCATAGCTATTCAAAAATCAGGCCGTTTGAGTGACGATTCACGCGAACTGCTGGCCCGCTGCGGGATCAAAATCAACCTGCACACCCAACGCCTGATTGCTCTGGCTGAAAACATGCCGATCGACATTCTGCGCGTGCGTGATGACGATATTCCCGGCCTTGTGATGGACGGCGTCGTTGACCTCGGCATCATCGGTGAAAACGTGCTGGAAGAAGAGCTGCTGACCCGCCGCGCGCAGGGTGAAGACCCGCGTTACTTCACCCTGCGTCGTCTGGACTTCGGCGGCTGCCGCCTGTCGCTGGCAACGCCGGTTGATGAAGCGTGGGACGGCCCGGCCGCGCTGAACGGCAAACGTATCGCCACCTCTTACCCTCACCTGTTGAAGCGTTATCTCGACCAGAAAGGCGTGCAGTTTAAATCCTGCCTGCTGAACGGCTCTGTTGAAGTGGCACCGCGTGCGGGTCTGGCGGACGCCATCTGTGACCTCGTCTCGACCGGCGCGACGCTGGAAGCGAACGGTCTGCGCGAAGTGGAAGTCATCTACCGCTCTAAAGCGTGCCTGATTCAGCGCGACGGCGAGATGGCCGACGCCAAACAGCAGCTGATCGACAAGCTGCTGACCCGTATTCAGGGCGTGATTCAGGCGCGTGAGTCCAAATACATCATGATGCACGCTCCAACCGAGCGTCTGGATGAAGTCATCGCCCTGCTGCCGGGCGCTGAGCGACCAACCATCCTGCCGCTGGCGGGCGATCAGCAGCGCGTGGCGATGCACATGGTGAGCAGCGAAACCCTGTTCTGGGAAACCATGGAAAAACTGAAGGCGCTGGGCGCAAGCTCCATCCTGGTGCTGCCAATTGAGAAGATGATGGAGTAATGGCCATGAGCTTTAACACAATCATCGACTGGAATAATTGTAGCGACGAGCAACAGCGCGAGCTGCTGATGCGCCCGGCAATTTCCGCCTCTGAGGGCATCTCACGCACCGTGGCGGAGATCCTGGATAACGTTAAGGCCCGCGGCGATGACGCGCTGCGTGAATACAGTGCAAAGTTTGATAAGACGGAAGTCGGAGCATTACAGGTTACTGAGCAGGAAATCATTGATGCCAGTAATCGTCTGGGTGACGACATCAAGCAGGCGATGGCCGTCGCGGTGAAAAATATTGATACCTTCCACACCGCGCAGAAGCTGCAGACCGTGGATGTCGAAACCTTGCCCGGCGTGCGCTGCCAGCAGGTGACGCGCCCGGTTGCGTCAGTGGGGCTTTATATCCCTGGTGGTTCAGCGCCGCTGTTTTCGACCGTATTAATGCTCGCCACGCCGGCGCGTATCGCCGGATGCCAGAAAGTAGTGCTGTGCTCGCCGCCACCGATCGCCGATGAGATCCTCTACGCGGCAAAACTCTGCGGCGTACAGGCGGTCTATAAAGTGGGCGGCGCGCAGGCGATTTCGGCCCTGGCGTTCGGGACAGAGTCCATTCCTAAGGTCGACAAAATCTTTGGCCCGGGCAATGCGTATGTGACCGAAGCCAAGCGCCAGGTCAGCCAGCGTCTCGACGGCGCGGCCATCGATATGCCTGCCGGTCCGTCTGAAGTGCTGGTCATTGCCGACAGCGGCGCAACGCCGGACTTCGTGGCCTCCGACCTGCTTTCACAGGCAGAACACGGCCCGGACTCGCAGGTCATCCTGCTGACGCCGGATGCCGATATGGCGAAACGCGTGGGCGAAGCCGTGGAGCGTCAGCTTGCCGACCTGCCCCGCGCCGACACGGCACGTCAGGCGCTGGCGGCCAGCCGCCTGATTGTGGCGCGCGATCTTGAGCAGTGCATTACCATCTCCAACCAGTACGGCCCGGAGCACCTGATCATTCAGACCCGCAACGCGCGCGATCTGGTCGACAGCATCACCAGCGCGGGCTCGGTGTTCCTCGGCGACTGGTCACCGGAGTCCGCGGGGGATTACGCCTCCGGCACCAACCACGTGCTGCCAACGTATGGCTATACCTCTACCTGTTCCAGCCTCGGCCTGGCGGATTTCCAGAAACGCATGACCGTGCAGGAGCTGTCCCGCGAGGGGTTTGCTTCACTGGCTTCTACTATTGAAACCCTGGCCGCCGCCGAGCGTCTGACCGCCCACAAAAACGCCGTGACGCTGCGCGTTGCCGCCCTGAAGGAGCAAGCATGAACATTGAAGAATTAGCCCGCGAAAATGTCCGCCGCCTGACGCCTTACCAGTCTGCGCGTCGTCTGGGCGGAAACGGGGACGTCTGGCTGAACGCCAACGAATTCCCGACTGCGGTGCAGTTTGAGCTGTCGCAGCAAACGCTGAACCGCTATCCGGAGTGTCAGCCAAAAGCGGTGATTGAAAACTACGCCCAGTACGCGGGTGTGAAGCCGGAGCAGGTACTGGTCAGCCGCGGCGCGGATGAGGGCATTGAGCTGCTGATCCGCGCGTTCTGCGAGCCGGGCAAAGACGCGGTGATGTACTGCCAGCCCACGTACGGCATGTACAGCGTCAGCGCCGAAACCTTCGGCGTGGCGTGCCGCAACGTCCAGGCGCTGGAGAACTGGCAGCTCGATTTACAGGGCATTGCCGACAATCTCGACGGCGTGAAGGTCGTCTTCGTCTGCAGCCCAAATAACCCCACCGGGCAGATTATTAACCCGCAGGATATTCGCACCCTGCTGGAGATGACCCGTGGTAAAACGCTGGTGGTGGCCGACGAGGCCTACATCGAGTTCTGCCCGCAGGCGACGCTGACGGGCTGGCTGGAAGAGTATCCGCATCTCGTTGTGCTGCGCACGTTGTCAAAAGCCTTCGCCCTCGCGGGCCTGCGCTGCGGGTTTACGCTGGCGAATAAAGAGGTCATCGACCTGCTGCTGAAAGTGATCGCCCCGTACCCGCTCTCAACGCCGGTTGCCGATATTGCGGCACAGGCGCTGACGCCTCAGGGTATCAACGCGATGCGCGAACGCGTGGCGCAGATCCTGGAGGAACGTCAGTACCTTGTCACCGCGCTGAAAGACATCCCTTGCGTCGAGCAGGTGTTCGACTCGGAAACCAACTACATCCTGGCGCGCTTCACCGCCTCCAGTGCCGTATTTAAATCTTTATGGGATCAGGGCATTATCTTACGAGACCAGAATAAACAACCTTCCCTGAGTGGCTGTTTACGTATCACCGTAGGCACCCGCACAGAGAGCCAGCGCGTCATTGACGCCCTGAAAGCGGAGAAAGTATGACCCAGAAGATCCTTTTTATCGATCGTGACGGCACCCTTATTTCGGAGCCACCAGCCGATTTCCAGGTCGATCGTTTCGACAAGCTGGCTTTTGAACCGGACGTGATCCCGGTGCTGCTTAAGCTTCAGAAAGCGGGCTATAAGCTGGTAATGATCACCAACCAGGACGGTCTGGGTACGGACAGTTTCCCGCAGGCGGACTTTGACGGCCCGCATAACCTGATGATGCAGGTGCTGACCTCTCAGGGCGTGGTATTTGATGAAGTGCTGATTTGCCCGCACATGCCAGCCGACGAGTGCGACTGCCGTAAGCCAAAGGTGAAGCTGGTTGAGCGCTATCTGGCCGAAGATATGCTGGATAAAACCAACAGCTACGTCATCGGCGATCGCATCACCGATATTACGCTGGCGGAAAACATGGGCATCGCGGGGCTGCGCTACGATCGTAACGACCTTAACTGGGCAAAGATTGGCGAGCAACTGACAAAACGCGACCGCTATTCCCACGTTGAGCGTAACACCAAAGAGACGCAGATTGATGTAAAGGTATGGCTGGACCGTGAGGGCGGCAGCAAGATCCACACCGGCGTCGGTTTCTTTGACCACATGCTGGACCAGATTGCTACCCACGGCGGTTTCCGCATGGAGATCGCGGTAAAAGGCGATCTTTATATTGACGATCACCACACCGTGGAAGATACCGGCCTGGCGCTGGGTGAAGCCCTGAAGCTGGCGCTCGGCGACAAGCGCGGCATCAACCGTTTCGGCTTCGTCCTGCCGATGGACGAGTGCCTGGCGCGCTGCGCCATGGACATCTCGGGTCGTCCGCACCTGGAATACAAAGCTGATTTCACCTACCAGCGCGTCGGCGATCTTAGCACCGAAATGGTGGAGCACTTCTTCCGTTCCCTGTCCTACACCATGGGACTGACGCTGCACCTGAAAACCAAAGGCAAAAACGATCACCACCGCGTGGAGAGCCTGTTTAAAGCCTTTGGCCGTACGCTTCGCCAGGCGATCCGCGTGGAAGGCGATGCCCTGCCCTCGTCGAAAGGAGTGCTGTAATGAACGTGGTGATTCTGGATACCGGATGCGCCAACCTCAACTCCGTGAAATCGGCCATCGCGCGCCACGGCTATGAGCCGGTGGTGAGCCGCGATCCGGACATTGTATTGCGCGCTGACAAGCTTTTCCTGCCGGGCGTTGGCACCGCACAGGCGGCGATGGACCAGATTCGCGAACGCGATTTGGTCGATTTGATCAAAGCCTGTACCCAGCCGGTGTTGGGGATTTGCCTGGGCATGCAGCTTCTTGGCCGCCGCAGCGAAGAGAGCAACGGCGTTGACCTGCTGGGCATTATCGACGAAGACGTACCGAAAATGACCGACCACGGTCTGCCTCTGCCTCATATGGGCTGGAACCGCGTGTACGCCAAAGCGGGTGACCGGCTGTTTCGCGGCATCGAAGACGGCGCGTACTTTTACTTCGTGCACAGTTACGCCATGCCGGTGAACGTCAATACCATCGCCCAGTGCACTTACGGCGAGGCGTTTACCGCGGCGGTGCAGAAAGACAATTTCTTCGGCGTGCAGTTTCACCCGGAACGCTCTGGTGCCGCGGGCGCGCAGCTGCTGAAAAACTTCCTGGAGATGTGATGATTATTCCCGCTTTAGATTTAATCGACGGCACGGTTGTCCGTCTTCATCAGGGCGATTACGGGCAGCAGCGAGACTACGGAAACGATCCGCTGCCGCGCCTGCAGGATTATGCCGCCCAGGGTGCAGAGGTGCTGCACCTGGTGGATTTAACGGGCGCGAAAGATCCGGCGAAGCGCCAGATCCCGCTGCTGAAAAAACTGGTTGCTGGTGTTGACGTGCCCGTGCAGGTTGGCGGCGGCGTACGCACCGAAGACGACGTGGCGGCTCTGCTGGATGCGGGCGTGGCGCGCGTGGTCGTAGGGTCAACCGCCGTGAAAGATCCTGAGACGGTGAAGGGCTGGTTCCGCCGCTTTGGCCCCGACGCCCTGGTACTGGCCTTGGACGTGCGCATTGACGAACAGGGTAATAAACAGGTGGCGGTCAGCGGCTGGCAGGAAAACTCCGGCGTGACGCTGGAAGCGCTGGTCGAGACGTATCTCCCTGTGGGCCTGAAGCACGTGTTGTGCACGGATATTTCCCGCGACGGAACGCTGGCGGGTTCCAACGTTTCTTTATATGAAGAAGTTTGCGCCCGTTATCCGCAGGTGGCATTCCAGTCATCTGGCGGCATCGGTGACTTAGCCGATATCGCCGCGCTGCGCGGAACGGGGGTACAGGGCGTGATTGTGGGCCGGGCCCTGCTGGAAGGTAAATTTACGGTGACGGAGGCGATTCAATGCTGGCAAAACGGATAATTCCTTGTCTTGACGTGCGCGATGGTCAGGTTGTGAAAGGCGTGCAGTTCCGCAACCATGAGATCATTGGCGATATCGTCCCGCTGGCGAAACGCTATGCCGATGAAGGCGCTGACGAACTGGTCTTCTATGATATCACCGCCTCCAGCGATGGCCGCGTGGTCGATAAAAGCTGGGTCGCGCGCGTGGCGGAAGTGATTGATATTCCGTTCTGCGTGGCGGGCGGGATTAAGTCTGCTGATGACGCCGCCAAAATTCTCTCTTTTGGCGCCGACAAGATTTCCATCAACTCCCCTGCTCTGGCCGAGCCGGAACTGATTACCCGCCTGGCCGATCGCTTTGGCGTACAGTGCATAGTGGTTGGGATTGATACCTGGTTCGACGCCGCGACCGGCAAATATCACGTTAACCAATATACCGGCGATGAAAGCCGGACGCGCGTGACGCAGTGGGAAACGCTCGACTGGGTGCAGGAAGTGCAGAAGCGCGGCGCAGGTGAGATTGTGCTGAACATGATGAACCAGGACGGCGTGCGTAACGGTTACGATCTCGAGCAGCTGAAGAAAGTTCGCGCGGTGTGCCACGTTCCGCTGATTGCCTCCGGCGGCGCGGGCACCATGGAACACTTCCTGGAAGCCTTCCGCGATGCGAACGTGGACGGTGCGCTGGCCGCGTCCGTGTTCCACAAACAGATTATCAATATTGGCGAGTTAAAAACGTACCTGGCCGACCAGGGCGTGGAGATCAGGGTATGTTAACAGAGCAACAACAGGCGCAGCTGGACTGGGAAAAAACTGACGGATTATTGCCGGTGGTTGTACAGCATGCCGTCTCAGGCGAAGTTCTTATGCTGGGGTATATGAACCAGGACGCGCTGGCAAAAACGATCGACAGCGGCAAAGTGACGTTTTTCTCGCGCACGAAGCAGCGCCTGTGGACCAAAGGGGAAACCTCGGGGCACTTCCTGAACGTGGTCAGCATGACGCCAGACTGCGATAACGACACCCTGCTGGTGCTGGTGAACCCAATCGGCCCAACCTGCCATAAAGGCACCAGCAGCTGCTTCGGCGAGGCGAGTCACCAGTGGCTGTTCCTGTATCAGCTTGAGCAACTCCTGGCGGAGCGTAAATCTGCGGATCCTGAGAGCTCCTATACCGCGAAGCTGTATGCCAGCGGGACTAAGCGTATTGCGCAGAAGGTGGGTGAAGAAGGCGTTGAGACGGCGCTGGCCGCGACCGTACACGACCGGGAAGAGTTGACGAATGAAGCGTCGGATTTGATGTATCACCTGCTGGTGCTGCTGCAGGATCAGGAACTGGATTTGACGGCGGTGATTGAGAATCTACGAAAGCGTCATAAATAAAAAAACCGGGGATTTTCCCCGGTTTTTTTTTAATCTGCAAATCAGGCTTTTGGCTTATAGTTGCGTAATGCGTTACGCCCTAATACCACACCGGAACCAATCATTCCGCCCAGCAGCACGGCAAGAATCAGCACAATGGCTTTTTTCGGGCTATCGCGACGAACGGGCAGATCCGGCTTCATGACGTAACGGTAGACGTGTATTGTGTCCGGCTTAACGTTCAGGTTTTGGATGTCCAGCAGGTTTTGCCTGGTCTGATAGTATGCAGCAGAAAAGACCAGGGGACGAGAGGCTTCGTTTTCAATCATCGATTTCAGCCCTACGCTTCCCAGGAGGAACATTGTTTCCTGGGTCACATCCTGAGTTTGTTGAATCTGTGGCGAGGAGATTTTCGCCGCCTCAGCGTTTTTCAGCGCTTCGGTAATTTGTTTAATACGCAGGTCTTTCTGCTCCTGAGCGACCTTCTCCTGGTTTACCAGAGAATCGTTCAGGGTTTTAATCTGCTCTTTGATGCTGTTTTGCAGGTCAACCGTGAGCTCTTTGGAAGTTTGCTCATCAACCTGCTGGATATATTGCGCAAGCTGCTTCTGCGCCGCTTCTGCGGAAGTACTGGTATAGGAAACACTCAACGGGAGCGATTCCCCTTTAACAGCAGGCTCAATTGTCAGTTTTTCAGGTTCGTCCTGATTTTCCAGTGCCTGTGCCAATGCAGAGAAGGAAGAATTGAAACGACCAATAGCGCGTGTTTGAACATCAAGCATTGAGGGTGCAGCGCTACCGTAGAGGATATTCAGCGCATTAGAATATGTTGCAATTTGAGCGACATCAGGTTGCGCAATAATTGCGGTTGAGGTCCACTTTTCTTTCGCGAAAGTAAGATAACCGACAGCAAGTGCAATAAAAACAACAACAAACGTTGCTATCATCCACTTCCCACGCCACAGCTGCAGCACTAAATCAAGTAAATCAATTTGCTCAGGGTCATTGCTTCGGATGACCTGGCTATTGTTGTTGTGCGTCATACATTCCCTAACAGATGAAAAAGGGCAAACATAATTGTGTTTTTATAGTTTATCTATTGCTGGGGATTTTTCTATAAGAATCCGATGAGTTATATCGGAAAGATGCGTTATGTAACTCGCCCCCTTCGCGCTATCATAGTCACCATGTGATGCGTTATCGCATCTGTAAGCGTTGGGTATTTGAGGAAAGATATGAAATTTCTGGTAACGGGTGCAGCGGGTTTTATCGGTTCGAATGTCAGCAAACGCCTCATTGAGGGCGGTCATGAGGTTGTCGGTATTGATAACCTGAACGACTATTACGATGTTAATTTAAAGCTGGCACGTCTGGAACGGCTACAATCTGAGCGATTCACCTTCCACAAGATGGAATTAGCTGACCGGGAAGGTATGGCTGCGCTTTTCGCTGACGAGAAGTTCGATCGCGTTATTCACCTGGCCGCACAGGCAGGCGTACGCTACTCCCTGGAAAACCCGCATGCGTACGCCGATGCCAACCTTATTGGCCACCTAAACGTGCTGGAAGGCTGCCGCCATAACCACGTTCAGCATTTGCTGTATGCCTCATCCAGCTCCGTATATGGCCTCAACCGTAAGATGCCCTTCTCCACTGACGATTCCGTAGATCACCCGGTTTCACTCTATGCCGCGACCAAAAAAGCCAATGAGCTGATGTCGCACACCTATTCGCATCTCTACAACCTGCCGACCACCGGACTGCGCTTCTTTACCGTATACGGTCCGTGGGGACGCCCGGACATGGCGCTGTTTAAGTTTACTAAGGCGATGATTGAAGGCAAAAACATCGATGTCTATAACTACGGCAAGATGAAGCGCGACTTCACCTACATCGATGATATCGCTGAAGCAATTATCCGTCTGCAGGATGTTATTCCCCATCCTGACGCAAACTGGACCGTCGAGACCGGCTCACCGGCAACCAGTTCAGCACCTTACCGGGTTTACAACATCGGTAACAGTTCGCCCGTAGAGCTGATGGACTACATCACCGCGCTGGAAGAGGCGCTGGGTAAGAAAGCCGAGAAAAATATGTTGCCACTCCAGCCGGGCGACGTCCTGGAAACCAGCGCCGACACGAAAGCGCTCTATGACGTGATCGGTTTCAAACCGCAAACCTCGGTTAAAGACGGCGTGAAGAACTTCGTTGACTGGTACCGCGAGTTTTACAAGGTCTGAAGATAAAAAACCCGGTAAATCAGCCGGGTTTTTTATTTTAACGTAATAGAATTAGTCGCTACCGAACAGATCGCGGGTATAGACTTTGTCAGCGACGTTAGCCAGCTCTTCGGCCATGCGGTTCGAGATGATGACATCCGCTTCCTTCTTAAAAGCATCCAGATCGCGGATCACGCGGGAATTAAAGAACTGATCTTCCTGCATGGCCGGTTCATAAATAATAACCTCAACGCCTTTCGCCTTGATGCGCTTCATGATCCCCTGAATGGAAGAGGCGCGGAAATTATCGGAACCGCTCTTCATGATCAGACGATACACGCCGACCACTTTCGGCTGGCGCGCAAGAATAGAATCGGAGATGAAATCTTTACGCGTACGGTTAGCGTCAACAATCGCAGAAATGAGATTATTCGGTACAGCCTGGTAGTTTGCCAGCAGCTGCTTGGTGTCTTTAGGCAGGCAATAGCCGCCGTAGCCAAATGACGGGTTGTTGTAGTGGTTACCAATACGCGGGTCGAGGCAAACCCCTTCAATAATCTGGCGGGTATTCAGTCCAAGACTTTCTGCATAGCTGTCGAGCTCATTGAAGTAAGCGACTCGCATTGCCAGATAGGTATTCGCGAAAAGCTTAATTGCCTCCGCTTCGGTGGAGTCTGTGAACAGCACCGGAATATCTTTCTTCACCGCACCTTCCTGAAGCAGCGCAGCGAAACGTTCAGCGCGCTCAGAGCGTTCGCCAATAACGATACGGGAAGGATGCAGGTTATCGTAAAGCGCTCTCCCCTCACGCAGGAACTCAGGCGAGAAGAAAATATTATCGATACCAAACTTTTCTTTGATGGATTTGGTAAAGCCGACAGGAATGGTTGATTTAATAACCATCACCGCATCAGGATTGACCGCAATAACATCTTTGATAACCGCTTCTACGGTTGAGGTGTTGAAGTAGTTGGTTTTTGGATCGTAGTCAGTAGGCGTCGCAATGATGACGTAATCCGCATCGCGGTATGCATCTTCTTTATCTGTCGTGGCGCGGAAATTCAGCGGTTTGTTGCTGAGATAGTCCTGGATTTCTTTGTCGACAATCGGCGATTTCTTCTGATTGAGCATATCCACTTTGGCCTGCACGATATCCAGCGCAACCACTTCATGGTTCTGAGCAATCAGAATGCCGTTAGAAAGACCGACATACCCTGTTCCGGAAATTGTTATTTTCATTCGCTAATGACTTCTTTTAGTTAACTGTATTGATGGCCGGCAGACCATCGCGATAAACATAACTGTTGGGCTTTGTACCTCCTGGCAAACAGCGCTGTCAAGGCAAACCAGGAGTAATCACAACGAGGGGGATGAGATTCAGACTACTTCGAATAATGCGCGGCATTTTTTGCATAAAAAAACCCGGAGACAGGCTCCGGGTTTGATGATAGCGAGTAAGTTAACTTATTCCATCCATTCGGTGTGGAACACGCCTTCTTTATCCGTGCGCTTGTAAGTATGCGCGCCGAAATAGTCACGCTGTGCCTGAATCAGGTTGGCAGGCAGAACGGCAGCGCGGTAGCTATCGTAATACGCCACCGCAGCGGAGAAGGTTGGAACCGGGATACCGTTCTGTACAGCGTAGGCAACCACGTCACGCAGCGCCTGCTGGTACTCGTCTGCAATCTTCTTAAAGTACGGTGCCAGCAGAAGGTTAGCGATACCTGCGTTTTCAGCATAGGCATCGGTGATTTTTTGCAGGAACTGCGCACGAATGATGCAACCCGCGCGGAAGATCTTCGCGATCTCGCCGTAGTTCAGGTCCCAGTTGTTCTCGTCAGACGCCGCACGCAGCTGTGAGAAGCCCTGCGCGTAGGAGACGATTTTACCCAGGTACAGGGCGCGACGAACTTTCTCGACGAACTCCGCTTTGTCACCGGCTGGTTTAGCCTGTGGACCGGACAGCACTTTGGATGCCGCAACGCGCTGTTCTTTCAGAGAAGAGATATAACGCGCAAAGACGGATTCGGTGATCAGAGACAGCGGTTCGCCCAGATCCAGAGAGCTCTGGCTGGTCCATTTACCGGTACCTTTGTTCGCGGCTTCATCCAGAATAACATCAACCAGGTATTTACCCTCTTCATCTTTTTTCGTGAAGATATCTTTGGTGATGTCGATCAGGTAGCTGTTCAGCTCGCCTTTGTTCCACTCGGTGAAGGTTTCAGCCAGCTCTTCATTAGAGAGATTCAGGCCGCCTTTAAGCAGGGAGTATGCTTCTGCAATCAGCTGCATATCGCCGTATTCGATGCCGTTGTGCACCATTTTGACATAGTGACCCGCACCGTCCGGACCGATATAAGTCACACACGGCTCGCCATCTTCCGCAACAGCAGCGATTTTAGTCAGAATAGGCGCAACCAGTTCGTACGCTTCTTTCTGGCCACCAGGCATGATAGATGGGCCTTTCAGCGCGCCCTCTTCACCACCGGAAACACCGGTACCGATGAAGTTGAAGCCTTCAGCGGACAATTCACGGTTACGACGAATGGTGTCCTGGAAGAAGGTGTTACCGCCATCAATGATGATGTCGCCTTTTTCGAGGTAAGGCTTCAGGGAGTCGATAGCTGCATCGGTACCTGCGCCTGCTTTCACCATTAACAGGATACGACGAGGCGTTTCCAGAGACTCAACGAACTCTTTCACCGTATAGAAAGGAACCAGTTTCTTGCCTGGGTTCTCGGCAATGACTTCTTCGGTCTTATCACGGGAGCGGTTGAAAACGGAGACGGTATAACCACGGCTTTCGATGTTGAGCGCCAGGTTGCGCCCCATCACTGCCATACCGACAACGCCGATCTGTTGCTTGGACATTACATACTCCTGTCAGGTAACATTATTATTGAGCAAGCACAATCTATAAATTCTATCTTATATTTTTGAGAAGAGAAAGCATTTGCAATATCATTTTTACAATAATGACACAAAATGCATATTAAGAAATAGATGCTCTGATCTTTGGGGTTTAGTTGAAAATAAATTACAAATAATCAATGATATATTCCAGTACAATAGAGCACCTAACAATTACTTACATTTAGGCTCATTATAATACTCACTTTAAATGGTTAACACCCTACACATCCAAACCAACAAAGATACCAACGGAAATATAAATTATATCATTTGCAATCAAAAGGTCGAAAATGAGAAATCAGATTTTTTTCTTTGTTAACAACCCAATACTTACAGCTAATAAAATCATACTTGTAAATTCCACCGATGCTATTGTAAAAATTGCTCCAATGGTACCATATTGATGAACTAGCATATACATTAGTGGAATAGCTATACACATACAGATTATTGCGATGTATAGACCAAAACGATACAACCCCTGAGACTGGATGATTGATGTTAATGCGCCATTCATACATTTGATTCCGGCAATTAACAGAAACCCGAGTATCATTATGTTATTATTTTGATTATCAAGTATTAAGTACCGACCAAAGAAAGATAGAACTGCATAGTAACACACTGTACTTAACGTTATATATCCAAGAATCATGTAGATAAAAGGATAAACTTTAGTGATGTTTCCGTGACTTCTTAAATCCAGGCGACTAAACTTCGCATAAGCCACAGTAGAAAACAATGATGAAACCATTACTAATGGATCTACAAGACGAAAAATCTGTCCATACGCAGCCAGACCTTCAGGGACTATATTTTTTATATATATATTATCCAGTCTACTGTAAATAATCACCACCATGGCGTTTAGGCCTATACTTACAGTATGCCGATACAAGGTAAATACATCTTTCGGGGTAATATTCCCTACAGTTCGAATACTTTTCCAGCCAACTTTTCTAAATAGATGAATTGTAACTGCTGAAACAAAAAAACTTTCTGCAAGCAAATAATCCCAGGCAGTAAAAGGGATTTTGAAAATAAACTGAGCGCCGTAACTTAAAAAAGTTAAAACCAGTGCTAACGCTATTGAAGGAGATAAAGCCTTATTCAAATTTTGTGATTGGAAGTAGCTATTAGATAAGTTAAAGAGAAGCGCAAAAAACAATGATAAAGAAACCGGAATATATATATCCCTATCGTATCCAAATGCATAACAGATTACCAAAAACAATATTGATACGAATATCCCGATAGATATTTTTTGAAAGAATACCTTTTTTAATAATTTAATAGGGTTTTCTACATCCGAGTATTTCTTGATTACAAAAATATCCACACCAAAATCAGATACAACTCTTAATATCTCGAGCGTACCAATTAAAAATATAAATGAACCTCCTGTATCAACACCAAGCTCTCGAGTGATCAACACAATAGCGAGTGTTTTTGCCCCAAAATAACTTATCTTGTTAAAGAGAGCAAAGACACCATCACTAAGAATATCTTTTAGCATTTTCAATTTCTACTTTTTAGTTGAATCAACAAGTTTGCAATTAATATAATTGGTAATGATTTTAAAACATAAGCAAATGGCAAAATTAATTCTCCACGTACAGAGTAAAAGAAGCCAGTCATCATAGCCAGAGCAAAGAAATTAAAAATAGCATAATTACTATTTAAACCTCTTTGAATTATCGAAATCATAATCAATAGATAGGCAAGATAAACAAACAAACTGAAATGTAAACTAATGATACTTGCTTCAAGAAGCCCAGAAGATGACAAAGCTATCCCGTTATCAACATTCCCAAGCACTATTGTTGAATATTCATGAGCAATTTGAGCATCACTTATGAAGCCAAAACCACTCAGAGGAAACACTTGCGATATTATCGTGTTCGGATTGAGTAATGCCCAACCGTTTTCATCGGGCAAAGAGTATATATTTTGTAAACCTGCGAGCGTAGACGACAGAGAGTCGAGTACAATTCCAAGATAACTAATAAAATTGATTTCATATCCTTCACGAAGGTATGAAATTATTGAAAACCCGACAAAACCAATTAATAAATATTGTAGCTTGGATATTCTAGCGAATATTGCTGTTATTTTTTTCCTGTTTGAGTACAATGAGAGAATTATAATACAGATAAAAGCAAAAAAGAATTTATTTCTTATCCCGATGATAAGATCAGATGCAAGCAAAATAAATGCAAACACCTTATATTTCTTCGATGACTTATAATAAAAGACAGCTAAAGCCATTATAGATGAAAAACCACTAATAGCGCGTATAAGAAAAGGTATGCTTGCAAGTAATTCTTCACTATCTGTATAAATGGCTAAATGACCTAAGCCTGAAGACAATATAAACCTTAAATAAAAAATAATTTTAATTAACTGACAGGCACCTACAATGAGAAATATAACTTTAAATAAACCATTTATAGTCTTTATTTGTTGCCTGTGAACACTTTTAATAGCTGTAAGATAGAGTATGATATTTATCAACATACCCCATATACAAGCCAATTCAAAACCATTTGAGGCTTTCTTAAAAAAATACAAATAAAAAGAAGGAATACCTATAATCAAAGAAAATACAAAAGCAAACATCAATTGCAAAGAGATATACTTCACTCTATGCATATAGAAATAGAGCATTTCACCAAATAAAAAAACAGCGCAAAAAGTCGCAAAAATGTCCTCTACAATTTCATAAAATGAGGGACTTGCCGATACTGTCAAAAAAATCAACAATAAAGAAAAAGTAAGCAGGAAATATATAAACGCTGAACGCACACTTATTTTGAAGTGATTATTTGTTAAACTCTTCTCATTCATAGGAATTTTATACTTCCCAACATACACGATTAAAGTATCAGATATTATTAATAATGTATAAATATTATATCAAGGGGGGGGCACAAATACATGTGCCCCTCATAAAGAACACAAACTATGCTCGAATTTTATTCAGTAACTCTTCTGTTTTGAGTTCCATTAAAGCAGTATTACCTCGCGACTCCACATTCAAGCGGATAACAGGCTCTGTGTTTGAGCTTCGGAGATTAAAACGCCAGTCAGAAAATTCAATGCTGATTCCATCAGTATAGTCTACTTTCAGGGCATCATTTTTATAACACTCAAGTATTTCAGAAATAACTTTTTCTTGATCTTGAACGATACTATTAATCTCTCCACTGGCCGGGAAAGATTTCATTCGATCATGGACAAGTTCTGCCAACGTTTTATTTTTAATACTCACCAACTCGGCTACAAGTAGCCAAGGAATCATTCCACTATCACAGTAAGCAAAGTCACGAAAATAATGATGGGCACTCATTTCACCACCATAAACTGCATCTTCCAAACGCATGCGTTCTTTTATAAAAGCATGTCCTGTTTTCGACATAACCGGAGTACCGTTTGCTTGCAGAACCACATCTATAGTATTCCATGAAAGACGGGGATCATGTATGATGCGCGCGCCAGGTTGCTTTTCGAGGAAAGATTCTGCAAGCAACCCGACAATGTAATAACCCTCAATAAAATTACCTTCATTATCGAACAGGAAACATCTGTCAAAATCACCATCGAATGCAATTCCCATATCTGCCTTGTGATGAATAACGGCTTCTCTTGTATCGGCACGGCATTCATGAAGAAGAGGGTTTGGAATACCATTTGGGAAATTCCCATCAGGCTTATTGTGAATTTTCACAAATTCAACTGGAATCTGCATTTCCTTGAAACGTTTTTCGATCTGATCAATAACCGGGCCTGCAGCTCCGTTACCTGAGTTGATAACAAGTTTCAATGGTTTAATATTTTCAGGCTTGATATAGCTGAGGATATGATCTATATATTCTTTTTTGGTATCTATTTTTTTATAACTTCCACGCTTCGTGGTATCTACTGGTAAAAAATGATTATCTTCAGCTAGACGTTGTATATCTCGCAGCCCAGTATCACCACTGATAGGTCGGGCTCCTTCGCGAACTAACTTCATTCCATTGTAATCCATGGGATTATGACTTGCTGTTACTTCAATTCCACCGTCAACACCGAGATGGAATGTAGAGAAATAGATTTCTTCGGTCCCTGTCATTCCAATATCAAGTACGTCAACTCCAGCGTCCTGCAAACCTTCGGCCAGGGACATTTTTAGAGATTCACTTGTCAGGCGAACATCGCCTCCTAATACTACGGTCTTAGGTTTCAAATATTCACCGTAGGCTCGACCGATTCGCTTTGCAATATTATTATTAAGTTCATCACCTAATCGGCCACGTATATCATATGCCTTGAAACAAGTCAATTTACCCATTTTTTTCCTCATCTATCTTTGGTAAATCATTACCATAAACTTTCATATAACTTATTTGCTGTGAATATTTCTAAATTCGTCCATAGCGGTCTGAAAGACGAATAACGTCATCTTCTTCTAAATAGGAACCAGAACGCACTTCAATCAGTTCAAGCATGATTTTCCCGGGGTTCTCAAGAGAGTGAACAATCCCAAGTGGGATATAAACGGATTGATTTTCAGACAGAATTTTTTCTTCACCGTTTATTTTTACTTTCGCAGTTCCAGACACAATCACCCAGTGTTCAGAACGGTGATGATGCATTTGTTCTGATAGCCCCTCCCCCGGTTTTACGCTAATACGCTTAACCTGATAGCGTTCTCCGGTATCAATTGAATCATATTTACCCCATGGTCGAAAAACTTCGCGGTGTTTGTGATGTTCTAAACGCCCCTCAGCCTTTATTTTCTCGACTATCTTTTTTACATCCTGTACAGCATGTCTATCAGCAATCAGAACTGCATCTTTGGTCTGTACAACAATAAGGTCTTTCACTCCCACAGTGGCAACAAGACCGGATTCTGAATGTATGTAACTATTTTTAGTTCGGAAACTCATTACATCACCACGATGGACATTCCCATCGATGTCATGTGGGCTAATATCCCATAATGATGACCATGATCCAACGTCGCTCCACCCGGCATCCATTGGAACCACAACGGCGTCCCCAGTTTTCTCCATCACAGCATAGTCAATCGACTCATCCGGACAAGCTAAGAATGACTTCTCATCAACTCGGGTGAAGTCAAGATCGGGATTGATAGCACTCATTGCGTTTTCGCATGCATCAAGAATATCAGGCCTGAACTTTCTTAATTCTGCCAGATAGCTATCAACCTGGAAAAGAAACATACCGCTATTCCAATAGTATTGTCCGCTCTTCACATAAGATTTTGCTGTATCCAGATCGGGTTTTTCTACAAATTTTGAGACCTTATATGCTTCATGACATCCATTCTGACTAATACTATCACCGCGGAGAATATAACCATATCCAGTCTCAGCTCTATCAGGAACAATCCCAAAAGTTACAAGTTTGCCTTGTTTTGCACAAGGAATTGCTTGTTTAATCGCATCTCGGAAAACTTCCTCTTTCTCGAAAATATGATCGGCAGCAAGCACCAGTAATAATGGATTGCTTTCAGCGTCATTTTTTTTCGCTGCTAACGCAGCAAGTGCGACAGCTGGTGCTGTATTTCTGCCTGCAGGTTCAAGAATAATATTTTTAGTCAGCTTATTGAGTTGCAGTAATTGTTCTGCCACGATAAAACGATGTTTTTCATTACATATAACTATAGGATTACTACAATCAAGCCCATCCAGGCGGTTGATGGTTGATTGCAACATCGTGTAATCGCCCTTTACCGGTATGAACTGTTTTGGATAAAGTTCACGGGATAGTGGCCATAAACGACTACCTGTGCCGCCAGCCATTATAATAGGTATCAATTTGCTAGTAGCCATTTTTCAATCTCTTCCTCTAAAATAATATGATACTTAATCTTATAACCTGCAGTGTCATTTTTTACATATGCCAACTGATATTTCTCGCAAAAAGAATAATCGTCATACAAATAAACACTTTCGTCTCTATGTTCTCTAAATGCAGAAATATTTGACGCTAAAACACTTTTTCCGCATATTCTTCCTTCAATAACTGGCCTTCCAAATCCTTCATGAGTCGAATGAGCCCAAACCATTGAAGCATTCTTTAGTTTCGATAATAATTCGTCATCCGTAAGAATTGGCAGCACCTGAACATTTTCAATTTCTAATTCTTTGAGAATATTTAATGCCCATTCTCTATAAGAACCTAATCCTATAACTTTAAGCTTGTGTGAGGTCGCATATGTGCATCTTTTCCATAAATGCATCGCGTGGTCAAATTCTTTATTAGAACCATTTCCTGAAATCAACACTGCATAGGATTCAGTATTGCATTTTTGATCACTATTTTGTGTTAATTTAGCTTCCAATTGATAAAAAGAATTAGGGAAAAGATAAACATTACACTCTTTTAACCAATTGACATTCATTCCAATTCTTTTTGTTGTTGCTGAGACAAATGCAACATCTCTCTTCAAGAAAGCATGAAATCGTTGAGTCAGTACAATGTATAATGCGGAAACACTGAGTCTTGTCTTAATTCTTTTATTAGGGATAAAATCATGAATTATCAATAGCGATTTTTTTGAAAAAGCTGATATTAAAGAACATGAGTTATAAGGATATATGACTTTTTCATACTGTCCCAAAATAGTTAAAATAGGAACAATAACTTGTTCACAGAAAACAAACAGTACGTCTATAATAGCTCTAGGTAATTTATGTGCAAACTTTGGACAACTCCACTCATTAACTATGCATCCTTTCTTTTCTAATGCTGTAATTAAGTTCGATGAATAGATTGGAATACCTCTGTATAATATTCCCTTATAAAAATTGAATAACAATACTTTTTTCATTTCATTCCTGTCACACAGTTTATAAGATTCCAGTTATAATCTTTCTTCAATACATCTATCGCACAAAGAGAATTTTTATTAATCACCTCATCTTTACGCTCAAAAAATTCGATAGAACGCATAAATTCAGATTTGCTATTGGCAACTATAGCGTATTCACTGAGTTTTGGCATTGAATCCAGGACTATATTAGTAGTTATTACTGGTAGGCCCAATGCAAATGCTTCTAATACTTTATTCTGAAGCCCGGAACCGTCGAAAATAGGAAATACAGCTATATCCATACTCGCCAGCAAGTTTTTCAAATCATCGACATACCCATGAATGATAATTTCATTTGGTTTATGCAAAGCCAAAACTTGTTTACATGGTTGAGCACCGACAATATGGAGCTTGAATTTCCCTTTAGGTAGCTCGCTGTACAAATTAGCTAAAAAGATTGCAGCTTTAACATTAGGATAATAGCTCATATTACCCCAAAAGGCTAAATTTATAATGTCATCGTCATTTTTTTTAGTTCTGTTTATTGTAGGAATGCTCACGCCATTAGGTATAATTTTAAAATCTTTTCTACCTATATAATTAGCATCTCTTTCTGAAATTATAAGTCCTGCATCAATTACTTCGTATATTGTTCTCTCAACGACAGATAGTTTTTTACTTTCGAAATCGCATATTTTCTTCATAAAAAATTTTTCTGTTGCAGCTCTATTTTGCATATTTAATGAAAGAGCATCAACAAAATCACAATAAATTAACGACTTAATACCTTGTTCTTGTCTTAAAGAAATAGTTTTATATATAAGATATTCTAATCTAACTAACTGAAAAATTATGATGTCATAATTATTTGCAATCAAAAGATTCTTTAATTTGCCCCAAGACTTTTTATCATTATACATCGCACACTGCAACGCAGTTTTTCCAGAATTTATAATTATATTCTTTATTTTTCTAATCTTAGATAAATTACCAGAATCACAAAAATTAATACAATTACTAACACTATCATTTGAAATGTTTGCTTTTTCTACAGAAAAAACATCAACTAAATTGTTTTTCGAAAGCTCTTTTATTTGATTATAGGCACGGAGAGCATCCCCTGTAATGATTGGCCAAGGAAAACGCGCAGTTACAAATAAAATTTTCTTCATCATCCAACCTATCTGATTCTTATATTATATAAGGCACATAAATGCAAAAGATGTCATACAGCATCAAATTGATAAATTATTTTTATCTATTAATCAATTTTAGCAAATATGCACCATAGTTTGTTTTCCCTAATATCTTCGCTCTTGTATATAAATCTTCATCGCTTAGCCAGCCATTTCTCCAGGCTATTTCCTCCAGGCACGCTATCATCATACCCTGACGCTTCTGTACCGTCTCAACAAAGCTTCCTGCCTCAATCAAACTGTCATGAGTACCCGTATCAAGCCAAGCAAACCCTCGACCTAACAACTCTACTGTCAACATATTATTTTCTAGATAAACTTGGTTTACAGTTGTAATTTCAAGCTCACCTCGGGATGACGGCCTTATATTTTTTGCTATATCAATAACTTTATTATCGTAGAAATACAGACCTGTCACTGCCCAATTGGATCTAGGCGTTTCCGGTTTTTCTTCAATACTCAAGGCCGCGTAATTTTTGTCAAATTCGACGACACCAAAACTCTCTGGATTCATAACCTGATAACCAAATACAGTAGCGCCCTTACTTCTACTTGCTGCTGTTTTTAATTTAGGTGTAAACCCTTGACCGAAGAATATATTATCCCCAAGAACCAAACAAACAGAATCATTACCAATAAACTTGTCACCAATGATAAATGCTTGAGCTAAACCATCAGGGCTGGGTTGGATTGAATATTTTATGTTTATGCCAAAATGATTACCATCACCGAGCAGACGTATAAATCCTGGTTGATCTTCTGGTGTAGTAATAATCAAAATGTCTTTTACTCCAGCCAACATTAATACAGAAAGCGGGTAATAGATCATCGGTTTGTCATAAACAGGGAGTAATTGTTTCGACACGCCCATCGTAATTGGATATAATCGCGTGCCTGAACCTCCCGCTAAAATAATCCCCTTCATTACTTATTGCCCCCGTAATTTTGCTTTATCCAGGAGTGGTAATTTCCGCTATTAACATTTTCTAACCATTGTCTATTGGCTAGAAACCACTCGACTGTTTTACGAATCCCGCTTTCAAAAGTCTCCAGTGGTTTCCATCCCAGTTCCGTGCTAATCTTTGTAGCATCAATTGCATAACGACGGTCATGACCAGGTCGGTCTTTTATGAAGGATATTTGTTTTCGATAAGAGCCGTTTTTTGGGATAAATTCATCCAACAAATCACAGATGGTAAGTACCACATAGAGGTTTTTCTGTTCATTATGACCTCCTATATTATAAGTCTCACCGATTTTACCTTGCGTCACAACTTTATATAAAGCACGGGCGTGATCTTCAACATACAGCCAGTCACGTATTTGATCTCCGTTGCCATACACTGGCAAAGCTTTACCTTCCAGAGCATTAAGAATAACCAATGGGATTAATTTTTCTGGGTAATGATACGGGCCGTAGTTGTTTGAACAGTTGGTTACGATGGTAGGTAAGCCGTAGGTTCTCAGCCATGCGCGGACTAGATGATCACTGGAAGCTTTTGAAGCAGAATACGGGCTGCTCGGAGCATATGCAGTTTTTTCAGTAAACAGCGGCACTTCAGTGTTCTTTGCGACTTCATCTGGATGTGGGAGATCGCCATACACTTCATCTGTAGATATATGATGGAAGCGGAATGCCTTTTTTCTCTCCGCGCTCAGTTCGAACCAGTATTTTCGGCTAGCTTCTAATAGCACATAAGTGCCGATAATATTAGTCTCGATAAAGGCTGCAGGACCATTTATTGAACGATCAACATGACTCTCAGCCGCCAGATGCATCACAGCATCAGGTTTATGACATGACAAAATACGTTCAATTGCCACGTTATCGCAAATATCAGCTTGTTCAAAATAATAACGATCGCTATCTGCTACAGAGGCTACCGTTTCAAGATTGCCGGAGTAAGTCAGTTTATCAACATTAATCACAGTGTCCTGCGTATGATTAATAATGTGTCGTACAACTGCAGATCCGATAAAGCCAGCTCCACCTGTGACCAGTATTTTCACGTTTATTTCGCTCTTAATGTTTTCTGAAACAAAAGATGACGTACCTACTTCTCTATTTACTTAAGATAAGTAAACAGGGTAGACAAAGGCGACGATACACTTTTTTAATTCACATTTTCATTCCAGAGTAAATCACAGATACCATCAGTTGGATTGAACGCGGCAGGTGCCTGCAAGAGTATCTCACGCACGCGTTCGTAGTCGAACTCGCTGCATGCTTTGTCGAGATCGTGGAGAATAATGCTCATCTCACTCCACGGCAACATCACCTCGTTAGCAGTCCTGATACGCGGGTGCTGCGTAACGGATACATTGTCTCCGATAAGCAACTCTTCATACAGTTTCTCACCAGGCCGCAGACCCGTTGTTTTTATCGCAATATCACCATAAGGGTTTTTATCATCGCGAACGGTAAGCCCTTGCAACGTAATCATGCGGTGCGCAAGGTCGATGATCTTGACGGGTTCCCCCATATCCAGAACAAAAACATCGCCGCCCGTGCCCATGGCTCCCGCCTGGATAACCAATTGAGCCGCTTCAGGAATGGTCATAAAGTAACGCGTGATATCTTCGTGAGTCAGCGTCACCGGTCCACCTGCAGCAATCTGTTTTTCAAATAACGGCACAACTGAGCCTGATGAGCCTAACACGTTGCCGAAACGAACCATACTGAAGCAGGTTTTACTGGATTCCTTCGCCAGCGCTTGCAGCACCAGCTCCGCCATGCGCTTGGTCGCCCCCATGGTGTTGGTAGGGCGAACGGCTTTATCAGTCGAAATCAGAACAAAGTTTTCAACACCGCAACTTGCCGCAGCCTGAGCGCAGCTCAACGTACCAAAGATATTATTGCGCACGCCATCAAGTACGTTGAACTCGACAAGCGGTACATGCTTGTACGCCGCAGCATGATAAATTGTGTCGACGTTGAATGCTCTGATTAACCTTTCGAGATGCTCTTTATCCTGAACGTTTCCGAGGATCGGATAGATTTTAACCTTAAAATCCTGACCCAGATTCAGGTTACGCAGTTCGGAATCAATGGAATAGAGGGAGAATTCGGACAGTTCGAACAGAATAAGCTGGTTTGGCTTATTTTTAATTATCTGTCGGCATAGTTCAGACCCTATAGACCCCCCTGCCCCGGTAACCATCACTGTTTTCCCGTTGATATTACGCGATATCAGTTCCGGAATGGGTGAGACAGGATCGCGGCCCAGCAGGTCTGTAATAACGACTTTCCGCAAGGAATCAATACTTGCCTTCCCCTCCACCAGATCGACCATTCCCGGTATGGAGAGCACTTCGCACGGCAGACCTTCCAGGGTTTTAATGACTTCGTTCTTTCTTGCCCGGCTTGCGCTTGGCATGGCCAACAGAATTTTCTTCGCTTCGTATTTCTCAACCAGCCAGGGCAGTTTTTCTGGTGCGAAGACGCTTACTCCGTGAATCACCTGACCTTGCAGGGCGCGATTATCGTCGACAAAAGCAACGGGGTAATATTCGTCCATCTGGCTCAGCGCAGGCAGTAATTGACGACCCGATGCACCTGCACCATAAATAACTACCCGAGTACCCAGATTCAACCCACGATTCACCAACATCCTCATTCCAAGCCGTGATCCGGCAATAAGCAGTAGACCGAATGAGAAATAGATAAAAGGAATCGTTCTCGGCAAATAGAGGTTGGTATAGAACGCTGCGATAATAAGTAAAATGGACGATATGACCATCCCCATCGTTACGACCAATAATATCTTGGCAGTAATATAACGGATTACTGCCCGATACAGTCCTAATTTAACAAATATTGCCAGAGTAACTAAAATAATTGAGAAAATAAAAAGCCAATGCTCCGTACTATATAATGGAGTCATTGAATCAATACGCACCCAAAATGCAAACCAAAAAGCGCACAACAGAAGCACAACATCTATAGAGAGTGTGATAATACGTTTTATTGGTCGTGGTAAAGATATTAAATAATTTAGCATACTAAAAACTGGTCGCCTCACTAAAGCTTGCATTCAGTTTATAAAATAGTACCAGCAGGACACACTGAGTAATCGTCTACTTTAGTATTATAACCGCCCACTGTCCCCGCCTGGAGAAACGCTGCTTTCCCAATCACAGCGCTGCCCGCAAGATGGACACCAACACCTAAATGAGCGAAATCACCAAGAATGGCATCGTGATCTATTGTCGAGTGGCTATTCACAATCGTCGCCAAACCTAATTTTGCATTGGCACCCACTACAGCTCCCGCTAACACAACAGTTCCCTCAGCAAGGGTCGCCGATGGACTGACAAATGCAAAGGGATGTATAAGCGTTACAGGATGAATACCTAAGCCGAGCAGTTGCTGATAGAGCTGCTCTCTGACTTTATTGTTTCCGATGCCAATAGCGACATGACTAACCTTACCAATATGTAACTGTAGTTCGGAAATTTTTCCAATAATCAGCTGATTAATTTCCTGGCTGGCAGAGGTATTATCATCGAGGAAAACGATATCCTTATATCCCAGCAGTCTCGCTGTCTCGTACAGCGTACGGCCATGACCACCCGCGCCCAAAATCAATAAGTCATGCATTGACGTTGCTCTCTTTGTCTTTAACTCCTGCACCACATTTCAGTGCAACAACGAGAAGCGGGAACCAGGCGATAAGCAGCCCCACAACACCATCAATTTTGCCTGAGGCAATAAAAAAGGCGAAGGGGAAAAGCCACAGCAGATTGACGGCAATTGCCAATGATGTCACCGGAACGTGGCTGCCATATTTTCTTGCGAAGATTTGGTAGCCATGGCTGGCATGTGCTTCATAGACCTTTTTACCTGCTACGAGCCTCCTCAATAGCGTTGTCGTGGCATCGACGATAAATATGCCCAGCAAGCATAATTCTGCAATAAAGAAGTGCGAGTCAACTTTCGCAATATGCAGGATCATCAGTCCGATTGTTATCCCAAGAAAACCACTTCCGGCATCGCCCATGAAGATTTTCGCGACCGGGAAGTTCCAGACAAGAAAGCCGGCTCCGGCACCAATAAGGGCAAGCGTGAGAGGATAAAGAGTGCCTGGCGCGTCTGTATACGGGTTGATAGCCATCAATACCGCACTACATGCAGCAAAGGTGATGGCCTCCGAGCTAGCTAAGCCATTAATCCCATCCATAAAATTATATAAGTTAAGCATCCAGACCAGATAAACGCAGCCCAGAATCATACCAACCCAGGATAAGGAAACGTCATAACCAAACAGCGTAATGACAGGGAAAGAACCTAAGAAATAGATGCCGATTGCTGCCGCAAGGAAATGCATCAGCAGACGCCAGCGTGCCGCGATATGGCCGTGATCGTCAAGGAAACCGATGATGGCAACAATCAATCCTGGAATAAATAAACCCAGGAAGCTATCCAGCGTCAGCGCGCGGCTGAAATAAAACCAGACTAACGCCGCCAGGAGCGTCAGAACGATAGCCACTCCGCCCCCTCGTGGGGTTGGTACCGAATGCGAACTTCGCTGGTTTGGACGGTCAATAACGTTATGCTTAATGGCATAACCACGTAGCCCCCAGGTCAGCGCGCATGATACTAAAAAAGCGAATATCACAATCCCAAAACTCATCATTATTTATTACCTTCGATATAATATTTCGCCGTTTTTTTCATCGTTTCAAAAAGGGTTATCGGGGGCGTCCAGTTTAAATGTTTCCGGGATTTAGAGGCATCGACTTCCAGATCGCCAAACAGCTGATCGTAAATACCTCGTTTACCAACTGAAGAAAGCAATAACCTGAAGATACCCGTTGGAAATGAGACCAGTTTCGCTTTAATGCCCATTCCTGAGGCAAAGGCATTAATCATATCTTCGGTTGAAGGACGTTCTGCATCGGCGAGTAAATAGAGTTGATTTTTGGATTTCTCATTTACCACGCATTCGCTGATGAAACTGACGACATTATCCAGAGACACCAGCGCTCGCTTGTTCCTGACATTTTTAAATGGCAACGGTAGGTTTTTAGAAACCAGTTTTAAAAGGCGCTGTATATTACCCGGTGCATTTTCACCACAAATCAATGCCGGGCGAACAATGGTGATCGCCATATCGCTTTCTGCAAATTGATTAAGCAGACTCTGCTCGGCTTCTCGCTTGGAAATGGCGTAATCAGAGGTGGGTTGTGGCTCCGAGGCCTCAGTAAATGGGATCCCTGAGGTGGCATTACCGTTAACGCCGATTGAGCTTACAAAGATAAAATGTTTAACTCCGCTGGTCGCAGCATCGCTCGCTAATTTCATCGTTGCGTCGTGATTGACACGGCGAAATTCCGCTAAAGCGTCCTGAGCATCATCATTAAGGATATGCGCCCTTCCTGCGGTATGAATGACAGTGTCGCATCCTTGCAGGAGATTTAACCAGTTGGTATTGGCTGAGATATCACCCAGGTTGTAAATGCCCTGTTCAGGATTCTCCTGCTTGCGCGTTGTTAATATCACCTCGTGTCCTGATGACTTCAACGCCTGGACTAAAGCAGTTCCAAGAAACCCGGTCCCGCCCGTCACCATTACTTTCATTGACATCCCCTATCGGCTCAATCTGATATTTACGCCCGCACGTAGTGCAGATTTGCGTGAAACTGTCTCGTTCACAACTGTTCGTTTAAAATTCAATTGTAAATGCCAGGCACGCTACCGCCCCTGGCTTAACAGCTACCAGTGCACTGAGCGATGTTTGATTAATGATTTTGCTTGTCTGGTTACAGACAAAAACTGGCGTTAATTGTCGTCCTAAACGACCTCAGAAACAAGCACAAATCGCTACAAAGCTGCTGAGATTTGAATCAGATAACCCTATGTAATCATTAAAATTAATAACAAAAAACGGCAGTTATCATTTTGGTTATGTCTCAACACCAAAAATGATAACTGCCGTTTGTTCTGGATGCGGAAGGAATATCAGTCGTTAGCCAACAGCTTCTCAATCCGGCTTCTGAACTTCGCCCCTTCCTTCAGGTTGCGCAGCCCATAGTTCACAAACGCCTGCATGTATCCCAGCTTCTTACCACAGTCGTAGCTGTCACCTGTCATCAGCATTGCGTCAACGGACTGTTTTTTCGCCAGTGCTGCAATTGCATCGGTCAACTGGATACGATCCCAGGCGCCTGGCTCAGTTTTTTCCAGCTCCGCCCAGATATCGGCATTCAGGACATAACGGCCAACCGCCATCAGATCCGAATCCAGCGTCTGCGGCTGATCGGGTTTTTCGATGAATTCAACGATGCGGCTCACCTGCCCTTCCGTCTCCAGCGCTTCTTTTGTCTGGATAACGGAGTACTCGGAGAGATCGCCCTTCATGCGTTTCGCCAGTACCTGACTACGGCCCGTTTCATTGAAACGAGCCACCATTGCCGCCAGGTTGTAACGCAGCGGATCGGCTGAAGCGGTATCGATGATGATGTCAGGAAGAACAACGATGAACGGGTTATCACCCACTACCGGACGGGCACACAAAATCGAGTGACCCAGACCCAGCGGCTGTGCCTGACGCACGTTCATAATGGTTACGCCTGGCGGACAGATAGACTGCACTTCTGCCAGCAGCTGGCGTTTGACGCGCTGCTCAAGCAGCGCTTCGAGTTCGTAAGAGGTGTCGAAGTGGTTCTCAACCGCATTCTTGGACGAATGGGTAACCAGGACGATTTCTTTGATCCCTGCAGCAACAATCTCGTCGACGATGTATTGAATCATCGGTTTGTCGACGATCGGCAGCATCTCTTTAGGAATGGCTTTAGTGGCGGGCAGCATATGCATGCCCAGGCCTGCTACCGGAATGACTGCTTTCAAATTAATCATTATTTCTTCCACCTTAAAATGGTTGACGAATTATAGCTCTTAAACCTGTTTTCGCCAGCATGATTTGCCGTAATCCTCTGGCAATGTTACGCCTTAGCCCCACAAATTTCTGTAGTTGCAATCTGAATAGATCACACTTCTGTGCCAGGAATAGTCTCAAAAAAGAAAGTTGTCGATTATCTGTGCGGAAGCGCAAAATTCAGCCTTTCCACATTCACTACCTGCTGATCCACCCGGTCAATATCCACCGAACTCTGCCCTTTCTCATTCACCGCTTTGATGTTCGCCAGCGACAGCAAGGTTTCGTCTTTGGCCATAAATTTACCCCGCACATCTTTACGCAGGTCGAAGTTGATCTTCAGCGCGGGGCCAATAGCTGCCTCCTGCATCACATTGATATTACGTAAGAAAAGATGCTGCGGCTTATTGTGCAGCTCAAGCGTCGCCCGCTTCATCTCCACGTTGGTGATCGCGACAAAGGAGGTCGCATTACCGGATGAAATTTGAATTCCGCGCAGCTTATACGCTAGCTGGCGATTATCCAGATGGATATTGTTAAGCTTGAAGTTCTGCGGGATGGACAAATAATCGCCTTTAATAACGCCATAGCCGATTAACATTCCGGCACTATTGACCATGTCGACATTATCAATAATGAAATTATCACAGCCATAAATGGCGACCGTTGCGTTGTCTATACCCGCCTTTTTACTAAAATCGGGGGTAATATTTTTGGCCTTTATATTGCGGATAACAAAGTGTTTCCCGTTCTCAACGTGCACCAGCTGGCGACAGTTGCTGCCGGTGATATTTGCCACCACGAAGTTCTTCACGGTTTGCTTTTCCGGGTAGTCGTTATCGTAGGTGCTGCCGGCGAGGCCGATGCCGATGCCCCAGTTGATCTTGCCGTTGGTGCAGTTGATGTTATCGATCACATGATCGGAGATGAGAATATTGCGGTCATTGATGGCAACGTTCCACTCGATCGCATCGCCCTGCAGATGGCTGAATTTGCTGTTGGTGATCCGGGCGCCATCAACCTGATTGTGAAAGCCCTGGCGCAGGATGGCGTAGTTAGCCTGGCTCACGCTGATGTTATCAATCACCAGATTGCGCATCACGCGAGGTTTCTTGCCACCAATGTAAATCTGCGTCACCGGCCCAAATCCGCTCATTGCCAGCCCTTTGATCGCGCAGTCCGAGCCGCGAACGTCGAGCGTGATGTTCTCCGTGCGCCCACTGCCTTCACCGATCACTTTGCAGCCTTCCTGCAGCACAAAACGCCCACGTCCGTTGCCGGTCAACGCTCCGCGGATCAGCAGCGTTTTACCGTCGGGAATGAAAATGCCCGTATTGATGTTTTCGCAGGTAAGTCCGGCCGGGACAACGACGGTGTCACCGTCCTTAAACGCCTGCTTAAAAGCGGCGATCCAGTCATTGTTATTGTACTGATTAATGGAGACCGTCTTTCCGCTTGCCGCCCGCGCCATGCGGGACGACAGCAGCGGCGAGGCCGCCAGAACGGACAGAGAAGAGACAAAGGTGCGTCGGGTAATCTTTTTCAGCATACAACCTCGGCGTTACAGCGTTTGCAGCAGGCTCGCTAACTGGCGATTGATTACCTGCTGGTTAAAATCGGTTTCAACTTTTTGTCGGGCATTCTGGAGCACGGGCTCCAGCGCCTGCTGGTCGATGTCGCTAAAGGCAGCCAATCGATCTGCAAGAGCCATCGCGTTATTCTCCGGCACCAGCCAGCCGGAATGATCAGATTTGATCAGCTCCGGGATCCCGCTGTGCAGCGTCGATACCACCGGGATCCCAACGGCCATCGCCTCCATCAGCGCCACCGGAATGCCTTCCATATCGCCATCGGCGCCCGTTACAGAAGGCAGCAGGAACACGTCCGCCTCATCGAGCATGGCTTTAACCTCATGGCTCGGCTTGAAGCCCGGCATCTCGACGACATCGTCCAGCTGATACTGTTCGATAAGCGTGCGCAGACGACGTTCCCACGGGCCAATGCCGAGAATGCGATAGTGGAACGCTACCCCGCGCGCCTTCAGCTGTCGGCAGGCTTCGATGGCCACGTGCAGACCTTTCTTCTCGGTCAGACGGGCTACGGAGATGATCTGCAGCGGTTTTCCCGGCACCTTAACCGGGCGGCGAGTGAAGCGCGTTAAATCCACGCCCATACGCGACACGGCAATTTTCTCCCCCGGACAGCCCATGCTTTTTAGGCGACCGGCCCACAGGTCGCTGATGGGCAGCATCATGTCACCGCGGCGGAAAAGCTGCTGATACTCCGGCGTGTAGTGGTTGAGCACCTCGCGGCTGGAAATGTCGATACCGTGGAAGATGGTCGCAATTTTGCCGTCAATTACGCCAAGCTCACGCAGTTTCGCGGCGGTGACCCCCGCCGGTCCAAAGTGGGCGATAAACACGTCGGCACGATACGGCTGCGCCGTTTGCCCGCAGATGGCCGACAGAATTAAATTGCGAGATTCCGATCCATAGCGGGAAACGTTCAGTGCGCGCCACGTCGACGCGCGGTGGATCCCGCGTAACGTCTGGCTGGCCCGGTAGCGCAGCTTGCTCAGCTTCCCGGCCGGTTCGTCCTGCAGCCAGCGGGTCTTCGCCTCCAGCCCATACTGGGTATACGCCGCATGGGTATTTTTGGTGTCGCCCTTTTGCAGGGCGACGATCTCCACGTCATATCCCATATCGATAAACGCGGTGATTTGGTTCAGTACAAAGGTCTCAGACGACAGCGGAAATTTCAGCAAGAAGAAACCAACCTTCATTTCCCCTCCCGCACGCGGTCAAGTACCGACTTCACCATGTCAATGCCCTTCTCGCGCTCGGCTTTCACCGCCACCGCCAGGCGTTCATTGATCGCGGGCAGTTGACCCAGCGTGTCCCCCACCATTGCACCGAGCGATCCGTCCAGCAGATGACGAATATCCACGGCCATCTCCGGCATGCCAAGCTGCTGCATAATCCCGGCGGACTTGTGCTCATAGTTAATGGCGATGGCCGGCGTGCCAAAGTTCATGGAGATAATCGCCGAGTGCAGTCGGGTACCCACCGTCAGGTCGCAGGCTGCGAGCAGTTTGCCCATCTCCAGGTCGTTCAGCTCGTCCATCACCACGTGATAGCGGGACGGGTCGTTCACCAGGTTGCGCAGGTTCAGCGCCACCATGCGGTCATCTTTGTTGTAGCTGTCGATACCGGTACAGGTTGAGAGCGCCAGCACCTGATAACCGCTGTCCAGTACGCGGTTCACTACGTCGGCGAACGCTTTCTCATAGGCTGCCTGGGTGGTGCCAAGACGCTTATCGAACGGGGCGAGTTCACGCAGGGTAATCGCAACGGTTTTTTGTTTCGCCGTCACGTCGAGCCAGTGCTGCACCGCGTAGCTCGGCTGGAAGTTATCGTCCTGGTGATCCACCAGCCAGGCGGTATCCACGCCGTGTTCTACTTTAGAGGTGTCAATTTCGCTACGCTTCATCATGTCGAGGCTGACCGATTCGCGCAGGATCAGCGCGTCGCAGTGGCCAAACACATAATTTGCGAGCTGGTTAAACTGCGGATCCTGGAACGGCCCGACGCTGTGGCCGATCATAAACAGCGGCTTTTTCGCCATGAACGCGCACAGCGCATGCTCAAACTGCGGCACGCCGTAGAGATCGACGAAGAACGAGCCGCCGACCTGAATAATGGCGTCATAGCCGGAAAGCAGACGTACGAAGTCCGTAAAGCCCTGCGCGATAGCAATGTTGCGCAGTTTACCGGTATCGGTCACCCGGGAAAGCAGCACCTGATGCTGGTAGCGACGGCGCAGCACTTTCTTCACGCGCCCCATCACGCCCGCGGCGTTGTTGTGCTGTTTCATCTGGCTGTAGAGCGGGTCGCCCATCACCGGGCGGTTCAGTAACCAGGATGAGCTGACCGGATAACGGCTCATCACGTCCACTTCGGTCTCAGGCTTAAGGGTGTTAATTGCATCCAGTAAACCGCGCAGGATGGCGCTGTCGCCACGGTTGCCGCAGGTATGGTTGCCAAGAATTAATAATTTCATAATGGCCTCTTAAAGAACTAGCCTGCGCGAAGCAGCGTTTTCATTTTTTCGTTACGGCAAAACTGGCGCTTCATCTCTACCACCAGCGCGTTGCGCGACAGCACAATCATCACGCCAAAGGCCAGCGCGCCCGCGGCAACCTGCACCGCCAGCAGCGCGGCGAGCGGCAGATGCCCGCTGAGGATAATGCCCAGACCGTAGCTCACCGCCAGGGTCGGCAATGAGAGATAGAACGGCAGCCACAGGCTCAGGATGTACTGACGGTAGCTGGAGCCCAGCACCGGTTTGATCATGATGAAGTAGCTCAGAACGGTATTGACGATCTGCACCAGCAGGAAGCCCAGCGTGACGCCGATGGCGCCCGCCATATGCCCGCCGACGATAATCGCCGGAATAAACAGGAAAGTTTTGAACACGTTGAACTTAAAGCTGATATCCACGCGCGCCTTCGCCATCAGCAGAGAACCAATCGGATTGCCCACGGAGCGCAGCAGCCCCACCACGCAAAGCAGCTGCAGGATCGGGATAATGCCGTTCCACTTCTCGCCAAACACCAGCGGCACGAAGTTACTGGAAACCACCATCAGCCCCAGCAGCACCGGGAAGTTGATAATCCCCACCACGGAAAGCAGCTTGTAGAAGTTGACGCGCAGCTTCTCGGTGTCGTCCTGAATCTTGGCGAACGCCGGGAACAGCACGCGAGTGATAATGGGGTTCAGCTTCATAGGAGGAACAACCGCAACGTTATAGGCCAGGTTGTAGCCCCCCGCCACGCTCGCGCCCAGGATGCGCGCCAGCACCAGCGTCGAGAGGTTGGTATTCACATAGTTAATAATGCTGTCCGCCGTCAGCCACGCGCCAAAGCGCAGGTTGGACGAGACGGACGCGAGAGAGAAGTGCAGCCCCGGACGATAAATCTTGCGGCCAAAGTAGCCGAACAGCAGCGTACGCACGGCAGAGTTAACCAGGTAACCGAGGATGGCGGTCATCGCCAGCGGCCAGAAATGGGCACTCACCACGGTAAAGGTAAAGCCCGCCAGTACGGCACTGGTTTCAATCATGCCGATCTTGTTGAACTCCAGCTCTTTCTGCATCAGCGCGCGGAACTGCTGCCCGTGCGGGATAACCACGAATGCAAAGGACAACGTACGCATCAGCGGAGCGAGGTCCGGGTTGTGCAGCACGCTGGCGATGGTGTCGCTCAGGAGGAACACCAGCACGAACACGAAAATCCCCAGCCCCACGTTCAGCCAGTAGAGCGTGGTCAGCTCAAGATGGCTAATTTCTTTACGCTGGATAATGGAGTTGGCGATACCGAAGTCAGACAGCGTGTCGGCCAGCGCGATAATCACCAGCGAGACGGTCAGCAGGCCGAACTGGTGGTTATCGATAATGCGCGCCAGCACCGTCATCTGCACCAGGCCGAGGCCAATGATGACGATGGTCGCCATCGCTGACCACTTGGCGCCGCTGATGGTTTTTTCACGTAAGCTCATCTTAGTACGCCGCTTTGTTCACGAAGCCTTTGAAGATGGTCAGAAAAACAATCTTGATATCGAACCAGAGGCTCCACTCGCGGATGTACTCCAGATCGAACTCGATGCGTTTTTCCATTTTTTCCAGCGTGTCGGTCTCGCCGCGCCAGCCGTTGATCTGCGCCCAGCCGGTGATGCCCGGCTTCACCTTATGGCGCAGCATGTAGCCCTCAATCAGCGAACGGTACTGCTCGTTATGCGCCACCGCGTGCGGACGCGGACCAACAATCGACATGCCGCCGGTAAAGACGTTGATGAACTGCGGCAGCTCGTCAAGCGAAGTGCGGCGCAGGAAGTTACCCACGCGGGTGACGCGCGGATCGTTCTGCGTCGCCTGGGTCACCACCTTGTCGTTCTCCATCACCTTCATGGAGCGGAATTTCCACACCATGATTGGTTTACCGTCCATGCCGTAGCGGGTCTGACGGAAGATAACCGGGCCGGGAGAGCTCAGCTTCACCGCCAGGGCGATGCAGCACAGCACCGGGGAAATGAGCAGTAAAATCAGGGAAGAGAGTACGATATCTTCCACGCGCTTGAGCACGCGGTTGATACCCGACAGCGGCGTGTCGTACAGCGGTACCACCGGCACGCCGTTCACCTCTTCAATGCGGGAATGCAGAATGTTGAAGGTAAACACGTCCGGGATCAGGATCACCGAGCAGGTCGTGTCCGCCAGCTCGCGCATCAGCTGCTTGATGCGGGTTTCGTCTTTCATCTGCATGGCAATATAAACGTTGTGAATTTTGCCCGCTTTCGCGTCTTCAATCAGCTGGTCGTAATTGCCCGCCCAGTCAGACGGCACGCCACCCGGCTTCGCGTCGTGATAAATCCCCACCACTTCAAAGCCTAACCACGGCTCTTTGCGGAAGCTGTCGAGCAACACCCTCCCCACCGGCAGATCGCCTGCCACCGCCACGAAGCGACGGTTATAGCCGCGGTTACGCAGCCAGCCCGCGCCAAAGCGGATCAGGGAACGGCACACCACCATGCCGACGCTGGTTAACAGGTACCAGCAGAGATAGGTCACGAAGCGGTTGTCAAAATCATGGCTGAACGCCACCAGACCGGCGCTGAAAATCAGGCTCAGGGTCCAGTTCTGCAGCAGCAGCATCAGTTCGGTGGTCATTTTCACGCCGCGCCACGAGCGGTAGAAATCGGTCATTCCGCCGATCATCTGAAACACAACCAGCGCAATCAGGGCCATCAGAAGATGCATATATAAGAACGGCAGCCCGCTGATCCGACACACCGCCCACAATCCACCGACCATGATGGTGATATCAGAAAAACGCTGCACCATAGAGATTAACGATGCATTCGTTCTCGCTCGTTCGCGTTTTTTTAGATTCGTCATCGTTGTTCCTGTATTCGGTTCCCCCTCCCGCCGGGAGGGGCAATTGTTACTGATTCAACAGCGCCAGAATGTCCTTCGTTCGGGCTTCCATCAGCGCCGTATCAGCGCGGGATTCCACGTTCAGGCGAACCACCGGCTCGGTGTTGGACGAACGCAGGTTAAAGCGCCACTGCGGGAACGCCATGCTGATGCCGTCCGTACGGTCAATCTCCAGCGCGTGAATGGCAAAGTGCTGTTCAACGCGGGCAATCGCCTCGGCCGGCTGCGCCAGCTTGCTGTTGATCTCCCCGCTCGCCGGGAAGGCAACCATGCGGTCGCGCACCAGCTCGCCCAGGCTCTGCCCCTTCAGGCACAGGAGTTCGGTCACCAGCAGCCACGGGATCATCCCGCTGTCGCAGTAGGCAAAATCACGGAAATAGTGGTGCGCGCTCATCTCGCCGCCGTAGATGGCGTCTTCTTCGCGCATGCGCTCTTTGATGAAGGCATGGCCGGTTTTAGACATCACCGGCTCGCCGCCCGCGGCCTTCACCACGTCGACGGTGTTCCAGGAAAGACGCGGATCGTGAATGATCTTCGCGCCCGGGTTTTTCTCCAGGAACGCTTCCGCCAGCAGGCCAACGATGTAGTAGCCTTCGATAAACTGCCCTTTCTCGTCGAACAGGAAGCAGCGGTCGAAGTCGCCGTCGAAGGCGATGCCCATATCGGCACCGTGCTCAATCACCGCGTTGCGGGTGTCGTCGCGGCACTCCGGCAGCAGCGGGTTAGGAATACCGTTCGGGAAGTTACCGTCCGGCGTGTTGTGTACCTTGACGAAGGTCACCGGCACGTTCAGCGCCTTAAAGCGGGCTTCCAGCGCATCGACAACCGGGCCGGCCGCGCCGTTGCCGGAGTTGATGACCAGCTTCAGCGGCTTGAGGTTCGCCACGTTGATGTAGCCCAGCAGGTGGTCGATGTACTTTTTCTGCAGGTTAATCTGCTTGTAGCTGCCGCGCTTCGCGTCGTTCACCGGCGGGAAGTCGTTGGCTTCCGCGAGGCGCTGCACGTCGCGCAGGCCGGTGTCGCCGCTAATCGGGCGCGCGCCCTTGCGCACCAGCTTCATGCCGTTGTAGTCCATCGGGTTGTGGCTGGCCGTCACTTCGATACCGCCGTCCACGCCGAGGTGGAAGGTGGCAAAATAGATCTCTTCGGTACCGGACAGGCCGATGTCCAGCACGTCCACGCCCGCGTCCTGCAGCCCTTTTGCCAGCGCCAGCTTCAGGGATTCACTGGTCAGACGCACGTCGCCGCCCAGCACGATGGTCTTAGGTTTTAAATATTCGCCGTACGCGCGGCCGATGCGCCACGCGATGTCTTCGTTCAGCTCTTCGCCCAGCTTGCCGCGAATATCGTAGGCTTTAAAACAGGTTAATTTTTCCATGATGACCCCTTTTTCAGGCAACAGTTGGCCCTGACCACTTAATGGCCAAATTTATTTTTTTCATTCGTAGGCCCGGCAGGCGCAGCGCCGCCGGGCATGATGCCGCGTGCTACACGCGCCCGTAGCGATCCTGGAAGCGCACAATATCGTCCTCTTCCAGATACGAGCCGGAGCGCACCTCAATTAAGTCGAGAGGAATTTTTCCCGGGTTTTCCAGACAGTGCGTTGCGCCCAGCGGAATATAAATGGACTCGTTTTCACCCAGCAGCTTCACTTCGCCGTCGATGGTCACTTTGGCCGTACCCGCCACCACCACCCAGTGTTCAGCGCGGTGATGGTGCATCTGCACCGACAGCCCCTCGCCCGGCTTCACGGTGATGCGCTTCACCTGATAGCGGTCGCCCGCGTCGATGGAGTCATATTTGCCCCACGGACGGTACACTTCACGGTGAATGTGGTGTTCGTGACGGCCATCGGCCTTGATCTTCTCAACCACTTTTTTAACGTCCTGCACGGCGTTGCGGTCGGCAATCAGCACCGCGTCTTTGGTCTGGACAACCACCAGATCCTTCACCCCGACGGTGGTGACGAGGCCAGACTCGGCGTAAACGTAGCTGTTTTCGGTTTTGTGGCTAATCACATCGCCGTGATGGACGTTACCCTCCGGGGTATGGGCGCTGATCTCCCACAGGGAGGACCAGGAGCCAACGTCGCTCCAGCCTGCATCCATCGGTACCACCACCGCGTCAGCCGTGCGTTCCATAACGGCGTAGTCGATAGACTCTTCCGGGCAGGCGAGGAACGCCTCTTCATCCACGCGGATAAAGTCGAGATCCGGGTCTACCACCGCCATCGCTTTTTCGCAGGCGTTCAGAATATCCGGGCGATATTTGCGCAGTTCTTCGAGATAGCGTCCGGCGCGGAACAGGAACATCCCGCTGTTCCAGTAATATTCACCGCTGGCGACATAGGCCTGCGCGGTTTCGAGATTCGGTTTTTCGACAAACTGCGCCACGTCAAACGCCACGCTGTCGCCTTCGCCCGGCGTTACGCTGCCGCGACGGATGTAACCGTAGCCGGTTTCCGGCAGATCCGGCACGATGCCGAAGGTCACCAGCTTGCCGCTCTCGGCGTAAGGGATCGCGGCACGCACCGCGTCGCGGAATGCGTCTTCCTGCTGGATAACGTGATCTGCCGCCAGGACCAGCATCAGCGGGTCACAGTCAGGGCTGCTGCGTTTTGCCGCCAGCGCCGCCAGGGCGATCGCGGGCGCGGTATTACGTCCGGCAGGCTCCAGGATGATGTTTTCCGTGAGCTTGTTCAGCTGGCGCAGCTGCTCGGCAACGATAAAGCGGTGCTGTTCGTTACAAATCACCACCGGGCTTTCACACTCCACGCCGTGCAGACGGTTTACCGTCGTCTGCAGCATGGTGAGATCCCCTTTCAGGCAGAGGAACTGTTTTGGATAGAGCACGCGGGACAGCGGCCACAACCGGCTACCAGAGCCACCAGCCATCACAACCGGATACAAAGTGGTTTGACTCATGATTTATCCCCGTATATCTGCAATAAATTGGCTCAGCACGTTCTCTTTCTCGAGCGTGCGTTCGGCATATTCACGTGCCACCGTGTTCACTTTTGGCATGGCGAGTGCCTGTTCAATGCCGGTGACCAGCGCGGGAACGGATTCCGGCTCCACGCACACGGCAATCCCCGGATAGCTGCCACACAGCTGGCCTAATTCAGTTTCGGCTTCGGCCGTAATCACCGCGTTACCGCCCACTGCCAGAATGTTGGTCAGCTTGGACGGCAGCACCGCATCCGCCGCGCCGCGTTTTTGCACGACCAGATGGCAATCCGCCATTTTCAGCAGCGCGGGCAGCGCATCGTACGATTGCAGCGGGAAAAACTTCACGTTGGTCAGGCCGCGTTCACTGGCCATCTTCTCCAGCCGCGCTTTTCCCCCGCCCTGTCCGACAATCACAAACGTCCACGGCTGTTCGATCAGCAGCTGGGCCGCTTCAATCACGCTCTCCAGCCCCTGCTTTTCGCCGATGTTGCCTGAGTAAAGAATGATTTTTTGGTCTTCAGGCAAACCGAGCCGGGCGCGCAGCGCCTGAGCCTCTTGCTCCGTCACGTCGCGAAAACGCGCCACTTCGGACCAGTTCGGGAAGAAGATAACCTTCTCCGCCGGGACGCCCTTCTCCTGCGCTTTGTTCATCATCGAGCGCGAGATCGTTGAGACGTAATCCACGTTATGCAGGCCACTGCGCTCAAAGGCGCTGGCGAGCTTCGCCACCTTGCCGCCCTTGCCTTTCCCGGCCATCCCCAGACCGAGCATGGCGTCCACTTCATAATCCTGAATGTGCAGCAGGGTGCGCGCGCCGGAGAGTTTTCCCAGCAGGCGCATGCCCGGCGTGCAGAACAGCGTCGGCACCACGCCGATAATGCGATCCGGCTTCCAGCGACGCTGCGCCATCAGCGGGAAGAAACTGCTGAGGGCAAAGCTGCCCAGATGAATTAAACGTTTCAGCGTCGAGGGCTGTTTCGGCACGTAGAGCGGGCAGCGCCAGACGGTCGCGGCCCCCTCTTCACGGCGATAGCGCCAGCTGGAATAGCGTTCGCCTACCTTCCACTCCGGGTAATACGGCGGGGCAGTAATCACCCGCACGTCATGTCCCTGGCTCGCCATCCACTCCACCATCTCGCCCGTGTATTTCCCGATACCGGTTAATTCCGGCGAGTAGTTAATTCCGTAGACGAGGATTTTCATAGTCCTGGCACCTCGGCCTGACGTTCCGCGAGGAAGTACGCCCGACTGTTGTCATGGACGTTGTCGCTTGCCAGCAGCGCCTCTGACGTTAGCCAGCGGTAATCGTCATGCTGAGAATCAGGCAGACGCAGGTCTGCCTCACTCACCTTCAGGCGGAACCCCAGCACGATGTAGTGCGTGGAGAACCCGGTGCCCGAAAAGTTATCGTCATAGAAGTGCTGCCAGACCCCGTAAAACTGGCCCGCTGCCATCGGCAGCTGCAGGCCCAGCTCCGCCAGAGTGAGACGCTCAAACGCATCAACCAGCGTCTCATCCTTCTGCACGCGCCCGCCGGGCACGAACCAGAAGCCCTGTGCAGGACGATTGGTTCGTTTCCCCAGCAAGAACTCGCCGCGTTCGTTCTCCACGATCAAATCAATCGAGATGAGCGGAGTGGAACGCACTACCGTGGCAAAATCTTCCTGACTTAAAAACATCATTACCCCCGGAAGCGGTGCTGGTTTTCCAGGAACCACTGGTAGGTGCTGGCCAGCCCCTGCTCCAGTGAGACCTCGTGATACCAGCCCAGCTGATGCAGACGGGTCACGTCCAGCAGCTTGCGCGGCGTGCCGTCCGGTTTGGTCGCGTCAAACACCACGCGGCCCTTGTAGCCCACCACCTGCGCGATGGTCTGCGCCAGCTCGCGAATGGTGCAGTCCACGCCGGTACCCACGTTAATGTGCGACAGCATCGGCTCGGTGTTTTCCTGCCACACCTCGCGATCCAGCTCCATCACGTGAATGCTGGCAGCCGCCATGTCGTCCACGTGCAGGAACTCGCGCATTGGCGTTCCGCTGCCCCACACCACCACGTCCGGGGCGTTTTCGGCAGTCGCCTCGTGGAAGCGACGCAGCAGCGCCGGGATCACGTGCGAGTTGCTCGGGTGGAAGTTGTCGTGCGGTCCGTACAGGTTAGTCGGCATCACCGAGCGATAGTCGCGGTTATACTGACGGTTGTAGGATTCACACAGCTTGATCCCGGCAATTTTGGCAATCGCATACGGCTCGTTAGTCGCTTCCAGCGTGCCCTGCAGCAGCTCGCTTTCGGCGATCGGCTGCTTCGCCATCTTCGGGTAGATACAGGATGAACCGAGGAACAGCAGCTTGTTCACGTTGTGCAGATGCGCCGCGTGAATGATGTTGCTCTCAATCATCATGTTCTCGTAGATGAAATCCGCCGGATAGGTGTTGTTAGCGACAATGCCGCCCACCTTCGCCGCCGCCAGATACACCTGGTCAATGCGTTCGTTGGCAAAGAAGTCCTGTACCGCACGGCTGTCGAGCAGGTTCAGCTCGTCACGGGTGCGGACAATTACCTCTACGTCACCGCGCTGTTCCAGCTGGCGGACAATCGCGGAACCCACCATTCCGCGATGACCGGCGACAAAAATACGTTGTTTTGTCATTCTCAGGACTCCAGCGCGATGGCAACCTCGTAGCCATGAGACTTGAGCAGGGAGTGTTTTTTCGCTGCTTCAAGATCTTTGGCCACCATCTCGGAAACCATCTCCTGCAGAGTGGTTTCTGGTTTCCAGCCCAGCTTCTCGTGCGCTTTGGTTGGGTCGCCCAGCAGGGTTTCTACTTCAGCAGGACGGAAGTAGCGCGGGTCAACCTGCACAATTACGTCGCCTGGCTTCACGCCCGGCGCGTCGTGGCCGGTCACGGACACAACGATACCCTTCTCTTCCACGCCGGTGCCTTCGAAGCGCAGCTTGATGCCCAGCTGCGCCGCAGCCATCTCAACGAACTGACGCACGGAGTACTGCACGCCGGTCGCGATAACGAAGTCTTCTGGCTGTTCCTGCTGCAGCATCATCCACTGCATTTTCACGTAGTCTTTGGCATGGCCCCAGTCACGCAGGGAGTCCATGTTGCCGAGGTGCAGGCAAGATTCCAGACCCTGAGCAATGTTGGCGATCGCGCGGGTGATTTTACGGGTCACGAAGGTTTCGCCGCGGCGCGGGGATTCGTGGTTGAACAGAATGCCGTTACAGGCGTACATACCGTAGGATTCACGGTAGTTCACGGTGATCCAGTAGGCGTACAGTTTTGCTACCGCATACGGAGAGCGCGGGTAGAACGGCGTGGTCTCTTTCTGTGGAATTTCCTGCACCAGGCCGTACAGCTCGGAGGTAGATGCCTGGTAGAAGCGAGTTTTCTTCTCAAGACCGAGGAAGCGAATCGCCTCCAGCAGACGCAGGGTACCCATGGCGTCAACGTCAGCGGTGTATTCCGGGGACTCGAAGGAGACCGCAACGTGGCTCATCGCCCCCAGGTTGTACACTTCATCCGGCTGTACTTCCTGCAAGATACGGGTCAGGTTGGAGGTATCGGTCAGGTCGCCGTAGTGCAGGTGGAATTTCGGGTTCGCCGCGTGAGGATCCTGATAGATGTGATCCACACGTTCGGTGTTGAAAGAAGACGCACGACGCTTAATACCGTGCACTTCATACCCTTTCTCCAGCAGCAGTTCTGCCAGGTAAGAACCATCCTGCCCGGTAACGCCGGTGATGAGAGCGACTTTAGACATGTTTATATTCCTCTACTTATGAATTTAATCAGTTTCAACGCGTTCGCGTATCACCACTGCGGGGTTGCCACGGCAAACTTTATTTGCCGGTAGCGATTTAAAAACGCTGCTGCGGGCACCGACTACCGTGCCATCGCCAACAGAAATACCTGGTGCAACAAAAACATCCGTTGCCAGCCAGCACTTTTCACCGATCACAATAGGCGAAGCGGTAATATCAAAATGCGGGCTCATAAAGTCGTGGCTGCCGGTGCACAAATAACACTTCTGTGAAACCACCGAATTTGCGCCAATCGTAATCTCGCCCAGGGTATATAACACCGCGTCATCCCCTACCCAGGCGTAATCCCCGAGGGTTAATTTCCAGGGGTAGGTAATCTTTACCGAAGGTCGAATAACTACGTTTTTTCCGATTTTTGCGCCAAACAGGCGCAATAAAAAGGCTCGCCAGCGGTACAGTATTTGCGGCGACCAGGCAAATAAGGTTGCCTGAACCGCCCACCACAGCTGTACCTTAATACCGTTCCCGCCCCGAAAACCTTTCGGTACGGAGAAACCTTTTAAATCCTGCATTGCGTTTCCTTATATTCAGGCTTTGTTATATAAGGTTTTCGTTTTACCTGTCGTACGCAGGCGTAATAAATAAGACAATTCCGCCCAGAATCCCGGCACGCGTAATATTTGACGCTGCACCTTTTTTGCATCCTGGCATAATTCAAGATTATTAGACGTTGACACGCCGCCCATCGAAAATTCAGACACCAGCCCTTTAATTCGACGGAACGGGTAACCTGATTTATACAGGCTGGCGGCCAGCGCATAATCGGATGACACCTTGTACTGCAAATCGTAAGGCTGTTTTTTCAGACCGTTTACCGGGAAGAAAATGGCCTGATGGCTGGCCGGCAGGCTATGGTAGATATACCAGCCTGGCTTGGCGCTGCGGCAGACTTTATGCCCGTCGCCAAAATCGAGCAGCGCATCGCCAATATACATGGCATCCTCTTTCTGGCGCGCCAGCTGACGGGCAAACAGCGCCACATCGTCGTGGAAAATATCGCCGGAGTTGAGGAAGATGGCATAACGGCCCTGGGCCATATCAATGCCCTTGTTCATCGCATCGTAGATGCCTTTATCTTTCTCGCTGATGTAGCGTAAGTTGAACTCACCGTTGAGTTTTTCCAGAAACTCCGCCGTGCCATCGTTCGAGCCGCCGTCGACCACGATCCACTCAAAGGTGAGGCTTGGATCGCGCGCCAGGTTGCGCAGCGAGCGCCAGGTTTTTACCACCCCTTCGTAATTACGAAAAGCGACAGTAATGACGCTAAGAAACATAAATCACCTCATTTCGTCATACGTTCGTAATATTAAGCGCCTTACGCAAAATAAACGGACAGACAATCAAGAAAGCATATTCCGGGCTAAATATTGACCCGGTAAAAAACAGCGACACCGGCGTAAAAAGATAAAGCTGCACGCGAAAGTTCTGGTTATCACCAAACGCGTTGATCATCATTTTGAAAACTTTAAACAGATACCACAGCGTCAACAGTACGGCGAACCACGAAAAATAAATAATTAACAGATACAGACCATTGTCTATGGTTTTACCGACATCCGCACCGTTAAAGATTCCGAATGATGCAACATATTCGTAAAGTGAGCCGAATCTTACTACACCATCGATATGGGTTAAGGAATAACCCACCATCACCAGCGGACCAATGATGCGATAATAGGACGATGACCCTTCCGTTCCCAAATCACCCAGACGTTCTGAAATGTACGGAAACGCGAATATGACGCCCACTAAAAATACCGTCAGAGAGATTATCGCCAGCGGCAGTTTTTTCTTAATCGCATCTTTGTTCAGGTACTGGAACGCCCACTCCAGCAGGTAAAACAGGATAAATGTCATTACCCCTGAGAACGATCCAGACAGAACGATTCCTGCAAGAATCATAGCATCGGTCTTAGGCGTTTTGATACCAAACTGTTTGATGCTGAGCCAAATTGAGATTAACGCCAGAGCGAAAAACGCCGGTTCAAAATAGAGCGCCGTTGTACGCTTCCCTCCAAACTTAATGAAGTTCAGTACATAGCTGTTACTGTAAATGAGATATTTCGAAATTATCTCCATCAGGCTGCTGCCGCCCGTGAGAATAATTTGCGCCATCTCCATTGCCGCAAGCACAACAATTAACGCAACGGCAATATAAAAGAACCTGAGGATTTTCCGATAATTGTGCGGTGAAATAGTTTTGAAGCGAATACTCCAGACCATGCCAATAATAATAACGATATAAACAAACAGCATGGTTGAAGTGACGTATTTACTGGCATCCAGCGACTGGCCAAAGATGTAGTTAAACAGCGTCAGGCCCGTGCCCAGCCCCAGGGCAATCATCAGCTTCTTCAGGTTGATTTTATCGACATACAGCAGAAGCAGAACGGGCAAAAAAGTTACGATGGTTATCGGGAAGCTTTCGCCGAGCTGGGCAATTTTAACGTTAACCAGCAGGTAGATCAGCGGCAGCAGCAGATAACTACAGATTCTGATAGAACGAGACATACTCCTCCAGCATCTGTTGTCCACTGTAGGCCTTGCGGCTGCGGTTGCGGAACGATTCCAGGTCAGTGCCAAAAACGGCCTCGGCGATCTGCGCCTTCGGCAGCTGCACCAGAGGCAGGACCTCGTGCCCGGCGAAGGTTTTTCCGCCGGATTTTTCCAGCACTTCGCGCGCTGCATCGCTGTGGGTGGCAATCACCGGCACGCCGATGGAGAGCGCCTCGCAGAGGATCAGCGGGTAGTTATCCACGCGGGAGCTGAACACCAGCGCGTCCATACCATTCAGGGCGCTCATCAGCTTGCGCTTGTCGGTTTCAAACCCGTGATTCACCACGTTAGCGCCTTCGAACGGCGAGAATTTGCCAAAGGTATGCAGTTCAATTTTGTCGCCGAGCGCCATCATGTCGCGCACCAGCTGCTGGTTGGTTTTGCCGTCGTAGCGCAGATCGTGCGCAACGATGGCAATTTTCGGTTTGCCCGCGGTTTCCGCCACCGGCGTCAGCTCGGCCAGGATGGCTTCCGTCGCCACGTCGATACCGTTGTTGATAATCTGACAGCGCCCTGCCCCATACAGGCTGTTGAAGGCGTCGGCCACGTGCTGGCTCGGGGAGATAAACGTGCAGCCGAGCGAAAGCATGTCGCGGAACAACTGACGCTTTCCGTCTACCAGCTGATGCGCGCGATCCACCTTCACCGGCGGATAGTTGCTCAACGTCGGGCATTTCTGGCAGCTATCTTTCCAGCCTTCGCAGCCGTCGGTAAACGCGCAGCGTCCGGTTACGCTCCAGTGATCGTGCAGTGTCCAGACGAAGCGGGTGTCGAGCTTGTGGGCCTGCACCTTCTGACAAAACGCCACCACCTCTTCCAGATTCAGCCAGTAGCTGTGCAGCACGTGAAAATGCAGCACAACCGGGCCGGTAGTGCGGGTCACGGTGCGATAAAGACTGTTCAGGTTGCCAAACAGATCGCGGTTAAACAGGCGGAACAGCGCAATGTTGGCAACAGAGGTCAGACGCGGCGTGTGCTTGTGCACCTGCGGGAAGTTATCATGGCTGACGCTTTTCTTGCCGCCTTTGCCGTAGCCGTAAATAAACCGGGACTGAAGTCCTTTTTGCAGGGCACGCTGGTGCAGATCCAGCGCCACGCCTGCCGCTCCGCCTTCTGCGAGGCGTACGTTAAATTGCAGAATGTTCATTTAATCACCTTCACGCGGGCTTTCTCTCCCACCACCAGCGCGTTATCCGGAATGCTGTCCAGCACCACGCTGCCCGCCCCGATCGTCACGTTGTTACCAATCGTAATGTCGCCAATCATCACCACGTTCGCCCCCAGCTCGACGTTATTGCCGATCACCGGGCAGGCCAGGCTGTCCGGCCCGCGGTTGCCGATCGTCACCCCGTGGCGAATGGTGAAATCATCGCCCGCAACCACGAACTTGTTGATCACCACCGCATAGCCGTGGTGGATGGTAAAGCGGCGGCCAATGGTGGCAGCGGCCTGGATTTCATAGCCAAAAAAGCATTCGGTGATGATGCGGTACAGCACCAGAATCGGTGCCGCCCAGATATTGTTCAGAACGTTTTTCTTGCGCCACACCGAGCAAAAGTGCGCGATGCGGTACGCCAGAACCATGCAGCACGGGCGCAGGCTCCAGCTGTTTGCGCGGCAATCTTCCAGAAACATTATTTCCCCCGAAGCCCGTCAGCCAGGCGCTTGCCGTTACGCACCGACAGCAGCGTCAGCAGCGTGCGCCAGTTCATGCGCTTATTGCGGATCTGATACAGGGTAAAGAGCTGATACTTGCGGCTGGCACGGTCAAACTTGTCCTTGTGCTTGCGGTAAAAATGGAAATAGCCTGAAAACTTCTTCGGTGAGGAGGTGATCTGCATCTCCCCGTGGTTGATGTGCAGGATCTGCGTGGCCTCTTCCACTTTCCACGGCTCGCCGTACTCCACCACCATCCGCAAGAAGATGTCGTAATCCTGCGCGGCCTTCAGTTCGGTATCGAACAGGCACTCCTTAAAGCGCCAGGCCCAGGTAAAGACCTGATTACCGATAATGTTGCGCTTGTAGAACAGGCGACGAGAGTACGGTGATTTCGGGTACAGCGGCAGGCTCGCGGGCTGCGAGTAAACCTCGCCCTGGCAGACATAGTCGTTGGCATACAGAAAAGCGTGCGTGACCAGCTGCTCTTTATGCGAAAGGAAGACGGACAGGCGGTTCGGCGTCCATTCGTCGTCATCGTCGATGCCGGTCAGATACTGCCCTTTGGCCTGCATAATCGCCTGATTACGCACCGCGCACGCCCCGGAGTTAATCGGGTTATGGGTATACATCACGCGCGGATCGTTGAGTTCGGTGACAAATTTTTGCAGCTGTTCATACGAGGAAGAACAGTCATCCACGATGATCAGTTCCCAGTTATCGTAATCCTGACGTAAGACCGACTTAATAGCGCGGATCGCCAGCTGCTGACGGTTCCATGTCGGCATATAGATAGAAACTAAAGGGCGTTGTGTGGTCATCTTTTCCTCCTACCCCTCACCCCGGCCCTCTCCCCTGTGGGGAGAGGGTGAAAGGCGGCACCGGACATTTCCCTCTCCCCTGTGGGGAGAGGGTTAGGGTGAGGGGGGGTGTTTTGTTATTTGCTGTCAGACTTGTATTCGTACTCGTAATAACCGTAATCCTGGTACCCGGTCGCACGACGGAAGATGGAGTTCAGGATGACCCCTTTCACCTCAATGCCGTTCTGCTCGAAGCGGCTCAGGCTGGTTTCCACTTCCTTCAGGGTATTCACCGCATAGCGCGCCACCATCAGCGTGGTACCCGCATGACGGCCAACCACGGCGGCATCGGTCACGGCCAGAATTGGCGGCGTATCGATCAGCACCAGGTCATAGTTTTTGCTCGCCCACTCAATCAGCTGGGTGAAGCGTTCGCTCATCAGCAGTTCAGACGGGTTCGGCGGCACCTGACCACGCGGGATCAGGTCGAATCTCGGAATCGAGGTCGGCTTGGCGCTCTGGCTAATCTCTCCCTGACCCAGCAGGATTTCCGACAGACCGTTCACGTTGTTGGTGCCCAGCAGTTCGTGGGTATAACCCTTACGCATATCGCAGTCGATCAGCAGCACGCGCTTGTTGGTCTGGCTCACCACGGCCGCCAGGTTGGCACAGACAAAGGTCTTACCGATTGACGGGCTGACGCCGGTTAACATCAGGACGTTGTTTTTAGCCTGCATCATGGCGAAGTGCAGACTGGTACGCAGGCTGCGGATCGCTTCAATCGCCAGGTCGGTTGGGTTACCCACGGCCAGCAGCTGGCTCTGTTTGTAACGCTTAACGCCCTTGATGGTCTTGACGCTGTCACGGGATTTTTGCCACTCAGACAGCGGAATGCTGGCATAGACGTTGATACCACTCTCTTCCAGCGCCTGCGGGCTTTCGATACCGCGGTTGAACAACGAGCGCAGCAGGACGCCAACGATAGAGAGCATCAGGCCAAGAATGATGCTGCCGAGAATAATCAGCGCTTTCTTCGGCTTCAGCACGCCAGGCTGGGTAATGGCCGGGTCGACGATGCGCACGTCGCCCACTGTGCTGGCCTCGGTGATTTTCAGCTCCTGCTGTTTGTTCAGCAGCTGCATGTAAACCTGCTGTCCGGACTCCACGTCGCGGGTCAGGCGCACAATCTCCTGCTGCGTTTTCGGCATCGCGGTCACGCGGTCGTTCAGCTTCGCCTTCTCTTCTTCGAGAGTGCGGCGCTTCTCCAGCAGCGTGCGGTAGGCCGGGTGGCGTTTGGTGTATAGCTTGGAAATCTCTGCCTCTTTGAAGGTCAGCTCGTTGAGTTGCGCATCAATATTTACCATCGAGTCGAGAACCGATTTCGCCTCCAGCGGCAGGTCGACGGAGTCTTTATCCTGACGGTAGGCATTCAGCTTGTTCTCGGCATCATCCAGACGGGCACGCACTTCCGGGAGCTGTTTAGCGAGGAACGCCAGGCTTTTCGCCGCTTCCGCCGACTTGCGCTCGACGTTCTGCTCAAGGTAGTTGCGGGTAATGCTGTTCAGGATGTCGCGAATTTGATCCTTATCTTCACCGGTAAAGGTCATGCTCAGCACGCCGGTGTCCTTACCGTTTTCGGTGACGGTCAGGTTGTTCTGCAGATTGTTGATCATCCCCAGCGTGGAGAATTTGGTGACGGTGAATTCACCGCCCTCCTGGGCGTGGATCGCGCTAACCATCATGCTAACGCCGTCTTTGTTCAGCATCTGCCCCACTTCGCCGCGTGCGCTAAAGCCCGCATCGCTGGTCAGCTGATACTGTTTCGGGCCCAGCACCGTCAGGGTAAAGGTTTGATCCCCCGCCCCTTTCGGCAGCACAAAGTCAGTGACCTTTACGGTGTCATTGCTGCGCCCCATCAGACGGTCCCAGCCGGCACCGAAGATCGGGAACGTATTTTTGGTGACGGAGATGTCGAGTCCGAGGTCGTGAACCGTTTTACCCAGCACCAGACGCGACTGGATCAGCTGAATTTCAGCGTCGGATGCTGGCGGTTTGTTCGCCAGCGCGGAGCCGATATCCTGCACCAGCGAGTTGCCGGTATTCTGCTCGATCTGCACCAGCGCGTCGGCGCTGTAGATAGGTGTGGCGAACAGCGTATACACGACGGCCGCTGCGGCAAACACGGCAGTAATGCCAAGCACCCACCACTTTGCCTCGATAACCGTGCCGACCAGGCGACCAATATCAATTTCATCACTGCCCGAAGTCGGGGCGGCAGAAGGTCTTGTTTTTTCTGTCATTGTTATCCCTGCTGAGCTTTCAGTGCCTGCGCCCACTGTTGGGCAGACTGGTCAAGTAAGGTGTAAACCGCCTCGAAGGCTTCATGGCTCTTGCGATACGGATCGGGGATTTCGCGTTCGTTGTCCCAGTGACCAAACAGCATCACCTTGCCGCGCATCTCCGGAGCGATATCGCACAGCGCATGAATATGGCGTTTTTCCATTGCCAGAATCAGGTCATACTCCCGGCACATGCGGCCGGTGACCTGGCGGGCGATATGCCCGTCAAGAGAGAGGTTGTGATCGCGGGCCACGCTCGCGGCGCGCTCGTCGGCACCTTTGCCCACCAGCGCGCCCAGCCCTGCGGACTCGACCGTTAACTCGGGCTGGTACTGTTTCAACAGCCGTTCAGCCGTGGGGGAACGGCAAATGTTCCCCACGCATACCACCAGAATTTTGTTAAACATCGCGGATTACCAGGTATGAATGTCGCGCGCCGTATCCGTCATGTAGCGAACGCCACTGATGGTTGGCAGCAACTGGTTGATCAGACGGTTCCAGCGGGCAACCGGCGCGGTGGTGACGTAAACCACATCGTATGGCTGGAGACGGAACTCCGTCGCCATCACCAGAGACGTCGCATCGGACATATCCAGCTGGTAGATGTTGGCAATCTTGCCCTTCGCGCTGCCTTCACCCTTCAGCGGACGGATGACGAAGATACCGGTCGCGTTAGAGGTGGTCAGATCGATACCTTCAGCATTGCCCAGCGCTTCGGTCAGGGTCATGCCGCTGAAGTCCATTTTGAGGGTGCTCTGTTTCTTCACTTCACCCATCACGAAGACTTTCAGATCGTCGTTGCGCGGTACGTAGAGAATATCGCCCGGATAGAGCAGGCGGTTCTGGGTCAGGTCGCCGTTTTGCATCAGCGCCTGCAGCGAAATGCGCTGCTCTTTGCCGTTGTGGGTCAGCACCACGTTGCGCCAGTCGGCGCCGTCGGTTAAGCCGCCTGCGGCGTTAATGGCGTCCAGAACGGTGAGCGGAACGTTGGTGATGGCCTGCTGGCCGGATTTGTTCACCTGACCGGAGATATAGGCTTTTTGCGAGCGGAATGCGGCGATATTAACGTCCACCTGCGGGTCGGCGATGTACTGCGCTAAGCGGCCGGTAATATCACTACGGATCTCGGCAAGCGTTTTCCCGGCGACATGTACTTTACCAATGTACGGATAGAACATGGTGCCATCTGACTGTACCCAGTTCCCGGTGTCGCTTGAGCTACGGTACTGGCCCGCTGGCGTGGTCAGTTCAGGGTGGTCCCAGACGGTCACGTTGATCACGTCGCCCGGCCCCACGCGATACTGATAGGAGGCAATTTCCTGGTCCAGAGACATATTCGGCTGGGCAACATTCGGACGTGGACGTAATTGTTCGACCAGACGTGGCGTAAGTGGATAAACATTCACCATTTTGTCGAGATCAAAATCGGCATCCTGTTGCTTGATCACATCCTTACCCATTGTTGACATATTGCTGCCGGGAAAGACCGTGCAACCACTCATCAAGGTCACAGACACCAATAATGGCATCAATTTCATTTTGGATTTCATCATTGATTATTTATCACTTTGGCAGAGTAATTATCCTGTGCAATTTAAATAAGCCTGAGACGTATTGGGTTTCAGCATGCAGTTAATCAAATAGAAATATAACTGGCATCAGTCCTAAAAAAAGCTTATTCATCCATTGGCTATTGACAGAATAATCGAGGCTGATTTACACGCTTTCAGGCACGCTACCGCCCTTGGCTTTCAGTTACCAATCCACTGACTAAACAATGTGTTATGGATAGACACCCTCTTGAGTAAGGTCTTCTGGAAATATATCAGCCGCTTGAAATACACAACGGATAATGAATGACCATTCCGAAGACCAAAACAATAATAGCAACAACAAGATTTAACATTTGATGCTGGGAGAATTGTTGCAGCTAACCTAATAGCAGGCAAGGAGACAACTGTCCTAATATCTGTTTTTAAGATTAATATTAAGAGCAAAGTTTTGACCTTTTAGGATTTTCTTTATATTGACAAAAAGAGAGTAAAAACCATTATCTGCGATATATCCTAAAAAGCACTCAGAATAATAAAATATACGTATTTTGCTTATTTACACTCACCTGAGACTGCTCTCTTTTTTACGCATCGTATTAAGAGAAATCTCAGCCCGACATTGCATTTTCCCCCAGCTTTATCCATGATCGAAGTGTGACATTCGTCATATAACAGAAGGTATTGCTATTACTATGGAATGGATTGCCGATCCATCAATCTGGGCCGGGCTGGTGACGTTGGTCGTCATCGAATTAGTGCTCGGTATTGATAATCTGGTGTTTATCGCCATCCTCGCTGAAAAACTGCCCCCTTCCCAGCGCGACCGCGCGCGCGTGACGGGTCTGCTGCTGGCGATGGTGATGCGTTTACTGCTGCTGGCCTCTATCTCCTGGATGGTCACGCTCACTCAGCCTCTGTTCTCCGTTCGCGGCCTGAGCTTTAGCGCGCGCGACCTGATCATGCTCTTCGGCGGGCTGTTCCTGCTGTTCAAAGCCACGGTGGAGCTTAACGAACGGCTCGAAGGCAAGGACAGCGAGAACCCGACCCAGCGACGCGGGGCGAGATTCTGGCCGGTGGTGGCGCAAATTGTGGTGCTTGATGCGGTCTTCTCCCTGGATTCGGTGATTACCGCCGTCGGGATGGTGGACCATCTCGCCGTCATGATGGCCGCGGTAATTATCGCCATCACGCTGATGGTGATGGCAAGCAAAGCACTGACCCGCTTTGTGAACAGCCACCCGACAATCGTGATCCTCTGTCTCAGCTTCTTGCTGATGATTGGCTTCAGCCTGGTCGCCGACGGTTTCGGCTTCCACATTCCGAAAGGCTACCTGTACGCCGCCATTGGCTTCTCCGTCATGATTGAAGCGCTCAACCAGCTGGCGATATTTAACCGCCGCCGGTTTCTCTCCGCGAATCAGACCCTGCGCCAGCGCACGGCCGACACCGTGATGCGCCTGTTGAGCGGCAGGAAAGAGGATGCCGAGCTGGACGCCGAATCCTCTGCCCTGCTGGCCGATCACAGCGACGGGCAAATCTTTAACCCGCAGGAGCGGCTGATGATCGAGCGGGTGCTTAACCTGAATCAGCGCACGGTCAGCAGCATCATGACCTCCCGGCATGACATTGAGCATATTGACCTCACGGCACCGGAAGAGCAGATCCGCGCCCTGCTGGATAAAAACCAGCACACCCGCGTGGTGGTCACCGGCGGTGAAGAGGAAGAGGAGCTGCTGGGGGTGGTACACGTGATTGACCTGCTCCAGCAGCAGCTGCACGGCGAGCCGCTCAACCTGCGCGCGCTGGTACGCCAGCCGCTGGTCTTCCCGGAAGCGCTTCCGCTGCTCTCCGCGCTGGAGCAGTTCCGCAACGCGCGCACCCACTTCGCGTTTGTGGTGGATGAATTTGGTTCGGTGGAAGGGCTGGTCACGCTCAGCGACGTAATGGAAACCATCGCCGGTAATCTGCCAAACGAGGTGGATGAGATTGATGCCCGCCACGACATTCAGAAAAACGCTGACGGCTCGTGGACGGCCAACGGCCACATGCCGCTGGAAGACCTTGTGCAGTTCGTGCCGCTACCGCTGGATGAAAAACGGGAATACCACACCATTGCCGGTCTGCTGATGGAGTATTTGCAGCGCATCCCGCAGCCGGGAGAAGAGGTTCAGGTGGGCGACTATCTGCTTAAAACCCTGCAGATTGAAAACCATCGCGTGCAGAAAGTGCAGCTAATTCCACTGCGGGATGAGGAAGAGCTGGATTTTGAGGTTTAGGTAAACCAAAACGGCAACCCCGTTGCCGTTTTAGTGTTTGCTCCCTCTCCCGTGGGAGAGGGTCCGGGTGAGGGCATCAGGCCGCACCGCCGTCAAAGCTTATCCAGCAGCTTCTTCACATCCTTGCCGTTCTGGGAATCTTTATTACGATCCGCCCAGCTGTTGAGCCGACGCTTCGCTTCATCCTGCAGATGCTTACGCAGGATCTGATCTACCTGAAGGCTGTAGTTCAGCGCCTGCCATTTGCCGTATACGCTAAGCGGAACCGGCGTCTCTTTGAGGAAGTCAATCAGCTTGCTTTCGCCCTGCCAGCCGGAAAGCACCCGGACGTTAAAGCGCGTGTCCGCCGTCTCTTTGACGAGATCCAGCGAGCCTTCTCCGGTTAACGACAGCATAGATGAAGTTCCCTGCATCCCGGCCAGCGTCAGCACCCCGTTATCCAGCGTCAGGTCAGTGGTGAAGCTGTCGAGGCGAGTTGCGCTGTCGTAGTTTTCCTGGGCTTTAACATCGCTGCTGCGCTCCACCGCCTGCTGAACCAGCTGCTGGAAGTTGAGCCCTTCCATTCGCGAATCTTTCAGGTCAACATGCGCCTCGCCCTGCCACTCACGGCGGAAGGCGTTGGCATCAATTTTGGTGCCTGAGAAATCGCCCGCCAGCGTCAGCTGACCCGTCAGGGATATCGGATAGTTAAAGGCTTTGAGGATGCTGCCAATCTCAACGTTGTCGAGACGCGGCTGGAATTCAGCGCTGGCAACGTCCTTACGCACGTCCAGCGTACCCGGAAGTGACAGGTGACCCACCCCCATTTTGCCGCTCAGTTCTGAAATTACCAGCAACCCGTTGTGGTTGAACATCTGGCCGCTCACGTCGGTAAAATCAATACCGCGCCAGCGCACGCTGTTGGCTTTCAGCAGAATATCCGCCGTGAAGCCGCGCAGCACGTTATAGTCAGGCTGTTCAAGGTTGGATGAGATAACCGGACGCGACACCGGTGACTGGCTTTGCCCCGTCTGCACGGCATCGCTGTCCGTTGCGCTTGCTGGCACCGGTGGCAGGATGTTCTCCAGGTTGAGCTTGTCAAACTGCAGGTTCAGCACCCACTTCGGCTTATCGTCGAGCGTGACGCTCGCCTGCCCTTTCAGGCTGCTGTCGTTGGCCTGCAGGTTAAGGTTATCCAGCGCCAGCTGTTTTTGCTCTTCGCGCCATACGGCCTGCAGCGTCCCCTGCCCGGCGATCCCCTGGGTCGGGAGATCCGCTCCCGTCAGCTGCCAGCTAAGCTGCTGGATGTCGGCCGTCAGCTGATGCGGATAGTCCGACGCATTCACGTTTGCATTCAACGAGAGGGACAGATCGCGCTGGTCGCGGTTTACCCGTCCGCTAAATTCCAGCGACGCAAGATGGTGTTCATCCTGTTCCATCTGCAGGTTGATGTTGCGAACGGTGACCTGCTCCTGATCCTCATGCTGGAACACCAGCACGCTATCGGCCACTTTCAGTTTGCCTATATCAAAGGACCAGCCCGTATCGGACGGTTCATCCGGTAAGGTATTCTCGCGCGGCGCAACCGGCGCATTCGCGTCGCGCACGGCTTCGGTCTGCGGGGTAAGCTGAATGACCGCGCCCTTCAGCATCACCTGATTAACCTGCAGCTGATGGGAGATGAGCGGGATCAGCGCCACATCGAGACGCATGTTGTCCGCAGAGACCAGCGGCTGTGCCGCGCCCGGCGCGGTTAACGACATGCGGCCAGAGAGAATGCTGAGCTGCGGCCAGACATGCCAGCGCAGCGGCCCGTCAAGCTTCAGTTGGTAACCACTGCGTGCCTCGACCTGCCGCACCATGTAAGCGCGGAAATCATTCGGGTTAACCAGCAGAACCAACGCCGAAAGGCCAGCAACCAGCACTACCAGCAAAATCATCAGCGTTGTCAGAACTCTTCTCATGGCATCCTCAATGGACTAACGATCAGTCTTTATCAATACGGCTGGCAACCGCACCCTGCTGGTCGCGGTATTTTGCGTCCTGGCGGCGGTTATAAGGCCTGTCTGCCGGGCCTGTGAGAGGTTCAAAGCTTAACGCACCGATCATCATTCCGGGGCGCAGCGCCAGCGGCAGTTTACCGGCGTTGAAGAACTCCAGCACGATACGGCCGGACCAGCCTGGGTCGATACGGTGCGCGGTCACGTGAACCATCAACCCCAGGCGGGCCAGAGAAGAACGGCCATCAAGCCAGCCGACGAGATCCGCAGGCAGGGTCACGGATTCATACGTCACCGCCAGCGCCAGTTCACCCGGGTGCAGATAAAAAGCTTCACCTTCGTCAATGATGATTTCATCACTCATGACGCGATCGAGCGCGGCGCTCACTTCATCCTTCGGCCCGCTGAGGTCGATGAACGGCGCAGTATGGCCGCTAAAGGTGCGGAATTTATTCCCCAACCGTACATCAACGGTCACCCCATTGATGCGCTCCACGGGGGGACGTGGGGTAATAGACAAGCGGCCTTCATCCAGCCAGGCTTCAATATCACGATCGCAAAGACGCATGGTTCTTTCTCCTTTCATGCATCGTACCCTGAGCCGTTGAACGCTCAGGGTAAAACCAGGTTATCTCTGAACGGTACACAATTCGCGCGGCTTATTCAAAAAACTGGCTGATTTTCGCTTTTAAGATATCAATAGCAATGCGGTTTTTGCCCCCGCGAGGCACGATGATATCGGCGTATTGTTTGGATGGTTCAATAAACTGCAGGAACATCGGACGGACCGTTTTCTGGTATTGCGCCATGACGGAGTCCATCGAACGGCCGCGCTCGTTAACGTCACGCTTGATGCGGCGCATCAGGCAGATATCCAGCGGGGTATCGACAAAGATGGAGAAGTTCATGGATTCACGCAGGCGGGCATCGGTCAGGAGCAGGATGCCTTCAAGGATAATGACCTTCTTCGGCTCGATGCGGATCGTTTCCTGGGTACGGGTGTGTTCTACGTAACTGTAAACGGGCAGTTCGATCGCCTGGCCGCTCTTAAGCGCTTCTAAATGCTGGAACAGTAAACTGTGATCCATCGCATTCGGGTGGTCGTAGTTGGTTTTTACACGTTCTTCCATCGACAGATGGGATTGATCTTTGTAGTAGCTGTCTTCGGGAATGACGCCGATATGCTCATCACCTACCTGTTCACGCAGTTCGCGATAAAGCGTACTGGCAATTAGACTTTTACCTGAAGCCGATGCGCCGGCGATGCCTATAATGACGCACTGATGAGACTTATCAGTCATAAATTTAGCGACCTGAATAACCTGGATGTTAAGGAAGGACGACGCCGGAGCGTCAAACGCGGCAATTATAGGGATTTCGCGGGCGTGATACCAGTCGAATGCGCAGGTTCTGCGAGACAGGCTGAAAAGTGGCGCATTGATCCCTGAGAGAAATTTTAATGACCGTTTTTTCAGCGTTTAACAGGAATTTTTTAGCGAGTAACTATTTAATAAGTCTATGATGTCAAATTATGAGCAGTCGCCATATGAATTGTAAATTGTTTGTACTAGCATAAACCAAATTATCAAATTCACTCGTGCGCACTTCTCTCCTGACGGCATGGCGTCTCTGGATAAAGCGGTAATGAATAAACAATACCAGCGGGTTTTGGTTACCACCCCACATCCTTTATTACGACTTGTCTGTCTGGGCCTGGTCACCTTTATCTTTACCTTATTTTCGCTGGAGCTTACCCGCTTCGGTACCCTGCTGGCGCCACTCTGGTTTCCTACCGCCATTATGATGGTGGCGTTTTACCGCCATGCAGGAAAAATGTGGCCCGGGATAGCCCTGGCCTGTTCATTTGGCAATATTCTGGCCTCGTGGATGCTGTTCTCCTGGGCGTCGATAAACCCCACCTACACCGCAATAAACGTTATTGAGGCCATCATCGGTGCCGTGTTACTGCGCAAGCTGCTTCCGTGGTACAACCCGCTGCAAAATTTAAACAACTGGATCCGCCTGGCAATAGGCAGCGCGCTGGTGCCGCCGCTGGTGGGCGGTATTCTGATGACGCTTCTGATCCCCGGCCCTGAGCCGCTGCGTAATTTCATCGTCTGGGTGCTATCTGAATCCATTGGCGCGCTGGCGCTGGTGCCGCTGGGGCTGCTGTTTAAATCCCATTACCTGCTCCGCCACCGTGACCCGAGATTGCTGCTGGAAACCCTGGTTACCATGGCCGTAACGCTGGCCCTCAGCTGGGCATCCATCACCTGGCTGCCGTGGCCCTTTACCTGCGTGATTGTCCTGCTGATGTGGAGCGCCGTGCGCTTGCCGCGGCTGGAAGCGTTCATGGTGTTTCTGGTTACCGTGATGGTCGTTTCACTGATGATTGCCCATAACCCTTCGGCGCTGACCACCCAACATGCCGGGCCGATGATGAACGCGCCGTGGCTGCCGTTCCTGATGCTCCTCCTCCCCGCTAACGTGATGACCATGGTGATGTATGCCTTCCGTGCCGAACGCAAACACATCACCGAGAGCGAAGAGCGCTTTCGTAATGCAATGGAGTATTCCGCCATCGGTATGGCGTTAGTCAGCATGGAGGGCCAGTGGCTTCAGGCCAACAAGGCGCTGTGCAATTTCCTCGGTTACAGCCAGACCGAGCTACAGTCGCTCACCTTCCAGCAGCTCACCTGGCCGGAAGATTTGCATACCGACCTGGAACAGCTGGAGCAGCTGGTCAACGGCGAGATCAACACCTACACCCTTGAAAAGCGCTATTACACGCGCAACGGAGAGGTCGTCTGGGCACTTTTGGCCGTCTCCGTCGTGCGCCATGCCGATGGCTCGCCGCTCTATTTTATCGCCCAGATTGAAGACATTAACGACCTGAAGCAGACCGAGTGGGTCAATAAACGGCTGATGGAGCGCATTACGCTGGCCAACGAAGCGGGCGGCATCGGCATCTGGGAGTGGGATCTGGAGCCAGACATCATCAGTTGGGATAAGCGGATGTTTGAGCTGTATGAAATTCCGCCGCACATCAAGCCCACCTGGCAGCTCTGGCACGAAAGAATATTGCCGGAGGATCGCGCCCATGCGGAGCAGGTGCTGCGGGATTCACTGGTTTCTCGTCTGCCGTTTAAGCTTGAATTCCGTATCCGCGTGAAGGAAGGCGTGCGCCATATACGCTCCCTGGCCAACCGGGTGCTGAATAAAGAGGGTGAAGTCGAACGTTTGCTCGGCATCAATATGGACATGACCGAGGTGAAGGAGCTTAACGAAGCGCTGTTTCAGGAAAAAGAGCGTCTGCACATCACGCTCGACTCCATCGGCGAAGCGGTGCTCTGTACCGATATCGACATGAACGTCACCTTTATGAACCCGGTCGCCGAGAAGATGAGCGGCTGGCTGCAGACCGAGGCCATCGGCCAGCCTATCCTGAAGGTGTTACACATCACCTTTGGGGAACGGGGCCCGCTGATGGAGAATATCCACAGCGGCGATATGTCACGCTCCGATATCGACCAGGATGTAGTGCTGAACTGCCGCACCGGCGGATCGTTTGATATTCACTACAGCATTACGCCACTCAGTACCCTTGATGGGCACAGTATTGGCTCGGTGATCGTTATTCAGGACGTCACCGAGTCGCGCAAAATGCTGCGTCAGCTAAGCTACAGCGCGTCGCACGATGCCCTCACCCACCTGGCAAATCGGGTCAGCTTCGAAAACCATCTTAAACGGCTTCTGCAAACCGTTCGCGAGACGCGTCAGCGTCATGCGCTGGTCTTTATCGATCTGGACCGCTTCAAAGCCGTCAATGATAGCGCAGGCCATGCGGCGGGAGATGCCCTGCTGCGGGAACTCTCTTCCATGATGTTAACCATGCTTCGCTCCAGCGACGTACTGGCGCGCCTGGGCGGCGACGAGTTTGGGCTGCTGCTGCCGGACTGCAATATTGAGAGCGCGCGCTATATCACCGGGCGTTTGATCCATACCATCAATGACTATCACTTTATGTGGGAAGGTCGCCTGCACCGGATTGGCGCCAGCGCAGGGATCACGCTGATTGATGAGCATAATAACCAGGCGTCAGAAGTGATGTCGCAGGCGGATATTGCCTGTTATGCCTCGAAAAACAGCGGCCGCGGCATCGTGACGGTGTACGAACCGCAGCAGGAGCGGGATCGGAGCGCGCGCAGCATGATGTCGCTGGACGAACAGTGGCATATGATCAAAGACAATCATCTGATGATGATAGCCCGCAGCGTCGCCTCTCCGCGCATACCGGAAAGCTGTAACTTCTGGCTGATTTCGCTACGCCTGTGGACCAGCCAGGGTGAAGTCCAGGAGGAGCACGCCTTCCGTTCTGGTCTGGCGGAGCCCGAACTGCTGCACGCCCTCGACAGACGTATCTTTAGTGAGTTTTTCCGCACCTCTGCCGCACAGGTCGCCCGTAAAGGGATGGGGGTAGCACTGCCGCTTTCTGCCGCCGGTTTAGCCAGCGTAACGCTGGTCGATGAACTCCTCGACCTGCTCGATAACAGCCCCATGCCGGGCCGTCTGCTGCATCTGGTTATCGCGAGCGACGTGGTGTGTAATCCGGATGAGAATCTGCAGCGAGGGCTGCAAAAGCTTCGCCAGGCGGGCTGCCGGGTGATCTTCAGCCAGATAGGGCGCGACATGAACGTCTTCAGCCACCTGAGCCCGAACATGGCCGATTATCTGATGCTCGACGCCGAGGTGGTGAGCAACGTGTATGGTAATCTGATGGATGAGATGATGGTGACCATCGTTCAGGGCCACGCCCAGCGTCTGGGGATGAAAACCATCGCGGGCCCCTGCAACCAGCCCATCATGATGGATACGCTTTCCGGCATCGGCATTGATTTTATCTATGGCGACACCATCGCCGAGCCGCAGCCGCTGGATCTACTGCTCAACACCAGTTATTTCGCCATCAACTGACGGCGTCCAGCCGTCGGTATACCAGATGTGCAGCAGCGCGTAGGAGCGCCACGGCTGCCAGCGCTCGGCGTAACGACGGATCTGCGCGGGAGTCATCCCGGCGAAGCGTTGCTTTATCAGATAATCATCCGGCAGGAACACATCTTTCGCCTGCCAGCCTCTCAGGGCCAGGTAATTTGCCGTCCAGCGCCCGATGCCCGGCCGCTGCTGTAGCGCCTTCATGCCCGCCTCAACGTCCTCAGGCGGCGTCAGCGGAAACGTCCCGTCAACAACCGACTGCGCCAGATGAATCAGCGCCTCCGCGCGTTTTACCGGCATTCCGAGCGCCTTGAGCGCCAGCGGATCGGCAGCGGCCAGCGCTTGCGGGGAGGGAAAGCAGACATAACCCGGAGCATCCTTCACCGGCTCACCGCACAGGGCGACAACGCGGGAAGCCAGTTTCGCCGCCATCGCCACGCTGACCAACTGCCCGAGAATGGCCCGGACGCCCTGCTCGTACGCATCCATCGCCCCCGGCAGACGCAAGCCGGGGCGGGCAGCGCCGAGATCCCCCAGCGTATTCGCGATGTGCTGCGGGTTACAGGCGAGATCGAACAGGCGCGCGATGCGTTCAAGACACGTCTGCGCAACCGGAACCAACCCCGGGCTGAGCGTCACAATCAGCGTATGGGTAGCGATATCTGGCGTCACGCGAAATATCCCCTGATGGCCGTCGCAGGCAAAGCTGCGCTCGTAGTAGTCGCTCGTGACGATTTCAATGCCCGTCACCGCACGCGCGCCAAGAAAGCCAAACATCCACTGCCAGTCGTAAGGGGGTTGCCACGTCAGGGTATACATCGCTGCTCCTTTTTTATTTTTATCAGCATAAACGGAAAGACCTTGTTTTGCCTTGCTTTCATATTCCTGTTGTCGCGATGCAGACATTTCGTTAAAGTCTCGCCCCTTCTCACCGGCATGGGGATTAATCGTGTTTATTGGATTTGACTACGGTACGGCAAACTGCTCGGTTGCGATCATGCAAAACGGCCAACCGCAGCTTCTGAAAATGGAAAAAGAGAGCACGCTGCTGCCGTCAATGCTCTGCGCGCCGACGCGCGAAGCGGTGAGCGAGTGGCTGTTCCGCCACCATCAGGTTCCGGCTACCGCGGCGGAGACCCAGGCGCTGCTGCGTCGGGCGGTCAGCTTTAACCGCGAGGAAGACATCGACGTTACCCCTTCCAGCGTGCAGTTTGGCCTCTCCTCGCTCGGGCACTACATTGAAGACCCGGAAGAGGTCTACTTCGTTAAATCGCCAAAATCCTTCCTCGGCGCGAGCGGCCTGAAGCCGCAGCAGGTGGCGATGTTTGAAGATCTGGTCTGCGCCATGATGCTGCATATCCGCAATCAGGCGCAGTCGCAGGTGCCGGATACTATCACCCAGGCGGTGATTGGCCGCCCGATCAACTTCCAGGGGCTGGGCGGTGACGAAGCCAACCAGCAGGCCCAGGGGATCCTTGAACGAGCGGCGCACCGGGCGGGATTCCGCGACGTGGTGTTTCAGTACGAGCCGGTTGCGGCGGGGCTGGATTTTGAAGCCACGCTGACGGAAGAGAAGCGCGTGCTGGTCGTCGACATCGGGGGCGGTACAACGGACTGCTCGCTGCTGCTGATGGGGCCGCAGTGGCATCAACGTCGTGACCGCGAAAACAGCCTGCTCGGGCACAGCGGCTGCCGCGTAGGCGGCAACGATCTGGATATCGCCCTGGCCTTCAAGAGCCTGATGCCGCTGCTGGGCATGGGCGGGCAAACGGAAAAAGGCATTGCCCTGCCGATCCTGCCGTGGTGGAACGCGATTGCCATCAACGACGTTCCGGCGCAGAGTGATTTTTACAGCACCGCGAACGGGCGCTTCCTCAACGACCTGGTGCGCGACGCGCAGGATGCCGAGAAGGTCGCCCTGCTGTATAAAGTGTGGCGTCAGCGCCTGAGCTACCGCGTGGTGCGAACTGCGGAGGAGTGCAAAATCGCCCTTTCCGACCGTCCTGAACATGCGGTCTCCTTGCCGTTTATCAGCGAGGATCTGGCCACGGCGATTTCACAGGAGGGGCTGGAGACGGCGCTTGCTCAGCCGCTGCAGCGCATCCTGGAGCAGGTCCAGCTGGCGCTGGAGAACGGCAAAGAGAAGCCGGATGTGATCTACCTGACCGGCGGTAGCGCCCGTTCACCGCTGATCAAGAAAGCGCTGGCGGAACAGCTGCCGGGCATTCCGATTGCCGGTGGGGATGACTTTGGCTCCGTTACCGCAGGGCTGGCGCGCTGGGCGCAGGTGATGTTTAGCTAATGCGGTTGTGCCGGGTGGCGGCTTCGCCTTACCCGGCTAAAACGATCGCCACACTCAGACCATTCCTGACAGTCTTCCATATTTCCTCCATTTTTCCGCTGTGTTAGCTGACTAAACTAGTATCATTCCCCGAAGTATTCAGGATGAGAACGTATAACGATGAAAGGCAGTAACAAATCCCGCTGGGCAATCGCCGCTGGCATCATTGTGGTGGTCCTTGCCGCCGCCTGGTACTGGCACAGTCAATCTGCGAACTCCGCCGCTCCCGCCGGCGCCAGCAGCCAGGCCCAGCGCCCGGCTGGCGGCGGCCGTCACGGCATGCGCGGCGGCGCGCTGGCACCGGTTCAGGCGGCAACGGCGGTGAGCAAAGCCGTTCCGCGTTATCTGACGGGGCTCGGAACCATCACCGCCGCCAACACCGCCACGGTGCGCAGCCGCGTTGACGGTCAGCTCATCGCGATCCACTTCCAGGAAGGTCAGCAGGTCAAAGCGGGCGATCTGCTGGCGGAAATCGACCCGAGCCAGTTTAAAGTCGCCCTCGCTCAGGCGCAGGGGCAGCTCGCGAAAGACAAAGCCACCCTCGCCAACGCCCGTCGCGATCTGGCGCGCTACCAGCAGCTGGTGAAAACCAACCTCGTTTCTCGTCAGGAGCTGGACACCCAGCAGTCGCTGGTCAGCGAAACGCAGGGCACCATCAAAGCCGACGAGGCCGCCGTCGCCAGCGCGCAGCTGCAGCTGGACTGGAGCCGCATCACCGCGCCGATTGACGGACGCGTGGGCCTGAAGCAGGTCGATATCGGTAACCAGATCTCCAGCGGCGACACCACGGGCATCGTGGTGATCACCCAGACCCACCCGATTGATTTAGTCTTTACCCTGCCGGAAAGCGATATCGCAACCGTCATGCAGGCGCAAAAAGCCGGTAAAGGCCTGGTGGTGGAAGCCTGGGACCGCACCAACAAGCAGAAGCTGAGCGAGGGTTCCCTGCTTAGTCTGGACAACCAGATCGATACCACCACCGGCACCATCAAGCTGAAGGCGCGCTTTAACAACCAGGACGATGCCCTCTTCCCGAACCAGTTCGTCAACGCGCGAATGCTGGTCGCTACCGAAGAGAACGCGGTGGTGATCCCCACCGCAGCGCTGCAGATGGGTAACGAAGGAAGCTTTGTCTGGGTGCTGAACAGCGACAATAAAGTGAGCAAGCATCTGGTGAAAACCGGGATTCAGGACAGCCAGACGGTGGTCATCAGCGCCGGGCTCTCCGCCGGCGACCGCGTGGTCACCGACGGCATCGACCGTCTCACCGAAGGCGCGAAAGTTGAGGTGGTTGAACCTGCAAAACAGGGAGCGACCTCCTGATGCAGGTTATGCCCCCGAGCTCTACAGGTGGGCCGTCACGCCTGTTTATCCTCCGCCCTGTCGCCACCACGCTGTTGATGGTGGCGATCCTGCTGGCCGGGATCATTGGCTACCGCTTCCTGCCCGTGTCGGCGCTGCCGGAAGTGGATTATCCAACGATTCAGGTTGTCACTCTCTATCCTGGCGCCAGCCCGGACGTGGTGACGTCCGCCATTACCGCCCCGCTGGAGCGCCAGTTTGGCCAGATGTCCGGGTTAAAACAGATGTCCTCCCAGAGTTCCGGCGGGGCATCCGTCGTGACGCTGCAGTTCCAGCTAACGCTGTCGCTGGACGTCGCCGAGCAGGAAGTGCAGGCCGCCATCAACGCCGCCACCAACCTGCTGCCGTCGGACCTGCCTAACCCGCCGGTCTACAGCAAGGTGAACCCGGCGGATCCGCCGATCATGACGCTTGCCGTCACCTCCTCCGCCATGCCGATGACCCAGGTCGAAGACATGGTCGAAACCCGCGTGGCGCAGAAGATTTCTCAGGTCTCCGGCGTCGGCCTCGTCACGCTGGCGGGCGGCCAGCGCCCGGCCGTGCGCGTGAAGCTTAACGCACAGGCGATTGCCGCGCTGGGGCTGACCAGCGAAACCATCCGCACCGCCATCAGCAGTGCCAACGTCAACTCGGCGAAAGGCTCGCTGGACGGCCCGACCCGTGCGGTCACCCTCTCGGCAAACGACCAGATGCAGTCCGCCGACGAATACCGCCAGCTGATTGTGGCCTACCAGAACGGCGCGCCGATCCGCCTGGGCGATGTCGCCACCGTGGAACAAGGCGCGGAAAACAGCTGGCTCGGCGCGTGGGCGAACAAGCAGCAGGCGATCGTGATGAACGTGCAGCGCCAGCCGGGCGCTAACATCATCGAAACCGCCGACAGCATCCGCACCATGCTGCCGCAGCTGATTGAAAGCCTGCCGAAATCGGTCAGCGTAAAAGTCCTTTCCGACCGCACCACCAACATTCGTGCGTCGGTCACCGACACCCAGTTCGAGCTGATGCTGGCGATTGCGCTGGTGGTGATGATCATTTACCTGTTCCTGCGCAACGTTCCGGCAACCATTATCCCCGCCGTCGCCGTGCCGCTCTCGCTGGTCGGGACCTTTGCGGTGATGGTGTTCCTCGACTTTTCGATTAACAACCTGACGCTGATGGCGCTCACCATCGCCACCGGGTTCGTGGTGGATGACGCCATCGTCGTTATCGAGAACATCTCGCGCTATATCGAGAAAGGTGAAAAGCCGCTGGCCGCCGCGCTGAAGGGCGCGGGTGAAATCGGCTTTACCATTATCTCGCTCACCTTCTCGCTGATTGCGGTGCTGATCCCGCTACTGTTTATGGGCGACATCGTCGGGCGGCTGTTCCGCGAGTTTGCCGTGACGCTGGCGGTCGCCATTCTGATCTCTGCTGTGGTGTCGCTGACCCTGACGCCGATGATGTGCGCCCGCATGCTGAGCCACGAGTCCCTGCGCAAGCAAAACCGCTTCTCCCGCGCCTCCGAGCGGATGTTCGAGCGAATTATTGCCGCCTACGGTCGCGTGCTGGCGAAAGTGCTGAACCATCCGTGGGCAACGCTTGGCGTGGCGCTGGGCACGCTGGCGCTCAGCGTAATGCTGTGGATTTTTATTCCGAAAGGTTTCTTCCCCATCCAGGATAACGGCATTATTCAGGGCACGCTGCAGGCTCCGCAGTCGGTCTCCTTCGCGAACATGGCGCAGCGCCAGCAGCAGGTGTCTGAAATCATCATGAAAGACCCGGCGGTGGAGAGCCTGACGTCCTACGTGGGGGTGGATGGCACCAATCCGTCGCTCAACAGCGCGCGTCTGCAGATCAACCTTAAGCCGCTCGATGAGCGCGACGATCGCGTCAACGCCGTCATTGAGCGGCTGCAAAGCGCCGTGGCCCGCGTGCCGGGCGTTGAGCTGTACCTGCAGCCGATTCAGGATTTGACCATTGATACCCAGGTCAGCCGCACGCAGTATCAGTTCACGCTCCAGGCTACGTCGCTTGATGCCCTCAGCACCTGGGTGCCGCAGCTGGTTGAAAAACTTAACACCCTGCCGCAGCTCGCCGACGTCAGCAGCGACTGGCAGGACAAGGGGCTGGCGGCCTACGTCAACGTTAACCGCGATACCGCCAGCCGTCTGGGCATCACCATGTCTGATGTGGACAACGCCCTGTACAACGCCTTCGGACAGCGCCTGATCTCCACCATCTACACCCAGGCGAACCAGTACCGCGTGGTGCTGGAACACAACACCGAGAACACCCCCGGCCTGGCCGCGCTGGACTCGGTGCGCCTGACCAGCAAAGACGGCGGCATTGTGCAGCTGAGCGCCATCGCCACGGTGGAGGAGCGCTATACCCCGCTGTCGATTAACCACCTGGATCAGTTCCCGTCCACCACCATTTCCTTCAACGTGCCGGACGGTTACTCGCTGGGCGAGGCGGTGGAAGCCATCCAGGCTGCTGAAAAAGCGCTCAGCTTCCCGTCCGACATTCAGACCCAGTTCCAGGGCAGCACGCTGGCGTTCCAGGCCGCGCTGGGCAACACCGTCTGGCTGATCGTCGCGGCGGTCGTGGCGATGTACATCGTGCTTGGCGTGCTGTACGAAAGCTTTATCCACCCAATCACCATCCTCTCTACCCTGCCAACGGCGGGCGTGGGGGCGTTGCTGGCATTGATGCTGGCGGGCAGCGAGCTGGACGTTATTGCCATCATCGGCATCATCCTGCTTATCGGGATCGTGAAGAAAAACGCCATCATGATGATCGACTTTGCGCTGGCCGCCGAGCGCGAGCAGGGCATGTCGCCGCGCGATGCCATCTTCCAGGCCTGCCTGCTGCGTTTCCGCCCGATCCTGATGACCACGCTGGCCGCCCTGTTGGGCGCGCTGCCGCTGATGCTCAGCACCGGCGTCGGTGCGGAGCTGCGCCGCCCGCTGGGTATCGGTATGGTCGGGGGCCTGCTGGTGAGTCAGGTGCTGACGCTCTTCACCACGCCGGTGATCTATCTGCTGTTTGACCGCCTGGCGCTGTGGACCAAAAGCCGTTTCCCGAAACGTGAAGAGGAGGCGTAAGTGAAGTTTTTCGCCCTCTTCATTTACCGTCCAGTTGCGACGATTTTACTCTCCGTCGCCATTACCCTGTGCGGCGTGCTGGGCTTCCGGCTGCTGCCAGTTGCCCCCCTGCCGCAGGTGGATTTCCCGGTGATCATGGTCAGCGCCTCGCTGCCGGGTGCGTCACCGGAGACCATGGCCTCGTCCGTTGCCACGCCGCTGGAGCGTTCTCTTGGGCGGATTGCGGGAGTCAACGAGATGACCTCCAGCAGCTCGCTGGGCAGCACGCGCATCATTCTGGAATTCAGCTTCGACCGGGATATTAACGGTGCCGCCCGTGACGTGCAGGCGGCCATCAACGCCGCGCAAAGCCTTCTGCCGAGCGGGATGCCGAGCCGTCCTACCTACCGCAAGGCCAATCCGTCCGACGCGCCAATCATGATCCTGACGCTGACCTCGGACACCTATTCTCAGGGGCAACTCTACGACTTTGCGTCGACCCAGCTGGCGCAGACGATCTCACAAATCAACGGCGTGGGTGACGTGAGCGTTGGCGGAAGCTCCCTGCCCGCCGTGCGCGTGGGCCTGAACCCGCAGGCGCTGTTCAACCAGGGCGTGTCGCTGGACGACGTGCGCTCCGCCATCAGCAGCGCCAACGTGCGTAAACCGCAGGGGGCGATTGAGGACGGCAGCCACCGCTGGCAGATCCAGACCAACGACGAGCTGAAAACCGCCGCCGAGTATCAACCGCTGATTATTCACTACAACAACGGCGCGGCGGTACGCCTGAGCGACGTAGCCAGCGTCACTGACTCGGTGCAGGACGTGCGCAACGCCGGGATGACCAACGCTAAACCGGCCATCCTGCTGATGATTCGCAAGCTGCCGGAGGCGAACATTATTGAGACGGTGAACAGCATTCGCGCCCGCCTCCCGGAGCTAAAGGAGACCATCCCGGCAGCAATCGATCTGCAGATTGCCCAGGATCGCTCCCCGACCATCCGCGCCTCGCTTGAAGAGGTGGAGCAAACGCTGATTATCTCCGTCGCGCTGGTGATCCTGGTGGTGTTCCTGTTCCTGCGCTCCGGCCGCGCGACGCTGATCCCGGCGGTGGCCGTGCCGGTGTCGCTGATTGGGACCTTTGCCGCCATGTACCTGTGCGGCTTTAGCCTTAACAACCTGTCGCTGATGGCCCTGACGATTGCGACGGGCTTCGTGGTGGATGACGCCATCGTGGTGCTGGAGAACATTTCCCGCCACCTTGAAGCGGGCGTGAAACCGCTTCAGGCCGCGCTGCAGGGCACGCGCGAGGTGGGCTTTACGGTACTTTCCATGAGCCTGTCGCTGGTGGCGGTATTCCTGCCACTGCTGCTGATGGGCGGCCTGCCGGGCCGCTTACTGCGCGAGTTTGCCGTCACCCTCTCGGTCGCCATCGGGATTTCGCTGGTGATTTCCCTGACGCTGACGCCGATGATGTGCGGCTGGATGCTCAAGCGCAGCAAGCCTCACTCGCAGCCGCGCCGCAAAGGCTTTGGTCGTTTTCTGATGGCGATGCAGGAAGGCTACGGCAAATCGCTGAAGTGGGTGCTGAACCACACGCGGCTGGTCGGCCTGGTGCTGATCGCCACAATTGGGCTCAACGTCTGGATGTACATCACCATCCCGAAAACCTTCTTCCCGGAGCAGGACACCGGCGTGCTGATGGGCGGCATTCAGGCGGACCAGAGCATTTCATTCCAGGCGATGCGCGGCAAGCTGCAGGACTTTATGAAGATCATTCGTGAGGATCCGGCTGTAGACAACGTCACTGGCTTTACCGGCGGCTCGCGCGTTAACAGCGGGATGATGTTCATTACCCTTAAGCCGCGCGGCGAGCGCAACGAAACGGCGCAGCAGGTGATTGACCGCCTGCGGGTGAAGCTTGCCAAAGAGCCGGGCGCAAACCTGTTTTTGATGGCCGTTCAGGATATCCGCGTCGGCGGGCGGCAGGCGAACGCCAGCTACCAGTACACGTTGCTCTCGGATGATTTAGCCGCCCTGCGCGAGTGGGAGCCGAAGATCCGTAAGGCGCTGGCCGCCCTGCCGGAGCTGGCGGACGTGAACTCCGATCAGCAGGACAACGGCGCGGAGATGGCGCTCACCTACGACCGCGAAACCATGTCGCGGCTGGGCATCAACGTTGAAGCCGCCAACAGCCTGCTAAATAACGCCTTCGGCCAGCGGGAGATCTCCACCATCTACCAGCCGATGAACCAGTATAAGGTGGTGATGGAGGTCGATCCGCGCTACACCCAGGACATCAGCGCGCTGGACAAAATGTTTGTGATTAACAGCGACGGCAAGGCGATTCCGCTCTCGTACTTTGCCAGCTGGCGGCCAGCCAACGCGCCGCTGTCGGTGAACCATCAGGGGCTGTCGGCGGCGTCGACCATCTCCTTTAACCTGCCCGCCGGTTCGTCGCTTTCCGAGGCCAGCGACGCGATCAACCGCGCGATGACGCAGCTTGGCGTGCCGTCCACCGTGCGCGGCAGCTTTGCCGGGACCGCGCAGGTGTTCCAGGAGACGATGAATTCGCAGGTGATTTTGATTCTGGCCGCCATCGCCACGGTCTATATTGTGCTGGGCGTGCTGTATGAAAGCTACGTGCACCCGCTGACCATTCTCTCAACGCTGCCGTCGGCGGGCGTGGGGGCGCTGCTGGCGCTGGAGCTGTTTGGCGCGCCGTTCAGCCTGATCGCGCTTATCGGGATTATGCTTTTAATCGGCATTGTTAAGAAAAACGCCATCATGATGGTGGACTTCGCGCTGGACGCCCAGCGCAACGGCAACCTCTCGCCGGAGGAGGCGATCTTCCAGGCCTGCCTGCTGCGCTTCCGTCCGATCATGATGACCACCCTGGCGGCGCTGTTTGGCGCGCTGCCGCTGGTTATCTCGGGCGGCGACGGCTCAGAGCTGCGCCAGCCGCTGGGGATCACCATTGTCGGCGGCCTGGTGATGAGCCAGCTGCTGACGCTGTACACCACGCCGGTGGTCTATCTGTTCTTCGACCGCCTGCGGCTGCGCTTTTCGCGTAAAAACAGAGAAACGGTAAACGGGTAAATGACTGAGCTTCCCAGCAACGTTCGCTGGCAATTGTGGATAGTCGCCTTCGGCTTCTTTATGCAGTCGCTGGATACGACCATCGTCAACACCGCCCTCCCCTCCATGGCGAAAAGCCTGGGGGAGAGCCCGCTGCATATGCACATGGTGATTGTCTCCTACGTGCTGACGGTGGCCGTGATGCTGCCTGCCAGCGGCTGGCTGGCGGACAAAGTGGGCGTGCGAAATATCTTTTTTACCGCCATCGTGCTGTTTACCGCTGGCTCGCTGTTTTGCGCCCAGGCCAGCACACTAGACCAACTGGTGGCGGCGCGCGTGCTGCAGGGCGTCGGTGGCGCGATGATGGTGCCCGTCGGGCGGTTAAAGGTGATGAAGATTGTGCCACGCGAGCAGTACATGGCGGCGATGACCTTCGTCACCCTGCCCGGTCAGGTGGGGCCGCTGCTGGGCCCGGCGCTGGGCGGGATGCTGGTGGAGTACGCCTCCTGGCACTGGATTTTCTTAATCAATCTTCCTGTTGGCATCATTGGCGCTATCGCCACCCTGACGCTGATGCCGAACTACAAAATGCAGACCCGACGCTTTGATGTCTTCGGCTTTATTCTGCTGGCGGCGGGCATGGCTACGCTCACCCTGGCGCTCGACGGGCAAAAGGGGCTGGGCATTTCGTCCCTGACGCTCGGGGTGCTGGTGGTTATCGGCATCACCGCCATTCTGTGGTATCTGTGGCACGCTCGCGGGAATGACCAGGCGCTGTTCAGCCTGAACTTATTTAAAAATCCCACCTACCGTCTTGGCCTGTTCGGCAGCTTCGCCGGACGTATCGGCAGCGGCATGCTGCCGTTTATGACGCCCGTGTTTCTGCAAATTGGCATGGGGTTTTCGCCGTTTCACGCGGGCCTGATGATGATCCCGATGGTGCTCGGCAGCATGGGGATGAAGCGCATCGTGGTGCAGGTGGTGAACCGCTTTGGCTACCGTCACGTGCTGGTGGCCGCCACGCTGGGGCTGTCGCTGGTCAGCCTGCTGTTTATGACCGTGGCGCTGATGGGCTGGTACTACGTCCTGCCGCTGGTGCTGTTCTGCCAGGGGATGGTCAACTCCATGCGCTTCTCGTCGATGAATACCCTGACGCTGAAAGACCTGCCGGACGATCTGGCGAGCAGCGGCAACAGCCTGCTGTCGATGGTGATGCAGCTCTCCATGAGCGTGGGCGTGACCATCGCGGGTTTACTGCTCGGCATGTACGGCCAGCACCACCTCAGCGTCGACACGCCGGTGGCGCATCAGGTCTTTTTATATACCTATCTCAGCATGGCGGTCATTATCGCCCTGCCCGCTTTCATCTTCGTCAGAGTGCCGGATGATACCAGCAAGAACGTCGTGATTAGGCGCGGCAAAAGGAGTGGCTCATGAAATTCTGGCGTCCGGGTATTACCGGCAAGCTCTTCGTGGCGATTTTTGCCACCTGTATTGTCCTGCTGATCACCATGCACTGGGCGGTGCGGATCAGCTTTGAGCGCGGTTTTATTGATTACATCAAGCATGGCAACGAGCAGCGCCTGCAGGGCTTAAGCGATGCGCTGAGTGAACAGTACGCCCAGCACGGCAACTGGCGTTTTCTGCGCAATAACGACCGCTTTATTTTCCAGATCCTGCGCTCGCTGGAGCACGACACCGGTGACGATCGCCCGGGGCCGGGCATGCCGCCGCACGGCTGGCGCACCCAGTTCTGGGTAATCGATCAGGATATGCGCACGCTGGTTGGGCCGCGCGCGCCGATACCGCCGGACGGCACCCGCCGGGCGATTAAGGTGAATAACGCGACCGTCGGCTGGGTTATCGCCTCACCGGTGGAGCGCCTGACGCGCAACACCGATATCAATTTTGACCGCCAGCAGCGCCGGACCAGCTGGCTGATCGTCGCTCTCTCCACCCTGCTCGCCGCGCTCGCCACCTTCCCGCTGGCGCGCGGTCTGCTCGCGCCGGTGAAACGGCTGGTGGAAGGCACGCACAAGCTGGCCGCCGGGGATTTCACCACCCGCGTCGACACCCGCAGCCAGGACGAACTGGGCAAGCTGGCGCAGGACTTTAACCAGCTCGCCAGCACGCTGGAGAAAAACCAGCAGATGCGCCGCGACTTTATGGCCGATATTTCCCACGAGCTGCGCACCCCGCTGGCAGTGCTGCGCGGCGAGCTGGAGGCGATTCAGGACGGCGTACGCCAGTTTACGCCCGAATCGGTGGCCTCTCTGCAGGCGGAGGTGGGCACGCTCACCAAGCTGGTGGATGACCTCCACCAACTCTCCATGTCCGACGAAGGCGCACTGGCCTACCAGAAGGCGCCCGTTGATGTCATTAACGTACTGGAGGTGGCGAGCGGCGCCTTCCGCGAACGCTTTGCCAGCCGCAACCTGAAAATCGACCTCTCCCTGCCGGACAGCGCGGTGGTGTTTGGCGACAAAGACCGGCTAATGCAGCTGTTCAACAACCTGCTGGAGAACAGCCTGCGCTACACCGACAGCGGCGGCGGGCTGCATATCTCCGGCAAACAGGAAAACGGACGCTTCGCCCTCACCTTCGCGGATTCCGCCCCCGGCGTGCAGGACGCGCAGCTGGAAAAATTGTTCGAGCGCTTTTACCGCACCGAAGGCTCCCGCAACCGCGCCAGCGGCGGTTCCGGCCTGGGGCTGGCGATTTGCGTTAACATCGTCGAGGCGCATAATGGCACCATTCGCGCCGCCCATTCGCCTTTTGGCGGGGTTAGCATTACAGTAGAGTTACCTCTGGAACGGGATTTATCGAGAGAAGTATGACCGAGTTACCGATTGACGAAAACACGCCGCGCATTTTGATCGTCGAAGACGAACCCAAGCTGGGACAGCTGCTGATCGACTATTTACGCGCGGCCAGCTATGCCCCGTCACTGATCAGCCACGGCGACCAGGTGCTGCCGTACGTACGCCAGACTCCGCCTGATCTTATCCTGCTGGATTTAATGCTGCCTGGCGTTGATGGCCTGACCCTGTGCCGGGAAATTCGTCGCTTCTCCGACGTGCCTATTGTCATGGTCACCGCCAAAATTGAAGAGATTGACCGCCTGCTGGGGCTCGAAATCGGCGCGGACGACTACATCTGCAAGCCCTACAGCCCGCGTGAGGTGGTGGCCCGCGTGAAAACCATTCTGCGCCGCTGCAGGCCGAAGCGCGAGCTTCAGATGCTGGACGCCGAAAGCCCGCTGATTGTGGATGAGAGCCGCTTCCAGGCGAGCTGGCGCAGCAAGCTGCTGGACCTCACCCCTGCGGAGTTCCGCCTGCTGAAAACCCTCTCCCAAGAGCCGGGAAAAGTCTTCTCACGCGAACAGCTGCTGAACCACCTGTACGACGATTACCGCGTGGTGACCGACCGCACAATTGACAGCCACATCAAAAACCTGCGCCGCAAGCTGGAGGCGCTGGACGCCGAGCAGTCGTTTATTCGCGCGGTGTACGGCGTGGGGTATCGCTGGGAAGCGGATGCGTGCAGGATTGCCTAGCTAGCCGCTGGTTAATCCAGGCCGGGTAAGGCGAAGCCGTCACCCGGCACAATAACTTTACCTCCCTGCCCGGCAGCGCTACAATGCCCGCCCTTAAAGTGGGGGATCTCCCCTTACCGCTGCACCTGGTGCATGCGGATCTGACCTGTCATCAGAACGAGAACAAACATGTTTAAACCGGAACTCCTTTCCCCGGCGGGAACGCTGCAAAATATGCGTTACGCTTTCGCCTATGGCGCTGACGCCGTGTATGCGGGCCAGCCGCGCTACTCGCTGCGCGTGCGTAACAACGAATTCAACCACGAGAACCTGCAGCTCGGCATCAACGAGGCGCATGCTCTGGGTAAAAAATTCTACGTGGTGGTCAACATCGCGCCGCACAACGCCAAGCTGAAAACGTTCATCCGTGACCTGAAGCCGGTGGTGGATATGGGGCCGGACGCGCTGATCATGTCAGACCCGGGTTTAATCATGCTGGTTCGGGAGAACTTCCCGGAAATGGATATTCACCTCTCCGTACAGGCTAACGCCGTCAACTGGGCGACGGTAAAATTCTGGAAGCAGATGGGGCTGACCCGCGTCATTCTGTCCCGCGAGCTTTCGCTGGAAGAGATTGAAGAAATCCGCACTCAGGTGCCGGACATGGAAATTGAAATCTTCGTTCACGGCGCGCTGTGCATGGCCTACTCCGGCCGCTGCCTGCTCTCTGGCTATATCAACAAGCGCGACCCGAACCAGGGCACCTGCACCAACGCCTGCCGCTGGGAATATAACGTCCAGGAAGGCAAAGAGGACGATATCGGCAACATCGTCCACAAGCATGAGCCGATCCCGGTGACGAACGTTGAGCCAACGCTGGGCATCGGCGCGCCAACCGACAGCGTGTTTATGATTGAAGAAGCCAAACGTCCGGGCGAGTACATGACCGCCTTTGAAGACGAGCACGGCACCTACATCATGAACTCGAAAGATCTGCGCGCCATCGCCCACGTTGAGCGCCTGACGCAGATGGGCGTGCACTCCCTGAAGATCGAAGGCCGCACCAAATCCTATTACTATTGCGCGCGTACCGCACAGGTGTACCGCAAAGCCATCGACGATGCGGCGGCCGGTAAACCGTTCGATACCAGCCTGCTGGAAACGCTGGAAGGCCTGGCGCACCGCGGCTATACCGAAGGCTTCCTGCGCCGCCATACCCACGACGACTACCAGAACTACGAGCACGGCTACTCCGTTTCCGAGCGCCAGCAGTTTGTCGGCGACTTCACCGGCGAGCGCAAAGGCGCGCTGGCGGCCGTGGCGGTGAAAAACAAGTTCACCAAAGGCGACAGCCTGGAGCTGATGACCCCGCAGGGCAACATGAACTTCACGCTGGAGCATCTGGAAAACGGCAAAGGCGAAGCGATTGAGGTTGCGCCGGGCGACGGGCATACCGTCTGGCTGCCGGTTCCGGAAGAAGTGGAGCTGAAGTTCGCGCTGCTGATGCGTAACTTCAACGGTGAAAGCACACGTAATCCACACGGCAAATAGTCAATCAGGGAAATTTTTTCGCGCTGGGATAATTCTTAGAATCGGATCACATACCGCTTCGTTCAATACGGGTATTATCCCCCCGCTGAAAAACATAACCCATAAATGCTAGCTGTACCAGGAACCACCTCCTTAGCCTGCGTAATCTCCCTTACGCGGGCTTATTTTTTCCTGTAAAGAACTGAAATAAAAGGATTTGTTTCAGGTCGCGTCCACACATTGACCACATCGATACGAGAAGCCCCGCACATGCGGGGCTTTTAGTTTTGGTTATGTTACGGACGATTAGTCTTGCTTCTCACATTGGTCATGCTTAGAGCGTCTGCTCAGAGCGAGGAACGGAAGCTCGCAATTGTTATTACCGCGCATGAAGCGTTACTAACGTTGCTATGTGTTAACGCACGGGGAGCAGGTCAGGTGCATCAGATTGGGCTTAAGGACAGGCCAAATCCGCATAGTGAGGATATTCAATATCCTAAACGTCAGTTACTTGGCATTAATAGAAAGAATGAGCTGCTAATTGAAGGATTAATTGCTGAGTATCTAGTGCAGGTGTAAATATTATTTTAATAGTTGCACAAGATGTTTGTGGTCGTGGCATGAAATTGATGGCTGAATGTGAAAGTCAGCCTCCATGTTATTTTGGAGGCTGATTTTAATGGTTTTAAGCTCTGGAGGCAATTGACGAAGGTTGCTGTGAATATTGTTTGTAAATACCTTGAAGTAGCTTGCCAAGAAGTTGGTTTTGATAGGCGTGATGATTAAACATCAATGCCGAACTTTCATCAATATCATTAACTATGTCTATTTGGTTATTACCTTTCAGTTCATCATAGTAAATTTTGCATCGTGCAAAGTTTACTGCTTCGAAAATAAAGCTTTCATAACGCCTTGCTATTATGAAGGTATTTACGGAATTAATTGATTTGGCATCGTTGTTGTGTGCAATTTTAATTTTGAAGTCCTTGGTGTTGATGTCCACCAATCCAACAATTTCTTTTCGGGATTTTGTTGTTTCAAGTGAGAACTCAATGCTTTCGTTGTCAAACAATGGATGTAGGTGAGGTGTTTTTGAGAAATTAATTCGACCTTTTAAGCTAGAGTTGCAAATAGAACAAGATGGTACGAGATTATATAAACTTAATGCCAGATGGGGATAACTTTCTTTCGGGAAGAAATGGTCTAATGTTGGCCTAAATTCTTTTTTTTGTGCCCTGATTGTGAATGCGTATGATTGATTGCAATAAGGGCAGCTTCTGGTTTTAGATGCACTACATAAATCATAGGCATCGTAGCCGACGGTTTTGGTAATGAAATTATGATAATCGAATATATCTGCTAAATTTTTTTTGAATACTTTAATAAGAGCTTTGTTGTTTCGGTTTCGGCTTATGATGAAATCGTAGTATCTTGCAGCTAAAGCTAAGTCCTTGAGGTTATTTGAGGTAATGAGATCTTTGGTTTTATCAACGAAATATGTTGCTAAGGATTTTGGTCCGTGATATTTTTTAGCATTATCTAAATGCTTTTGTATTTTTTTCATGATGAACGCATTGTGCTTTGACTCAATCGACGCCCAATTTTTTTTAATTGAAATTATCATTTCACATCACCGTGTAAAGGAATTAGTTTCATGATTTCTCTCCCAAGGATTTCGTTGTCTATCGATTTTATAACGAAGTGATCCTTTTTTGTAATTTTGTTTTTCTTGATATTTTTCACGGTTATATTTATTTTTTTGGAAGCGAATTCACCAATGGTCTTAGTTCCAAAAGATTCGTTAAGTAATAAATGAATTGGTGAGGCAAATCCTGAAGTGGCTTCTGGTTTATCCATTGGACATATGAATTTTCTTGGTATGTCTGTCGCCAACAAAGGAGAGTGAGTGGCCAGAATGACTTGTAGAATTGAAATGTTATTTATTGATTTGACTTCACTTAAAAAATCGTTGAGTTTAAATATGTAATTTCTTTGCCACTCCAAATGTAAATAAGCATCGCCTTCATCAATCATTAATAATATCTTGCCGATCCCTTTTTCTCTGAGTTGTTTAATTGCTTTGGAAATCATTCCCATTTGATGTATTATAGCTAGCTGACCGGAGCTCATTTCAACTAGTTTGAAGTCAAAGTAATCCTCAACGTCAAAATCACTTAGCAATTTTTCTCCTTCATAAGCATCTACAGGAAATGCCATATATTCAACGAAGGAGAAGCCTGGGCTAATATATTTTAGAAATGATTCAACTTTCACGCGTTCTTTATTGAAACCCGTAAGTGACTTTTCTTCATGCCGCTTAAGGGTATCATGTCCATTAATTAGGTAGTTGAGAATGTTTACAGCTGTTGAGTTGCTGATTCTATTTTTCTTCTTAAGGCCATTAATTGTAATAAGTGCAGATATTATTTCAATGCTATCTCTATTTGACGTTAAGTATGAATTCAGTTCGTCAACTAACATGTCGAAAATATGCTTTCTTTCATTTGTGATTTGGGTAATTTCGCCGGAATCATCATTCTCGCCAATTTGTTCGCGAATGCTTTTATCTAATTTAATGATTTCATTAACAAATGAAAGGTTCTGCATTATGTGCTTGATGCGACGCTCGCTAAGTTTAAACACCTCATCAAGGATTGATTTTATGAGTGTTCTTGCGTTAATCCTGTATTGTATTTGAGACGTGGGATTGATTTTGAAGTACTCAATTACTTCTCGGGATTCATTTATGTTGCTAAGTTTTATGCCTCGTCCAAATACAGGTGATGCATCGATAAAGTTTTTTGAGGATGCATGTCTTTCTCTGAAAGGAATTGGAGAGAAATATACAACACCCCAGTATCTGGTTTCATTTTTGACATCGGAGCTTGGTGTATTAAAGAGGTCTATTTCACACCCCCCAGTAAATGCACCTATATGGGATGACTTAAATTCATTTATGACTTGATTAAGGAAGTATGTTTTCCCTGTACCATTCTCCCCTATTAATAAAGAAATTGAGTCAACATCAAAAATATTTGAGCTGTCATCCAATTCATCTCTTAGCTCTAATTTTTTATTATCAACAGAAAGGCTGCGTATCAATTTAGACTCCTTGTTTTTTATTTGTTGAGGTTGTGAAGGTTAACTCTAATAACTAATATTCTATATTAAGCGTGCTGATAAGTTTAGGCTGGGTCTATACTCGCATATTTACAGAACATTTGTCATCAATGTGGGTGGAGTTTTGTGACGCGTTTTCTGGATCGAACAAAACCACTGCCATTGTGTAGGTGACATCAAGAACTATAGCCATTGTTGAGCGTAGACTTGATTGTGGATGAATGATTTTTCTGAGATACGATTCGCCGAGTCAATTTAAGGCGTAAGCACCTGATCCATTAAAGGTGAAATTTTCAGAAAATATTAGTGGTATTGATAGTTGACCTATCAACTCCAGAACGCAGTGAAGTTGCCACCTCATTTGCCTAGCGGCATCCTTTCCCGCATGAAAACTCAATCCACCCTCTAGGACATTCTGCGCTTGCTGCGCAATCTGATCCGCACTGGCGTCATCATCGAGACCGACCTCGATGCGGGGCGCTGTAAGGCGATCCCGCAACTCAGTATTCAGCGCAGTGATGGTGACCGGCACCAGTTCGCGATTGCTGACCGGGGAGCCTATACCGGCGTCACCGCAAAATGGTTGCATACCAAAGACCCTAAGCCTCAAAAACAGACGCAAAAGGTGAAGCTGAAACGTAAGCCCAAAGAGCAGCACCTTCGGGCGCTTCAGCATCCAAAAGCAAAACCAGTCTGAATCGCCACGGGTTTAACAGACACCTTGGAGTCATTTAAGATGACTTAAAGAGAGGTGCCCATGAGCGGTAAGCGTTATCCGGAAGAGTTTAAAATCGAAGCAGTCAAACAGGTTGTTGATCGTGGCCATTCTATTTCCAGCGTTGCAACACGTCTGGATATCACCACCCACAGCCTTTATGCATGGATAAAAAAGTACGGTCCGGATTCTTCCACTAATAAAGAACAGTCAGATGCTCAGGCCGAGATCCGCCGGCTCCAGAAAGAGCTGAAGCGGGTTACTGACGAACGGGACATATTAAAAAAAGCCGCGGCGTAGTTCGCAAAACAGTCCGACTGAGGTACGCCTTTATCCGTGACAACGCCCGTTGCTGGCCTGTTCGCCTGCTCTGTCGGGTGCTGGATGCTCATCCCAGTGGCTTTTACGCCTGGCTTCAGCAGCAGCATTCACAACGCCATCAGGCAGACCTGAGACTGACAGGACAGATTAAACAGTTCTGGCTGGAATCGGGATGCGTCTATGGTTATCGCAAGATCCATCTGGATCTGCGGGACAGCGGGCAACAGTGCGGAGTCAACAGAGTCTGGCGACTGATGAAACGTGTCGGGATAAAGGCTCAGGTCGGATACCGGAGCCCGCGGGCACGTAAAGGCGAGGCCAGTATCGTGTCGCCCAACAGGCTCCAGCGGCAGTTCAATCCGGATGCTCCGAATGAGCGTTGGGTAACCGACATAACCTATATCAGGACCCACGAAGGCTGGCTGTATCTTGCTGTGGTTGTTGATCTGTTCTCACGCAAAATTATCGGCTGGTCAATGCAATCCCGGATGACAAAGGACATTGTCCTGAATGCACTGCTGATGGCTGTATGACGGCGTAATCTCCAAAAACAGGTGCTGGTTCACTCGGACCAGGGCAGTCAGTACACAAGCCATGAGTGGCAGTCGTTCCTGAAATCACACGGCCTGGAGGGCAGCATGAGCCGTCGCGGTAACTGCCACGATAATGCGGTTGCAGAAAGCTTTTTCCAGTTGCTGAAACGCGAACGGATAAAGAAAAAGATCTACGGAACGCGGGAAGAAGCCCGCAGCGATATTTTTGATTACATCGAAATGTTTTATAACAGTAAGCATCGGCATGGTTCGAGCAATCAGATGTCACCGACAGAATATGAAAACCAGTATTATCAACGGCTCGGAAGTGTCTAGATTATCCGTGGCGATTCAAAATTACATCAAAAAGAGCCTTGCATTAAGTGCTGTGATAACAGGTGAAATGGCGACTGACGATTGCCAACGGCTTGAATCATTGAAAGATCGCTTAAAAGGTCAGTTCGGTGTTCCTGTGGGTGTACATATGACAGGTATTCCCTTAGCAATAAGTACCTTACTCACTATTTTTTGCTACGCTATGCTACAAGTTTCTGTCTGGATGTTGCTATTTCGCCTGCTCGGCTTACCTGAGTTTAAGGTAATGATGGGAGTATTCCTTGCAGCAGTGGTGTATTGCATGGTTGTGATGAGCACAATGTTTTTAACTGCCCGAGGGTCCTTTACGGGATATAAACTGCATATTTCCGTTATTACACTGACTGGCTTGATGAGCATCGTTTACTTTATCTGGACGTGGATTTCGCTTTTATTCGGCTCTGTTGAAAATTACACACCACAAATAACCTCATTATTAGGGTTGGGATTTTTCTGCCTGAATATCGTGTGGATGAATACATCGGTCTTTTACCGTTCAATTGCGCTAACACTACATAATCGGGTGTGGCGTAAATAGTTGAAAATAGAGGCAAAGCAAACGGCAGGACTCAAACGCTGACGGTAAGAATCCTTTGAGCGAAAGCCGTTTAAAGAGTCAACAACACGGGGCACATCTTTCGTTGTAAAGGAGCCCCTTTTTACGCGGGATTATTTTTCCCTTTCATCCTGTTCTTACCCGCTTTTTTCCTCTCTGCTATACACTCTTACTAACGCTAAAAAAGGGAGCAGCGCGGATGGCAACCTATCCAGACAGTTTATTGATTCTCAACGGCAAAAGTGCAGGCAACGATCTGCTGCGTCAGGCCATTCAGGGTTTGCGTGACGACGGCGCGCGCATCCACGTAAGAGTAACATGGGAAAAAGGCGACGCGGCACGCTATATCAATGAAGCCCTCGGGCTTGGCGTTGAGACCATCATTTCCGGCGGCGGCGATGGCACCATCAATGAGATCGCGTCAGCGCTGATCGACCTGCCCCCGGCAGACCGCCCGGTGATGGGCATTTTACCGCTCGGCACCGCCAATGATTTTGCCACCAGCGCCGGGATCCCCGAGGCGTTAGAGAAAGCGCTTCAGCTGGCGATCCTCGGTAAAGCGACCGCGGTAGATATTGCGCAGGTGAATGACAAAACCTGCTTTATCAATATGGCCACCGGCGGGTTCGGCACGCGCATCACCAGCGAAACGCCGGAAAAACTCAAGGCGGCGCTGGGCGGCGTGTCGTATCTGATCCACGGTCTGATGCGCATGGATACCCTCAAGCCTGACCGCTGCGAAATTCGCGGCGAAGATTTCCAGTGGCAGGGCGACGCGCTGGTGATTGGCATCGGTAATGGTCGTCAGGCCGGCGGCGGGCAGCAGCTGTGCCCGGAGGCGCTGATTAATGACGGTCAGCTACAGCTGCGGATTTTCACGGGCGACGGCCTGCTGCCCGCGCTGTTTACCACGCTGACGCAGCCGGAAGAGAGTCCGAATATCATTGACGGGAAATCCGCATGGTTTGAGGTAAATGCCCCGCACGGGATGACCTTTAACCTCGACGGGGAACCGCTCAGCGGGACGCAGTTCCGCATTGAGGTGTTGCCCGGCGCGCTGCAGTGTCGGTTGCCGCCAGACTGTGTGCTTTTGCGCTGATGGTATTGCCGGGTGGCGGCTACGCCTTACCCGGCCTACGCTTCGCCCTCAGGTCAGGCAATCGTGACTTTGCTGTCCAGATAAACGTCCTGTACTGCATTGATCAGCTTCACGCCGTCAGCCATCGATTTCTTAAACGCCTTACGGCCAAGGATCAGCCCCATGCCGCCCGCGCGTTTGTTGATAACCGCCGTACGTACCGCGTCTGACAGGTCAGTATCGCCGCCCGCCGCGCCACCGGAGTTAATCAGCCCTGCGCGGCCCATGTAGCAGTTCGCCAGCTGGTAGCGCACCAGGTCGATCGGGTTATCGCTGGTCAGTTTGCTGTAGACACGGTCATCGGTATAACCGAAGTTCACCGCCTTATAGCCGCCGTTATTCTCGGCCATTTTCTGCTTCACGATATCCGCGCCGATGGTCGCCGCCAGGTGGTTCGCCTGCCCGGTCAGATCGGCCGACACGTGATAATCCACGCCGTCTTTTTTGAACGCCGAGTTGCGCAGGTACGCCCACAGCACGGTCACCATACCCAGCTCGTGCGCGCGCTCAAACGCCGCAGAGATCTCTTCAATCTGACGACGAGACTGTTCTGAGCCGAAATAGATGGTCGCCCCAACGGCAACCGCCCCCATATTGAACGCCTGCTCGACGCTGGCATAGAGCGTCTGGTCATATTCGGTGGGGTAGCTCAGGGTTTCATTGTGGTTCAGCTTCACGAGGAACGGAATGCGGTGGGCATAGCGACGCGAGACGGAGGCCAGCACGCCGTAGGTGGACGCCACGCAGTTACAGCCCGCTTCAATCGCCAGCTCAACAATGTTCTTGGGATCGAAATAGAGCGGATTCGCCGCGAAGGAGGCGCCCGCCGAGTGCTCAACGCCCTGGTCTACCGGCAGAATAGAGAGATATCCGGTGCCGCCGAGCCGCCCGGTGTTATAGAGCGTCTGCATATTTCTTAGCACGGCAGGCGGACGGTTGTTATCGACCATCACGCGGTCAACGTAGTCATGACCAGGCAGGTAAAGCTGGTCGGCTGGAATGGTCATACAACGATGCTGTAAAAGGCTGTCGGCGTCTTTGCCAAGCAACTGCGCAATATCAGTCATGTGATACTCCCGTAAATTCGACGTCATGTCGGTGTGCGTTTATCCAGTCCCATCTTTTATGGGCAGACTAAGCCTGGTACCGACTTAACAGATTTTCCACCCTTTGCAATTTTTTTCAGCACAATCTGCTGGCTCGATTCGTGTACAACAAAACTGTTACATTGATCAAACAATCGCCACAAAGGTATTTAAAAGGTATTATTAATTGGTATGTTAAAGGCGTACCCTCTCTGACATGCAGGATTAAAAAATGAAAACGAAAGTCCAACTGTCATTCATGATGTTTGTTGAATGGTTTATCTGGGGCGCGTGGTTTGTGCCGCTGTGGCTGTGGCTGAGCAAAAGCGGTTTTACCGCCGGGGAAATTGGCTGGTCTTATGCCTGTACCGCCATTGCCGCTATCCTCTCCCCAATTCTGGTCGGATCGCTGACGGACCGCTTCTTCGCCGCACAGAAAGTGCTGGCGGTGCTGATGTTTGCCGGCGCGATTCTGATGTACTTCGCGGCACAGCAAACCCAGTTCAGCACCTTCTTCCCGCTGCTGCTGGTTTACTCCCTGACCTACATGCCCACCATCGCGCTGACCAACAGCATTGCCTTCGCGAACGTGGACGACGTCGAGGCCGACTTCCCACGTATCCGCGTGATGGGCACCCTCGGCTGGATCGCCTCCGGGCTGGCGTGCGGCTTCCTGCCGCAGATGCTGGGCTATAGCGATATCTCCGATACCAATATTCCCCTGCTGATGACCGCCGCCAGCTCCGCCCTGCTCGGCGTGTTTGCCCTCTTCCTGCCGAACACACCGCCAAAAAGTACCGGCAAGCTGGACTTCAAAGTGATGCTGGGGCTGGACGCGCTGATCCTGCTGCGCGACAGAAACTTCCTCGTGTTCTTCTTCTGCTCGTTCCTGTTCGCCATGCCGCTGGCCTTCTACTACATTTTCGCCAACGGCTATCTCACTGAAGTGGGGATGAAAAACGCCACCGGCTGGATGACGCTCGGCCAGTTCTCTGAAATCTTCTTTATGCTGGCGCTGCCGTTCTTTACCAAACGCTTTGGTATTAAGAAGGTCTTGCTGCTGGGTCTGATTACCGCCGCCATCCGCTACGGGTTCTTCGTTTACGGCGGTGCGGAACAGTACTTCACCTACGCCCTGCTGTTCCTCGGCATTCTGCTGCACGGCGTGAGCTACGACTTCTACTACGTCACCGCGTATATCTACGTGGATAAAAAAGCGCCGGTGCATATGCGCACCGCCGCGCAGGGCCTGATTACGCTCTGCTGTCAGGGCTTTGGTAGCCTGCTGGGTTACCGCCTGGGCGGCGTGATGATGGAAAAAATGTTCGCCTACAAAGAGCCGGTGAATGGGCTGACCTTCAACTGGGCCGGAATGTGGACATTTGGCGCAATCATGATTGCCGTGATTGCCGTGCTGTTTATGCTGTTTTTCCGCGAATCGGACAAAGAGATCGCTGCAATTGCGGTGGTTGATGGCGATGCCGCGCTGACACAAGGGGAAGTTAAATGAAACAAGAACGTATTCTCGGTGCCCTTTACGGGCAGGCGTTAGGGGATGCGATGGGCATGCCGTCGGAACTGTGGCCGAGAAAGCGCGTCAAGGCGCACTTTGGCTGGATCGACCGCTTTTTACCCGGCCCGGCAGAAAATAATGCGGCCTGCTATTTCGGGCAGGCAGAGTTCACCGACGATACCTCAATGGCGCTGTGCCTGGCCGATGCGATCATCGAGTGCGACGGGGAGATTAACGCGGACGTTATCGGCAAGCACATCCTGAACTGGGCGCTCGACTTCGACGCGTTTAACAAGAACGTGCTCGGCCCGACCTCGAAAATCGCGCTTAACGCGATTCGTGACGGGAAGCCGGTCAGCGAGCTGGACAACAACGGCGTGACTAACGGGGCGGCGATGCGCGCCTCCCCGCTGGGCTGCCTGCTCCCGGCGACGCGGCTGGAGCACTTTGTGGACCAGGTTGCGCAGGCCTCCAGCCCGACGCATAAATCGGATCTCGCCATTGCCGGCGCGGTGGTGATTGCCTGGGCGGTTTCCCGCGCCATCGACGGGGAACGCTGGCAGAACATCGTCGATGCCCTGCCGGGGATCGCCCGCTATGCGCAGGAGGCGAAAACCACCACCTTCAGCGCGTCGCTCGCGGCGCGCATTGAGTTGGCGCTTAAGACCGTGCGGGACGCCAACGGCGTCGACTCCGCCAGCGAGCAGATTTATCAGCTCACTGGCGCAGGTACCAGCACCATTGAGTCCGTTCCGGCAGCCATCGCGATGGTGGAGCTGGCGAGAACCGACCCGAACCGCTGCGCCATTTTATGCGCCAATCTGGGTGGCGATACCGACACCATTGGCGCGATGGCGACGGCCATCTGCGGCGCGCTCCACGGCGTGCAGGCCATTGACCCGGCGCTCAAAGCCGAACTCGACGCCGTTAATCAGCTCGATTTCGGGCACTACTGTGAAAAACTGCTGCACTTCAGGGAGCAAAGGGAGGGCGTATGAATTCTTTTGCCCAACGTCTCAACACCCTGCACGCCACGCGCCCGGTGACGGTGCTGGGCGCGGCGGTGATTGACGTCATCGCCGACGCCTACGCCCTGCCCTGGCGCGGGTGTGATATCGAGCTTAAACAGCAGGGGGTGAATATCGGCGGCTGCGCGCTGAATATCGCCATCGCCCTGAAACGGCTCGGCATTGCGGCGCAAAACGCCCTTCCCGTCGGCCACGGCGTGTGGGCGGATATTATCCGTAACGCAATGGCGAAGCAGGATCTGCACAGCGCCGTGGAGGCTGAAACCGGCGACAACGGCTGGTGTCTGGCGCTGGTGGAGCCTGACGGCGAGCGCACCTTTATGTCCTTTAGCGGCGTCGAGAACCAGTGGCAGCAGCGCTGGCTTGACGAGCTAAACGTCCCGCAAAATAGCCTGGTTTATCTCTCCGGCTACCAGTTGGCCTCGCCGTGCGGCGAGCTGCTGACGGGCTGGCTTGAAGGGCTGGAGGATGTGACGGCGCTTATCGATTTCGGCCCACGCATCGCGGATATCCCCGACGCGCTGATGGCGCGGATTATGGCCTGCAGGCCGATCGTGTCGCTTAATCGTCAGGAAGCGGAGCTCGCTGCTGAAAGGCTGGGCGTTGAGGCTGAAAACCTGGGCGAGGAGTGGCAGCTGCGCTTCGGCGCCGCGCTGATTGTGCGGCATGATAAAGACGGGGCTGCCTGGTATGATGGCGACGCATCGGGCGTTGTTCCGGCGTTTCCCGCCACGGTAGTGGACACCATTGGCGCTGGCGACAGCCACGCGGGCGGCACGCTTGCCGGGCTGGCGGCGGGATGGTCGCTGGCAGACGCCGTTCTGCTGGGGAATGCCGTGGCGTCCTGGGTGGTGAGCCATCGCGGCGGCGACTGCGCGCCCACTCGTGAGGAATTACTCCTCGCACACAAAGACGTATAGGTCGCTGCGACAGTAGCTGATGCTGTACTCAATCGGCCGGTGCTGCTGGTCAAGCGCAACCTGCTTGATCACCAGCACCGGTATTTTTTCGTCCATCTTAATGTGCGCCTGAAACTCGCTGTCCGGCATGCGGGCGCTGACCCGTGAACGGGTGCGCTGCGGGAAGATATTCTGACTGCGGAAGTAGTCGTACAGCGAAATCCCTATCGCATCCGGTTCGGGAATGAGCCCAACCGGCACCCAGGACTCTTCAATCGACACCGCATCGTCATCCACATAGCGAATACGCTTCAGCAAAAAGACGTCGCTGTTCGGCTCCAGCGACAGGTGGCCCGCCACCTCTTCCGGGCATTTCACCACGCGTTTATTGACCCACAGCGTATTTGGCGTTTTACCGCGTAGCACCACCTGCTGAGAGAACCCGCGCGCTTCCTTGAGCGAGTATTCAAAGATGTTGTTAATTTGCGTGCCGTAACCCCGGGCACGCGTGACAACGCCCTCGGCTTCCAGCGCCTGCATCGCTTTGCGCACGGTGATCCGCGACACGCCGGTTAACTGGCTCAGATCGCGCTCGCCGGGCAAAATGTTCCCGTGCTCCAGCACGCCGCTGCGCACCGCGTTTTTTACCGTTTCGGCAAATTTCAGGTACAGCGGCGTGTTGTCAGGCGCGGCGATCCGTTCAGTCAGTTGAGCGATTAACCGGGTATGCGCTTGTTCCATCTCTGTTTTCTCAGGCGTGGTGTTTCCTGCCAGTATACTGGGTTACCACCACGCATGAAAATGATGAACCGGCCCAATACCGTGACCGACTTCCAGAGTATCGGCTTTTGCCAGCGCCGCCGAGAGCCAGATTTTCGCTTCTCGCACCGTATCAGCCCAGCCGTCATGCCGCGGGCGCAGCGCCGCCAGCGCGGCGGAGAGAGTGCACCCCGTGCCGTGGGTGTTTTTGGTCTGTACGCGCGGAGCCGTAAAACGTTGCTCGCCGTCGCGGGTAAAGAGCCAGTCCGGGCTTTCAGCGTCATCCAGATGACCGCCTTTCATCAGCACCGCCCCGCAGCCCATCGCCAGCAGCGCATACCCCTGCTCTTTCATTTCGCGTTCAGTTTGCGCGTGCGACGTGCCTAACAGCGCGGCGGCTTCCGGCAGATTGGGCGTGATGAGCGCCACCTGCGGCAGCAGCTTTTTGCGCAGCGTCTCAACGGCGGAGGCGGAGAGCAGCGGATCGCCGCTTTTTGCCAGCATGACGGTATCCAGCACCACGTTTTGCACCTGATAGCGTTTAAGCCGCTCGGCCACCGCCTCCACAATGTCCGTTTCGGCCAGCATGCCGATCTTGGTGGTATCAATCCGCACGTCGCTGAACAACGAATCCAGCTGCGCGGCAACAAAATCCGGCTCGATACGGTAGACCGACTGCACGCCGCGCGTGTTTTGCGCCACCAGCGCGGTAATCACCGAGCAGCCATACGCGCCAAGGGCCGAGAAAGTTTTCAGATCGGCCTGGATGCCCGCGCCGCCGCTGGGGTCGGTACCGGCAATGGTCAGGGCGTTAATCCGCTTCATGCCTGTTCCTCCAGCGTATAGAGCGCATCCAGGAAGGCGCTGGCAAAACTGCCCGGGCCACGCGACTGCGCAGCGGCGACCGTTCCGGCCCGCTTCATCCATCCGCAGGCGGCAGCAATGTTATCCAGCCGGTCCCCCGGCAGCGAGCTGCTCGCCGCCACAACGGCAGAAAGCGCGCACCCGGTGCCCACTACGCGCGTCATTAACGGGTCTCCGCCCGTTACCGTTCGGGTCCGCTCTCCGTCAGTGATGTAGTCCACCTCGCCGGTGACCACCACAATGGCATGGGTCTGGCGAGCCAACGCCTGAGCGGCAGGCAACGCGCTGGCGGCGGTGTCGGTGGTATCAACGCCGCGCCCGCCCGCGCTCATTCCGGCCAGAGCCAGGATTTCGGAGGCGTTGCCGCGAATGGTGGTCGGGTTCAGGGCCAAAATTTGATGGCAAAAACGGGTGCGGAACGTCAGGGCACCCACCGCAACCGGGTCCAGCGTCCAGGGTTTGTCTGCCGCCACCGCGCTTTCAATCGCCCGACGCATCGACTGGGCGCGCGGTGCGGTCAGCGTGCCGACGTTGATTAACAGCGCATCGGCTATCGCGGCAAACTGTTCGGCCTCTTCGGCCTCAATCACCATCGCCGGGGATGCGCCAAGGGCCAGCAAAACGTTGGCAGTAAAGGTCTGTACGACGTCATTGGTCATGCAGTGGGTCAGCGGAGAACGGGTGCGGAAGTGGTGTAAAACGTGTAAATCGAGCAGGTCAGGCTGCATGGGTTCGCTCCTGCCTTGCGTGAAGAAGCGATGACCGGGAAGGCATCTGACTTCCCTACGCTGGCATTATCCAGATCAGGTAATACGGGTATTTCTCAGCCTTCACAAAGAAGGGCACCCCGAGTCAAATAAATCAAAATCAAAAGCTTGCGATTAACGTCCCGTTAATCCCTGTTCTGGATCATGCCAGCGGAAAGCCAAAGACTCAACCATAAAAAATGCTCTGTGTCCCAGTTTGTGTCCCACGTTGTGTCCCACATTCAAACGACAAAAAGGCCGGGTTTCCCCAGCCTCGTTTAGTTGTGATCTTTCGTCGTTTTCGAACCCGTAGATATGAATGTGATGAAAAAGACCTGCTCTTGTTTCTCAACACAAGATTAATCTTAAAAATAAATTATCATTACATTTCAAAAAGATATACTTATCGTTTTTATCGATCATTATTTGATTATTGATCGTTATTATTGATCAATAATTTTTAAAGGTGCATTATCAGGTAGTTATCACTCACCTGGAACGTAACATGCACTCTGAATTCATTGCTGAACCCATCATGAACCTTGAAGGTAAGCTGTTAGGAGTCGAACTTCTTACGCGGTTTGTCTCAGAGTCCAAACGCCCCCTTCACCCAGCGTTTGTCATTTCAGGATGGGATTTCGATCAGAAACGCCTTTTTCTCTACAAACAGTTTGGGGTCATAGCCAGTAAGCAGGACTGGTTCGAGCATCACGGGTTGTTCTGCTCGCTCAATGTTGACTACGATATGGCGACACTCTTAAGGCATGACGGTTTGTTACAGCTAACAGTCAGTTCCATGCCATTTATCAAACTTGAAGTTTCAGAAGAGTTTCCTGGTATTGAACAAGGGCTTAAAAGTCCGATTCTGAAATCATTATGTCAGGGTGTTAACTCACTGTGGCTGGATGATCTGGGAGCCGGAAATGCAAATGTTGCCAGCCTGCTTGAGGGTTACTTCGAAGTGGCGAAGATTGACCGTCATTTCTTTAATGAACAAATTGATAAACCCACATTTCCTCTATTGATAAAAAATATAAAGCGGTACTGCGATAAGATAGTGGTGGAAGGCGTAGAAAGCAGACAGTATCTCGACCTTCTACAGGAGGTTGGTATTTGGGGAGTTCAAGGATACCTTTTCAAATCGGTCCCGTTTCACAAAGTTGAAAAATTGTTATAAAAAAGCCGGGATTAACCCGGCTCTTATGCTTTCAGTTTTTTCTTTCGCTGCTGCTCAAAGTGAGCTAATGCTGACTCCCAGCCGTAATCGTTCACGCGCTGTAGAAATGTGCTACGGGGAACATTGAAGTATCTAGCAATGGCTGACAGGTTCAGCCATTTATCGGATTGGTTATCCAGACTCATTGCCAGAAGTGGCAGGCCTTTCGAATTGAACAGTTTCATGTGCATATGTAAATCTCCTTTCCTTTGCCTCGCCTGGCAGCGGGAGCAATGCGCTCCCACAAACCGCTTTTTTATGCCGTTGGTAGCAGTGTCAGCTTACAAACCAGATCCGGCCTGAAGTTGTATGCCAGAAGGCTACTTTCTGAGTACAGGTTGCGGTTTCGAAGTTCATCAAACGCACGGTAGGCATACCAATCTTCAATATCACCAGAAGCGGAGATCTCCAGATGGCGGGCGCACGGACCAACGAAACGTCCCATTGGCAGACTTTGGTCAACCGGAGCGTTGCCAAAGACCGGAACAAGGAAAGCCTCGTTTGACTTGATACCGCTGAATACTGAATCGCTGACTTCAATCAGACGTACAGAACCCAACATAAAGGAACTGAAGCCCGGCAGAACGTCAGACGGGAACAGCACATCAGAACCAACCAGACCATTTCCGTAAACTAATAGCTCCCGGATTTGTGGGTGATAGCGCACAGCACGGTAGGCATCAGAGCCACACAGCAGAACCCAGCCACGAAGGTATTGAGTCAGACCACCCATCAGTGCTTTTGTGGCACTGACCTGATCGTCAATATCGCGCATCGGATCATCACCAACATCCTGATGAAGGTCAGCGGTTCGCTGGTTCAGTCCAAACTCTACAGCCCAGTCGATCTCACTCTGCTGTGTACCAAATGCATCAACCTTGTTGAAGATCAGCGTCTGCCAATAGGCGTATTCGCGGGAGCGTTCAAACTTGGCACGCATCTGAATAAACTTATTGGCCTCAATCTCATCAAGAGACTGCTCAATAGTGCTGCCCGGCTTACGGTAACCTTTCAGATCGGCTGAAGTTACGCGATCCGTCACACCGCGCCATACAAGCTCGTATAAATACGATCCAGCGGTCGGCTTCTCGATAGTCCCCCACTCCGAACTGAAACGCATCAACGGCGCATCCACACCAATAGATGCCTCTTGGATACGATCCACACTAACTTTGTGGGAATCCGTGATCTGACGGTCTGCAAATACATTGAGGTGGGTCAGTAGTAAATTACTCTGCGGAACCTGAGTGCGAAACACCTTGCTGTAGTCAACATAATCAAATGATTTAATAGCCATTTTGAAGTCCTTTTCTTGTTAGTTATTCTGCGATGACAACATCGTCAGAGGTCAGGCGAATGTTTCCGTTAGCGGTCAATGCTGCTAGTGCTGCATTTGTTGCTGAACCCATTACGGCGCGGATTGCTTCTGGGTACACATAAATCAGGCGGTCAGCCACGATGACAGGAACATCAGAACCTGCCTCAGCGTAGGAGAGGCACAGAAGCGCATCAGTCCCAGAGGTGTAAAGCGTTCCGGTAGAGGTCACCACGGAACCGGGTTCCACAGCCTGTGCGAGTGTCGCGAATACAATCGCTCTGCGGTCAAAATTGGCCGTTGCAGAATTCTTCACCACGTTGTTATACGTTTTTGGATAATCTTCCAGTTTCACAGTCTTGAATCTCCATTCAGGTCATCGCCAATGATGGCGTTATTATTTCTCTGGCAAATTTGCCATTGAGGGGCGAAAAGAAAGCCGCTATCAGCGACTTTCTTCACTTCATGTTCCATGCAGAAAAAGAGCCGGAGGCAGGAAAACGCCTGCCCCGGTTGGTAGATCATCGGAGATGATGAAATTCACCCGTTTACGGGTTAGCAACATGCGTTGCTAATCGCTTCACGATGGTGTTTTCTGATGGAGAGATTAGGCCCGTTCACGGGTGAACCTTTGGTTCATTGCCACGCAACCGGAGAGATTTGGAAAGCATGATCGGTGGGCCACGCTTCAGGAATGAGGGAGCACAGCAGCGGGAGACCTCATATCTTCGCTGCCGCACTCAATGCCAGTTTTCGTCTGGCAAGACGGCCTTCCGAGGATGAAAGGCTTTGGCAAATCCCCGATCCAAGGTCGGAGAAAATTCTTCTACACCCGAAAACGGGTTAGCCTGCTGGCTAATCGCTCTGCGATGCTTTTCTGATACAGCCAGCGGCAATGGCCTAACCTTACCGTGAGAGGGTGCGGATATTGGCTGTATGAGAAAAGGCGCTCTGGGAAAAGCGCACTTTGATTCCTAAGGAGAAGGGAATAACATTTGGCTGTTGTAATTCACCTTGTGTATTATTTTAACACGAATGATTATCATTTGCAACAAATTACACGAGAGGTCTTTGATTTGTCGCTAAATTTGATACATGCGCATTGCGGTATTGAGATAGGGGTGACGAATTCGCCGCCCTCTGTTTCATCATTGAGCAACACCAAGGATCATGTTGTTCTGTGCCTGCTCATAGCTCCTCAGCTTTGTATCAATCAGACCATTAATCGCACCATCATTAACGTTAACATCAAGCGGTGAGAGTTTAATCTCAGCCTGTCCGGTCACACTGACAGGGATCGGCTGTCGCTGCGTCATACTATCAATTGTCGGAACCGTGAACGTTGGTTGCTGGGGTTGTATTGAGTTAAAACCAGGAACATTCAACGCTAGCGCTGGATCGTTATACGCCGTGCCTGAGCCAATATTGCTCGGTGCTGAACTATCCAGCCACGGGTAAACCTGCTTAAGCGTCTGACCGATGCTACGTGGATCAAAGCCGGTCTTTTCCTTAATCCAATCGGCAGCACCGTTTGCGGAATCATCCACAACGGTGTTGTAGACTGCATCCGGCAGTGTCGCGCCTTTCTTGAGTTCTTCACCAACTCGACCAGCGAAGGAGAGAATGTTGGTGGTTAGCTCACCAAGGGCAACGCCGAGGGCATCGGAAATTGGGATCAGTCCAGTCATCTTCTGACGTAGAGTGTCAGTATTGACAGCGTACTGCCCTAGGCCTTCAACAAACGAGGCTGAGAAGTGATCCGCAAGGCTGGTTTGTACTCGGTTGTACTCAGCACCCAAAGCTGCCAGCTTATCAAGGTTGGCCTGCTGTGCATCAGATAGCGTCCACCCTTCAGAAGCGAGTTGATGCATACGCTGGATAAGTCCCTGCCCCTCATCATTGAACACTTCGAGGAAGACCGAACCATCATTCACAGCCTCAGCCAGGTGCCGGGTCTGGTTGTCCGTCCATTTGAAAGTTTTCTGCAACTGTTTCAGGTAAGTGATGAAGGTCGGAAAATCCAGCTTTTGCAGTTCTCCGATCACCTTCTGTGCTACCTTCTGGTTGCCGTTGGTGGAGGTCAGCACATTGTTGATGATATCTGCGAACTCGCCACCGCCGCTGAAATTCACCTGTCCAGTTTTCTTGTTACGTTTGAAAGAGCCGGTGTTCAACAATTCCCCGGCCTTTTCGGTTGTGTCCTTGTTGAGGTCAGCCAGCTTGTCAGCACTCAGTGAGTAACCAACACGGCTCATCGAGAGATCCTGAAGTGCAGCGAACTCAAGGTTGCTGATCCCGTACTGCTGGAGTTTTTTCACATCGCGAGAACGCTCAAGGCTTCCCTGGAGGGTCTGACCGACACGAGAAACGCCCATACTACCCACTAACGACGCACCACCGATAACACCAGCGGCTGCAAGGCCACCATAACCACGTTCGCTACGTTCACGGGTCAGACGTTGAGCATTGATGCGCCCTGCTCGCTCGGCTTTCGCTTTATCTTTAACAATCTGGCGGTTAATACGCGCCTGGCGTCTGGTTTCCAGAGTCGCTTTAGCAAGTTCATGGCGCATTTCTGCGATGGTATAACGCTGCTCGGCGTACCCCTTAGTGGCCTCTTTAATGGCCTGCACCGCTTTCATTTTGTCAGCCAGGGATGCAGCTTCGATATGGCTGATCGTCAAGCTTGCCCTGCGGAGTGTATCGTGAGCGGTGATTTGTCGTTTAAAAGCCGCCTCTTTCTCACGCTGGCTCTTCTCTTCCAGGGCCATCGCCTTTTTGGTGGCTGCGATGTCAGCAGCAACAGCGCCGTGACCACGGTTCATTGCTTCAGTCTGACGTGCCACCAGAGATGGATCGGAGTGAACTCCAGGCATGTTGGGATTGTAGGTCATCACTCGTGATCTGGCTGCGGCCTGCACTTTTGCAGAAATGGCCGCTAGTCTGGCAGATTGACGAGTTGCCTGCTCCTGCTGAGATAACTGGCGAGCCTGTAATGAGGTCATTTTATTGGCGTGGGCGACTGCATCCCGCTCCATTTTGGCCTGAATCTGAGCTTGTTTCTGCTGCTGTTTTGACAATTGTTCAGCCTGGCGTAGCTTCGCTGTCTGGGCTTTCGCTGCGGCTAGTGCTGCTTTGCCTTCGCTCTGGACGGTCCGCTTCTGGGCCTTCTCAAGCGCTTTAGCTGGTTTCTCATGAGCAGCCTTAAGCGAAATAATCTTCTTTTTGGCTTTTTGATATGAGGCATCGTCTGTGATCCACGAGATTTCATTAACGGTGCTGGTAACAATCTTATTTGTGCCAGACATCACACCCCCTGATTGATATCGTAACCCAGACGCTCAAGCGCGGCGCGTTGTTCAGGTGTTAGCTCATCAAGACTTGCCTTCATCATGAGACTTACCGGACGCAGATTAGCGCTATAACCTTGGGCCTGGTGGCACAGAGCGATCCCTTTTTCCTTTATGGTCTTTGCTTTCGGGGCTGATTTGCTGGCTGTTGCAGTCGAAGCGGTCAGATATCCCTCGATGGCATCAGCCAACACCTGCTCGGCGCTTTTATTCAGATCTCCGCTCTCCGGTTCGGCAGCGGCCTGCATTGCGGCGAGAATATCGGCGCGGATGTCGTTTACGTTTTTCATTTTTATGTTGTCTCCAAAGTAGGATTTTTGTCGCAAGGCGATGACGGGCAACGTCACTGCTTCGCAGCAAGAGGATCAGCCCATCACGAGCGCAGCTATACGCCAGCCAGACAATAGGCAGGTAAGAAAGGATTGCTTCAAAGTTCATTGGCTCCCGATGTGGGATTATTTGGATTTACGCTTAGTGCGCTTCTTCTTCACTGTCGGCAACTTGCAGATATTCGCGAACACGTCTGGGTAGTAACCCAACATTTCAGCGTCAGTGATCCCGGCGTTATGCAGGTAATATCGAAGGCTTACGTATGACAGACCATCGCAACGCTTGCGGATCTGTTCCGGGTGCATCCGATGTGACCACATTTCACGGACAAATTCTGTCCGGGCTGTCGGTGTCATCATCGCCCAGGTCACCGCTTGTTTTTGACGTGCGAGCCGCCAGACTTCAGCAAACGGAAGATCTAGTGTATTTGCGACAATTTGCAGTGAAAACCCACGATTCAATAGCAAACGGGCTTTACGTTGTGTTTCCAAGTCGGATGGTTTGGACCGGGATTTGTATGTCGGATTCTCCAAGACAGAGAAAAGGCGAGATAGCTTTTGTTCTTCATCTGCGGTCAGTACACCGCTTACGTGTTCACACAATTCATTCCTCCATCACATAAGAGCTACCGCAGCGTCAATTTCTTCCGGCGTTGGTTCGTGGCAAACATCTGGCTCAATAAAGGTTTCCTGCTCCTGATGGATTTCCTCGTGGTCGTCATCATCTGGGGCTACAAATTTAAAACTGGGTTTGGGTCTACAATTTCGCGGGAACTCAACGACATTTCTCCCATTTGAATCACTCAGTGATGGATCATCACTACCGGATAAATCAACATCGACAGGAATATCCACAGCAGGTATGCCGTCTGGTTTTCCAGCAGCAGGCGCGGCAGATCCCACCACGAAAGATTCCACATCACGTTTCTGCTCACTCTTACCGCTCTCTTCGTTTTTTGGCTGATGATTTTTTACGTTCCTACGTCCCTGAGATGCATAAAGGCGTTTAAGCGCCTCTTCATGGTCGTATGACGGCTTGCCGTTCAACAATTTTGGATAGCTGAAAATCAAGTTGTGTTCCTGGCTAACTACTGACCGCACCGTGTAAGAGTGGCTCTTCTGGCTCTCATCAATGATAAGTAGACCAAGTGCTTGAAGAACTTTCAGCCACTTGCCAAGAGTTTTTGGTGTGCATTTACATTTAGTCGCGATATCTCGCTGATCTTCGTAGAAACTCTTACCATCAGCCTGGTAGCTGTTGTATTGATCCACCATATAGGTATGGATCTTTGCAAGTTTGTCCTCGACTTTGAAACATTCACCAGTGGACTTAATTGTGATTGCATCTGCATAGAAAAGGCGGCGATCTTCTTCAATCCATAGTTCTGGTTTATTTTGCGACGCTCTTTTGTTCATTATTATCTCCATTAATATTCCCCAAGGCGGGTAAAGGTTCACCGTTATCAAAAAGATGGGCGGCGATTTCTAGCACTTCGCGTGCAAGGTTTGGAACAGTTGTTCCCCGGCGCTTCGCTTCTTCTAAAAGTCCGGCGTATACGTGCTGTTGAATCTTCAAATTCATATCAAGTTCCCCCCGAATGCATAATAGTTATCGCTCCTGCTATCGCGGATGGCGATCAGGAGTAAGAAGCCGTGTTTGCGGCGATTTCGTTTGGTGGCGTTGCTGCCAACGGTGTAAAGCAGAGAATGGTTATTCGGTTGTGGTCAGTTCTGGAATGGGTTTTCCGGTAATGCCTTCGAGTTCACCGCCAGACTCAATCATCTTAAGCAGAAGGATCTGTTCATTCATCAAGCCGATGCCATGAGAAGCGTAATAGACACGCCAGGCAGAGAGTACTGGTTCAATGATTTCCATAACATCACGGCCTTTTGCCAACTCTGCTGAGTATGGTTTAAGAATATCCCGGATGATTTTTGCGTCTTTCGCTTGCTGACGCAGGCGTTTAATGATGTTCAGTGCTTCGCGAGTAGCTGGATAGAGCTTATCGGCTTTCTTGGCACCGCCCATACGAGTGCGAAAGGCGTGCAGATTTTGAGCTGTGGTAATTTTTGCATCGATTGCAGCGACAATCTCTGAGGCAGTGGCGTTCGAGAAATCGAACAGAACAGGTTTCCCCATGCATCTCTCCTATTTAAATTATTGTTTATTCATAAAATCATCTCAGTTGATAATATATAGTTTATTATAAATTAGTTTCTTTGTCAACCGATTTCTCACTTAAATAATAAAGAAATGGATGTGTTTTATGTCAATACCCCGCAACTTTATACATATACCTTTTCTTTGTCAATCCCTTTATCACAAAACGCTCTCAGACGCTTAAGATTCAACGCCCTAAGCGAAGCGGTACAAATTCACCAGCAACAGGAGAAAGACGCTCTGAACGCGACAGGGAGCGTTACAGGACCGCTGTGCATCATGGCATCGCCACAGAATCAGAGGGCCGTTATCGCCTTGCGAGATTGAGGGGGGACCGCCGCCCCTCCAAGGGGGGAGTTACGTCGCGTTTAAAGCTCCTCTGCGCCGTGCTTGATCCACATTTGACTGACGCGCCTCGCGGCTTGTCTTCCACACATATCTGAAGTGGCAGAGCCATTCAGAGCAGAGCGATACAGAAGCATCACTCCTTAACACCAACTAGTGAACACCAGTTCACCCTGCCTTTGACCTTAAGGTTTTAAAGATCTTAATGGTTTTTATTTGATCTTAATATGTTGATCTTATTGGTGCGTAACCGTTACCGATGACCCATCTGTAACCATTACCGATGAAAACTTCTTTTCATATGTATTCGTTACCGATGACTTCTGACTGGTACTTCCTGCCGTAACTGAGTAACCTCGTTCAATCAGTGAACAAAAGGAAACATTATGGAATTCGTCCAAGGCAAAGACAGCTTTAACGAGATGGCAACTGGAATCCTGGTGAAACTGTTTGCGGACTATCCGGCTTACTCTTCTTTCGAATTTTCAGACTTCGGCTGGAAGCCCAGAGGAGACAGAACTCAGATTGACCTGCTTTGCAACACACTCCAGGCTCTCAGAGATATGGGTTACACGGAGATAATCTCTTCAACCGACATGGATACCGCCGCCAAGTTAACACCTCGTGGTTTGAATTTACTTCAACAGCAGGCACCTGGTGCAGGCGATGCAGTTATTAACGTTCTCAAAGGAGCAGCAGGTGAGACCCGCTCTGCGGTAATCGGTGCCATTATCGGTTGGATTTTCGGCGGGAAATAATTGAGTTTAAATACCTGTTAATTGCGGTTAATTGCTAGAAAATCCTGTCTGTTGTCACTGGCTCGCCTGTGGGATGTAGTGATTGTTATGCCGTGATCTACACAACGAAGCCGCGCCAGTGCTGGGTGCGTTAAATATGTTGGTGGGTATGAGGCTAAACACAACCACCTATCTGAACCATTTTTCCATAAAAAATAAAACATCATACAAAAAACCAAAACCGCCCCCCTCTGGAGGCTCCTCTATCGCGCTGTGGGAAGTCGTGAATCATGGCGTTGTCAGTTCACGATTGTGTGGAGATAACGCCGCTACGGGCTTCTAGTTGAGCGTAGGAGGGATTGGTGGGTTGGCTGTTTACAATAGTGTGGAAAAGGTACGCTTCTGTGCCCCATGGGACGGGAGAGTTTCGCCAGGTGATGATAGTCCTTCACCCCGTTGTGGTAACGTCGCTGTAGTGGCTTTGTGTCTGCTGGTAAACAGAAAAATGTGCTTTTATGGCGTTTGACACACTGTCAGCCTCAAAGGCCTGAAACCTGAAATTGTGTGGTGACCAGACAATCTCATCCAAAATCCTTGAACAAGAGAACTCACCTCAAATCTTCCCGAATGCTTTCCTTCTGTTTGTGAAATCGCTGTTGTGTACCCCACTTCACATCAACGCTCCGAAAAGCAATACCTGACCATTCCAGTCAAGTACACTTTATGGATCATATGTTAAATGGAGCAAAAATTAAGCAGAAAAAAACCTTGTAACAGCAAGTTTTCTCTTGCTGGTGAAGCTAAGCACGGAAAGGTTAAGCACATGGCTGGATGAGACATCCTTAAGATATTTGGTGAAGATCAGCGTCTTTTGGGGAGGGCCTAGGCTGGCGGTCTAGCAGATCACCAACTCTTATGAGTACATTCTTAGTTCCATCCTTACGCACATATATATGTTATCTATATGTTGCACACAATTATCAAAACCACCGGCAACATTCATTATTCTTATCAAGATTGCGCGATATCATGTTGCGCAATTCTGCCCTCCCGTCGAAGAAATCAGCACTCGATCAAATTTTGATTTTTTTTTCTTAATCATTGACATGTCTTCCAGGCCTTATGCTGTGTAGGGTTTTGCATTTTTACCCTTTCACAACCTCAATTTAACGTCAAAATCAACCCTTGTGCAGAAAAGAATCATCACTAGAATATCGACTATGTGGGGCCGCTATTGATTGACCACCCCCACATGTAGTGCCGCGCCTGAATTTTAGGCGTAAAAAAACCGGATTCATTTGCATGAACCCGGCTTACAAAGCATGACCAATACGAGTCGCCAAACTCGTATGAATCTTAGCCTTGCCTTCATTTTTCACGGCTTGATTGTGCCAGGCAAAGAGGATCATGTAAACCTTAAAATGACGCTCATAAGGAGCAATGCATGACTATTTGTAAACAATCACACCGTTACAACACTCTTTTCATTAGCTTACCTCACGATCAAGGTGGTGAAGGTCGCCATAAATGTTGTGGCTGCGCTTACGATCAGGGTTACCGCGCTGGCTTGGCTCGCACAGGTCAGGTTTGGGTAGACTTAGCCGCCTTACCTGATAGCCAGGCGGGTACCGTTCGCCACAAAAGTCCTCAAGCAGCGTTTGCTGATGGTTATCGTGATGGTGTGCGTGAATCCTACCGTCACGCTGGTTAATGTTGAATGAAGGGGCTTATGCCCCTTCCTCTTTTAAGGGATAAAAATGGATAAACGTTACCAGGTTTTCGTAAGTTCAACTTTTACGGATTTAGAAGAAGAACGAAAACACGTCATACAAACTCTGATGGAAATGGATTGCATTCCAGCAGGCATGGAGTTGTTCCCAGCAATCGATGAAGGCCAATGGGAGTTCATAAAAAAAGTAATCGATGACTGTGATTATTATCTGCTGATCATTGGTGGTCGTTATGGCTCTGTCGCGGAAGATGGTTTAAGTTACACCGAAAAGGAATTTGATTACGCAGTTTCAAAAGGTTTACGCGTCGTTGTTTTGGTACATGAGAATCCGGAAAATCTACCTTTAGCCAAATCTGAAAAAGATTCTGAACTCAGAGAGAAGCTAGCTGCATTCATAGAGAAGGCCTCAACCAATCGTCTCAGGAAAACATGGGCAACAGCCAAAGATTTACCCGGGTTGGTTGCTTTAAGTATGAGTAAAACGATGAAAACTTATCCTGCAATCGGATGGGTAAGAGCCAACCTAACGTCTTCTGAAACTGATTTACGTGCTATGGTTGATTTACAAAAAGAGAATGAATGGTTAAAAAGTGAACTAGCCAAGGCCACAAGTAATCTTAGTCAAACACTTGATCTGGATCTGGCTGACTTTGATGATGATTTTGAATTTAGATGTGAGTCCACCTTTCCTCGAATCGGGTATGATCCCGGTGGAACAAAACACTGGTCCGTGAAAATGAAATGGAAGGATATTTTTCACTCAATATCCCCCTATCTCACTCAATACTATACTGAATCAAGCGTATCATACACAATTGCCAAAAGCGCTCAAAAGGTCGCAGACAAGGGAGGCACATCAGCAAAAGTGTCTTCTCAAGACCTTAAAACGATAGGAGTGCAGTTTAGGGCATATGGTTTGATAAAAATTGAATATTTAAAAACCACCAATGGCAGCATGAATACTTTCTGGTCATTAACCGAAGCTGGCCAGATTGAAATGTTGAAAACCAGAACGATAAAAAAGCAAAGCCAAGTCACTTCCGAATAGCTAGTTTTGATTTCGCCCCATTACGGGGCGAATGATACCCAAAACTTACTAAAGGAAATATTTCTAGTGCTTTTCTTTTATTAATAAACAGCTATTCCCAACCCAACCCATCAATCACATAACAGATCGTTGATAAAGGGAACGTGTGTAGGTAGCGTCTAGTGATCCCTGAGCCGCTTTTCTCATGGCCTACCACCTGTTGCAGGTGTGCCAGATTACCAACCCAGCCAGCTAAACAGGTTGAAATCATGGTATGCCGGAAACTGTGAACTAGCCGCCGCTGCCCATAATCATCAAGGTACGGAATACCAAGTTGATCGCGGACATCGGCTAAAACTTTGCCGATCTTCGGCATGTTCTTACCCGACACAGGCGAGAAGATTTTCTCTTTCCATTGGCGATTTACAAAATCGAGGAACCCCCACTCGATCAGTTTGGGATGGATCGCCACCTGCCTTGTAGCGTTCTCGGTTTTACCCTGCCCTCCTTCCGCGATCAGGAGATAGTGCCGCTGGCTATCTTCATCAAATTTGATCTGTGACTTCTCTAATTTTGCGATCTCCCCTCTTCTGGCTCCCGTATACGCCAACAAAAGAGTGATCCATTTCTGCCAGCCATCAGGCTGCTTGAGCGCCCACCCTACAAACTTTCTCATTTCTGCTGCACTGTAAGCTCCAAACCTCGCTTTCGACGGTGCGGCGACTACACCATCAGTCGGTGATTTCTCCAGAATATCTTTATTGTCAGTCAGGAAGGTTTTAAACAGCGATTTGTAAATCTTCAAATGCTTGTGGATAGACTCAGCGCCAACCAAATCTTCTGGAGGAACATCATCACACTCGATCAGTTGCTGAACCGTCATTGACCGATAAGGCTGCACAACACGCTTTGGCAAGTTTTCAACAACTTCCATCGCCTGCTTGATGTCCTGCTTGGTGATCGTCATTACATCTGTTGATGCACCAAGAACAATGAACATGACTTCCATAAAGCGCTCATTGGCTTGTGAAATTGCCTTCGTCCAGTTTTGGGCTTTCTCCTTTTTGTACATATTCCAAGCGCCAGCAAGTGTTAACACATCCTTTGACTGTGCTTCTGTTTGTTCTTCCTCATCTTCTGAAGGCGCAACAAGCTCGCGGTATTCCTGAACAACTATCGGCTGAAGATTGCGCCGTTCTTCACTGAGAAATTGTTGTGCCAGCCATTGTTCATTCTGCTGCTTCAGGCTATTGCCATACTCAGAAAGACGCTTACCGAAGTGATCCGGTTGGATGGTGCCACGTTGAACCAGAGGAATTACAGGAGAAGCAAAAGACATGAGCAACTGCGCCTGGGTGTGGCTGTCAGTCTCCAGCGACTTGCGAAAATATTTATTACCAGGCAAGCGGAAACGAACGTAATAAATCCCGTTGCGTGTGATGGTATGACGTATGGTTCTGTGGCCCATTCTGAAAGCCTCATTGAGTAATGAACTATCAAAACAGGACGTTAAAGCTAGAAATTTCTTTTTATTTTCAATGAATAATCGCCAGACTACGCTGGCATTATCCAGATCAGGTAATACGGGTATTTCTCAGCCTTCAACAAAGAAGGGCACCCCGAGTCAAATAAATATAAAACAATCAGTTACACAGAAACAAATTGTAGATGCTTAGTGTAACCGGGGGTAGGGATCAGGCGCAAGGATTTTCGATTTACAATTAAATTCAACTCTGCCGCCAGAAGATAAATAGAGATTTTTATTGAGCTTATATTACATAAATACTACTTTTGGCACCATCGAAATAGAATCCAAGCCAAAGATAAGCCAATAGACAAAATAACTAACCACACTTCAAAAGATGTTTAAAAGTAGATAATAGATTCCCTTATTGTTACTCATAGCTTGCAATTTATATCAATACTATGAATACATCCAAGGTATTTATCTATCATGGGAATAATTGATAATATAATTTCTTCTGATAATATAAACCTTTTGCATTGTGAGGGATCTACATGCACGATTTCAGATTGTTCATGATATGGGATGCAGCAAGGGAACTTAAACCCGAAGATTTTCAATACATACTGAGACCGAAAGTCACTTTTGAAAGAGCAAGAATCTACTACGATCTTGATTCTGACAACTATTCTTATTTTAGCCTCCATCAAATGCCAAACAGAAAGAGTGGGTTTGTAAATCCTCATTCAGCCAAATATGACCGTAAACGTAATGGTCTGTACGATGGTGCATATGATCATACACAGCATAATATAGATACTGGCTGGCTTATCGGAATAGACACCACTGAAAAATGGGATTACTTCAAACATCCCTTTTATTTTGATGAAAAGGGTGATCTTGTTTATGATTGCTTTATGGAACATTGGCATTCATGGTTTGAAATGGAAGTAAAAGAAGCATATGAAAAGTGTTTAAATGATCATCAGGGAAGGAAACCAGCGCCTACACAAAAAATTCATTATTCAGATGCCCCTATACAACATGCGCAATCAGCTAAAACCATCAATAGCAAAGCAGCAGGACGTTTATTGGCCGCTGGCGGGGTTTATAATGGAAACATTGAAGGGTTCAGAAAAACTGCAGAACAATTAGGCGGTGAAGCTATACAGGGTTATGACCAGGTATTAAATGAACAAACAGCAGGTACATTAATAGCAGCAGCCTCTATTTTAATGGCTAAAAGACCTAATTCTCAATTGTATGAAGAAATGAATAGTTACTTAGGAAAGTTGAGAGGAGAAACTAAGTTGCTTGATGGATTAGAAATTAAGCAAATTAACTATGTCAGACGTGATCCAGCCGAAACAGCAGTATTAAGAAGAGAGTTTAATAGTTCTATCAGAAAAAATTTCCTTAAAGACATTGCTGGTACACCGGAAGCTGCAAACAAATTTAATCCATCAGATTTATTGCGTATGTCAGAAGGTGGTGTCCCTGGTGGTTGGAGCGTTCACCACAAATTACCATTAGATGATGGCGGTACTAACGCTTTTGAAAACCTGTCATTGATTGAAAATGAACCATTCCATAAAGTGTTTACCAATATGCAATCATCCGTAACAAGAGATATGATAGCAGGTGAAAGTAAGATAACTCCGTGGGCTATGCCTACTGGTTCAATTTATCCGATAAATTAATTGTCAGGAATTAAAATGAGTACAAATATTAGTGAAATCCTGAATGATTTAAAAATCAAAATGACCGATTGGAAATATCCAATAGAAAATCCTATTACAGAACAATACATTGAGAGCATAACTAAGAGGAAATCAATTTCTAGTTTAAACCCAATGCTTGAAAAATTGGGTGATGAAGTTTGTCTATTATTTGTAAATCAGCCTGATTATGTTACATTCTTAGAAACAATGGATGGATTTGAATATAACGGATTAATCCTATTCAGTCTTTCCATACCTGAACCATTAGTTAGAAATTTATTTGTTATTAATGATTTCTACAGAGATAATGATGATTATATTAACCCTGATCTTGCTCAAAGATTAGTGATCGGGGAAGATAGTATTTCTTTATTCACTTATGATACTAAATCTAATCTCTTTGAAATTAGAGATAAAGTTGGTACAGAAAATGTTTTTGGTTCATTTGACAGTTTCACTGATTTTTTAAGAGAGATCCTTGATACTGTAGCATAGCCTGTAAATGGGGGTGATCATGCCCCCTCTCTAAACACTCCCTTTTGTATAACAATCCTCTTACTAAGTTATAGCAATCAACGTTAGATACATACTTGAATAAATTTTCAACACAAATATTTTTCGCCTGCATCTAAAGCACTCATGACAGTTTCAACATAACTTTCATTCAAAAGACAAGAAGGATTCGATAATAAAGAATGTAGAAAAATCTATAAATTTGAATTAACTATTTTACACATTCTGCATCATTTTCGGCCATAACACTTAAGTGCTTCTTATTGATTCGTGTTTAATACTTTTTTCACTTCAAATCTCTACTGATCTATATCTATCTGTATTTATTGGGATAATGCCATTTCTATCACAGCAGACCTGATTAGCTATAGATGCTATTTATGATTTAGATCAATATCCAAAAGCTCGCATTAACTGATAGTTACTGCACGTTACGAATTAAGTGATTTATTCAAAATTTAACGTAACTCCGTTATTTTAATCAGGCGTAACCAGACGTTACATCAACAAGCCAGGATAGCCTGCCTTGCCCATTTTTACTTTTTAAATGATGAGTGTTTTACAAATGAAAGTTGTTAAAAATGCCGTTACTGCTTTTGTATTTGGTGTTATTTTCACTGGCTCTATGAACGTAACTCAAGCAGCTGATGTAAACGTAAACCTTAACGATAACGTATTCAATTCAGGTTCTTTTATTCAGGTTCAGGGGACTGACAATACCGCTTACAATCTGGATAATATGAAAGCTGAAAATGTAAAACAAGACGTGCAGATCTATAACTTACAAGGCGATCGTGAGCGGATGCAAAACGAGATTGACGCAAGTAATGGTAATATCAGCACTAACGCCAATAATATTTCCTCTCTTCAGGCTTCTGTCTCTGATGTCGATCATGAAGCTAAATTAGCAGGCGCTCTTGCTGAGACCGCTAATAAAAAAGGTGATGCGGCATTACAGGGCGTGCTGACTAACGGAACTGCAATTACTAATATTGAAACTGTTAACGCTGTCCAGGATAGCCGCCTTGCAACTGTTGAAGCTACTAACGGTATACAAGATGGCCGCCTGTTAACTCTTGAGAATGCACCAAAACCAACTAACGGCGTTGATGGAAAAGACGGCGCTAAGGGTGAGAAAGGCGATACCGGCGCACAGGGCGTTGCCGGAACTAACGGACGTGACGGAGCGAATGGTAAAGACGGCAAAGATGGAAAAAATGGCGTGATGACCACTGTGACACGCACGCAGGTAGACACTACAACACAGGCTAAAGTCGCTACTAATAGTCAGGCGGTTACGGCCGAGGCTAAGGAGCTGCAGGCGACCAAACAGACATTACAGGCTCTGAATAACAACACTAACCAGCAATTTAAATCGCTGCGTGAGGAAGTCGATAATAACAAGAAAGAAGCAAACGCAGGTATCAGCGGCGCGATGGCGATGGCCGGTTTACCTCAGGTGCAAACAAATCAGCACGTGATGTTCTCGGCTGGCGGTGCGACTTACAACGGTGAAAGCGCGTTAGCGGTTGGGGCGTCGGTTAACTTTAACGAACATATGGTTGGTAAAGTGAGCTTCTCTGATGACACAGCAAATAATATGGGGGCTTCAGTCGGCGTAGGGATTGGCTTTTAATAAATAACCAGTATGACAAAATACATTGTTATCTCTGTAATAGTGTACCTGATGCTTATTATCGTTGGCGCATGGTTAGGTATTATGTATCAGGCTTATTATATTTGCGGCTATTAAACCTTCTTCTATAGAATATTTTTCATCAAAGGTATTATCGTAATGATAAAGTCACTCTTAGCGGTATTAATAGCTGGCGCTGCCATCCTGCTTTCTGCGTGTACTTCAACTGCTCAGCGCATGGCCGAATGTGAGCGCCAGGGCATTAGCAAAGATACCTGCTACCTGGCTGAGCAAAATCGCCAGAATGCTTATAATGAAGCCGCACAAAATGCAGCATGGGCGAACGCGCGTGATGCCGCAGCGGGTACGGGTATCTGGGCTAAAAAAGACGTGAAACAACATGCTCAGGCGGCCAAAGCGGTACACGCCTTTAAATGGGAAGGAATGAAGATCACAATTAAAGGCGAGATCCTGGATGTCGATGGCGTATTGGGCGCGCTGGATGAAAATGAGCCTCAGGCAAAAGTTTATTCACAAGGGCTATACACCTTCATTTACTATCCTGCTAAAGGCAAATTAGCGGTGAGTAAAGAAGGAAAGTTTGAAGGCTACGCAACAAAGATTAAATAGAAACAGAGGCGACACCTGTCGCCTTTTTAATTTGCAGGCCTTAACGTATTACTCTAGCTGCCACGCCCCGGCATCAATAAGCGATGCGGTTCCCGTCCAGGCAAACATTACCAGTTCGCGCGCCCCTTCATCAGGATAAATGCGGCTGCTCAGGCACGCCTCCCCTTCATTGACAAACACTTCCACTGACGAGCTGTCAGCGAACAGGCGCAGGCTTAGCGTGTCGTTCAGGTTCAGCGCGACGCTTCGGGTACCGCACAGGCCATACTGCGGATAATAACGCTCCAGCACCAGGCGCTGCATCTGCGCATCAACGTAGAGACGGAATCCGTCGCCAAGACGAATGCCGTACTGCTCCGCGCTGCTGTTAGCACAGTCCCACTGCAGAATGACCTCCATCGCATCGCAGCTTTCCACCTGAACGATCTGCTGATTGTTGAGCGTGCTCACCGGCCAGGGAAACCATGCCCCGCGAAGACTTTCAACTTCTCTGGCCGGCCGCATCTGCAGGCGGTTATCCGCGCTTAGCGTCAGTTCGCGCGGTAAAGAGAGCATGCCAGCCCACCCGTCCTGCTGTTCCGGAAGGGGAGATTCCCACATGTCCAGCCAGCCGATAACGATGCGGCGGCCGTCAGGCGTCAGGAAGCTTTGCGGCGCATAGAAATCATGCCCGCTATCCATCTCCACAAACTCACCTTCACGCGCGAAAGGTTGGCCGGGCTGCCACTCCCCCAGCAGGTAACCGCTCTGGAAAAGATTGCGATTTTTGAATCCCTCCGCAGCCAGCCCCTGGGGTGAAAACATCAGCACGCGTTTGCCGTTGAGAGTGAAAAAGTCAGGGCATTCCCACATATAACCCATCTCTTTTTCAGCCACCGCAAGCACGCCCATATCCTGCCATTCGCGCAGGTCGTCAGAACGGTAAACGCGCACCTGGCCCGTCTCGCCATCCCGCGCGCCGACAACCATGTACCAGCGCTCCCCTTCCCGCCACACTTTTGGATCGCGAAAGTGATGCAGCCCAGGCGGCGTGTCAACGATCGTTCCTTGCCGCGTAAAATGGACGCCATCACGGCTGGTTGCCAGGCACTGCACCTGGTAAAGGTTAGCCTCGTCATCCGGATCGCCGTGGAATTTGTGACCGGTATAAATCAGCGCCAGCGTATCGCCATCCACCACCGCCGAGCCGGAAAAACAGCCGTCCTTATCCTCTGGCCCTTCCGGTGCCAGCGCCACCGGGAGGTGTTCCCAGCGAACTAAATCCTTGCTGCGCGCATGGCCCCAGTGCATCGGCCCCCACTGGGTCGAGTACGGATGATGCTGGTAAAACGCGTGATACCAGCCGTCAAACCACACCAGACCATTCGGGTCGTTCATCCAGCCGGCCCGCGCGGCGAGGTGGTAACGCGGATACCAGCGCAGGTTAAGATCGCCGCGTTTGGCCTGTAATGATTGTTCAGCTTTGGCAATGGAATACATCATTTGTTTACTCTTTTCAGTCAGATAGTGGAGGGTTGCGGCATGAGCGGGTCAGAAGAAGACTTACCCGAGCGCAACAGGAAGATGGAGATAAGCGTGGTGCTGAACACTAACAGCCCCATAATGAGATAGGATTGGGCAAAGCCGTATTTCTCATAGCTGTAACCCGCCAGCGGCGACAGCACAGACGCAATCACCGAGCTTGTACAGGCAAAGCCCACCAGATAGAGCGTGGAAGAGAGCCGCTTATCAAAATGTAAGCTGTTGTATTTAAATACCGAGACCAGCAATACGGGCAGTTCTACCGCGTGCAGCAGCTTGGTAATGGAGATGAGCACCGGCCCCTCAACCAGACCGGATGCCACCATACGCATTGCCATCACCATTCCCGCGAATATCAGGCCGTTTTTCGCGCCGAGGCGGTTCACCAGCCACGGGGCGCAAAACATGCCCGCCGCCTCAAGGAAAACCTGGAAGGAGTTGAGATAGCCGTACATGGCGTTCCCTTCCTGCAACGTCGGGAACTGTGATGAGAAATAGACCGGGAACTGCTGATCGTAAACGCCGTAAATGCAGGTGCCGATAACGAAAAACACCAGCGCCCAGAAACGCGGCAGCGTCAGCAGGCGCAATGCGTCTTCCAGCGTCACCTTGCCACCGGACACCGCTTCCTGCATGGCGTGCGGTGCGGAAGAGACCCGCAGGCGCGCGAGCAAAACAAAAAACACCAGCCCGGCGCAGCTCGCGACAGCGAAATTCAGCTTCGGATTGATGTTAAACAGGAGCCCCGCAAAAAAGGTTGCCGCCGCCCAGCCAAGCGATCCCCACATTCTCGCCTTGCCAAACTCAAACTGGCTCTGACGGGCCACGCGTTCGGTATAGGATTCCAGCACCCCAATCCCACCGTTAAACGTCAGGCCAATAAAAATCCCGCCGAAAATACTGCCCAGCAACACGTTAATTTGCAGTAGATAGCCAAACAGCAAAAAGGCCGGACCGGAAAGAATAAGCAGACTGGTCAGAAACCAGAGCAGGTTTTTGCGCAGGCCGAGTTTGTCCTGAATAAATCCATAGCAGATTTGAGCAAACAGCGCGGAGACGGAAAGCACGGCATAGATAACGCCCGTATCCCCCGCTTTTAACCCCACTTCCTGGTGGAGCCAGATAGAGAGCAACGAGCCAGAAGATGACCAGGTGACAAAAAAGAAAAACAGTAATGCGCTCAGTAAGGGATAGCTGTGAGAGTGATGCGTTTTCATCATGGCATTCTCGTGTTGGAGTAATGACCCCAATGGTAACGTTAACATCCATGCTTTCTCATGCTGCCTGATGAAGATTTAAGATGTTAATCACGAAAGTTAACGTTAACATTAAGGAAGTGAGATCGCGATCATAAATTCATAACTGAGGTAAGCATGACTTAACCTGGTCATCAGCCTTCCTTTTACATCAGCGACTTAGTTGTATACCCTCTCACAGAGCATTAACGGAGTAAGAAAATGGCTTCCCTAAAGGACGTCGCAAAGCTGGCTAACGTATCGCTGATGACGGTTTCCCGCGCGCTTAACAGCCCGGAGCGGCTTAAACCGGAAACGCTGGCGCGCGTACAGTGGGCTATCGAGCAAACCAGCTACGTTCCCGATCTGTCCGCCAAGAAAATACGCGGCGCGAATGCTTCGCCTAAAACCATAGGCGTGCTGGCGCTCGATACGGTCACGACACCTTTTTCGGTGGAGATTACGCTGTCCATTGAAGAGACGGCCAGGATGCACGGCTGGAATAGCTTCGTCATGAATATGTTTGCTGACGACAATCCGGATGCCATTGTCGATCTCCTGCTCTCCCACCGGCCAGACGGGATTATCTACACCACGATGGGGTTACGTCAGGTTCCTCTTCCTGCCAAGCTGCTCACCCTCCCCTGCGTGCTGGCCAACTGTGAGAGTGTCGGTGAAAAGGTCGCCAGCTATATCCCGGATGATGAACAGGGGCAGTACGCCGCCGTCAGGGCATTACTCGCAGAAGGCTATCGGCAGCCCCTGTGTCTGCATTTACCTGTGGGCCATCTGGCCACAACCCGACGCCGTCAGGGGCTTGAACGCGCCTGCCGTGAAGCCGGAATCGACCCGGACAGCCTGGAGCATGAGTATATGGCGCACGGGGATGAGCATTATCGTGATATTCCGACCGCATTGCTGGCGCGTATCCGGAACGGCATCCCGCGGTTTGATTCCGTTATCTGCGGTAACGATCGTATCGCGTTTATGGTGTACCAGACGCTGCTGGCGCAAGGGCTTCGCATCCCTGAAGATGTCGCGGTTATCGGCTATGACAATATGGTGGGCATTGGCGAGCTGTTTTTGCCGCCTCTTTCAACGGTTCAGTTGCCCCACTACGAAATTGGTCGCCTGAGCGCCCTGCACATTATTAACGGTGAACAACACCGGGAAACGACGCGCGTTGAAAGTCCATTTTTAATGCGTGATTCCATTGCGCGCGCCATGTGACTACCGCTTTTTGTCGTTGATGGAAAAATAAGGGGGTATGAAGGCAGCATACCCCCTTCTTTTGTCAGCCAATGGCACGATTTGTCACACTCTTTTCTGTCATTTAACAACCCAAACAAACGCCGAATAAGTAATTGTTTCTATTACCAATAAAGTGCAATTATCTTTTTGAAAATGGTGATATTGCCTCTCCTGTGCTCCATGTCACAAAACAGTAAACAAATTAACCATTGAGCCCCGTGACAAAAGGCTCTATATTGGCGGCGTTTTTTTCAGGCCCCATCTGTTTTTTAACTTTTTATTCAATCGTGGCTCATAGCGAAGCGGCGGTTGTAGGAGTGATATGATGACGGATAAAGTCCGTATTGACACCGTAGATGCCCACAAAAGCAACGAAACCTATCTGGCCCGTCAGGCCGAGTTTGAATCTAACGTCAGGAGTTATCCGCGCAAACTGCCTTTAGCGATTACTAAAGCAGAAGGCGTGTGGATCACCGATGCAGATAATAAAGAATACCTTGACTGTTTAGCAGGCGCAGGGACCCTTGCGCTTGGCCATAACCATCCTGATGTGCTGAAAAGCATCCAAAATGTCATTACCAGCGGCTTGCCGTTACACACTCTGGATCTGACTACGCCTCTGAAAGACGCGTTTTCTGAATATCTGCTCTCTCTGCTGCCTGGTCAGGGCAAAGAGTACTGCCTGCAGTTCACCGGTCCATCCGGTGCCGACGCCGTTGAAGCGGCGCTGAAGCTGGCGAAAAAAGTGACCGGCCGTAGCGGTATCATCAGCTTCTCTGGTGGTTACCACGGCATGACCCACGGCGCACTGTCCGTGACCGGCAACCTGTCTCCGAAAGAAGCGGTTGACGGTATGATGCCAGAAGTGCAGTTCATGCCTTACCCGCACGAGTACCGCTGCCCGCTGGGTATCGGTGGTGAAGCGGGCGTGAAAGCGCTGACTTACTACTTCGACAATCTGATCAACGACGTTGAAAGCGGCGTGCGTAAGCCTGCCGCGGTGATCCTGGAAGCCGTTCAGGGCGAAGGCGGCGTGAACCCGGCTCCGGCTGAGTGGTTGCAGCGCATTCGTAAAGTGACTCAGGAACACGGCATTCTGCTGATCCTCGACGAAGTTCAGGCTGGCTTTGCCCGTACCGGTAAATTCTTCGCCTTCGAACACGCGGGCATCGAGCCAGACATCATCGTGATGTCTAAAGCGGTTGGTGGCGGTCTGCCGCTGGCCGTGCTCGGTATCAAAAAGCAGTTCGACGCATGGGCGCCAGGCCACCACACCGGTACTTTCCGCGGCAACCAGCTGGCAATGGCAACCGGCCTGACGACGCTGAAGATCCTGAAAGACCAGAACATCGCGGGCAAAGTGGCTGCACAGGGCGAATGGCTGAAAGGCCAGCTGAAAGAGATGGCAAAACGTTATCCGGTCATCGGTCACGTGCGCGGTCTGGGCATGATGATCGGTATCGAGATCGTTAAGCCACACGAAGCTGCTGACCATATGGGCTGCTTCCCTGGCGACGGCGAGCTGTCTGCGCTGATTCAGAAGAAGTGCTTTGAAGCCGGTCTGATTCTGGAGCGTGGTGGTCGTAACGGTATCGTTCTGCGCCTGCTGCCTTCCCTGCTGATCAGCGACGAAGAGCTGAAAATCTTCCTGGATAAATTCGAGCAGGCACTGCTTGCTGCGGGCGTTCGCCCGGCGTAACCGGAGTAGTTGATTACGATGTCAGATTCAAACCCAATTTTGTTCTCCTCTGCGCAGAGCATTGAAGCTTACCAGCAGGCGATTGAACAAAGCACTCAGGCTGTGATGCAGTGGCTGAAGCAGCCTGAGATGTACCAGGGCAAAACGGTCGCGGAGCTGCGCGACCGTATTAAGCTGGATTTCACCCCGAAAGGGCTGGGCAACGAAGCGGCGATTGAACGCGCCGTGGAATTCTTCCTGAAAGACAGCTTGTCCGTTCATCACCCGCAGTGTGTGGCGCACCTGCACTGCCCAAGCCTGGTGGTAAGCCAGGCGGCGGAAGTGCTGATCAACGCCACTAACCAGAGTATGGACTCCTGGGATCAAAGCCCGTCCGCAACCATTATTGAGATCAAACTGATCGAGTGGCTGCGTACCCGCGTGGGTTATCAGGCTGGCGACGCGGGTGTCTTCACCAGCGGCGGTACCCAGAGCAACCTGATGGGTCTGATGCTGGCGCGTGACGCATTCTTCGCGCGTCAGGGCCACTCCGTTCAGCAGGACGGTCTGGTGGGCGATCTGCGCAAAATTCGCGTGCTGTGCTCCGAAAACGCGCACTTCTCCGTGCAGAAAAACATGGCGCTGATGGGCCTGGGCTATCAGTCCGTAGTGCAGGTGAAAACCGACGAGTTCTCCCGCATGGATCTGACCGATCTGGCGGCGAAAATCGAGCAGTGCAACGCGAACGGGGAGCAGATTCTGGCCATCGTCGCGACGGCAGGTACTACCGATGCCGGTGCTATCGATCCGCTGCGTGCCATTGCTGAACTGGCGGCGAAGCAGAACATCTGGGTACACGTTGACGCGGCCTGGGGCGGCGCGCTGCTGATGTCCGATCAGTATCGTCACTACCTGGACGGCATCAAGCTGGTGGATTCCGTCACCCTGGACTTCCACAAGCAGTTCTTCCAGACCATCAGCTGCGGCGCGTTCCTGCTGAAAGAAGCGCGTCACTATGAGCTTATGCGCTATCAGGCGGCCTACCTGAACTCTGAGTTCGACGAAGAAGCGGGCGTGCCTAACCTGGTGTCCAAATCTCTGCAGACCACCCGTCGTTTCGACGCGCTGAAGCTGTGGATGAGCCTGGAAGCGCTGGGTCAGGAGCAATACGCGGCGATCATCGATCACGGCGTAACGCTGGCGCAGCAGGTTGCAGCCTACGTGAAAGAGCAGCCTGCTCTGGAACTGGTTATGCAGCCACAGCTGGCAAGCGTGCTGTTCCGCTTCCGTGGCCAGGTGCAGATGGACGACGCGGGCATCGCCCTGCTGAACCAGAAAATTGGTGATGCGCTGCTGGAATCCGGCCGTGCAAACGTCGGTGTGACCGAGCATAACGGCATCACCTGCCTGAAGCTGACTCTGCTGAACCCAACCGTGACGCTGGAAGATATCAAAATCCTGCTGTCGCTGGTTGAGCGCACCGCGCAGGAAGTTCTCGCGAAGTAATACAAAACCCCTCTTCCGTCGGAAGAGGGGTTATCTTTATACGCCTGCCCACCACATTCTGATTTTCAATCCCCAGTAGCTCGTCCAGCCCGTTGTGGTACTGACTACTTTCCCCTTTGACACAATCACCAGCGTCGGCGTTACGCTCACCTGCCACTGTTGCGACACGGCGCCGTTTGCATCGTTAATCACCGGCATACTCAGGTTTTTCTTTTCAGCCCAGCGAGCGAGCTTTGCATCGTCACCGGAGCGCATGGCAATGCTCACGACGTTACCGCCCTCTTTTGCCAGCTTATCGACCGCAGGTGTCGTATAACGACAGATGCTACACCAGGTTGCCCAGACGTAAATCAGCAGGGGGCGCTCCTTGCTGAGCGCCGCGATATCGTGAATGTTACCGTCGATACTCTGCATAGGCGTTGCGCTAAAGCTGGCGGGTAATGACGGCTTTCGGTATTGATCCACGCCCCACATGACCGCCAGCGTAAGCAGAATGAGTATGATCCCTTCCCGCGCCCAGCGGCGCAGGCGACTCAATTTACGGTTATCCATTATGACCTCTCGATTTAACGGAGGTCATCTTAGCGGGCTATTCGGCGTCATGCTGTAAAGAAGTGTCGCGTCACTTTATTCCGGGGTATAGCCGTAGTTGTAATGGCTATAACCCGAGTGGTAATAGAACGCAGCGGATTTCACAATATCATTGAGAATCGCGCCTTCAACCTGGACGCCCATCTGCTGCAGACGCTTCCGGCAGTTTTCGATCTCTTTGACGCTGGTTTTACCGAAACGGGCAACCAGCAACGTGGTTGCCGCGGCTCTGGCGACGAGTAGCGCATCAGTCACGGCCAGCACCGGTGGCGTGTCGACAATCACGATGTCGTACTCTTTGTCTATTCGCGACATTACCGTCTGGAAGCGCTCATTCATAAGCAGCTCGACAGGATGTGAAGGCTGAGATCCACAGGTCAAGACATCAAAGCCACCTTTCTCGAAGCGTTGAATCGCATCCTGCCACTCTATGCTTCCCCCCAGCACGCTGGACAACCCATGCTGGTTGTTCAGTTTGAAAATATTGTGAACATATCCCTTGCGCATGTCCGCATCAATAAACAGTACCCGTTGACCTGCCTGAGCGGCAATCGACGCCAGCGAGGTGCTCACCAAAGTCTTTCCGCAGTCCTGCGAAGGACCAGAAATCACCACTATCCGATTAACGGCATTCATCATGGTAAAATGCAGACTGGTGCGTAACCCGCGCACCGCCTCGACAAATATATCCGCCGGTCGGTCAACGGGCAGGAAAGGTACGTTTGACGTCCTGTGCTTCCAGTGGGAAGCAAACAGCGTCCTCTTGCGCAAATGCGTTTTTTTCCATAGCCACACTGAACGCGGGAGCGTAGCCAGAAGAGGCATTCCCTGCGCTTCCAGCTGTTCAGACGAGGTGATGCCCCGTTTAAACGCAGAGCGCACCAACACCGTCCCTGCAGAGAGCATCAATCCCACCAGCATACCGAGCACAATGATAATCACTTTGTGCGGTTTGACGGGTCCAGGCTGCGTTACTGCAGGGTCAATGATCCGCACGTTTCCGATGGCGCTGGAGCGCGAGATATTCAGCTCCTGCTGACGCGTCAGCAGCTGCAGGTAGATGGTGCGCCCGGACTCAACGTCACGGCTTAAACGCAAAATTTCCTGCTGGGTAGAAGGCATGGATGAGACGCGGTTATTCAGGCGCGTACGTTCCTGCTTTAGGGTCTGTTTTTTATCACGTAAGGCGCGGTAGGTTGGGTGATCCTTTTTGAAAAGCTGAGAAACTTCTGCTTCGCGGAACGTCAGCTCGTTAAGCTGATTTTCCACATTAACAACCTGATCGAGAACCGTCTTCGCCTCAAGGGATAGATCGACAGAATCGCGCTGCTCTCTGTAGGCGTTCAGTCGTGCTTCGGCTTCATCCAGTTCGCGCCTGATTTTAGGTAATTGGTCCTGTAAAAACGTCAGGCTGCGGGTATCTTTAGCTTCCTGGCGCGCAATATTCTGGCTGAGATAATTTTCAGCAATGGTGTTGAGCACCACGGCGATCTTGTCAGGGTCCTCGCCCGTCAGCGTTAAGCTGATAATTCCGCTCTGCTTCGCCGACTCAGAAACAATGAGTCGGCGCTGAAGGGCGTTTATTGCTTCAAGCTTTGTGACGGTTTTGAGGGCAAACCGGGTGCCTGGTGCCGCACTGAGCGAGGTGACAAGCAGCGTTACTCCGCCTTTAACCAGCGTTTTCCCAACAACGCCATCAGCCTCAAGCGTTTTTCCTTCGAGGTGATACCGGCCCTGCTCCTGCACGGTCAGTAAAAGTTCCTGTGGCTTGTCTTCCAGAAGAGGAAGGGTAAGCGCACCAATTGTCAGTTCACCGGCTTTACGCCCTCGTTCCAGCAGCGGCCCAATGACGGGCAGCATGCGCCGTTTGACGCTGTACGTTAGCCCCAGCTTGTCAACGGTCTCTCCCAGAATCATCCGCGACTTGAGCAGCAAGAGTTCGGGCGCAACATCAGGTGAAAGATCGGTACCAAACTGGCTTAAGCTTTTGAGCAACGAGTTGTCCTGCTTCGCTTCTATCTGCACAAGGGCATCAGCCTGATAGATCGGTGTGACGCTATACGCATAGATCCCGGCGCATACGGTGAACAGGAGCGTGATGCACGCTATCATTACCCGATGATCAAACATCTCAGCCAACAGCTGAATGAGATCAATTTCATTATCATGCGGTGTCGCAGCACCAAATTTGTCTGATTTATGAGACGACATTACTGCTTCATTCCTTGTTGACGCAAACGACGAGCCCATTCCTGACTGGCTTTTCCTAACTGCTCGAAAACATATTCGAAGGCTTCCCGGCTTTTGCGATACGGGTCGGGAATGTCCTTTGTTTCCAGCCACTGACCAAACAACAGCGATTTCCCCCGATTCTCCGGCGCCACTGAGGCAATAAAACGGAGATGCTCTGGCTCCATCACCAGAATCAAATCGGATTTTTGTAACAGAAAACGTGTGACCTTACGCGCCACGTGACCTTCCAGCGAAACGCCATGACATAAGGCGACTGCCTTTGCAGTCGCATCCGCCGGGCGTCCTTCAAGCCCGAAAATGCCTGCCGAGGTCACCTGCGCGTCGGGTAGCTGCTGGCGCAACAGCCGCTCACCAATCGGTGAACGGCAAATATTGCCGGTGCAAACCACGAGAATTGAATTGAACATTATTGCGGCCACGACCTGATGTAACGGACGGTTTCGGTCAGGTCATGTACGCCACTGATGGTGGGTACCAGCTGGGCGATCACACGATTCCAGCGTGAAAGCGGTGCCGTCGTGACATAGACAATGTCGTACGGTTCCAGCTCGAATTCTGTGCTCAGCACCATGGCTGAGGCATCTTCCGCATTGAGTTGATAGATGTTGGCGATTTTGTCTTTCTCGCCTTTTCGTGAAACCGGGCGAATAACAAAAATCCCGGTTGCATCGGCCATATTCTGGTTAAGCCCGCCTGCATTCCCCAGGGCTTCGGCCAGCGTCATGCCGCTACGATCCATCTTAAGGGTGCTCTGTTTAACCACCTCGCCCATCACAAACACTTTCAGCGCGTCGTTCCGGGGAACAAACAAGATATCGCCCGGATAAAGCAGCTTATTTTGGGTTAAATCGCCATGTTGCATCAGAGCATAGAGGGAAAGGCGTGAGTCCTGGCCATCATGCGTGAGCACGACGTTACGCCAGTCGGCATCCCCAGAGAGACCGCCCGCGGCGTTCACCGCATCCATTACCGTCAATGGAATATTGGTTATTGGCTGCTGGCCCGATTTCTCAACCTCTCCGGTGATATAGGCTTTTTGAGAACGGAAGGAGGCAACGCTGACGTCCACCTGAGGGCTCTCAATGACCTCATCCAGCCGCGCGGTGATCTCCTCACGTACCTGCGAAACCGTTTTGCCCGCTACTTTCAGCTTGCCGACGTAGGGGTAGAAAAGCGTACCATCGGCGTTAACCCAGTTGCCCGCGTCGCTCGCGCTACGGTACTGCCCTGCGGGTGTCGTGAGTTCAGGGTGATCCCAGACGGTGACCGTCAAAATGTCCCCAGAGCCAATGCGGTATTCCCAGTTTTTGAGCTGCTCATCCAGATTAGGATTTGCCTGAGATTTAGAAACGGGTGGGCGCAGTTTTTCAATCAATCCTGGGGTTAAAGGAAAAACTTCCACGCGTTTGTCCAGCGGATCGTTAATTTCTTCACCGGTAGTGACTTTTTTCCCGGAAAGACTTAAGTTTTGGCCTGGTGAAAATACACATCCTGTTAGCTGGCTGAGCGTCAGAAAGGACAGTAAAAGAGCAGTTGTATTTTTCATTTATATAAAATGTTGATTTATCGTTGCGCTGGGTAGTTAACTCACAAAAAAGCAAGCAAGACCTTGAAATATAGTTATTTATTATTTCCCCGCGATACTGCAAAACACACGTTCGCTGTTGTTTAAAAAGTTAAAAAAACAGCGCACAATTGCGCAAGAAAACGGAGAGTAATAATACTTTATGCGCCGCGATATTAAATGTTATCCCTTGCAAAAGCATTCGCTTAACGGTGCAATTTTGACGTAGAAACTTATTTTCAGAATAGATTAATAAAATAATAAAAATAACAAATATCCCGCACAATCAACATTCACCGCAATGATGAGCATCACCGTTATCGACTACCCAAACCCCTCCACTTTTGTTACATTTTTTATCAAACGCATCATGCTTTGATACTTAAAATAGACCGTCTGTCTTGTGCTGTGTGCCCTGCAGACGAAAGTATCTGCAACAATATCACTGGAGAAAAAATGGCTAAGCGTAAATTGCTGCTTCTGGGTGTATTACTGTCTCTGGCGGGCTCCGCGTTCTCTGCCCCGCAAACCGCCGCTGCGCCATCGGGCATCAAGGCCTATGAAGAACAAGAGTTCATCGCCGATTTCACGAAGTTTAAAATCGGCGATACGGCACCGGCGCAGTATCAAACGCCGGAGTACACCATTAAACAGTACCAGCTGCGTAACCTTCCGGCACCGGATGCCGGTACCCACTGGACCTACATGGGCGAAAACTACGTCCTGATTGGCGATGCAGATGGCAAAATCTACAAAGCCTACAATGGAGATATTTTCTATCATCGCTGATACGATCGTAATCCGTCCGTGGCAGGAGAGCGACCGCCCTTTCCTGCGTACGCTCTACCTCCACGCCCGGCGTGAAGCCTGGCCGTGGCTGGACAGTTCTGCTTGGCAGCTTGAAGATTTTGACGCGGCAACCCTGGACGAAGAGATTTGGGTGGCGGAGCAGGATGGGCACCGACTTGGCTTCGCCTCAGTCTGGACGAACGATAATTTTCTGCACAACCTGTTTGTCGACCCGCAGTATCAGAGCCTGGGCGTCGGACATGTGTTGCTTGAGCACGTACAGAAGACGTTTACCAGCACGGGCTCACTCAAGTGTCTGGTGAAGAATGCGCGGGCTATTACGTTTTACCAGCGGCACGGCTGGCACATTGAGGCGACGGGGAATTCTCCTGAGGGAGAATACTATCTTATGCATTACCGGCTTGGGTAAAGTCAGGTGGCGCTTCGCTTACCTGACCTACAAAATCGTATTTCGTAGGCCGGGTAAGGCGAAGCCGCCACCCGGCAATCCAGCGCTGGGGGGTTACACCGCGCGGAAGGCGATTTCACCCGGGATCACTTCACCCTGCCAGTAGAGCTGCGCCGCAACGCGCCCCGCCAGCTGGCGATACATCTCAGCGAACTCGCTGTCCGGACGGCTGACGACCGTCGGCTTCCCGCTGTCCAGATCTTCACGCAAGGAAATATGCAGCGGCATCTGCCCCAGCAGCTGGGTGTGATACTGCGCTGCCAGTTTTTCCGCCCCACCCGTACCAAAGATAGGCTCATGGTGTCCGCAGTTGCTGCAGATGTGCATGCTCATGTTCTCGACGATGCCGAGCACCGGCACTTCCACTTTCTCGAACATCACGATGCCTTTTTTGGCGTCGATCAGCGCGATATCCTGCGGCGTGGTGACCACAACGGCCCCCGTTACCGGTATGTTCTGCGCCAGCGTCAGCTGAATGTCACCGGTGCCCGGCGGCATGTCCAGCACCAGATAATCCAGATCCGGCCACATCGTTTCCTGCAGCATCTGCAGCAGCGCTTTGCTGGCCATCGGGCCGCGCCAGACCATGGCGTTATCGTCGGTCACCAGGTAACCGATGGAGTTGGTCGCCAGACCGTGCGCCACGATCGGCGCCATATGCGTGCCGTCCGGCGAGGTTGGGCGCTGATTTTCCGCACCCAGCATGTTTGGAATAGACGGACCGTAGATATCGGCATCCAGAATACCGACCTTTGCCCCTTCCGCCGCCAACGCGAGCGCGAGGTTGACGGCGGTAGAGGATTTACCCACCCCACCCTTACCTGAACTCACGGCGATGATGTTTTTCACCCCATTGACGCCCGGCTGATTTTTCACACGTTTCAGCGTGGCGATACTGTGGCTCAGCTTCCAGTCAATCGCTTTCGCACCGGTAATGCGCAGCAGCTCGGCGCTGGTCTGCTCTTTCAGCGCGTCAAAGGCGCTGGTCCAGACGAACGGCATCTGCACTTCAACGTGCAGCGTATCGTCCAGCCACGCGACGTGGTGTAACGCTTTCAGCGTAGTGAGGTTATGTTTCAGGGTTGGATGCTGAAAGTTAGCCAGCGTCCCGGCGACCATTGCTCGTAAGGCTTCCGGTGATTTGGCCTGGGATTGAGAACTCATCCCGACTCCTTTGTTCTTGTGAATAAGACCTTATACAAACAAGTTTACCTGAAAGGCCGTGGTTTGTGCTTACTTAATAATGCCCCTTTTGGTAATATCGAAAACCCTTTTCACAGTTAAAAGAAGTAATGCCTACTATGACTCAAGTCGCGAAAAAAATTCTGGTAACGTGCGCCCTGCCGTACGCCAACGGCTCAATCCACCTCGGCCACATGCTGGAGCATATCCAGGCTGATGTCTGGGTCCGTTACCAGCGAATGCGCGGCCACGAGGTTAACTTCATCTGTGCGGACGATGCCCACGGCACGCCGATTATGCTGAAAGCGCAGCAGCTGGGGATTTCCCCGGAGCAGATGATTGCCGAAATGAGTCAGGAGCATCAGACCGATTTTGCTGGCTTTGACATCAGCTATGACAACTATCACTCCACGCACAGCGACGAAAACCGCGAGCTGTCGGAGCTGATCTACACCCGTCTGAAAGAGAACGGTTTCATCAAAAACCGTACTATCTCTCAGCTGTACGATCCGGAAAAAGGCATGTTCCTGCCGGACCGTTTCGTCAAAGGCACCTGTCCAAAATGTAAATCCCCGGATCAGTACGGCGATAACTGCGAAGTCTGCGGCGCGACCTACAGCCCGACCGAACTGATTGAGCCCAAATCCGTGGTATCCGGCGCCACACCTGTGATGCGTGATTCCGAGCACTTCTTCTTCGACCTGCCGTCCTTCAGCGAAATGCTGCAGGCGTGGACCCGCAGTGGCGCGCTGCAGGAGCAGGTGGCGAACAAGATGCAGGAGTGGTTCGAATCCGGCCTGCAGCAGTGGGATATCTCCCGCGATGCGCCGTACTTTGGCTTCGAAATCCCGAATGCGCCGGGCAAATATTTCTACGTCTGGCTGGATGCGCCAATCGGCTACATGGGCTCCTTCAAGAACCTGTGCGGCAAGCGGGGCGACACCGTCAGCTTCGACGAATACTGGAAGAAAGACTCTACCGCCGAGCTGTACCACTTCATCGGCAAAGACATCGTTTACTTCCACAGCCTGTTCTGGCCGGCCATGCTGGAAGGCAGCAACTTCCGCAAGCCAACCAACCTGTTCGTACACGGCTACGTCACGGTGAACGGCGCCAAGATGTCCAAGTCCCGCGGGACGTTCATCAAAGCCAGCACCTGGCTGAACCACTTCGACGCGGACAGCCTGCGCTACTACTACACCGCGAAGCTCTCTTCCCGCATCGACGATATCGACCTGAACCTGGAAGATTTCGTGCAGCGTGTGAACGCAGACATCGTCAACAAGGTGGTGAACCTGGCGTCCCGTAACGCGGGCTTTATCGCCAAGCGCTTTGACGGCGTAATGGCCGCTGAGCTGGCGGACCCAGCCCTGTACCAAACCTTCACCGACGCGGCAGCCACCATTGGCGAAGCCTGGGAAACGCGCGAGTTCGGTAAAGCAGTGCGTGAAATCATGGCGCTGGCTGACCTGGCTAACCGCTATGTGGACGAGCAGGCGCCGTGGGTTGTCGCTAAACAGGAAGGCCGCGATGCCGATCTGCAGGCCATCTGCTCCATGGGCATCAACCTGTTCCGCGTGCTGATGACGTACCTGAAGCCGGTTCTGCCGCAGCTGGCAGCCCGCGCTGAAGCGTTCCTGAACACCGAACTGACCTGGGATGCAATGGCGCAGCCGCTGCTCGGCCACAAGGTGAACACCTTTAAGGCGCTGTATAACCGCATCGAGATGAAGCAGGTTGAAGCGCTGGTCGAAGCCTCTAAAGAAGAGGTGAAAGCGGCTGCAGCACCGGTAACCGGCCCGCTGGCGGACGATCCGATTCAGGAAACCATCACCTTTGATGACTTCGCTAAGGTCGACCTGCGCGTGGCGCTGATTGAAAACGCAGAATTCGTGGAAGGCTCTGACAAGCTGCTGCGCCTGACGCTGGATCTCGGCGGCGAGAAGCGCAACGTCTTCTCCGGCATCCGTTCTGCCTACCCGGACCCGCAGGTGCTGATCGGCCGTCAAACCGTGATGGTCGCTAACCTGGCGCCGCGCAAAATGCGCTTCGGCATTTCCGAAGGGATGGTGATGGCAGCAGGCCCTGGCGGGAAGGATATCTTCCTGTTAAGCCCAGACGAAGGCGCGAAGCCGGGCCAGCAGGTGAAATAACAAAAAAGCCGGAGATAATCTCCGGCTTTTTTTATGGTTTCGGGTGATGCACCCGATGGGTCAGCCCGCGCAGGAAATTACGCAGAAACTGGTCGCCGCACTCGCGGTAATTTTTGTGGTCCGGCGCGCGCATCATGGCAGTGATTTCCGGCATCGACACGCGGTATTTCTGCTCGGTCATGATCGCCTGGATATCGTCCGTTTTCAGCGAGAAGGCGATACGCAGCTTTTTCAGCACCGTGTTGTTGTTCACGCGACGCTCCAGCGCCAGCTCGGGCGCGGAGTCATCTTTTCCACGTTTATCGTAAATCAGCCCGTTCAGAAAACCCGACAGAATGATGTCCGGGCAGCGGACGAAGCCCTCTTCGTCCTCTTTGGTCATCCAGGTATCAAAATTTGCAGACGTGGATTCCATGTCGGACAGCGCAAGAATGCGCACCATGTCGTTATTGTTTGCTTTCAGGGTGTAGCGCAGGCTACGAAGAATATCGTTACTTAGCATAGAGCCTTCGAATGTCGATGATGCAATGGCGCGCAGTGTACCAGTTTTACAGGCCAATCGCCTCTTTCAAACTTTTCAGATAGCGGCGGCTGACGGGGACGGTCTGCCCGGCGCGCAGCACCAGCTCGGCCTGACCGTTATCTTCCAGACGGATCTCCTTCAGGTGCGCCATGTTCACCAGATACTGACGGTGACAGCGAATCAGCGGCGTGCGGCTCTCCAGCGTGCGCAGGGTCAGCTCGGTAAACCCTTCGTTCCCTTCCGCGCTGGTGACAAACACCCCGCTCAGGCGGCTGCTGACAAACGCCACATCATCCATCTGCAGCAGATAAATCCGGCTGTGCCCGGTGCAGGGGATAAATTTCAGCGGCTGCTGGTTCTCCGGCAACAGCGTAACGTCCTGGACGGTTCGCTCCTGGCGTAAGCGGGTGAGCGTTTTTTCCAGCCGCTTCTCTTCAATCGGCTTGAGTAAATAATCGAACGCGTGCTCCTCAAAAGCCTTAACGGCATATTCGTCGAACGCCGTCAGAAACACGATGTAGGGACGATGCGCCGGGTCGAGCATGCCGACCATCTCCAGCCCGCTGATGCGCGGCATCTGAATGTCGAGGAACAGCACGTCCGGGCGCAGCTTGTGCACCGCACCGATGGCCTCAATGGCGTTGGCGCACTCCCCCACAATCTCAATGTCTGGCTGCTCCTGCAGCAGAACGCGCAGGTTTTCCCGTGCCAGCGGCTCGTCATCCACGATCAGCACTCTTAACATGCGTTTTCCTCCAGCGGCAGTCGAACGGTAATACGGGTAAAACGGTCAGGCTCGCAGGCGACGGTAATGCCACAGTCGTCGCCAAAATGGGCGCGCAGACGTTTATCAACCAGGCTCATCCCTAATCCACCCGAAGCGGAAGGCTGGTACAGCCCGGCGTTATCTTCAATATCCAGCACCAGATGGTGGTTAAAACGGCTGGCGGCAATGGTTATCTCCCCTATCCCCAGCAGCTGCGAGGTACCGTGCTTGATGGCGTTCTCCACAATAGGCTGCAGGGTAAAGGCCGGAAGATGCTGATACGCCAGCTCGTCCGGAACGCAGAGCGACACCTGCAGGCGGGACTGAAACCGCGCCTGTTCAATTTGCAGATAGGCATTCACGTGCTCAATTTCATCGGCGAGGGTCACGATCTCTGACGGGCGCTTCAGGTTTTTACGGAAAAAGGTCGACAAAAACTGCACCAGCTGCGCGGCCTGATCGCTGTCGCGGCGAATCACCGCTTTGAGCGTGTTGAGGGCATTAAACAGGAAATGCGGATTGACCTGGGCATGCAGCAGCTTAATTTCAGACTGCGTCAGCAGGGCTTTCTGCCGTTCATATTGCCCTGCAAGAATTTGCGCGGAAAGAAGCTGGGCGATCCCCTCCCCCAGCGTGCGGTTGATAGAGCTGAACAGACGGTTTTTCGCCTCATACAGCTTGATGGTGCCCATCACCCGCTGATTTTCCCCGCGCAGCGGAATGACGAGCGTGGAGCCCAGCTTGCACTGCGGATGCAGCGAGCAGCGGTAAGGCACTTCGTTACCGTCGGCATACACTACTTCGCCGGTTTCAATGGCGCGCAGCGTATAGGTCGACGAGATCGGTTTGCCCGGCAGGTGGTGATCGTCTCCGGTGCCGGTAAACGCCAGCAGCTTTTCGCGATCGGTAATGGCCACCGCGCCGATATCCAGCTCTTTATAGAGCACCTGCGCAACCTTCATGCTGTTCTCTTCGTTAAACCCCTGACGCAGGATCCCTTCGGTCGAGGCGGCAACCTTCAGCGCCGTGGCGGAAAAGGCCGAGGTGTACTTCTCAAACATGGCGCGCTTGTCGAGCAGAATACGCATAAACAGCGCCGCGCCGACCGTGTTGGTCACCATCATCGGGGCGGCAATACTGCTGACCAGGTGCAGCGCATCCTCGAACGGGCGGGCAATCAGCAGAATGATCGCCATCTGCGCCATTTCAGCCACAAAGGTAATGGCCCCGGCGGTAAGCGGGCTAAACACCTTGTCCGGGCGACCGCGCTTAATCATATAGCTGTGCACCAGGCCACCAAGCAGCCCTTCGACGATCGTCGAGATCATGCAGCTGAGCGCCGTCATCCCGCCCATGGAATAGCGATGCAGCCCACCGGTTAAACCGACAAGACCACCGACGACCGGGCCGCCCAGCAGCCCGCCCATCACCGCGCCGATGGCGCGCGTATTAGCAATAGAGTCTTCGATGTGGAGGCCGAAGTAGGTCCCCATGATGCAAAAAATAGAGAAGGTGACGTAGCAGAGCAGCTTGTGCGGCAGGCGTACGGTGACCTGCATCAGCGGAATGAAAAGACGCGTTTTGCTCATCAGCCAGGCAATGACCAGAAACACGCACATCTGCTGAAGCAACAGCAGCACCAGGTTAAACTCGTACATACTCAAAACCGCACACGCTAAAAAACGCGTAACATACACGGATGCGGCTGAACTTTCTTTGAAGCGCCCCAAAAAAGCGCAAAATCGTGTCCGTTATCACATCTTTTTCTGCACATCGTGCATGGTTCGCATTATTTGTTTAAAAATTAATCAATTCTTCCTGGTTCGGCAAAGTGGGTCTACAGTTAAGCTGGGAACGCGTAAGCCAGGGGGCAAATATGGCGCTTTACACAATCGGTGAAGTGGCACTCCTTTGTGATATCAATCCCGTTACCCTACGGGCGTGGCAGCGACGGTATGGATTGCTCAAACCGCAGAGGACGGACGGTGGTCATCGCCTTTTCAACGATGCCGATATCGACCGGATCCGCGAAATCAAAAGCTGGATCGACAACGGGGTGCAGGTCGGGAAAGTGAAGTCCCTGCTGAGCCACGACGACCCGGACACGCAACGCCTCTGGCGCGAGCAGCAGGAAACGCTGCTGCGGCTCCTGCAGGCGGGTAACCTGCAGCGACTGCGCGCCTGGATCAAAGAGCAGGGTCGCGATTATCCGGCGAAAACGCTTATCACCCATCTTTTCATTCCGCTCCGTCGGCGCCTGCAGTGCCAACAGTCTACCCTGCAGGCGCTGCTCAGCATGCTTGACGGGGTGCTGATCAACTATATTGCCGTCTGTCTTGCCTCGGCGAAGAACAAGGCAGGAAAAGATGCGCTGGTGGTCGGCTGGAACGTGCACGATACTACCCGTCTGTGGCTGGAAGCGTGGATCGCCACCCAAAAGGGCTGGCGCGTGGATGTCCTTGCGCACTCGCTGGGGCAGCTCAAACCCGAGTTTTTCGACGGCCAGACCCTGCTGGTCTGGTGTGGCGAAGTGCCGTCCGCCACGCAGCAACAGCTGCTGACGGAGTGGCGTGAGCATGGTTATCCGGTTTATTCCCTTGGCCCGGATGAGCCATAACGGCATTTAATGGTTCATTAACAGCTGCGCTTCACCGTATAATTGTTCCGTTAACAACAGGAGCACATGATGAAGGCAACTAAACTCGCCATTATTACCCTTTTTGTCCTGATGGCCGTAAGCGGTATCGGCGGCGTGATGCTTGCAGGATACTCGTTTATCGTTCGTGGCGGTGTCGGCTGAGGTACAGCGCCAGCCGCTCAAAAAGGCGATCGACAACGATGGCCGCCAGCGCGACCAGCACCGCCCCCTGCACAATATAAGCCGTATTAAACCCGCTTAAGCCGATGATGATCGGCGTTCCCAGCGTATTGGCACCGACCGTAGACGCAATGGTCGCCGTCCCGATGTTAATGATCACCGACGTGCGGATCCCGGCAATAATAACCGGTGCCGCAAGCGGCAGTTCTACCTTGCGCAGCCGCTGCCAGCGGCTCATCCCCATCCCTTCCGCCACGCTTAAAACAGACGCCGGGACCGCCGCAACGCCCGCCAGCGTGCCCTGCAGAACGGGCAACACGCCGTACAGAATCAGCGCAATAATCGCGGGCTGCTGACCAAAACCCATCACCGGCACCGCTATCGCCAGCACCGCCACCGGCGGAAACGTCTGTCCAATGGCCGCAACCGTCTCCACCAGCGGACGAAACTCCCGGCCCGCAGGTCGCGTGACCGCGATGCCCGCCCCTACTCCCAGCACCACCGCCATGACGCTTGAGAGCGCCACCAGCCAGAGATGCGCCAGGGCAAGGTTAATAAAGCTCTCCTGCTGATACACTGGCCGCGGTAGCCCCGGAAAAAGAGTGTTAAACAGCGCCGCGCTGTGAGGCATGAAAAACAGTAAGGCGACAAAGAGCGCTACCAGCCAGAGGAGCGGATCACGCAGTGCCTTCACGCGTCACCTCCCCGGCCAGCAGATCGCGAAAATGCAGGCTGCCGCACGGCGCACCCCGGACATCCGCCACGGGCAGGACTTCGCACCGGCGCGCGACAAACGCGGAGAGGGCATCCCGCAGGCTCATCTGCTCCTGTAACGGTTCCCCGCCGGGCGGTGCATTCTCCCGGCGCATATAGTCTCCGACCGTCCGCAGGGAGAGCAGCCTGACGCCCAGCTCGCTGCGGCCAAAAAACTCGCGTACAAAGTCATTCTTCGGGCTGGTCAGCAGCGCAAGCGGCGCGCCCTGCTGCACCACCTCGCCGTGGTCCATCAGCACCAGATGGTCGGCCAGGCGCAGGGCTTCATCTATATCGTGCGTCACGAGGACGATGGTTCGACCAAGAATGCGGTGAATGCGGGTCATCTCCGTTTGCAGCGCCCCGCGCGTAACGGGATCCAGCGCGCCAAAGGGTTCATCCATCAGCAGCACCTGCGGGTTAGCCGCCAGCGCGCGCGCCACGCCCACGCGCTGCTGTTGCCCACCGGAGAGCTGGTGAGGATAGCGCTCGCGCAACGCGGGCTCCAGCCCCAGCAGAGACATCAGTTCATCAACGCGGTCAGCGATTTTAGCCCGCGACCATTTCTCCAGCTGCAGCACGGTGGCGATGTTCTGTGCCACCGTCCAGTGCGGAAACAGGCCGATAGACTGAATGGCATAGCCCATTCGGCGGCGCAGCTCCAGCACCGGCAGGCTGCGGATCTCTTCCCCGGCAAAGCGAATTAACCCGCTGTCATGCTCCACCAGCCGGTTGATCATCTTCAGCGTGGTGGATTTTCCCGAGCCCGAAGTGCCAATCAGCACGGAAAATGCCCCCTCGGCAAAGTTCAGGTTCAGATGGCTTGCCGCCGGGCGGCCGGCAAAGGTTTTACTCACATCATGAAATTCAATCATTGGCTCTTCTCCTGAGCAGCGCGAGCCATAAGGCAAACAGCGCGTCGACGACAACCGCCAGCGCAATAGTAGGGACTACGCCTAACAACACCAGATCGAGGGCGCTGCTCAGCAGCCCCTGGAACACCAGCGCGCCAAAGCCGCCCGCTCCAATCAGCGCGGCAATCACCGCCATGCCAACGGTCTGAACCGCTACCACCCGCAGGCTGCGCAGCAGCAGGGGCAGCGCCAGCGGGAGCTGAATCTTCCAGAAACACTGTCGCGCGCTCATCCCCATCGCATGGGCGCTTTCCAGCAAATCCGGCGCAACCTGGCTTAAGCCCGCGACCACGCCGCGCACCAGCGGGAGCAGCGCGTACAGCACCAGCGCAATCAGCGCGGGCGTTAACCCCGTTCCGGCGATACCCACCGCGCCCAGCGCGGGAAACGACTTCACCAGCCCGGCCAGGGGGGCAATCAGCAGTCCAAACAGCGCAACGGAGGGAATGGTCTGGATGACGTTGAGCACGGCAAAAATGCTACCCTGACGTGAGGGATGACGATAACACCACATGCCGAGCGGTATCCCGATCAACAGCGCCGGGATCAGCGTGCCGAAAAGAATCGTCAAATGTTGCGCCAGGGCATCATCAAACACCTCCTGACGGTTGGCGTACTCTTTTAACAGCGAGAGGTTGTTCAGTTCACCGCTGAACAATAACAGCAGCGGAATAGACCATATCTGCGCATTAAGCACCCAGCGCCAGACAGAACTGGCGACGAGACGACGAATCGCATCGCTGCTGGCCAGTAAACACAAAGCCAGCCAGAGCCACAGGCCGCTGCCTGGCGTGGTTCTCGCCAGCGGACTTTCCGCCGAGGCCATATGCGTTGCCGCCAGCCCCGCGCTCCAGAACAGCGTGATAAAGAGACCTTCCGAGAGCAGCAGCGTCAGCCACTGCGCCGTTCGCCCTTGCCAGAGCGACAGTGCAACCCACGCGGCCAGCGCAGCCGCCAGCCACCACGGCGTGAACGACCATACGTCCCAGAGAGCACGCCCTTCCCCGGACATCAGGCGGTTAGGCGCGACGTTCACAAACGGTAACGCGACCGCCGCGATGGCCACGCAGGCCAACAGCAGCAGTACGCGGTTATGACATTTTATTGGCACAGCCCTTTCCCGTTACTTCACAAGCCCTTGTTGTTTCAGGAAGTCGGCGGCCACTTTTTTGGCATCCAGTCCCTCGACGGCAATGCTGGCATTCAGCTGTTGCAGCGTTTTTTCATCCAGCTTTTCGAAGACCGGTTTGAGCCATTCCGCAATATCCGGGTAGGCTTTCAGCACCGCCTCACGCACAACCGGGGTAGGAGCGTAAATCGGCTGAACGCCTTTTGGATCGGTCAGGGTTTGCAGGCCCAGTGCCGCGACCGGGCCGTCGGTGCCGTAGGCCATCGCCGCGTTAACGCCGGAGGTTTGCTGCGCCGCCGCCTTAATGGTTACCGCCGTATCTCCGCCCGCCAGCGAGAGCAGTTGCGCCTGGTCGAGCTTGAAGTCGTAGGCTTTTTCAAACGCCGGCAGCGCGTCAGGACGCTCGATAAACTCCGCGGACGCCGCAAGCTTAAAGTCGCCCTTCTCTTTCAGGTAGCGGCTGAGATCCGCAAGCGAGGTGAGCTTCCCTTTCTCCGCCACGTCCTTACGCACGGCGATAGTCCAGGTATTGTTGGCCGGGGCCGGGGTCAGCCAGACCAGCTTGTTCTGTTCCGCGTCGAGTTTTTTGACTTTTTCATAGCCAGCTTTGGCGTTTTTCCATGCTGGATCGTTCTCTTCTTTAAAGAAGAACGCGCCGTTGCCGGTATATTCAGGATAGATATCCAGCTCGCCGGAGGTAATCGCGCCGCGCACGACGGGCGTGGTGCCCAGCTGAACTTTATTGACGGTTTTCACGCCGTGGCTTTCCAGCACCTGGAGAATAATATTCCCGAGCAGCGCGCCCTCGGTATCGATCTTTGAGCCCACTTTTACCGGCTCCGCCGCCTGTAACGGCAGGCTTAGCGCCGCGAGTAGCGCCGCAGAAACTACCATCCCCGATTTAATCGTCATTCCGCTATCCTCATTTTTTTGCTGCCTTTTTCAGAGGCTTGAGAGAAAAGCGTAGCTTAAAACGGCGGATTTACCCGGCAAAATGCCTTTTTAGCATAAGGTAAGACGCATCCCCCGATGGACGGGGGATGCAAAGGAGGGAAAGGTTACAGCAGCTCGAACTCGCCTTTATTTACGCGGGCGGAATCCACCCCGATAAAGACGTTAAACTTGCCCGGTTCCGCATCATATTTCATCTGCTGGTTCCAGAACTTCAGCGCATCCACGTCAATCGGGAAGCTGATGGTTTTGGTTTCGCCAGGCTTGAGATTGACCTTCTCAAAACCGCGCAGCTGCTTCACAGGACGGCTCATCGAGGCGGTGACATCCTGCACGTACATCTGAATCACCGTTGCCCCTTCACGCTTGCCGGTGTTGGTCACCTCGACGCTGGCGGTGACCTTGCCGTCACGCTTCAGGCTCGGCGCCGACATTTTCACCTCAGAGACCTTGAAGGTGGTGTAGCTCAGGCCATAACCAAACGGGTAGAGCGGGCCGTTAGCTTCGTCAAAGTAACGAGACGTGTATTTGTTCGGCTTGTCGGCGTTGTACGGGCGACCGGTGTTCAGGTGGCTGTAGTAAACCGGGATCTGCCCGACGGAGCGCGGGAAGGACATCGGCAGCTTGCCCGACGGGTTGTAATCGCCAAACAATACGTCGGCGATGGCGTTACCGCCTTCGGTGCCGGCGAACCAGGTTTCCAGAATGGCGTCAGCCTGCTGGTCCTCTTTCACCAGCGCCAGCGGACGACCGTTCATCAGCACCAGCACCAGCGGCTTGCCGGTCGCTTTCAGGGCGGCGATCAAATCGCGCTGGCTCTGCGGGATGGTGATGTCGGTACGGCTGGAAGCTTCGTGCGCCATACCCTGCGCTTCCCCCACGACCGCGACAACGACGTCAGACTGCTTCGCCGCGTTGACCGCTTCGTCGATCATCTCCTTCGGCGTGCGCGGATCGACCTTCACCGCTTCCTCGTACTGGTTGAGGAAGGTGACGATGTCTTTATCGTCGGTGACGTTCGCCCCTTTGGCGTACACCACTTTGGCGTTTTCACCGACGGCGCTCTTGATGCCGGTCAGGACGGTAACGGACTGATCGGCCACGCCCGCGGCGGACCAGCTGCCCATCACGTCGCGCTTGCTGTCAGCCAGCGGGCCGACCACAGCAATAGTGCCGGATTTTTTCAGCGGCAGCGTGTCAAGGCGGTTCTTCAGCAGCACCAGACTTTCGCGCGCCACTTCACGCGCCTCTTTACGGTGCAGGCGACTTTCGGCGTTGGTATCCGCCGGGTCAGAATCTTTCGGCCCCAGGTGGCTGTACGGATCGTTAAACAGCCCCATGTCATATTTCACGTTCAGCACGTGGCGCGCGGCATCGTCCAGCTCCGCCATCGTTACCTTGCCGCTCTTCACCAGCCCCGGCAGGTATTTGCTGTAGTACTCGTCGCTCATGCTCATGTTGATGCCGGACTTAAGCGCCACGCGCACGGCGTCTTCCGGATCGGACGCCGTGCCGTGCTTGATCAGCTCTTTAATCGCGCCGTGGTCGGAAACGGTGATGCCCTTAAAGCCCCACTGGTCGCGCAGCACGTCTTTCAGCAGCCAGGAATCGGAGGTCGCAGGCGTGCCGTTCAGCGAGTTCAGCGCCACCATCACCGCGCCGCTGCCCGCATCCAGCCCCGCCTTGTACGGCGGCATGTAGTCGTTAAACAGGCGCTGTGGGCTCATGTCGACGGTGTTGTACTCTTTACCGCCTTCCACGGCGCCGTAGGCCGCGAAGTGTTTAACGCTGGTCATCACCGAGTAGCGGTCCGCCGGGCTCTTGCCCTGCATCGCTTCCACCATGGTTTTGCCCATCGTGGCCGTTAAATAGGTATCTTCACCGAAGCCTTCCGAGGCGCGGCCCCAGCGCGGATCGCGCGAGACGTCCACCATCGGTGCCCAGGTCATGTTCAGGCCGTCGTCCGCCGCTTCATAGGCCGACACGCGCCCGACGGTTTTCACCGCGTCTAGGTTAAACGAGGAGGCTAAGCCGAGGCTGATCGGGAAGACGGTGCGCTGGCCGTGCACCACGTCATAGGCGAAGAACAACGGGATTTTCAGGCGGCTGAGCTGCATCACCTGATCCTGCATGGCGCGGATATCCTGGCGGGTGACGGTGTTAAAAATCGCGCCCACCTGGTTCTCTTTGATCATCTCGCGGATGGCCTCTTTCGGGTTATCCGGGCCAACGCTGATCAGACGCAGCTGGCCGATTTTTTCATCGACCGTCATCTTCTTAAGCAACTCCGTGACAAACGCGTCGCGGGCTTCAGGCGTGAGCGGGTGATTACCAAACAAATCCTCTGCCAGCGCAGGTTGCAGCGCCAGGCTGACGGCGACACCTACAGAACATAGCCATTTCATGTTGTTATTCTCTCTCATCAATAACCGTGGGAAGCACCCGGCCAGACCGTGCGAAAAGCGCAGTGTGCCATAAACCCTCTGAACGTTGCAGGGTTATTCTCTGATTTTTCTCGTGAATACTCGACCGCTGAACAGTTAATCGCGCTATGCTTTACAGCGAGAAATTTGCCCCACCACAAGGAGTGGAAGATGACTTCTGTTCGAACTGACGATAACAAAACATTTATTAACGAACTGTCGCGCCTGGTTGGCTCCTCTCACCTGCTTACCGACCCGGCCAAAACCGCCCGCTACCGTAAGGGTTTCCGCTCCGGCCAGGGCGACGCGCTGGCGGTGGTTTTCCCCGGCACGCTGCTGGAGCTGTGGCGCGTACTGAGCGCCTGCGTTGCGGCGGACAAAATTATTTTAATGCAGGCGGCCAACACCGGCCTGACCGAAGGTTCCACGCCGAACGGCAACGATTACGATCGCGATATCGTGATTATCAGCACCCTGCGCCTCGACAAGCTGCACCTGCTGGACAAAGGCGAGCAGGTGCTCGCGTTCCCGGGCACCACGCTCTACTCGCTGGAAAAAGCACTTAAGCCGCTGGGCCGCGAGCCGCACTCGGTGATCGGCTCCTCCTGCATTGGCGCCTCGGTGGTCGGTGGGATCTGCAATAACTCCGGCGGTTCGCTGGTCCAGCGCGGTCCGGCCTACACCGAAATGTCACTTTTTGCCCGCATTGATGAAAACGGCAAGCTGACGCTGGTGAACCACCTGGGCATCGATCTGGGCGTAACGCCGGAACAGATCCTCAGCAAGCTCGACGACGACCGCGTGAGGGACGAAGACGTGCAGCACGATGGTCGCCACGCGCACGACCACGATTACATCACCCGCGTGCGCGATATCGAGGCCGATACCCCGGCGCGCTACAACGCCGATCCGGATCGCCTGTTTGAATCGTCCGGCTGCGCGGGCAAGCTGGCCGTTTTTGCGGTGCGTCTCGACACCTTCCCGGCAGAGAAAAAGCAGCAGGTATTTTACATCGGCACCAATCAGCCTGAGGTCCTGACTGAAATTCGTCGCCATATTCTGGGCGAATTCACCCACCTGCCGGTGGCGGGCGAGTACATGCATCGGGATATTTACGACATCGCGGAGCGCTACGGGAAAGACACTTTCCTGATGATCGATAAGCTTGGCACCGACAAAATGCCGTTCTTCTTCACCATGAAGGGCCGCACCGACGCGATGCTGGAGAAAGTGCCGCTGTTCAAGCCCCACTTTACCGACCGCTTTATGCAGAAGCTGGGCAACGTTTTCCCTGCGCATCTGCCAGAGCGAATGAAAACCTGGCGTGATAAGTACGAACATCACCTGCTGCTGAAAATGGCCGGGGACGGGATCGCCGAAGCGCAGAGCTGGCTGACCGAGTTCTTCAGGACGGCTGAGGGTGATTTCTTTGCCTGCACGCCGGAAGAAGGCAGCAAAGCCTTCCTGCATCGCTTCGCCGCGGCGGGTGCCGCTATCCGTTACCAGGCGGTGCATTCCGAAGAAGTGGAAGATATTCTGGCGCTGGATATCGCCCTGCGACGCAACGACACCGAATGGTTTGAGCATCTACCGCCGGAAATCGACAGCAAGCTGGTGCATAAGCTCTATTACGGCCACTTTATGTGCTACGTCTTCCATCAGGATTATATCGTCAAAAAAGGGGTAGATGCTCACGAACTGAAAGAGCAGATGCTCGCCCTGCTGCGCGAGCGTGGCGCACAATATCCTGCGGAACATAACGTCGGGCATCTTTATAAAGCCCCTGACGCCCTTAAGCAGTTTTATCGCGAGAATGACCCTACAAACAGCATGAACCCCGGAATCGGGAAAACAACGCGGAAGAAATACTGGAAAGAGAGTGCAGACACGGAGCAGCGCATAACGCAAGCGTCTGATTAAACCCTACAGCCAAATTTGAGAGATTGTTTAGCGCGCCTTAATCGTAATAGAGTAGCGGTCTGTCGCCGGAGAAATGTTTCTCCGGCATTCTATAACGAGGAGCAGGCGCATCATGTCGGCTGTTGATGTTTTATCCGAAACCGAACTGGAAGTGCGCGACGCCCTTCCCGATGATGTGCATGCCATCGCCGCCATCTATGCCTGGCATGTGCTTCACGGACGCGCGTCATTCGAAGAAGTCCCCCCCACCATCGACGAAATGCGTCAGCGCATGAAAAGCGTGGCCGAGAACGGTTTACCGTGGCTCATCGCGCTCTATCGCGGCATCGTGGTGGGCTATTGTTACGCCACCCCTTACCGACCGCGTCAGGCCTATCGCTATACTCTGGAAGAGTCGATTTACGTGGATGCCAGCATCACCGGACGCGGTTTTGGCACCGCATTAATGAACGCGCTGATCGCGCGCTGCGAGCAGGGCCCGTGGCGGCAGATGATTGCCGTTGTGGGCGATGGCAATAATAATTCCGGCTCGTTACGGCTGCATAAAAAACACGGCTTTGAGATTGTCGGTCAGCTTCGCAGCGTGGGGTATAAGAAAGGCGACTGGCGGGATACGGTGATAATGCAGCGCCCGCTCAATGACGGTGACTGGACGCTGCCGGAATAAACGCAAGTGCGGTCTGGTGCCCTCACCCACAGGGAGAGGGAGAAAACATAAAAAACGGTAACGCATGTTACCGTTTTGCTTTTACCTAATCGTTTTGCGCCGTCGCCATCTGCTCCGCTTTCTGCTTTTTATAGGTCAATGCCGCAGCCGGAACGGGCTGCACTTTCCCGGTCTCAATCCAGGTCCGCAGGCGGCTCGCATCCGCGAAGTGGGTATATTTCCCGAAGGCATCCATCACCACCAGCGCCACCGGCTTACCGTTAAACACGGTGCGCATCACCAGGCAGTGGCCTGCCGCATTGGTAAACCCGGTTTTGGTTAACTGAATATTCCAGTTCTCGCGGTACACCAGATGGTTCGTGTTGCGAAACGGCAGTGTGTAAGACGGATTCGAGAATGTCGCCATGTCCTCACGCGTGGTGCTGAGCTGGCCGAGCAGCGGGTACTGCTTGCTGGCAATCAGCAGTTTCGTCAGATCGCGGGCCGTGGAGACGTTGTTAATCGACAGACCCGTCGGTTCAACAAAATGAGTATTGCTCATCCCCAGCGCTTTGGCTTTGGCGTTCATCGCGTGGATAAAGGCATCGTAACCGCCAGGATAGTGGTGCGCCAGACTTGCCGCCGCACGGTTTTCGGACGACATCAGCGCCAGCAGCAGCATATTTTTACGGCTGATTTCACTGTTCAGGCGCACGCGAGAGTAGATCCCTTTCATCTCCGGCGTGTGGCTGATATCCACTTTCAGCTTTTCGTCCAGCGGCAGGCGAGCATCAAGCACCACCATCGCGGTCATTAATTTGGTTATTGAGGCGATTGGGCGCACCAGGTCCGGGTGGCTGGCGTAAATCACCTTATTGGTGTTGAGATCAACAATCATCGCGCTGCCGGACGCAATTTGCGGCTGGGCAGCAGCGGTGGTCACCGCGGGCGTTTTGGCGACGGCTGGCACGGCAGCGGACGCGCCCAGCAGCAGCGCCAGGCTAAGTAAGGAGACACGAAATTTCAGCATGGTGAGACTTCTGATAATTATTCACGCACGTAATGACGTACACCGCCTGCGTCGACTGATAAACACAGGCTGGCTTCGGCATCATAGCGGTCACCGTGCTTTGTCGCCAGCGGATAATCGTGAACAGATGCTGCATTGCTGGCATTTACGCCAGCAATGCAGTGAGCTTAGAAGAGACGGTATCCATAACCCCAGAGAATAACCGTCAGTGCCAGTAACACCTCCAGTACCAGCACCCCGATGGCAAGCGTGGAGCCGGAGAAGCTCAGGCCCTCTTCTTTATTGATATTCAGGAAGGTTGGAACGCCCAGATACAGCAGATAACCGGTGTAAAAGAGCGCAACAGTACCGATCAGCGCGCACAGCCAGACCAGTGGATAGAGCGCAACAATACCGCTTAAGAACAGCGGGGTCGCGACGTATCCGGCGAAGACCATACAGTGTGCCAACGATGGGCGCTGTGGGTAGTTACGCGCCATCCAGTGAATGACGCGCCCCATGACCGCCACCCCTGCCAGCATCAGGCCATAAAAGAGAATGGCCAGATAAAGCCCGGTAAACCAGGAGAGCTGAACCACGGTACCGTCACCGAAGTTCCAGCCGATTTGTGTTGTGCCAATAAACGCGCATATTACCGGCACCGCGGCCATCAGCAGCACATGGTGGGTGTAATGATGCGAGACCGTTTCGTTCTCACTTTTGATGACATGCATTTCACGATCGGGATGGGAGAAAAGTCCCCAGACATGGTTCATAGCGCCCCCTTGTTGTCGGCCCGTCAGCGATACCTTAAGTATAATGCAGGCTTTAGATTATTTTATGTACAGTGGGAAATTTCCGTTGATTGCCGCGCGGTTGATTCATGAGGTATATGATTAAACGAGGTACGCAGAGGGAGATAACCGTTACGTAATGGATATTAACGCACTCATTGAACAATATGGATATGCCGCGCTGGTCATCGGCAGCGTGGCGGAAGGTGAAACCATCACGCTGCTGGGCGGCGTCGCCGCGCATCAGGGCTTACTGAAGTTTCCGCTGGTCGTCGCTGCGGTCGCGCTGGGCGGCATGATTGGCGATCAGCTGCTCTACTTCCTGGGGCTACGCTTTGGCCCGACGCTGCTCAAGCGTTTCGTTAAACACAAAAAGAAAATCAACCGCGCGCAGCGCCTGATCCAGCGTCACCCTTATCTGTTCGTCATAGGCACCCGCTTTATGTACGGCTTCAGGATTATCGGGCCGATACTGATTGGTGCCAGCCGCCTGCCGCCAAAAATTTTCCTGCCGCTGAATATTGTTGGCGCGATAGCCTGGGCGCTGATCTTCACGACGCTTGGTTACGTGGGTGGTGAGGTGATTGGCCCGTGGCTGCATAACCTTGACCAACACCTGAAGCACTGGGCGTGGTTGATTCTGGTGGTTGTGGCGGTGATTGGGGTCAGGCTGTGGATGCGGCACAGAGAGAAGAAGCGGGATGAGGAGTGAGTCAGCCTGGTGCCCCTCACCCCTTTGGGGAGAGGGGTACGTTGAGGGAAACCTGTTACCCTTCCGGCTTAAACTGCGGGTTCGCCAGCATAAAGCCCCCGTCGACGATAAACGATTGCCCTGTGGTATAGCTGGCGTCGCTGTCACACAGCCACGCCACCAGGCTGGCGATTTCTTTGGTGTGGCCCGGCCTTGCCAGCGGGATTTCCGGCATTGACCCTTCCTTCACTTCGCTGTCATCCATATCGTTCATCGGCGTGGCAATGGCCCCCGGCGCGACGGCGTTCACCAGAATCTTGTGCTTCACCAGCTCCATCGCCATAGATTTGGTTAAGCCGCCGAGCGCGTGTTTCGCAGCCGTGTAAGCGCTGGCATCAGGCAGCGGCGTGTGCTCATGCACCGAGGTGATGTTCACAATCCGCCCGCCTTCCCCCTGCTTCACCATCTGCCGTGCCGCAATCTGCGAGCAGAGAAACGCGCCGTCCACGTCGACGGTAAAAATGTTCCGCCAGTCGTCAAACGCCATCTCAAGAAATGGCGCTTTGGCCATCGCTCCGGCATTGTTAACCAGCACGTCCAGCCGGCCGAAACGTGCAATGAGCGTTTCAATGGCTTCAGCGCCGTCCGGGAGCGTGCTTAAATCAAGATGGATAGCCTCTGCACGCTGCCCACGCGCTTCAACTTCACGGCAGGTTTCCAGCGCCCCTTTTTCATCCGAATGCCAGGTGACGCCAATATCAAACCCGCGCTCTGCCAGCATCAGCGCCGTGGTTTTACCGATCCCTGAATCCGATGCGGTTACAATCGCTACTCTGTTCATACTCACCTCCTGAAAAACTGCAAAGAGGTAAGTATAGATAATGGCCCTGTTTAGCCATGATGATAGCCGCCGCCCAGCGCTGACGTCAGCTGCAGCGTGGCGTCGAGATACTGGCCTTTCAACATGACGCCTTCGAGATGCTCTTTCAGTGCCGGGATTCTGGCTTCGCTGACCCGCGAACCGGCAATAATACCTGCGCTAAAACGCGCCTGCGCCAGCGCCACCACGCGCGCCGCGTCTTTTTCGATCTGCTGCTGGTGACGATTTTTTGCCGTCAGGGTTTCAACTTCACTTGCCGTACGCGCCACCTGATTGACCGCCTCCACCACCGCTTTGTTGTAGTTCGCGACCGAGAGGTTATTCTGCGCCTGGGCGATATCCAGATTAGCGTTCAGCCTGCCGCTGTCGAAGATCGGCAGCGTCAGTCCGGCAGTCACGCCCATCTGCTGGGCTGAAGAGCGGAACAGATCGCTCAGGTGCAGGGCATCCTGCTGTAAGAACGCCATCAGGTTCACGTCAGGATAGAACGCCGCTCGGGCGGCTTCCACCTCGCTCATGGAGGCTTCGATATACCAATGCGCCTCCTGCAGATCCGGACGGCGTGCCAGCAGTTCATAGCCGAGCGTTGACGGTAGCGAGGCTTCTGCTGCAGGCAACGGGTGGCGCGTAAGGTGTGTCGCCGGGGTGCCGGTCAGCGCATCCAGACGCGCTTCAATGGCCTTCATTTTCCCCTTTACGTCGGCCAGCTGTTCATTAGTCTTACTGGCGTGTATATCGGTTTCGACGCCCTCCACCGAGGAGGTAATACCGTGCTGATACAGTTCGCGATCGGCGTCGATAATATTTTCCTGCTCCTGTTTAATCCGGGTAAGAACTTCTCCTGCTTCGGCCTGGGTCTGCCACGCCCAGTAAAGGCGCGCGACGCTGGTTGAAAGCAGCTGGCGGGTCTGCTCCAGCTCCGCTTTTTGCGCATTCACTTTACCGATACGCGCTGCAATCCGGGCGCGGTTTTTTCCCCATAGATCGAGATCCCAGCCCGCCGTCAGGCCAAAGGTGCCGTTGGTATACCATGGTCCGGTGGTGCCCGCCGCCGGGTCGGTAAGGGCAAACGGCCCCATCAGCCCCTCTGCCGACATTTTTTGCCGTTCAACATCCGCTGAAAAATCCATTTGTGGGCCATCGGCTGCGATAGCGGCTCTGGCCTGCGCTTCGGCAAGCGTAATGCGCTGCCGGGCAATTTGCATATCGGGCGCATCCGCTATGGCTTTGGCAATAAGCGAATTTAACTGCGGGTCGTTATATTCTTTCCACCATTCATTTTTCGGCCAGTCCGCATGACGAAGTTGGGTATTAACGGACGCGGCTGTCGTTTGCGTTTGAATTGGCGACACCGTGGAATGTTCCGGTGCGCAGGCAGCCAGCATAAAAACAAGGGGAACACTCAGAGATAAAATAAGAAAACGTTTCATTACGCCATGCACTCAAAAAAATAAAGGCGCAACTTACGCTTGATGACGCGCTATTTTTTAGTAACTCGTGGCAATCCGCAAATTGTCATACACTTACATACTCGGCAAAATATTCACCGAGTGAATTATTTATTTTTAAATATAACTGCCGCTTATTTTGACTGTATAACCCGCGCAATATCAGCCGACGTTTGTAGCGTGCGGATCTCCTGAAATAATCCCAGCGCTTCGCTGTACTCTTTACGTAAATAACTCAGCCACTGTTTAATTCGCGCGACGTGATACAAACCGGTGTCGCCCTGCTTCTCCAGACGGCTGTATTTTTGCAGCAACGTCACCACGTCTGCCCACGGCATCCGCGGCTCGTTATATTTCACCACCCGGCTGAGGTTCGGCACGTTCAGCGCGCCGCGGCCAATCATCACCGCATCGCAGCCGGTGGCTTTCAGGCACGCCTGCGCGCTCTCGTAATCCCAGATTTCGCCGTTGGCGATCACCGGAATAGTAAGTCGTTTGCGGATTTCACCAATCGCCTGCCAGTTAATGCGCTCGGCTTTGTAGCCGTCTTCTTTAGTGCGGCCATGCACCACCAGCTCGGTGGCCCCGGCCTGCTGCACCGCATCGGCAATTTCAAACTGTCGGGCGTCGCTGTCCCACCCCAGGCGCACCTTAACCGTCACCGGCAAATGCGAGGGCACGGCCTCACGCATGGCTTTCGCGCCGCGGTAAATCAGCTCAGGATCTTTCAGCAACGTCGCTCCACCGCCGCTGCCGTTTACCAGCTTCGACGGACAGCCGCAGTTAAGATCCACCCCGTAAGAGCCAAGCGCTACCGCGCGGGCGGCATTTTCCGCCAGCCATTCAGGATACTGGCCGAGCAGCTGAATACGCACCAGCGTACCGGAAGGGGTCCGACTCTGGCGATGCAGTTCAGGGCAGAGACGATAGAATGACTTTTCTGGCAGCAACATATCGACCACGCGCAGGAACTCCGTCACGCAGAGATCGTAATCGTTCACCTCGGTCAGAAGCTCGCGCACGAGGGAGTCGAGCACGCCTTCCATTGGGGCCAGTAAAACACGCATAGCAGTACCTGTGAAAAAAGACGCGCTATAGTAGCCGCTCTCTATATCGCTGGGAAGCGCTTCTGTTCAGGCAGAAAGTCACCCGGCGTTGCCCCAACAATAGCGCGAAACGCCGCCGCAAATGCCGCCGGGCCGGAAAACCCCAGCATCCAGGCCACCTGCTTAACCGGGTATCCGTTGGCGAGGAGATCCAGCGAGGCACAAATCCTTGCGCGCTGTCGCCAGGCCCGGAAGCTAAAGCCGGTATCGTTGATAAACGCACGTGAAAATGTGCGTTCAGACATCGCGGCCCGTTCCGCCAGCCTTTCCAGAGAGAGATCCCAGAGATTGTTGGCAATGATGTCACAGGCCACGCGATGTAAGCGCTCATCCACGGGCATCGGCAGTTCGGCAGAAATCTGCTGCGTCTCGCTGAGGATGTCAAGCAGCAAAACGGCCATGCTGCGCTGGCTTGCCGGCCGGTATTCCGCGCTGAACAGCCCGGCAATCAGCTCTTTGAACAACGCTGTGGCCATAATCACGTGAACCTCGTCTTTCCGCTTAAAAGGTTCGCATTGCGAAATCAGTGCCGGGCTAAACCAGACCGCGCGAAGCTCCGTTGCGGATAACACGCTGTAGGTATGCTCCTGAAAGGGAGGGATCCACAGCGCGCGCTGCGGCGGTATGACCCAGCGTTTGCTGCCGGTTTCAACCAGCATAACCCCCTTAATGGCAAACAAAAGTTGTCCCTGCGAATGCTGGTGAGGCGGATCGACTTCGCCGCGCGTATAGCGAATTGCCCCTCTTGACCATCCGATAGCATCGTCGTGAATTGGCGTTTTATCGATAACGGTTGGCATTTCACATTCCCCCCTTCCTCTTATGATGCTGCTTGTACACGTAACCAGAGAGAGACGCAATGCACATCCATTTTATTATTCATGAACATTTCGAGGCGCCAGGCGCCTATGAAATCTGGGGGAAAAGTCGCGGCTGCAGTCTGAGCTACACCAGAGTGTATCAGGGCGAACCTTTACCTGAGGAACTGGGGGGCACAGACCTGCTTATCATCATGGGAGGCCCGCAATCCCCCGCCACCACGCTTGAGGAATGCCCCTGGTTTGATGCGCAGGCGGAAAAGGCACTCATCAGCCGCGCGATAGAGGCAGGTAAAACGGTGATAGGCGTTTGTCTGGGCTCACAGCTTATCGGCGAAGCGCTGGGCGCAGCGTTTTGCCACAGCCCGGAAAAAGAGATCGGCAAATTTCCCGTCAGGCTCACAGATGCAGGCAAGGCGAACCCGCTGTTTGAGGACTTTGGCAGCGTGCTGAACGTCGGTCACTGGCATAACGATATGCCTGGGTTGACGCCGCAGGCTAAGGTTCTGGCTTACAGCGAGGGCTGTCCCCGCCAGATCGTGCAATACAGCGAACGGGTTTACGGTTTCCAGTGCCATATGGAGCTGACGCCGGAGGTGGTAGAGTTGCTGATTGAGCATTCGCAGAATGACCTCCGCCGTGCGGGTGAGTTCCGTTTTGTCGAAACGGCGGAAAAACTCCGCTCGCATGATTATCGCGAAATGAACCAGGTGCTGTTTTCTTTTCTCGATAAACTGACCGCCTGACGCTGATGCCTTCTCTGGCGCGTGACTTCGCCAGCGCAATCCCTTTCCTCTAAACTGTAGCCTGCATCAGTAAGGTGATACCGGACGTTCCATTCCGGAATGTCTGGTATGCTCAAAATTCATGATGTGATCCGTGGCACATTTTTAGGTTTAATTGTATGATGAATGCGTTTCAGCAAGGACTATCACCATGAGCAAATCATTGAACATTATCTGGCAATATCTGCGCGCATTCGTCCTGATTTACGCCTGCCTGTATGCCGGCATTTTCATCGCGTCGCTGCTGCCCATCACCATTCCCGGCAGCATTATCGGTATGCTGATCCTCTTCGTTTTACTGGCGCTGCAAATTCTGCCTGCAAAGTGGGTCAATCCAGGCTGCTTCGTCCTCATTCGCTATATGGCGCTGCTTTTCGTGCCTATCGGCGTGGGCGTCATGCAGTATTTTGATTTGCTCAAGGCGCAGTTCGGCCCGATTGTCGTTTCCTGCGCGATCAGTACGCTGGTGGTTTTCCTGGTGGTGAGCTGGAGTTCTCATCTGGTACATGGCGAACGCAACGTGGTCGGGGAGAAAACAAAAAAATGATGGCTAATATCTGGTGGTCACTGCCGTTAACCCTGCTGGTATTCTTCGCCGCGCGCAAGCTTGCCGCACGATTTAAAATGCCCTTGCTGAACCCCCTGCTGGTGGCGATGGTGGTGATTATTCCCTTCCTGCTGCTCACCGGCATTCCTTATGAGCGTTACTTTGCAGGCAGCAAAATTTTAAACGACCTCCTGCAGCCCGCCGTTGTCGCGCTTGCCTTTCCTTTATATGAGCAGCTGCACCAGATCCGCGCACGGTGGAAGTCCATCATTACCATCTGTTTTGTGGGAAGCCTGGTGGCGATGATCACCGGCACGTCGGTGGCGCTGTTGATGGGGGCCTCCCCGCAAATTGCCGCCTCTATCCTGCCTAAATCAGTGACCACGCCTATCGCGATGGCGGTAGGCGGCAGCCTCGGCGGTATTCCAGCCATCAGCGCGATGTGCGTGATTTTCGTCGGTATTCTCGGCGCGGTGTTTGGCCACACTCTGCTGAACGGGATGCGTATTCACACCAAAGCAGCGCGCGGGCTGTCGATGGGCACCGCCTCGCACGCGCTGGGTACCGCACGCTGCGCGGAGCTGGACTATCAGGAAGGGGCGTTTAGCTCGCTTGCGCTGGTGATCTGCGGGATTATCACCTCCCTGCTCGCCCCGTTCATTTTCCCGCTGATTCTGGCGGTGATGGGCTAAAATTTGCGATGCGTCGCGCAAATTTCATTTTGATTTCATAAGTTGCATACATAATGAGAAGTGGATCACATATAAAGGCCTTACGGCTCCGTAAACTACCGATCCATTAACCTTTATGAGGCAAACGCCATGCACCCACGTTTTCAAGCTGCCTTCGCTCAGCTTGCAGAGAATTTGCAGTCAGCCCTGGCTCCCGTTCTGGCAGATGCACATTTCCCCGCCCTGCTGACGGCGGAGCAGGTCACGGTGCTTAAACAGGCAACAGGGCTGGATGAAGACGCGCTGGCTTTCGCACTGCTGCCCCTGGCTGCCGCCTGCGCCCGGGCCGATCTTTCCCACTTCAACGTCGGCGCCATCGCGCGCGGCGTCAGCGGAACCTGGTACTTCGGCGGGAACATGGAGTTTCTCGGCGCAACCATGCAGCAGACCGTTCACGCCGAGCAGAGCGCCATCAGCCACGCCTGGCTGCGCGGTGAGAAAGCCCTGAGCGCCATCACCGTAAACTACACCCCATGCGGCCACTGCCGCCAGTTTATGAACGAGCTGAACAGCGGGCTGCAGCTGCGCATTAACCTGCCGGGCCGCGCGCCGCACACGCTGGGCGATTACCTGCCTGACGCCTTCGGCCCGAAAGATCTTGAGATTAAAACGCTGCTGATGGACGAGCAGGATCACGGTTTCGCCCTGTCCGGCGATGACCTGAACCAGGCGGCCATACGCGCGGCGAACAAGAGCCACACCCCGTACAGCAACTCCCCGAGCGGCGTGGCACTGCAGTGCCGCGATGGCCGTATCTTCACCGGCAGCTATGCGGAAAACGCCGCGTTTAACCCAACGCTGCCGCCGCTGCAGGGCGCACTCAACCTGCTGAGCCTGAACGGCTACGATTATCCGGACATTCAGCGTGCCGTTCTGGCCGAAAAGGCCGATGCGCCGCTGATTCAGTGGGATGCCACCGCCGCAACGCTCAAGGCGTTAGGCTGCACGACGATCGACCGCGTCCTGCTGGCGTAAACCTTCCGGCGGACAGAAATGTCCGCCACGTTGCTGAAAAACCCCTCAGTTGAGTCGCTGTTTCTTGCGCTAACCAGGCGGGTAAAGTAGCCTGAGTTAAATTTCATCCACGAACGAGCCATCTTCATGTTAAAGCGCGTTTTTTACAGCCTGTCTGTCCTGGTCGGCATACTGCTGTTTATCGTGCTGGGTCTCGACCGTTGGATGAGCTGGAAAACGGCCCCCTACATCTTTGATGACCTGCAGGATCTCCCCTACCGTCAGGTGGGCGTGGTGCTCGGCACCGCCAAGTATTACCGCACAGGGGTGATCAACCAGTATTATCGCTACCGCATTCAGGGCGCGCTGAACGCCTACAACAGCGGCAAGGTAAACTACCTGCTGCTGAGCGGCGATAACGCGCTGCAAAGCTATAACGAGCCGGTGACGATGCGGAAGGATTTGATTGCCGCGGGCGTGGACCCTGCCGATATCGTGCTCGATTACGCCGGGTTCCGCACCCTCGACTCCATCGTGCGCACGCGCAAAGTCTTTGATACCAACGACTTCATCATCATCACCCAGCGCTTCCACTGCGAGCGCGCGCTGTTTATCGCCCTGCACATGGGCATTCAGGCCCAGTGCTACGCGGTGCCGTCGCCAAAAGATATGCTGAGCGTGCGCGTCCGCGAGTTTGGTGCCCGCTTTGGTGCCCTGGCCGATCTCTATATCTTCAAACGCGAACCGCGCTTTTTAGGCCCGCTGGTGCCGATCCCGGCAATGCATGAAGTGCCGGAAGACGCGCAGGGTTACCCGGCGGTGACGCCAGAGCAGCTGCTGGATATGCAGAAAAAAGAGAAAAAATAGGCCTGCCTTTATACTTTCTTTACGCCGGTACTGACGCTTTTTATCCCCCCTTTACGCCAGCTCTTTTAACCTGAGTTCACTGCCGCTACGGCTTCATTGAAGAATGACTATGAACTCGATAATGAATGCGTTTTTCCTCAAAAGTCTTCGCCCGTATTTTAACTTCCCCGGTTTATCACTCCCCGGCGCACTTAATTCTGGTCTCTGGCTGGATGAAAAAATTGACGCCCTGCAGCACAATATTGCCGTGGAAGTGGCCGACTATCTGGAACGCTACCCGCAGACGAAACACGTTGACGTTTACCTGAACGATATCAACGGCACGATGCGCGGCAAGCGCCTCACGGTGGAGAGCATGCTGAGTCTGGAAAAAGGCTGTTATTTTCCGCTTTCCGTTTACTCCATGGATCAGAAGGGAAAAATCGCCGCCCCGCTTTATGATGAACCCGACCGGCTGTGCGTCCCGGTCGCCGGTTCTCTGCGTCCCTGTCCGCAGGATCCGGAGCATACCGCGCAGATCCTGCTGACGATGAAGGACAGCGACGGTAACCCCTGCCCGCTTGAGCCACGCGCGATACTGCAGAACGTCGTGGCCCGCTTCCACCAGCACGGCCTTTTCCCGGTCATTGCCCCGGAAATCGAGTTTTACCTGACGGGACAGGGCGAGCGCGATCCGCAAAATCAGGGCTGTTTTCACATGGACACCTCGTCGGCGCATGCGGCGCTTTTTGACGAACTGGAACAGCTGGCGCACCTTCAGCGCATCCCGCTGTCAGGGGTGGTAGCGGAAGCCGAGTCCGGACAGTACGAATTAAACCTGAAGCACAGCCAGCGCGTCGTAGAGGTCTGTGATAACGTGCTGGCCCTGCGCCGCCTGACCCGCTATGTCGCTGAAAAGCACGGTCTTCAGGCTAACTTTATGGCTAAGCCTTTCAGCCAGCTCTCCGGCAGCGGTTTGCACATCCATTTCAGCCTTAACAACAGCCGTGGCGAGAACGTTTTTGCCTCGCCGGTGAACGCGCTGAGCAGCATGATGCGCTTGTGTATCGCGGGCCAGCTGGCACTGATGCCCGCCTCCGTCGCCATTCTTGCGCCGGGGGTCAACGCGTTTCGTCGCCTGCGAAAAAACCTGACGGAACCCGTCTTTAACTCGTGGGGCTATAACACCCGCTCCACTGCCCTGCGCATTCCCTGCTCGGAAGAGAGCAACCGTCGTATCGAGTACCGACTGGCCGGAGCCGATGCGAATCCGTATCTGGTGGCGGCCACAATCCTGACCGGCATGCTGTTCGGGCTGGAACATATCGACGAGGGGGAACTCCCGGAACCGCAGCAGGACCAACCGGAACTCCCGCTGTTCCAGCAGGAGGCAATTGAGGCCTTCGCCCGCTGTCAGTATCTCACCGACAGCCTGGGCGACGCCTTTTCCGAACAGTGGGTCGCCTGCAAGCTTTCTGAACTCGAGTGGTTTGAGCGCATTGTGACGCAAGAAGAGTCCCATCTGGCATAGGCCATAAAAAAGCCCGCTCGGTGAGCGGGCCGGGTATGGCGAGTGACGATTACTTCTTACGGGCGTACTTCAGTGAATCCAGCGCCACCGCGAAGATAATGATGGCGCCCTTGATGATGTACTGCCAGTACGGGTTCACGCCAATGTAGGTCAACCCGTAGTTGATGACGGTAAAGATGATCACACCGGTGACCACGCCGAGCACGGTCCCCACCCCGCCGCTGAAGGAGACGCCGCCGACCACGCAGGCCGCAATCGCATCCAGCTCGTACATGAAGCCAAGGTTGTTCGTTGCGGAGCCGATACGGCCTGCTTCCAGCATCCCGCCGAAGGCGTAGAACACACCGGACAGCGCGTAAATCATCAGCAGGTTCAGGGCAACGTTTACCCCGGACACTTTCGCCGCTTCCGGGTTACCACCGATAGCGAAGATGTTTTTACCGAAGCGCGTTTTGTTCCACAGGATCCAGACGAACGCCACCGCAATCAGCGCATAGAAGGTAATGTACGACAGGCGGAAGCTGCCCAGCGCGATAAACCCCTGCGTGAAGGTGGAGAAGCCGCTGTCAAAGCCCGAAATCGGCGACGCGCCCACAAAGTCGTAGTACAGGGAGTTGATACCATAAACGATGATCATCGTACCCAGCGTAGTGATAAATGGCGTCACGTTCAGGTAAGCGATGATAATACCGTTGATCAGGCCAATCACCGCCCCGATGGCGCAGACAATCAGGATCACCACGAAAATCGGCATGGTCGCCATCTCCGGGAACACCTTGTTGGCGTTTTCCATCGACTGCAGCAGGGTTGCCGCAATAACCGCCGCCAGGCCGACCTGACGACCGGCAGAAAGATCCGTTCCCTGGGTGACGATAAGGCCCGCCACGCCCAGCGCAATGATGATACGCACGGAGGACTGGGTCAGAATATTACTCAGGTTCAGCAGGCTTAAGAACGTAGGGTCCTGGAAAATAATAATGGCCAGCAGGACTAAAAGAACAACGTAAATACCGCCTTCTTTCAGGTAAGTGAGAAAACTTTTTTTATTTAACGCACTCATGAGGAGCCCCTGATCTTAAAGGTGCAAAGACGCAAGACGCAAAATTTCGTTTTGCGTTGTCGTTTTGGTGTCAACAATACCGGCAACGAGACCATTGCTCATAACCAGAATACGGTCCGTGATCCCTAACAGTTCCGGCATTTCGGAAGAAATAATAATGATCCCTTTATTCTTTTTCGCCAGCTCGGCAATCAGCTGATAAATTTCAAACTTCGCGCCGACGTCAATACCGCGGGTCGGTTCATCCAGCATCAAAATTTCTGGCTGGGTTAATAACCAACGGCCAATAATAACTTTTTGCTGGTTACCACCGGAAAGCGAACCAATTTGGGTACGGTGGCCTGGCGTTTTCACGCGCATGGAGTCAATTACCCACTGGGTATCGCTCTTCATGCGGGAGTTATCCAGCAGCCCGACTTTGTTTTTGTAATTGCGAATATTAGAGATTAACGAGTTAAAGTTAATATCCAGATAAGCATAAATACCGGTCGAACGACGTTCTTCCGTCACCAGCGCAAAACCGTTATTAATGGCTTCGTTGGCATTATGGTTGTTAATTTTCTTCCCGTGCAGCGTGATGGTGCCGTCGGCCTTCTCGCGGATGCCAAACAGGGTTTCCACGATGTCGGTACGCTTTGCCCCTACCAGGCCAGCAATGCCAAGAATTTCGCCTTTGTGAAGGTCGAAAGAAACATCGCGGATGGACGGCTGGCGCAGCGAGGTCAGATTGCGCACTTCCAGGATTACTTCACCTGGCTTGTTCTCTTTGTCCGGGAAGCGCTGGTTCAGGGAACGGCCGACCATCATGGCGATGATCTTGTCCATGTCCAGCCCTTCAAGCGGCTGCGTGGCAATCCACTGGCCGTCGCGCAGGATGGTAATTTCATCGCACAGCTGGAAGATCTCTTCCATTTTGTGCGAGATGTACACAATGCCGCAGCCGCGTTCTTTCAGCTTACGAATAATGGTAAAAAGGTGATTAACCTCTTTTTCCGTTAATGACGAGGTAGGTTCATCCATGATGACGATTTTCGCATCATAGGAGAACGCTTTGGCAATTTCGATCATCTGCATCTGGGAAACGGATAATGTCCCCACGCGGGCGCGCGGATCGATATCAATATCCAGCTCATCGAAAATCGCTTTGGTGTCGCGATACATTTTATCCTGATCGACAAACACACCTTTGGTTGGGTAACGTCCCAACCACATGTTATCCATTACCGAGCGTTGCAGTACCAGGTTTAATTCCTGGTGAACCATCGAGATACCGTTTTCCAGCGCTTCTTTCGCTGAATGGAAATCGATCTCTTTCCCCTGAAAAAGAATGCTGCCAGAATCTTTTTGATAGATCCCAAAAAGACATTTTAATAACGTTGATTTACCCGCACCGTTCTCCCCCATTAATGCATGAATAGAGTGAGGACGGACTTTTAAATTAACATTATCGAGTGCCTTAACACCGGGGAAGGACTTGTTGACGCCTGTCATTTCCAACAAGTATTCACCGGACGACTGAGTAGTTGTGCTGACCATAATTATACCTTGTTGGCCTCGCATATCGCGTTATAAAAGGGCGCAACGAATTGCGCCCAGTGAAGACAAAACAAAGATCTTATTTACCGATAAACTCAGCCAGGTTGGACTGGTCTACGCCCACGTAAGGCACGCGAACGATTTTGTTGTCAATTTTCCAGTTGGTGCCATCCGCCGCGCCTTTACCGTCGGCGAGGTTTTTCGCCAGATCGAAGGTCGCTTTCGCCTGGTTGTTGGCATCGTTCAGAACGGTACCAGCCATTGCGCCAGATTTAACCAGCGCCAGCGCTTCCGGCAGGGCATCCACGCCAAATACCGGGATGGACGATTTGTTGTGAGCTTTCAGCGCTTCAACCGCACCCATTGCCATCGCATCGTTGTTGGCAATGACCACTTCGATTTTGTTCGCGTTCGGGCCAGACAGCCACGCGTCCATCTTATCTTTCGCCTGAGCGGTGTCCCACATCGCGGTATCTAACGCCAGCTGCTGGGTTTTCAGGCCCTTGTCGTTCAGCTCTTTGATAACATAGGTGGTACGCGCTTCAGCATCCGGGTGGCCGGGTTCGCCTTTCAGCAGCACGAACTGGATCTGACCGTCTTTGTTCAGGTCCCAGTTCGGGTTCGCCGCCCAGTGCTTCGCGATCAGATCGCCCTGAATAATGCCGGACTCTTTAGAGTCAGTACCGACGTAATACGCTTTGTCATAGCTGTCCAGCGCTTTACGGGAAGGTTCTTTGTTGAAGAAGACGATTGGCACGTTCTGGCCGCGCGCTTTCTCAATAACCGTGCCTGCTGCAGCCGGGTCAACCAGGTTGATCGCCAGGGCCTTAACGCCTTTAGCCAGCAGAACGTCGATCTGATCGTTCTGTTTGGACTGGTCGTTCTGGGAGTCATTCATCAGCAGCTGTACGTCTGGCGCTGCTTTCGCATCTTTCTCAATTGCTTTACGCACAACAGACATGAAGTTGTCGTCGTATTTATAGATGGTCACACCAATACGGGTATCCGCAGCGTGCGCTGCTGCACCAAAAAGCATGCTTGCCATTACAGCAGACAGGGTCAACACCTTCTTATTCATGGTATCTCCGGTTTTTTTATGCAGGGTAGTTCTTGTGAATAACGATCGGCAGGCAGGTGTTAATAAAACGTTACTGACAGCCGACGTTCACTTATAAAATTTCTATCTTCCGTGGTCGGTAACGCTCCAGAAATGCGTTTTATTCGTTGTTTGCGGCACATTGGCTATGGTGAAAGCGAATAATCACCGTTACATAGCGTTTCAGCCCCTAAAACGCTGACATCATAGTCAGCGCCTTGTTAAGATACTGTGAATTTACTCACAGATTGAAAACGGTTACATCACCCGGTGTAATCAGTTAGTGATCGGAACCACAATTTGCCGGGCGGCGACGGAATGACGACGCACCAGCGTCGGCATGAAGCAGTGAGTTGCCCCTGGATCCAGCACCCCAGCCGCTCCCTGTAGCGCCAGCTCGGTCGCCAGTTTTGCCATAGAAGCAATGGGATAGCGCACCGTAGTCAGCTGCGGGTCGGTGTAACGGGCAATCGGAATATCATCGAAACCAATCAATGACAAATGCTGTGGCACCGCAATGCCGTTATCCTTCAGCGCAGTCAGCGCGCCTGCCGCCATGCTGTCGTTATAGGCAAACACCGCAGAAAGCTGCAGATTACGGCCCAGCAGTTCCACCATTGCCGCCTCACCGCCCTGCATATCCGGCGTGCCGGTGCCAATCCAGCTTTCTGATGGCGTAATACCGTGCTCTTTCAGGGCGTTTTGCCACCCCTCACGCCGCAGCTCGTCATCTTCAATGTGATGGCTGGATGCCAGATAGCCGATCCGCTGATGGCCGTTATTGATGAGCATTTTGGTGGCCATCATGGCGCCGCTGACGTTATCCAGCCCGACACAGCGGTGGGCATAGCCCGGGACGATGCGGTTGATCAACACCATGCCCGGGATCTGCTCCATAAACCCGACCAGCTCTTCATCGCTTAAGGCTTTTGAGTGAACAATCAGGGCGTTGCAGCGCTGGCGGATCAGCACTTCAATGGCATAACGCTCCTTTTCCGCCTCGTGATAGCTGTTGCCAATCAGCACGTATTTCTGATGCTGCTGGGCGACCACATCGACCGCTTTGACCAGCGCACCGAAAAAGGCGTCCGAGACATCCATTACCACCACGCCGATGGTATCGCTGACCTGTGTTGCCAGCGCCTGGGCGTTGGCATTTGGCCGGTACCCGAGCTGGGTCACGGCTTTCATTACGGTTTCACGGGTTTCAGGGCTGACCAGCGCGCTGTTGTTCAGCACGCGGGAGACGGTAGCCACAGAAACGCCCGCCAGACGGGCGACGTCACGAATGGTGATCATATTCACCATCCTTCAAAGAATTGCAGCAACTCACAGACACCCCCTGTGTTTAGCAAGGTGGCTATTTTGGCAGCGAGAGAAAGGGGACTACGTGAAGAAGCTCACACTCATGAAAACGCTTACATCCGTTTTGTTAATGATTGTGATCCAGATCGTTATCTGGATGTATTACTCAATGATACCCCCGAAGCATGTGCGGTTAACTGACGCCACACCCACTCCAGCGGTCCCTGGCGGAAATAACGCAGCCAGATGACAGAAAACGCCAGGTTTACTATCCAGACCGGAATAACAAACGCCAGTAGTCCGAGGCGGTCGAATTTCATAAACAGGCCAAAGCGATAGAAAATCGTGGTGCAGATCAGCGTCTGCAGGAGGTAATTACTTAACGCCATCCGCCCAACGCAGGCTACGGCGCTGACGATCCACAGGCGAGAAAGCTGCGGCCAGAAACCATAGATCAGCGCCGCATAGCCGATGGTCTGGAACGGCGCGCTCAATTCACGCGGCGCCTGCAGCAGGAACGCGCACCAGCGGTAATCCCAGTGAAGGTGCCACTGCGCCATCACCGCCGGAAGGTTAATCAGCACGCCCAGCAGGACCAGCCCCGCGCCGGTGCGGCGGTAGTGCCGCAGGCTGAATTCCCCTTTCAGCCAGCCGGTGCGCATCAGTGACGCGCCCATCAGCATCATGCCCGCCAGCTGCCAGCCGTATTGCGCCCCCAGGGCAAGCAGATTGTCGCCCAGCATATCCGCACGGTTGCTTATCGCTTCCGTACCGCCCTTCAGCTTCCAGTACTGCTCGTACTGGAGGTTAGCGGCGTCCGGGATCCAGGAACGGTTTGTCGCGTCACCGGAGATCAGCCCCAGCAAAAGCAGTACGCCGAGTCCCATGAGATAGAGCATCACGCCGGTGTTAAACAGGCTTTTCACGCTGTGCGCGTCGCGAATCAGCCGCCAGCAGATCAGCCCGACTAACCCATAAGCGAGAAGAATATCACCGTCCCAGAAGAACAGGCCGTGGATAAAGCCGAGAATTGCCAGTAGCGTTAAGCGCGACTGGATCCAGCGCGTGCCGCGTTTGAGCAGAAGCTGCAGGCCCGCGCCAAACAGCAGCGCAAACAGCGTGAGGAATTTAACCTGGGCAAACAGGTCGAGGATCGCCCACGTCCAGGCATCGCTTCGGGTGATGTCGCCGTACCAGGCGGGATTGAGGTAAGCGGCCTTCGGCAGACCGAAGGCGCTGATATTCAGCAGCAGGATACCCAGAATGGCGACGCCGCGAACAAAATCGAGCGTGACGTTTCGCTCCATGGTCCCTGCCCTGTCTGATTAGTTGTGGTGACGCACGGCGCGCAGGAACTCCTGGCGGGTGTTCTGGCTCGATTTAAACAGGCCGCCCAGCGAGGTGGTGGTGGTCGCACTGGTCGCATCACGCACGCCGCGGGCTTTCACGCAGTAGTGCACCGCATCAATAGAGACCGCCACGTTATTAGTACCCAGCAGCGTTTGCAGCGCGATCAGGATCTGCTGCGTCAGACGCTCCTGCACCTGAGGGCGCTGTGCGAAGAACTGCACAATACGGTTGATCTTCGACAGGCCAATCACCGTGTCTTTCGGGATATACGCCACGGTCGCTTTACCGTCGATGGTCACGAAATGGTGCTCGCAGGTGCTGGTCAGGGTGATATCTCGTACCGTCACCATCTCATCCACCTTCATCTTGTTTTCGATGACGGTAATTTTCGGGAAGTTGGCGTAATCCAGTCCGGAGAAAATTTCGTCAACGTACATTTTCGCGATACGCTTGGGCGTCTCCATCAGGCTGTCATCGCTCAGATCGAGATTCAGCAGTTGCATGATCTCGGTCATATGCCCGGAAATCAGACTTTTACGGGTTTCATTGTCCATATCCTGAACGGGCGGACGCAGTGGCGTTTCAAGACCGCGCGCGAGCAGGGCTTCGTGGACCAGGGCAGCTTCTTTACTGAGTGATGACATTTTGTTCTCCTGCAGGTGTGGCGTCTTTCGCCCTCGTTGTGGCAAAAGTATGCGCTCATTGTGCGTGAGGCGACGCACATAATCCAGTATTCACGACGATAATTATTGCAATTGCTGTTGCCTTTCAGCGTGGCGATTCCAGACCAGGGCACCTGCGACAAACAGCGCAACGCCAGCCAGCCCCAGCGCAGGCTCCAGCCGGTGGGTTAGCCAGGTTGATAACGCCGAGGTCACCGGCCCCACCAATTGCCCGATGGCATACCCGGTGGTGAGCAGCCCCGCCATATAGCGCGTGTGGTTCGGTGCCAGTTCGCGGCCGTATAAAAGAGAGAGCTGCACCGCGCAGAGGAACCCGCCGCCGACCAGCAGCCCGCCCGTCAGCAAGCCGCCAATGCCCGGCAGCAGCCAGGCCGCCAGCACGCCCGCCCCCTGTAACCACAGCACTATCGCCAGCCTGCGGTTAGCCGTTGAGGTGTGGCGCAAAAGAATGCTGAGCGCAATCCCCACCACGGCCGCGGCACCAAAAATCGGCCAGACAAACTGGGCAAACAGGCTGCCGGGAAAACGCACCGCCGCCATTTGCGAAAGGAAGGTCGCCGGAAGGATATAGCCAAATCCCGCCAGGCTGTAGCTCCAGACCAGGCGCTTGAGATCCGTCGTCAGCAACAGCGGCTCTGGCGCGCTGCCGGGTCGATGAAGCTGTCCGGAACGCGGCAGATAGCGCGCCACCAGCGCGACCAATACCAGCGCCAGCACGCCGTAGATTTGCCACGCCGCACCGGCCGAAAGGGATTTAGCCTGAATATAGACCGCGAGCAGGCCGCTCAGGGCGATGCCCGCGCCAGGACCGGCAAACACGGCGGCACTGAGCCCCGGTTTACCCAACTGCCCCAGCCGCTCGTTGCTCCAGGCGGCAATCAGCACCATTGACCAGCCGCTCATGCAGCCAATCACAAAGCGCAGCAGGCCGTGCACAACGGCGTTATCCGCGGCGGCGGAGAGCAAGGTCAGCGCAACCGCACCGGTGATGCCAAGCCAGAGTCGCGTTTCAACAAAGCGGTGCGCCCGCATGGCATCCCATGCGCCCACCAGATAGCCCAGATAATTCATCGCCGCCACCAGACCTGCGCTGGTGAGCGTGAGTTGCCCGGCGGCAATCATCAGCGGCACCTGAGGCGTAAAGGCGAAGCGCCCTATCCCCATCGCCACCACCAGAACGACAAACCCACTAAGCGCAATACGCAGCGCCATGACAGCTCCAATTGTTAAAAAAAAGTAAATTTATGATGCAGCATCTCGCCGTTCCGCGAAAGTGAAAGTTGCTCACAGGTAAATGAAAACGCTGTATTATGGCTCTAATGAATAGCTATTCTCATTAAGGAGCCCTGCATGGAACTGCTCGAAGAGCACCGTTGTTTTGAAGGTCGACAGCAGCGCTGGCGGCACGACTCCACCACGCTGAACTGCGCCATGACGTTCAGCATTTTCCTGCCCCCGACGGAAAATCCGCCGGTTCTGTTCTGGCTTTCAGGCCTGACGTGTAATGACGAAAACTTCACCACCAAAGCGGGCGCGCAGCGTATTGCGGCCGAGCTGGGCATTGCGCTGGTGATGCCCGACACCAGCCCGCGCGGCGATGATGTGGCGGACGATGCCGGGTACGACCTGGGCAAAGGTGCCGGATTTTATCTCAACGCCACCGAGCAGCCGTGGGCGAGCCATTACCGCATGTATGACTACATTCGCGACGAGCTGCCAGCGCTGATTAAGGCCGAATTTACGGTGAGCGACCGCTGCGCCATCAGCGGCCACTCCATGGGCGGGCACGGGGCGTTAATCATGGCGCTGAAAAACCCGGGGAAATACACCAGCGTCTCTGCGTTCGCGCCGATTGTGAACCCAACGCAGGTGCCGTGGGGACAAAAAGCTTTCACAAACTATCTGGGTAAAGATGAAGAGAAATGGCAGGAATGGGATAGCTGCGCGCTGATGCTGGCAAGCCGGACGGAAGATGCGATTCCGATGCTTATCGACCAGGGTGATGCGGATCAGTTCCTCGCCGGACAGTTACAGCCTGCGGTTCTGGCTGAAGCGGCGCGCCAGAAGGACTGGCCGCTGACGCTGCGCATTCAGGCGGGATACGATCACAGCTATTACTTTATGGCGTCCTTTATTGAAGATCATCTCCGCTTCCATGCGGAACATCTGTTCAGGTAAGTTCAGCCTTTTTGCCCGGTAGCCTCCTGCATACCGGGCATTTCCCCTCCCCCTCATTTACATAGTTCTATCCGCTTGAATCCAGGCTGGTTTCCTTTCACCTCCTTCAAACACAAATGATTTCAATTATCATTTGTGTTTACAATTCTACATTCTTTTGTACAATTCCAGGCTCTTCTCCATCTTAAAGAGTTCTTAAAAGACAAAAACATACAGTTCTCAGGGTTATCCCGATGGAGTTTTATTCATTTTTATACGGAATGTACAAATGACAATACCCCGCATTAAGCTCCTGGCCGTCGCCGTTGGCGCTGCCACATTCACCCCTCTCGTTCACGCAGCCGATCAGGACACCGTTGTCGTCACCGCGACGGGTTTTGAACAAAAGATCCAGAATGCCCCCGCCTCCATCTCTGTTATTTCGAAACAGCAGATTGAAGATAAAGCCTACCGTGATGTTACCGATGCCCTGAGAGACGTCCCGGGCGTGGTCGTCACCGGCGGCGGGAGTAGCAGTGATATCAGCATTCGCGGCATGGCATCTCAGTACACCTTGTTCCTCGTGAACGGCAAACGCGTCAGTACGCGAAGCACCCGCCCAAACAGCGACAACTCGGGTATTGAACAAGGCTGGCTGCCGCCGCTGGAGTCCATTGAGCGCATTGAGGTTATCCGCGGCCCGATGTCCTCACTTTACGGCTCCGATGCGATGGGTGGCGTCATCAACGTCATTACCAAAAAAGTCTCAAACACTAAAGCCTGGACCGGTTCGTTGCACGGCGATGCAACCTTCCAGGAAAACCATGATTCCGGCGATATCTTCCAGACCAACGCCTACGCTTCTGGTCCCCTGATTGACGGTCTGCTTGGCGCAAAAGTGACGGGGCTGTTGTCACGCCGCGCCGAAGATAAAATCGTGAACGGGTATAACGAGCAGAAAATGCGTAACGGTGGCATTACCCTGAACTTCACCCCGGATGAGAAGAACGATTTCGATCTTGATTTTGCTCGCGAGCTTCAGGACAGAAACAGCACGCCAGGAATGTCGAAAGCGGCTGAAACCTGCCGGGGAACGACCTGTAAGCCAAATACTAAAAGCGACTCACGCTATGAGCACACAACTTACTCCTTAACCCACAGCGGGTATTACGACGACTTCAATACCACCAGCTATATCCAGCAGGAAGAGACCAATAATCCAGGTCGCAAAATGCGCTCGTATAACACCACCTTCAACAACCAGAACCAGATTTTCCTCGGCGATCATACGTTGACCCTCGGCGGGCAGTATCGGTATGAGAAACTGCGCGACGAGGGCAATCAGCTGGAAGCTGCGGACGGCCTGAACAAACTGACGCGCTGGAGCTGGGCCCTGTTTGCCGAAGATGAATGGTCAATGACGGAAAGCTTTACATTGACCGGCGGCCTGCGTATGGACAAAGACCAAAACTACGGGACGAACTGGACGCCGCGCGGTTACGGCGTATGGCACCTGGCCGATCACTGGACGTTGAAAGGCGGGGTTTCGGCTGGCTATCGTGCGCCTGATCTGCGGCAGTCGTCTGCCAGTTGGGGCCAGGTAACGGGTGGCGGCCGTCTTGACGGTATCATCGTTGGCAACCCGGATCTGAAACCAGAGAAGAGCCTGAGCGAAGAGCTCGCCCTGCTCTGGGATAACAACGATAACCTGAATGCCGGCGTGACGCTGTTTAATACCGACTTCAAGGACAAGATTACGGAAGTTCGCCGCTGTAACAGCAGCGCCGATCCCGCCTGTACGATTGGCGATCACAGCTATGATTTCGTGAGCGACCGCGTTAACGTGGACAAAGCCAACATGCGCGGCGTGGAGTCATCCTTCGGCTGGAAAATCTCGCGCGATGTAAACTGGACCGCAAACTATACCTATACCGAATCTGAGCAGAAGAGCGGTCAGTTCTCAGGCAAGCCGCTGAACAAGATGCCGAAGCACATGTTCAACACCACCCTGGACTGGCAGGCGACGCCCGACGTAGGTTTCTGGAGCCGTCTGAACCTTCGCGGTAAAACGTCTGAGTACCTGAGCCGCACGTCAATGTCCCAGGGCACACCGTCCTACACTCAGGTTGATGTCGGTCTGCGCTACAACGCGAACAAAAACCTGCTGGTTACCGCCGGTGTGTATAACGTGCTGGATAAGCAGATTGACTACGACACGTATGACACCGTGCTGGACGGGCGTCGCTATACGGTTGGCATGACCTACAGCTTCTGATCTGCCCATAAAAAAGCCCGCTCGGTTGAGCGGGCTGAAAGAGAGGAAGCGCGGTTATTGTTTAAATCGTTCCGGGAAATCCATTTCACTGTAGCGAACGAAGCGGGTTCCTTTCGTCAGTTTGTAGCCAAACCAGATGATCAGGAACAGCGGAATACCAATGTAGGTCGCCGTGACGGCACCCCAGTCAATGGTGTCCGCAAGGAAGGCCTCATAGTTCTGACCCAGAGTAATGATCAGGCACAGAACGAAGGCGAAAATCGGCCCCAGCGGGAAGAACCCTGAACGGTACGGCAGGTTATTCAGGTCATGACCCTGCATGACGTAGCCGCGACGGAAACGATAGTGGCTGATGGCAATGCCCAGCCAGGCGATAAAGCCCGTCATCCCGGAGGTGTTAAGCAGCCACAGGTACACCGTCTGGTTGCCGAACATGGAGGTCAGGAAGCACAGGCCGGCAATCACCGTGGTGGCATACAGCGCGTTGCGCGGTACGCCGCCGCGGGACAGTTTCGAGAAAATGCGCGGCGCTTTGCCGTCGCAGGCCAGGGTATAAAGCATACGGGTGGAGGCGTACATGCCGGAGTTACCCGCCGACAGCACCGCCGTCAGGATCACCGCATTCATTACCGCCGCCGCTGAGAGCAGGCCCGCGTGCTGGAAGACCAGGGTGAACGGGCTGACGCTGATGTCTTTCACGTCGTTACGCAGCAGGCTTGGATCGGTATACGGAATGATCAGGCTGATAATCAAAATAGCGAACACGTAGAACAGCAGGATACGCCAGAACACCTGACGCACCGCGCGCGGAATGTTCTTCTCCGGGTTTTCGGATTCACCGGCCGCGATACCAATCAGCTCCGTGCCCTGGAAGGAGAAGCCGACAATCATCGCCACACCAATCATCGCCGAGAAGCCCCCGGCAAACGGCGCGTCGCCGATGGTCCAGTTACTCCAGCCCGCAGGTTCAGCTCCTTTGAAAATACCCACGATCATCGCCACGCCGACGACGATAAAGATGATGACGGTTGCCACTTTGATCAAAGAGAACCAGTATTCCGCTTCGCCAAAGCCGCGCACGGAGATGTAGTTCAGCAGGAAGATGACGGCGAGGAACAGGGCGCTCCAGATCCAGCCCGGCGTGTCCGGGAACCACCAGGTCATCACCAGCTGCGCGGCGACGAGGTCCACGGCGATGGTGACGGCCCAGTTGTACCAGTAGTTCCAGCCCAGCGCGAAGCCGAAGCCTTCCTCAACGTATTTTTGTCCGTAGGTCGAAAACGAACCTGACACCGGCATGTATGCCGCCAGTTCGCCCAGGCTGGTCATCAGGAAATAAACCATCAGGCCAATCAGGATATAAGAGAATAATGCCCCACCCGGGCCGGCTGCCGAAATCGTTGCGCCAGAGGCAACGAAAAGACCTGTACCGATTGAGCCGCCAATGGCGATCATCGTCAGGTGACGCGCCTTGAGTTCACGACGTAGCGTGGGCGCTTCTGTGGTTTTAGTTTCTGAAACCATGTGAAAATGCTGTCCATTTAATAAATGAGGCGCGATTGTAGCAGACGATCTGCGTTCCTTCCGGCAGAAATACCCTGTTATAAGAGAGCTTCATGACGCGTCCAGGATTATAAGTAACGCATTATTTTTCCCTCTCCCCTTTGGGGTGAGGGGCGCTTTTACATCTCGCAGTAGCGCAGAAAACGCTGCAGCGAACTCGACAGGTGTTTCTGACGATGGTGGATGCACCACAGCGTGCGCACCAGTTTTGGCAGCGGAACGGGGATTTCCACCAGCGATCCGGTCTCCAGCTGTTCGGCAATCACCCGCCGGGAAAGACAGCTGATGCCCAGGCCATGACGCACCGCGTGCTTAATCGCCTCTGAGTTTCCCAGCTCCATTCCCAGCTGGAAATGCGGCAGATGCGACAGCAGCAGGTAGTCGACAATCTCGCGCGTGCCGGAACCCTGCTCGCGGAGGATCCACTGCGCCTGCGCCAGCCGCTCCAGCGTCACCTCGCCCTGCAATAACGACGAGGCCGGAGACGCAAACACCACCAGCTCATCCTCCAGCCAGGGCTCGGCAATGATATCGACGTTGTGGCAAGGACCTTCGATAAGTCCGATATCCACGCGGAAATCAATCACCGCGTTGATCACGTCCTGGCTGTTACCCACGCTCAACTCCAGCGGCAGGGTCGGAAAATCCCGGCGGTAGCGGGCAATCACTTCCGGCAGGATGTAGTTGCCGATGGTGCTGCTGGCAAATACGCGGATCGCGCCATTGTCCTCGCGGAACAGCTGCTCGATTTCAATAGCCTGCTCCAGCAGCGCCAGCGCGCGCGGGTAAAGCAGGCGGCCATGTTCGTTGACCACCAGTCGCTTCCCTACCCTATCAAACAGCTGGACGCCCAGCTGGCCTTCGAGATCGGTCAACGCCGCGCTGACGGCAGACTGCGAGAGCGCCAGCATTTGTGACGCCTGGGTCGTCGAGCCGCTTTTCAGCACCTCGGCAAACACTTCCAGCTGACGCAATGTAATGTGCATGGTTGCTTACCACTTATAAAGATTGATTATAAATATATAATCAATTTTATTTTTAAGCCAGCGCGCCGTAACCTTTAGCCAGACAAAGGAGAAGGTTATGTCAGAAATCACCTTACAACATCATCGTACAGTGTGGCACTTCGTGCCCGGCCTTGCGCTCAGCGCCGTCGTCACCAGCGTGGCCTTATGGGGCGGCAGTATTCCGGCAGTGGCCGGTGCAGGGTTCAGCGCGTTAACGCTGGCCATTTTGCTCGGCATGGTGGTCGGGAATACCGTTTACCCCCACATCTGGAAATCCTGCGACGGCGGCGTGATTTTCGCCAAGCAGCATTTATTACGTCTCGGGATTATCCTTTACGGCTTCCGTCTCACCTTTTCGCAGATTGCGGACGTGGGCGTCAGCGGGATTGCAATTGACGTCCTGACGCTGACCAGCACCTTTTTACTGGCGTGCTTTATCGGTCAGAAAGTGTTTGGCCTGGATAAGCAAACCAGCTGGTTAATCGGCGCAGGCAGCAGCATCTGCGGCGCGGCCGCGGTGCTGGCAACAGAACCCGTCGTTAAAGCCGAAGCCAGTAAAGTGACGGTGGCGGTCGCGACGGTGGTTATCTTCGGTACGCTGGCGATCTTCCTGTATCCGGCCATGTACCCGCTGGTGGCGCACTGGTTTAGCCCGGAAACCTACGGCATCTATATTGGCTCAACCATGCACGAAGTGGCGCAGGTGGTGGCGGCAGGTCACGCCATTAACCCGGAAGCGGAAAACGCGGCGGTCATTGCCAAAATGCTGCGCGTGATGATGCTGGCCCCGTTCCTGATTTTCCTCGCGGCCCGTGTTAAACAGCTGGCACCGGCTGGCGGCAGCGAGAAGAGCAAAATCACCATTCCGTGGTTTGCGATCCTGTTCATCGTGGTCGCTATCTTTAACTCCTTCCACCTGCTGCCAAAAGCGGTAGTGGAGATGCTGGTGACGCTGGATACGGTGCTGCTGGCGATGGCGATGGCGGCGCTGGGGGTGACCACGCACGTCAGCGCGCTGAAAAAAGCCGGTGCGAAGCCGCTGCTGATGGCGTTGGTGCTCTTCATCTGGCTGATTGTCGGCGGCGGTGCGATTAACCTCGCCGTGCACAGCCTGATGGCATAAACCATCTCGTCCTTCTCCTGTTAACCCGCTATCATAAGCGTTTCGGGTTAACAGGAGTTTTTTTATGAAATACGTTGGAGCGCACGTCAGCGCTGCAGGTGGCCTGGCGAATGCCGCCATTCGCGCCGCCGAAATCGAGGCGACCGCTTTCGCCCTGTTCACCAAAAACCAGCGCCAGTGGCGCGCCGCGCCGCTCACCGCTGAGGTCATTGACGATTTCAAAGCCGCCTGTGAAAAATACCATTACGGGCCGGGCCAGATCCTTCCCCACGACAGCTATCTGATTAACCTCGGGCATCCGGTGCAGGAAGCGCTGGATAAGTCCCGCGAGGCGTTCCTTGATGAAGTGCAGCGCTGCGAACAGCTCGGGCTGACGCTGCTGAACTTCCATCCGGGTAGTCATCTGATGCAGATTGATGAAGATGCCTGTCTGGCGCGCATTGCCGAATCCATCAACATGACGCTGGATAAGACCAAAGGCGTCACCGCAGTGATTGAAAACACGGCTGGTCAGGGCAGCAACCTCGGCTTTAGGTTTGAACATCTGGCGGCAATCATTGACGGCGTGGAAGATAAGTCTCGCGTGGGCGTGTGCATTGACACCTGCCATGCGTTTGCCGCCGGGTATGACCTGCGCACCACCGAGGCCACGAAAAATACTTTCGAGGAGTTCGAGCGCGTTGTTGGCTTTAAATATCTTCGCGGTATGCACCTGAACGATGCGAAAAGCGCGTTCGGCAGCCGCGTTGACCGTCACCACAGCCTGGGCGAAGGCAATATCGGTCACGATGCCTTCCGCTTTATTATGCAGGACGCCCGCTTCGACGGTATTCCGATGGTGCTGGAAACCATCAATCCGGATATCTGGGCGGAGGAGATTGCCTGGCTGAAGGCACAGCAAACCGCAGAACAGGCGGCATAAAAAAAGCCGGGTTGCATTAGCACCCGGCTTTTTTATTGCTTACTGCTTACGCTGCTTTTGCCACAACTTCCGCTTCCGGACGTTTCAGCACCGCGTAAGACAGGCCCGCCACCAGCGTACCGGCAACAATCGCCAGCAGATAACCCAGTACCGGGGTGATGGCGCCAGGGATCAGCAGGACGAACAGACCGCCGTGCGGTGCCATCAGCTTCGCGCCAATCGCCATGGAGATGGCCCCCGTTACCGCGCCGCCGACGATACAGCACGGCAGAACACGCATTGGGTCACGCGCCGCGAACGGAATCGCACCTTCGGTGATGAAGCACAGGCCCAGCACCAGCGCCGCTTTACCGCCTTCCTGCTGCGCTTTGTCGAACTTACGACGGGCAATAATCGTCGCCAGGCCAAGCGCCAGCGGTGGCACCATACCGGCCGCCATGATCGCCGCCATCGGCGCGTAAGTCTGGGTACTCAGCAGGCCAACGCCAAAGGCGTATGCCGCTTTGTTCACCGGGCCACCCATGTCGGTACACATCATGCCGCCGAGGATTGCGCCCAGCAGCACCGCGTTCGCCGTGCCCATGGTTTGCAGCCAGTGGGTCAGGCCCGCCAGGATACCCGCAACCGGCTTACCAATCAGGTAGATCATCGCCAGACCGACCACCAGGCTGGAGATGAGCGGAATGATCAGGATTGGCTTCAGCGCCTCCATACTCTGCGGCAGCTTCAGCTTCGAGCTAATTAGCTTCGCGACGTAACCCGCGAGGAAACCGGCGATGATACCGCCGATAAAGCCGGAGCCGGTGCTCACTGCCAGCATACCGCCGATAAGACCCGGGGTCAGACCCGGACGGTCAGCGATGGAGAAGGCGATAAAGCCCGCCAGCACCGGCACCATCAGCGCGAACGCTGAACCGCCGCCGATCTGCATCAGCGCAGCCGCAAGCGTCCCTTCTTCTTTAAATGCCGTAATACCAAACGCGAACGACAGTGCGATACACAGGCCGCCCGCAACCACCATCGGCAGCATGTAGGACACGCCGGTCAGCAGGTGACGGTATGCGCCCGCAGACTCTTTTTTACCTTCGGTCGGCGTTTTTGCTGCGCCGGTGGCCTGATACGGTTTGGCTTCTGCCAGGGCCTTATCAAACTCCTGCGCGGTCTTTTTCAGCGCCAGGCCGGTAGAAGTGCGGTACATCGGTTTGCCGGCAAATTTCGCCAGATCCACTTCGATATCTGCCGCCACAATCACCAGATCGGCCTCAGCGACCTCCTCCGGCGTAATGGCATTGCCCGCCCCTACGGAGCCACGGGTTTCAACCTTCACCCACCAGCCGCGTTTTTTCGCTTCGGTTTCAATGGCTTCAGCCGCCATAAAGGTGTGCGCCACGCCCGTCGGGCAGGCCGTGACCGCGACAACACGTTTCGGACCCGAGGCCGCAGCCGGAGCCGCTGCGACAGGCGCGCTGTAGACGGTCGCGTGACCTTTCGCTTCGCTCAGGAACAGTTCCGGGTGTGCCACCGCGCGATTAATATCGCCCAGCCACACTTTTTTGCCGTTCAGCGCGCTGTCAGCGGGAATTTTATCGCCCAGGACAATCGCCAGTTCGGCATCGCCTGGGTTATCAATGATGTCCAGGTGTGCTTTTTGTGCCGCCGCGCCCAGCAGGGTCTTCGCCATGTAGGCGCGAGCCTGTCCGAGACCGGAGTCAATGATCAGCAGCGTTTTCATTATTCCTCTCCTGCTGTTAGTTAAAAGGTTTTAAGTCAACGCGCGCCATCATCGCGGCTAACTGGGTACGATCGGTAATACCGACATTGCTCTGGCTCACGGCCAGGGCTGCAACGGCGGTGGCAAGACGTAACGTATGTTCACTGGATTCACGCATCAGCAGGCCGTAAATCAGGCCGCCAACCATAGAATCCCCTGCGCCAACGGTGCTCACTACCTCCATTGACGGCGGTTTGGCAATCCATTCACCTGAAGCGTTAACCCACAACGCCCCTTCTGCACCCAGCGAGATCACCACGTGAGCAATACCCTGCTCCCGCAGCGCATGGGCGGCCTCAATCACATCTTTTAATTCCGGCAGCTTGCGTCCTGCCCAGATCTCCAGCTCGCGGCGGTTTGGCTTCACCAGCCACGGAGAGGCTTTCAGACCCGCCACCAGCGCATCGCGGCTGCTGTCGAAGATAATGCACGGGCACTGGCTGCGCAGACGCGTCATCCAGTCGGTAAACGCTTCCGGGCTGACGCCGGACGGCAGGCTGCCGCTGACGCACACCATGTCGAACTGGCCCAGCCAGGTCAGGGAGTCGGTCACAAAGCGCTCCCAGTCAGCTGGCGTCACTTCGAAACCGGAGAAGTTAAGATCGGTCACTTCGCCGTCTTTTTCCGTCAGCTTAACGTTGATGCGGGTACGGCCCTGCACAACCTGGAAACGGTTGGCAATGCCCAGCTCGCTGAACAGCTGCTGGAAGCCATCCTGGTTATCTTTACCGAGGAATCCGCCTACGGTGACGTCGATACCGAGATCCTTGAGCACCTTCGCGACGTTAATCCCTTTGCCCGCAGCATGCAGGCCAGTGGTACGCACGAGATTAACTTCGCCGCGCTCAATTTCCGGGCAAAACCCCACCAGATCATAAGCCGGGTTCAGCGTAATAGTCGCAACACGTCTGCTCATTATGCGCCCTCCCCCAGACCTGCCGCGATGGCGTCGCCAATTGCTTTCAGCGCCTGTTCAGCATCTGCGCCCTGCGCGGTGAAGCGCAGGCGATGGCCTTTCTTCACGCCCAGCGCGACGACTTTCATCAGGCTGCGGCCGTTGGCCGGTTTGCCCGAACCATCCAGGTTGGTCACGGTAATCTCGCTTTCAAATTGTTTAATGGTGTTGACCAGCATGGTGCCCGGACGGGCATGCAGGCCGTGTTCGTTACGCACCACGAACTCGGCGTTCAGCACGTCGTCCGTTAGCGCGTCGTCGCTGGTCAGCAGCGCCAGCACGGTCGCCGCATCGGCGTTCAGCAGTTTTTCAGCTTTATTGTTCAGCAGCAGATCGCCCAGACGCTTCAGCACCGAAACCGGCTGCTCATCGTTCATCGCCACGGTCACCAGCATGGCTGCTGTCTCGCCCTCAACGTCGAACGCGGTGGCGGCGCGGCTCACTGCAATTGCGCTGCGCAGGTTGCCTTCAGCGCTGTCGTTCAGCCAGATACCCTGGCCGAGATTCAGCGGTTTACCGTTAATCACGCGCGTCACAAAGGTGGCATCAGCGGCACCCGCTTCTTTCAGGCGACCCGCGTTCAGCGCCTGCAGCGTGACCAGGTCGGAGGCCACAACATCCAGCGTCAGCGTGTCGTTATCCAGCTTCAGCGCTTCACTCTGTTTTTCGCCCATCAGCAACGCCCGCAGCTCTTCAGCGGTTGTTGCAGACTTCAGCTGTTCCGCCACGGAGTCATCGCTCAGGACATGCGTCAGCTGACGCAGCAGGCCTAAGTGTTCGTCGCTGCTCGCCGCGATACCGATAGCAACATAAGCCACCTGGCCGTCGCCCCAGAGCACGCCCTGCGGGAACTGATAAACCTTAACGCCGGTTTTCAGCACCTGGTCGCGGGTGTCGGTTGTGCCGTGCGGAATGGCAATGCCATTGCCGAGGAAGGTGGAGGTCTGCTGCTCGCGCGCCAGCATACCGTTTACGTAGCCGTCCGCGACGTTACCCGCCTGCACAAGGGCAGCGGCAACCTGACGAATAGCCTCTTCTTTATCCCCGGCCTGAGCGCCCGGGTGAATATCCTGAACAGATAACTGGAACATGGTTCTCCTCTCCTGCTGAAAGTGAATCGTTTCAGCTTACATGAGAAAAAATGCGCTAGCCTGCTCCGTTTGTTAAAACAAGATAGCGCTGAAACGTTTCAAAAAGTCTTGCGCTTTCTGCAATGGCTTGCAAGAAATGTCGTATTTCCGATATCAGAATTTAGAGATACTGCACATTTCTTCTGCGTTCAGCTAAATTTTGCTGAACTTCAGCAAACCAGTTTCAGCTAAGTTCAGCCAGGTGGGGAGTAAGTTGAAATGCCATTTTGATTTTTCGTGGGGTAATTGACTTCACCCACTGTTTATTTTTTAACTCACGGCGTAAACTCCGCCCCTCTCTGTTACTCGCTAATTATAAAACATGCATAACACCCCTGCGGCCACCGCGCCGAAGCCCTTTGATTTGACGTCAACGGCGTTCCTGATTGTTGCCTTCTTCACGGGCATCGCCGGTGCGTTGCAAACCCCGACGCTGAGCCTGTTCCTGACTAACGAAGTTCACGCTCGTCCGGCGATGGTTGGCTTCTTTTTTACCGGAAGCGCCATCATCGGCATTCTCGTCAGCCAGTTTCTCGCCGGTCGTTCCGACCGCAAAGGCGATCGTAAAAGCCTGATTGTTTTCTGCTGTCTGCTGGGGGTGCTGGCCTGCGTCCTGTTTGCCTGGAACCGTAACTATTTCATTCTGCTGTTCATCGGCGTATTTCTGAGCAGCTTTGGCTCAACCGCCAACCCGCAGCTGTTTGCCCTTGCCCGCGAACATGCCGACCATACCGGGCGGGAAGCGGTGATGTTCAGCTCGATATTGCGCGCTCAGGTGTCGCTGGCATGGGTAATTGGCCCGCCGCTGGCCTACGCGCTGGCGATGGGGTTTGGCTTTACGGTGATGTACCTGAGCGCGGCGGTCGCGTTTGTGGCGTGCGGGGCAATGGTATGGTTTTTTCTGCCGTCAATGCGCAAAGAGCCCAAAGTGGCAACGGGCGTGCTGGAAGCGCCGCGTCGTAACCGCCGCGATGCCCTGCTCCTGTTTGTTATCTGCACGCTGATGTGGGGCACCAACAGCCTGTATATCATTAACATGCCGCTGTTTATTATTGATGAGCTACACCTGCCGGAGAAGCTGGCCGGCATTATGATGGGCACCGCCGCGGGACTTGAGATCCCAACCATGCTGATTGCAGGCTATTATGCGAAGCGTTTTGGAAAACGTTTTTTAATGCGCATCGCGGCCGTCGCCGGGCTGCTATTCTACGTTGGCATGCTGACGGTCCATACGCCAGCCCTGCTTCTTGCTTTACAGCTGCTGAACGCCGTGTATATCGGCATCCTGGCGGGGATTGGCATGCTCTACTTCCAGGATCTGATGCCGGGGCAGGCAGGTGCCGCCACCACCCTTTATACTAATACCACCCGCGTGGGCTGGATTATCGCGGGCTCGATGGCCGGTATCGTTGCCGAGATCTGGAACTACCACACGGTGTTCTGGATTGCGCTGGTGATGTGTACGCTGACGATTGGCTGTCTGGCGAGGATCAAAGACGTTTAAGGCGCGGTGAGCGCTTCCAGCTCCAGCAGCCATGTCATTGCCTGCGCGCGCGTGCTGCCGCACATTTCAGCTGATGGCTGAAGCCCGGAACAGACCTTCGGGCGCAGGGGAGACTCAAAGATCATACACAGGTTGGATTCAGAGAGCTGAACGCAGCGGGTATTGGCGGGCTTGCCTTCAGGCATGCCTGGAATGGGGCTTGAAATGGACGGAGCGGTACAGCACGCGCCGCAATCTGGACGACAATCCATACATGCTCTCTCGGTGGCGAACACCCGTACAGTCGGGCATCGGGCGCACAGTAACACCTTTTGCGTATTGATAGCAAAAGCCACGAATTCCACTTGCCTGAAAGGCCGCGCGCGAGTAATTTGGCGCGATATTTTTTACCTCCCGTAGACAGGATTACTGCAATGCCAAGAGCGAACGAAATTAAGAAAGGTATGGTACTGAATTACAACGGCAAATTGCTGATTGTGAAAGACATCGACATTCAGGCACCAAGCGCCCGTGGTGCAGCGACGCTGTACAAAATGCGTTTCGCCGATGTGCGTACCGGCCTGAAGGTGGAAGAACGTTTTAAAGGTGACGATATCGTTGATACCGTGACCCTGACCCGCCGCTACGTTGATTTCTCCTACATCGACGGCAACGAATACGTGTTCATGGATAAAGAAGATTACACCCCGTACATCTTCACCAAAGATCAGATCGAAGAAGAGCTGCTGTTCATTCCTGAAGGCGGTATGCCAGACATGCAGGTACTGACCTGGGACGGCGTGCTGCTGGCGCTTGAACTGCCGCAGACCGTGGATCTGGAAATCGTTGAAACCGCGCCGGGCATTAAAGGCGCGTCAGCAAGTGCGCGCAACAAACCAGCAACCCTGACCACCGGGCTGGTTGTGCAGGTGCCGGAATATCTCTCCGCTGGCGAGAAGATCCGCATCCATATTGAAGAAAAACGCTATATGGGTCGTGCTGACTGATTATGGCATTTGTCGGGTGGCGGCTGCGCCACCCGACAATTACGGTTACAGAAGCTCCGGATATTTCGTCATCTTGAGCGCCAGCTCGACCCCTCGCACTTCCGCCATCCCCTTCAGGCGGCCAATCGCCGAATAGCCCGGGTTGGTTTTCTTACGCAGATCGTCCAGCATCTGGTGTCCGTGATCCGGACGGAACGGAATAGGACGCACATCGCCCGCCTGCTTGCGACGCGCCTCTTCAGCCAGAATAGCGTCCACCACCGCGACCATATTCACATCACCGCCAAGGTGCGCGGCCTCGTGGAAGGTCTTTGGATTCTTCTCCCGGCAGGTCGCACGCAGGTGCGTAAAGTGAATGCGATCGCCAAAGGTTTCTATCATCCGCACGAGGTCATTATCAGCGCGCACGCCGTAGGAGCCGGTACACATGGTAAAGCCGTTGTGGATGCTGTTTACCGTCTCTTTCAGCCATTGCATATCTTCAATCGTAGACACGATACGCGGCAGGCCGAGAATAGGACGCGGCGGATCGTCCGGGTGTACCGCCAGACGCACGCCGGCTTCTTCCGCAACCGGAACGATAGCGCGCAGGAAATACGCCATGTTTTCACGCAGCTGCTGCTTATCAATATTGCCGTATTCCGCCAGACGCGCGCGGAACTGGTCCAGCGTGTACCCCTCTTCCGCACCCGGCAGGCCAGCAATGATATTGCGGGTCAGCTTCTCAACGTCCGCTTCACTGGCGGCATTGAACCATTCAAGGGCCTGCTGCTGCTCTTCAGCGGTGTAATCCGCTTCGGCGCCCGGGCGTTTCAGAATGTGCAGCTCAAACGCCGCAAAGGCAATCTGGTCAAAACGCAGCGCTTTCGAGCCGTCCGGCATCTGATATTCCAGGTCGGTACGCGTCCAGTCCAGAATTGGCATGAAGTTATAGCAGACCGTATCAATGCCGCAGGCCGCCAGGTTGCGAATGCTCTGCTGATAGTTTGCTATCCAGGTCCGGTATTCCCCGGAATGGGTTTTGATATCTTCGTGAACCGGAATGCTTTCTACCACAGACCAGGTTAACCCCTTCTCCGCCAGCAGCGCCTGACGCTGTTGAATCTCCTCAACCGGCCATACCTGGCCGTTAGGAATGTGATGCAGCGCCGTGACGACACCCGTTGCGCCAGCCTGACGCACATCATCAAGAGAAACCGGATCGTTCGGCCCGTACCAACGCCAGGTTTGTTCCATTGCCTCATCCTCTCAAGTTGTTATACCAATATGGGTTACTGCAATGACGACTACCATACATGTTTGCCGTGAAGGGTCAACACGCCGCCACACATTGATTGATCAAACTCACAGAACGGGGATATTTACGGCTTACCAATTTTATTTGCTGTCATATAACTTTAGACTGGCATTGTTAATTAATGGTTAATCAGGTGTGTATTTCATGAAGACAATTGCCTCAACCGCCCTTCCAGCCCAGGTTCAACAACCGCGCTACGATCGTCATCAACTGCGCTCCCGCATCGTCCATTTCGGCTTCGGTGCGTTTCACCGCGCGCATCAGGCATTGTTAACAAACCGGGTGCTGAATGAAAAAGGCGGCGACTGGGGAATTTGTGAGATTAGCCTGTTCAGCGGCGACGTGCTGATGAGCCAGCTGCGCGCGCAGGATCACCTGTTTACCGTGCTGGAGAAAGGTGCTGAAGGAAATCAGCCGATTATTGTCGGGGCCGTGCATGAATGCCTGAATGCAAAGCTGGACTCTCTGCCCGCGATAATAGAGAAGTTTTGCGAGCCGCAGGTGGCGATTGTGTCGCTCACCATTACGGAGAAAGGCTACTGCATCGATCCCGCGACCGGTAAGCTGGATTTACAAAACGCCCGGATCGTCCACGATCTGGAAAATCCCGCTGAGCCGCATTCCGCGCCGGGGATCCTGGTCGAAGCCCTTAATCGCCGCCGTGAGCGCGGCTTGCCTGCGTTTACCGTGCTTTCCTGCGACAACATTCCGGACAACGGACACGTAGTGAAAAATGCGGTGCTTGGCATGGCGCAAAAGCGCTCCCCGGCATTGGCGGAGTGGATCGAGGGCCACGTAAGCTTTCCAGGAACGATGGTCGACAGAATTGTTCCCGCCGCGACGGAGGCCTCGCTTGCGGAGATCGCCGACGCGCTCGGCGTTGACGATCCGTGCGCCATAAGCTGCGAGCCGTTTATTCAGTGGGTAGTGGAAGATAATTTTGTCGCCGGGCGTCCGGAGTGGGAAGTGGCGGGCGTTCAGATGGTGCAGGACGTTCTGCCGTGGGAGCAGATGAAATTACGCATGCTTAACGGCAGCCACTCTTTCCTGGCGTATCTGGGGTATCTCGCCGGGTACGCGCATATTAATGAATGCATGGAGGACGCCACCTTCCGCGAAGCCGCCCGGCGGCTAATGCTGGATGAACAGGCGCCTACGCTGCGTATAAAGGATGTCGACCTGACTGCCTATGCCGACAGTCTGATTGATCGCTTTGCTAACCCGGCGCTGCAGCACCGTACCTGGCAAATCGCGATGGACGGTAGCCAGAAGCTGCCGCAGCGAATGCTGGATGGCATCCGCGTCCACCTTGAGCGTAAAACAGAATGGCCGCTGCTGGCGCTGGGCGTCGCTGGCTGGATACGCTACGTCAGCGGGTTCGACGAACGCGGCAACGCGATTGACGTTCGCGATCCCCTCAGTGATAAAATCCGCACGATTGTCGAGGCCAGCAGCGACGCCGACCGCGTAGATGCGCTGCTGGGGCTGAGCGAGGTCTTCGGTCACGATCTCGCGCAAAATAGCGTTTTCGCTGAGGCTGTCAGCCAGGCCTACCAGCGCATCATCCGCCGTGGCGCACGCCAGGCTGTTATTGAAACGTTAAATCTTTAGCGATTATTGCGCTTAATGCGAACGGACATTGCCTCCGTTCGCCCTCCCCCTTCTCATTGCGCCCGTTTTTCGCCAGGATAAGAGCATAGTGTTATAGCATCACAATTCTCTTGCGGAGCGCACGTGACCAAAACCAACCTCATCACCGGTTTTCTCGGCAGCGGTAAAACCACCTCTATTCTTCATCTGCTGGCGAATAAAGATCCCGCCGAGAAATGGGCCGTGCTGGTCAATGAATTCGGCGAAGTGGGCATTGATGGCGCGTTGCTGTCATCCAGCGGCGCAATGATTAAAGAGATCCCCGGCGGATGCATGTGCTGCGTAAACGGCTTACCGATGCAGGTAGGCCTCAATACGCTGCTGCGTCAGGGCAAACCGGACCGCCTGCTGATTGAACCTACCGGTCTGGGCCACCCGAAGCAGATCCTCGATTTACTGACCGCCCCGGTTTACGAGCCGTGGATCGATCTTCGCGCCACGCTGTGCCTGCTCGATCCGCGTCAGCTTCTGGATGAAAAAGCGGTGGCCAATGAGAACTTTCGCGATCAGCTCGCCGCAGCAGACGTTATTGTCGCCAATAAAGAAGATCGCGCCACGGCGGAAAGCCGGGCCGCGCTGGACGCGTGGTGGCAGCATTTCGGCGGCAATCGGACGCGGGTGCAGGCCACGCAGGGGAATATTGATAGCGCCCTGCTGGATCTTCCCCGCCAGAACCTGGCGCAACTCCCGGCCAGCGCAGAGCATGCGCATCACCATTCTGCAAAGCAGGGTCTGGCCGCGCTTAGCCTGCCGGAACACCAGCGCTGGCGTCGTAACCTTAACAGCGGTCAGGGGTATCAGGCCTGCGGATGGATTTTCGATGCCGACACCGTTTTCGACACCATCGGGATCCTGGAGTGGGCCAGACTTGCGCCGGTCGACCGCGTGAAAGGGATCATGCGCACGCCAGATGGGCTGGTGCGGATCAACCGCCAGGGCGACGATTTCTTTATCGAAACGCAAAACGTCGCGCCACCTGACAGCAGAATAGAGTTAATTAGTGCGGTTAACGCCGACTGGAATGCCCTGCAGTCCAGCCTGTTGAAGCTTCGTTTAAGTTCGGGCGGCTAACGTTGCCCCAGTTTTCACTCAATGCAGAACGTTATGACGACTCGAATTCCCCAGATACTACTGCTTAATGTCGCCGGTCTGGCGCTCTTTTTCTCCTGGTATATCCCGGTGAATCACGGTTTCTGGTTCCCGCTTGATTCATCCCTGTTTCATTTCTTCAACCAGGGGCTGGTGAAGAGTGACGCCTTTCTGTGGCTGGTGGCAATTACCAATAACCGCGCCTTTGACGGCTTTTCCCTGCTGGCCATGGGCTGCCTGATGCTCTCTTTCTGGCTCAAAGAGGATGACACGGGGCGTCGCCGCATCCTGATTATCGGACTGGTGATGCTTCTGGCTGCGGTGATCATTAATCAGCTGGCGCAACATCTGATGCCGGTAAAACGTGCAAGTCCTTCGCTCTCTTTCCCGAATATTTATCGCGTGAGTGAACTGCTGCATATTCCAACAAAAGATGCCTCGAAGGACAGTTTCCCGGGCGATCACGGCATGATGCTGCTTATTTTTTCTGGATTCATGCTGCGCTATTTCGGTAAGAAGGCGTTCGCAATCGCCCTGCTTATTGTGGTGATATTTGCCTTCCCACGCGTGATGATTGGCGCGCACTGGCTGACGGATATTGTCGTGGGTTCCCTTTCCGCGGTGCTGATTGGTCTGCCGTGGGTTCTGATGACGCCTTTGAGCGATCGCCTAATTACCCTTTTCGATCGCTATCTTCCGCGTAGAAAGCAACAAAAATTGAACAAATAATTACCGTTTTTTAACGCAAACTATCGGGGATCATCACGATCCCTGATAATGCCCTTCCCGCGATCTTTCTGCGCTGTCATATTCTTGTCATCGCATTCGTGATAAAAATGAAGCAATTGCACGATTACGCGGCGGATCTGCCGCTATTTTGTGCAATGACAAATTTTTACTTTCTGTATCACAATTTCTTATAAAAAAAAGGCTCTTTTTACTCGCAATAGCCCTGGCAATCGGTTAATCTCGAACTCGTTTTGCCCCATGGAGATAATTATTTCGATGGTGAATAATTTTGTGCGCTGCACCACAAATGTCACCAGAAACAATTGTCTCAATGTGAACAGATAATTAGTCTCGTCACGTTTGGCATTTTTATAACGATATTTGTCGTTAAGGACTTCAAGGGAAAATAAACAAAATGGTCAAATCTCAACCGTTTCTGAGATATATCTTACGGGGGATCCCGGCGATAGCAGTCGCGGTTCTGTTATCTGCATGTAGTACATCGAACACCGCAAAGAATATGCATCCTGAGACGCGTGTTGTGGGAATGGAAGATTCCTCTTCACTGCAAGCCTCTCAGGATGAATTTGAAAATATGGTACGTAATCTGGACGTGAAGTCCCGCATTATGGACCAGTATGCTGACTGGAAAGGCGTGCGTTACCGTCTTGGCGGCAGCACTAAAAAAGGCATTGATTGTTCCGGCTTTGTACAGCGTACCTTCCGCGAGCAATTTGGGTTAGATCTTCCGCGTTCGACCTACGAACAGCAGGAGATGGGCAAGTCGATTTCACGTACCAAACTGCGCACCGGCGATTTAGTGCTGTTCCGTGCAGGTTCTACCGGTCGACATGTGGGCATCTACATTGGTAATGATCAGTTTGTTCATGCCTCCACCAGCAGCGGTGTGACCATTTCCAGCATGAATGAACCGTACTGGAAGAAGCGCTACAACGAAGCGCGCCGCGTATTGACCCGCAGTTAATATGATAATTGTATCGTTGGTTATCCCTTGGCTGGCGATACAATAAAAAAAAGCACTGCTTCGGCGGTGTTTTTTTTTGCCCGTTACAATGAATACAATCAGCGGCAATTCAGGAACCACGACGTTTATGCTCACCCGCTACTTCTCCAGTCATCGAAAGATACTGTTCCTCAGTATCATTACCGGCCTGATCGCCGCCCTGCTCCTGGGTTCATTGCAATTTTTCTGGAGCTACCACAAGCGGGAAATCCGATTCGATACGTTGATTATGGATGTGCGCATCTACATGGAGAGCTATTTTGACGAGCTGAAAGCCTCCATCGACGTGCTCCAGCCGCTGACGCTCAATAATTGCCAGGACGTTAACGCGGAGCTGACCTCGCGCGCGGCCTTCAGCCTCAACGTACGCGCCTTCCTGCTGGTCAGAGACAAAATGGCGTTCTGCTCGTCAGCCACAGGGCCAATGAATGCCCCGATGGAGGAGCTGATACCCGAGCTGCACATCAACAAGCAGGTTGATATCGCACTGCTCCCCGGCACGCCCATGCTGCCCAATAAGCCCGCGATTGCCATCTGGTATCGTAATCCGCTTGTGAAGGACGGCGGCGTATTCACCTCGGTGAATCTCAACCTGACGCCGTACCTGCTTTACACCGCGCGCCAGGACGAGTTTGCGGGCATCGCGATCGTCATCGGCGACAATGCGTTATCTACTACCTCAAGCACCCTCGTCAAAGCAAAGGATTTACATGAAACGCCGGCGCGCACCGCGACGCTCAAAGACGTTCCTCTGACCATCAACCTGTACGCCGAGGAGTGGACGACCGATGAGATACTTTACGCCCTGTTCTTCGGGCTGGTGTGCGGGATTGCGGCAGGGTCGCTTAACTTCTACATCCTCACGACGCGTCTCAATCCGGGCAAAGAGATTCTGAGCGCCATCAAGCGCGGCCAGTTTTATGTCGTTTATCAGCCCGTTGTCGACGCCAAATCGCTCAGGATGACCGGGCTTGAAGTGCTGATGCGCTGGAAGCACCCGACCATGGGTGAGATCCCGCCGGACGCCTTTATCAATTTTGCCGAAGCGCAGAAGCTGATTGTTCCGCTCACGCTGCATCTTTTTGACCTGATTATTCACGATGCGCCAGTGCTACAGACCGTGCTGCCGCCGGGTGCCAAAGTGGGCATTAATATCGCGCCGGGGCATCTGCATGCGGAAAGCTTCAAAGACGATATGCGCACCTTCAAAGCCCTGCTGCCGCCTGATTACTTCCAGATCGTACTGGAAATTACCGAGCGCGACATGCTGAACCATCGGGAAGCTAACAGCCTCTTCGAATGGCTTCATAACGAAGGGTTTGAAATTGCCATCGACGATTTCGGCACCGGCCACAGCGCGCTGATTTATCTTGAACATTTCACCATGGACTATCTGAAAATCGACCGTGGTTTTGTCAACGCCATTGGCACAGAAACCGTGACCTCCCCGGTGCTGGATGCCGTACTGACGCTGGCAAGACGACTGAATATGTCGACCGTTGCGGAAGGGGTAGAAACACCGGAACAGGCGGCCTGGCTGCGCGAGCATGGGGTTAATTACCTGCAGGGTTACTGGATTAGCCGCCCGATGCCGCTGGAGCAGTTCCGCACGTGGCAAAATACGGTGTCGCCTGACGGGGAATAATTTCACATTGCCCGTGGCGTCACTTATTATTCAGCTTAACTGAGCCGGTCTGTAAAAGAGGGAGCCGCCGCGAGATGTTTATGCGCTTTATGTTGCTTTGGTTGGCAGTCGTGAGCCTGTCCAGCCAGGCGCAAACCATCAAAGAGAACATCGCGTTCGCCGTGATTGGCGAGCCAAAATACGCGGTCAATTTTACGCACTTCGATTACGTCAATCCTGCCGCCCCTAAGGGTGGAAAGGTCACGCTCTCGGCTACGGGAACGTTCGACAACTTTAACCGCTTCGCCCTGCGCGGCGTGGCCGCGGCGCGAACGGAATCGCTCTATGACACGCTTTTTGTCACGTCGGATGATGAACCCGGCAGCTATTACCCGCTGATTGCCGATAACGTGCGCTATGCCGATAACTTCGCCTGGGCCGAAATTACCCTAAACCCCCGGGCCCGCTTTCACGACGGCACGCCGGTCAAGGCCAGCGACGTCGCTTTTACGTTTCATAAATTTATGACCGAAGGCGTTCCTCAGTTCCGCATTGTGTATAAAGGCGCAACGGTGCGCGCCATTGCGCCCCTCACCGTACGCATTGAGCTGAGCGAACCGAACAAAGAGAATATGCTTAGCCTGTTCTCGCTGCCGGTTATGCCTGAATCGTTCTGGAAAAACCATAAGTTAAGCGACCCGCTCTCCACGCCGCCGCTGGCCGGTGGCCCTTACCGCATTACCGACTGGCGCATGGGGCAGTACGTGGTCTATTCCCGCGTGAAAGATTACTGGGCGGCCAACCTGCCGGTAAACCGCGGGCGCTGGAATTTCGACACCCTTCGCTATGACTACTACCTCGACGATAACGTGGCGTTTGAAGCGTTCAAGGCCGGTGCCTTCGATTTACGCGTGGAGAACAGCGCCAAAAACTGGGCGACCCGCTATATCGGCAAAAACTTCACGAAAGGCTACATCGTCAAAGACGAGCACAAAAACGAATCCGCCCAGGACACGCGCTGGCTGGCGTTTAATATTCAGCGCCCGGTATTTACCGACCGCCGCGTTCGGGAAGCCATTACCCTGGCCTTCGATTTTGAATGGATGAACAAAGCCCTGTTTTACGGGGCGTACAGCCGCGCGAACAGCTATTTCCAGAACACCGAATATGCCGCGCGCGACTACCCTAAAGCCGACGAACTGCTCCTGCTGGCGCCGCTGAAAGCGGAAGTGCCGCCGGAGGTGTTTACCACGGTGTTTCAGCCGCCCGCTTCAAAGGGTGACGGCTACGACCGCGACAACCTGCTGAAGGCCAGCAAGCTGCTGGATGAGGCAGGCTGGCAGCTGAAGAACCAGAAACGCGTCAATGCGAAAACCGGCAAGCCTTTAAGCTTTGAACTGCTGCTCTCCTCCGGCGGCAACGATCAGTGGGTGCTGCCGTTTAAGCACAACCTTGCGCGGCTGGGGATCACCATGAACATTCGCCAGGTCGATAACGCGCAGATCACCAACCGCATGCGCAGCCGCGATTACGACATGATGCAACGCCTGTGGCCCGCACAGCCGTGGCCCAGCTCGGATCTGCAAATCTCCTGGGCCTCCAGCTACATCGACTCCTCGTACAATGCGCCAGGCGTAAAAAGCCCGGCGATTGATGCCCTGATTGCGAAAATTGTGGCGGCGCAGGGCGATAAAGATAAGCTCTTGCCGCTTGGTCGCGCCCTCGACAGGGTGTTAACCTGGAACTACTACATGCTGCCCATGTGGTATATGGGCGAAGACCGCCTAGCGCGCTGGGACAAGTTCTCCGTGCCTGCCGTGCGCCCTGTCTATTCTCTGGGCTTTGACACCTGGTGGTATAACGTGAATAAAGCCGCCAGACTGCCCGCCGAGCGGCGATAAGGAATTATCATGGGTGCCTATTTAATACGCCGACTTCTGCTGGTCATTCCCACGCTGTGGGCCATTATCACCATTAACTTTTTTATCGTGCAAATTGCCCCGGGCGGGCCGGTCGACCAGGCCATTGCCGCCATTGAGTTTGGCAACAGCGGCGGCATGCCCGGCGGCGGTGGAGAAGGCATGGGCGCCAGCCATGCGCGAACCGGCGTGGGGAATATCAGTGAAAGCCACTACCGCGGCGGGCGCGGGCTGGATCCTGAAGTGATCGCCGAGATCACCCATCGCTACGGCTTTGATAAGCCGATACACGAGCGCTATTTCAAGATGCTCTGGGATTATATCCGCTTTGATTTTGGCGATAGCCTGTTCCGCAGTGCGTCCGTATTAACGTTGATCAAGCAAAGCCTGCCGGTTTCGGTCACGCTGGGGCTGTGGGGCACGCTGATTATCTATCTGGTCTCTATACCGCTCGGGATCCGAAAAGCGGTGCATAACGGCAGCCGCTTCGATATCTGGAGCAGCACCTTCATCATCATCGGCTATGCTATTCCGGCGTTTCTGTTTGCCGTTCTGCTGATCGTCTTCTTTGCCGGAGGCAGCTATTTCGACATCTTCCCGCTGCGGGGGCTGGTCTCCGCCGATTTCAGCACGCTGCCGTGGTACCAGAAAATCACCGACTATCTCTGGCATATCACGCTGCCGGTGCTGGCGACGGTGATCGGCGGGTTTGCCGCCCTGACCATGTTGACCAAAAACGCCTTTCTCGATGAAATCCGCAAGCAGTATGTCGTAACCGCCCGCGCCAAAGGGGTCAGCGAGAAGCAGATTATGTGGAAACACGTTTTCCGCAACGCCATGCTGCTGGTGATTGCCGGATTTCCAGCCACGTTCATCAGCATGTTTTTTACCGGCTCGCTGCTGATTGAGGTGATGTTCTCGCTCAACGGTCTCGGCCTGCTGGGCTACGAAGCCACCGTATCGCGCGATTATCCGGTAATGTTTGGCACGCTCTATATTTTCACCCTGATTGGCCTGCTGCTGAATATCATCAGCGATATCAGCTATACGCTGGTCGATCCCCGAATTGATTTTGAGGGCCGCTGATGCCGCGTTTAAGCCCCGTTAACCAGGCCCGCTGGGCCCGTTTTCGCCATAACCGTCGCGGCTACTGGTCGCTGTGGATTTTTGCTGTCCTGTTTGTCCTGAGCATGTGTTCGGAGCTGATCGCCAACGACAAACCGTTGCTGGTGCACTTTAACGACCGCTGGTACGTGCCGGTACTGGCTAACTACAGTGAAAGCGACTTCGGCGGCCCGTTTGCCACCCCGGCGGAGTACCAGGATCCGTGGCTGCGTCAGCAGATCGAACAGCACGGCTGGGCCCTCTGGGCTCCGGTGCGCTTTGGCGCCAACAGCATTAACTTCGCGACCACAACTCCCTTCCCTTCTCCGCCCTCTGCGCAAAACTGGCTGGGAACAGACGCCAACGGCGGCGACGTGCTGGCGCGCATCCTCTACGGTACGCGGATTTCTATTCTCTTTGGATTAATGCTGACCGTCTTCTCCAGCGTAATGGGCGTAGTGGCCGGCGCCGTTCAGGGCTACTACGGCGGAAAAATTGACCTGTGGGGGCAGCGTATCATCGAAGTCTGGTCCGGTATGCCAACGCTGTTTCTGATCATTCTGCTTTCCAGCGTGGTACAGCCGGGCTTCTGGTGGCTGCTGGGCATCACCGTTCTGTTTGGCTGGATGGCTCTGGTGGGCGTGGTACGGGCAGAGTTTCTGCGCACCCGTAATTTCGACTATATTCGCGCCGCGCAGGCGTTAGGCGTGAGCGATCGCGCAATCATCTTCCGCCATATGCTTCCCAATGCGGTGGTGGCGACCCTCACCTTCCTGCCCTTTATTCTGTGCAGCTCCATCACCACCCTCACCTCGCTGGACTTTCTGGGCTTCGGCCTGCCGCTGGGGTCGCCGTCGCTCGGCGAACTGCTGCTGCAGGGCAAGAACAACCTGCAGGCGCCGTGGCTGGGCATCACTGCCTTTCTTTCCGTGGCCGTGCTGCTTTCGCTGCTGATTTTTATTGGCGAAGCCGTGCGCGATGCCTTCGATCCCAACAAGGCGGTATAAGATGACGCAGCCTCTTCTCAGTATTGATTGCCTGTCGATTGCCTTCTCGAAGCAGGGCGAGACCCGTACCGTGGTCACCGACCTGTCGCTGCAGATCCAGCGCGGTGAAACGCTGGCGCTGGTGGGTGAATCCGGTTCGGGCAAGAGCGTCTCGGCGCTCTCCATCCTGCGTCTGCTGCCCTCCCCGCCCGTGAGCTATCCGCAAGGGGATATTCTGTTCCACGGCAGTTCGCTGCTGCACGCTGATGAACATACCCTGCGCGGTATTCGCGGCAATAAGATTGCCATGATCTTCCAGGAGCCGATGGTGTCGCTCAACCCACTGCATACGCTGGAAAAACAGCTCTATGAAGTGCTGTCACTTCATCGGGGGATGCGCAAAGAGGCCGCGCGGGGCGAAATTCTGGATTGTCTGGAACGTACAGGCATACGCAACGCGGCCAAACGGCTGAATGATTTTCCGCATCAGCTCTCCGGCGGCGAACGCCAGCGGGTAATGATTGCCATGGCCCTGCTCACGCGCCCCGAACTGTTGATTGCCGACGAGCCGACGACGGCGCTGGACGTCACGGTGCAGGCGCAAATTCTGACGCTCTTGAGGGAGCTACGTGACGAGCTGGACATGAGCCTGCTGTTTATCACGCACAACCTGAGCATCGTGAAAAAGCTGGCCGACAGCGTCGCGGTCATGCAAAACGGGCGCTGCGTTGAACAGAATACCGCGTCCACGCTGCTGAACGCGCCGCAGCATCCCTATACGCAGCGCCTGCTCGACAGCGAACCTTCCGGCGACCCGGTACCTCTCACGGCAGACAGCACACCGCTGCTGCGCGTCGATGATTTATCCGTCTCGTTCCCGATCCGCAAAGGCGTTCTGCGGCGCATCGTTGACCAGAACCCGGTGCTGAAAAATATCCGCTTCTCGCTGCGACCGGGTGAATCCCTGGGGCTGGTGGGCGAATCCGGTTCGGGGAAAAGCACTACCGGTCTGGCGCTGCTGCGCTTAATTGCCTCTCAGGGCGAGATCCTGTTTGACGATATGCCGCTGCACCGCTGGAATCGCCGCCAGATGCTGCCCGTGCGGCCCCGCATGCAGGTGGTATTTCAGGATCCCAACTCCTCGCTTAACCCGCGCCTTAGCGTGTTGCAGATTATCGAAGAGGGCCTGCGCGTTCACCAGCCTGGCCTGAGTGCGCAACAGCGGGAACAGGAGGTCATGCGGGTGATGGCGGAAGTGGGCTTAGATCCCGGCACTCGCCACCGCTACCCTGCGGAATTTTCCGGCGGACAGCGCCAGCGTATCGCCATCGCCCGCGCGCTGATCCTAAAACCGGAGCTGATTATTCTGGATGAACCGACCTCGTCTCTGGACAGAACCGTACAGGCGCAGATCCTGGCGCTGCTCAAAGGGCTACAGGAAAAGCACCGGCTGGCCTATATCTTCATCAGCCATGATCTACAGGTGGTGCGGGCGCTATGCCATCAGGTGATTGTGCTACGACAGGGTGAGGTGGTCGAACAGGGTGATTGCCAGCGCGTATTTACTGCGCCAACGCAGAGCTACACGCGCCAGCTGCTCGCGGCAGACTAGCGCTTAAAACGGATACTGGCCGGAGAAAGGTTCAGCAATCGCAACGCCAAAATTTTTCAGGCGGCAGGTCGCGGCGAATTCGTCCTGGCTTTTGACAAACAGGCACGGCTCCCCTTCGCACTCCAGTACGGAGCTGTCCACTTCGATATCCGTCAGGGCCTGGCTGAGACGCTCCATCACCCGCCACGCATTTTCGTCGCTCGGGCTCAGCAGCTTGAGCGCCACCAGGCAATTCTCACAGCCCGCGACGCTTTGCGGAATCGGTTCAACTTTCGAACCTGCAAAACCCGCCGACCAGCGATAGCTCTGGGGCAAGCGATGGACAATGGAGAGTTGTAATGTATTCACGTTCGTTCCCCGGAAGCAAAATTTACTTCACAATTTATTTACATTTATAGTAACACATCATCGCCAACCTGCACTATTCAGCGCTTTTTTATCGGTATTGAGGCTCGCGTCGGCGCTATATGTACCCGTTTCTGCGATCTAACTCAACCTTTTTGAATACAATGATGTGACTTTTTACATAAATAGATTTTACATAAAATAAACAAACACGGAATAAACGAACGCGAGTTTGGTTGATATGCGTCAACAAAAAAGGCCCTTTCGGGCCTTATCTGCGCGTTAGTGCGCCGCTTTTCGCGGCCGGCTGGCGTAAAGACAGAAAAGCACAGAGCTGGTTGCGCAAAAAGCCATCGCCCACAGCATAGGCCAGGCCGTAGTAAAGGTCGCCATAGAGAGTAACGCCCCGACGATGGCACCAATCCCGAAGCGGAAGGTTCCCGCCAGTGACGATGCGGTTCCCGCCATGTGCGGGAATTCGTCGAGGATCACCGCCATCGCATTGGATGAGATCATCGACACGCAGCCGACAAAGGCCGCCACGCCGATCACCAGCGCCCAGAAGCCCACGTCCAGAAACGCGCTCACCACCAGCCAGACCGCCATCACAAACTGGATCCACAGCCCGGCGCGGAACATGTTCAGCGCGCCCACCCGCCGGACAAAGCGGCTGTTAATGATGGTCAGGACAAACAGGAAGACGATATTGAGCGCAAAATAATAGCCAAAGTGCTGCGGCGAAACGTGGTTCAGTTCGATATAGACAAACGGCCCGGCGCTCAGGAAGGAGAACATTCCGGCGAAGCTGAACCCGCTCGCCAGCATGTAGCTCAGCACCCGCTTGTGGCGAAACAGCGAGGCAAAGTTGCCTATCGTGGTTCGAATATGAAATTTCTGTCGGCGATCGACGGGCAGCGTTTCATCAATAAAGAAGAAAATCATCGCCGAGGCCAGCAGCGCGGCCAGCGCCAGGATCCAGAAAATCGCGTGCCAGCTAAACCACACCAGCACCGCACCACCGGCCATCGGTGCCACCAGCGGCGCAATCGTCGTCACCAGCATGACGAACGACATCATGCGGGAGAACTCTTCTTTCGGGTAGATATCACGCATCAGGGCGTTGATCACCACGCTCGCGGCAGCGGCGGCCAGCCCGTGCAGGAAGCGCATGATAATCAGCTGATCGATACTCTGCGCCAGCGCACAGGCGACCGCTGCGGCCGCAAAGACCAGCGTCCCGCCAAGAATAACCGGCTTACGCCCCAGGCTGTCGGCCATTGGGCCATACAGCAGCTGTCCGAGCGCGAAACCGAGAATATAGGTGCTGAGCGTCATCTGCGCGCTGCCTGCCGGTACGCCAAACTGGGCGGAAATCACCGGCAGCGCAGGCAGATACATGTCGATAGACAGTGGCATCAGCATCGCCAGCAGGCCAAGAATGAAGACAATTTTGAACGACGAGTGTGGCCTGGTGGTCACAGGGTTCTCCTGAAATTAGTGCGAAGGCAGACCGACGCTGGCAATCTCTTCTTCCGTCAGCGGACGATATTCACCGGGCGCCAGGTCGGGATCGAGCACAATCGCACCGATGCGTTCACGATGCAGGCCCACAACGTGGTTACCCACGGCGGCAAACATGCGTTTCACCTGATGGTAGCGTCCTTCACTGATGGTCAAACGGACCTCCGTCGGGGTGATGGCCTCAAGCACGGCGGGTTTGGTCAGATCCTTTTCATTATGCAGCTGAACGCCTTTCGCGAATTGCTCTGCCGTGTCATCCGCAACCGGTGACTCCAGCGTGACCAGATAGGTTTTCTCACAGTGGTGGCGCGGGGAAGTGATGCGATGCGACCACTGTCCGTCGTCGGTCATCAGCACCAGACCGGTGGTGTCGATGTCGAGGCGGCCCGCGGCGTGCAGCTTGTGCGCCACCGGCTCGTCGAGGAAATAGAGGACCGTCGGGTGATCCGGATCGTCCGTTGAGCAGACATAGCCTTCCGGCTTATTGAGCATGAAATAGCGGGGACCGTGCTGCTGGGTCAGCGGATTGCCGTCGTACTCAACCTGATGGTCAGGCTGCAGTTTGAACGCGCTGTCTCGCACAATGTCGCCATCCACGGTAACGCGGTTGGCGCGAATTTCGCGCCCGGCAATAGCGCGGCTTACGCCGAGTTGCTGAGCGATAAACTTATCAAGTCGCATGAAATCTTTTTAGCCTTAATGGTGCTGGATGTCGGACCGTGCGTCCGAAAAAAGAAGCAGTCAGGAACGGTTCAGTATAATGGTCTGGTTGCGCCACTCAAGGGAAAAAGTTTCGTGGCATACTATATGCGGATTAACGAAACCGAGACCCCATGACTTTTACACTTCGTCCCTATCAGCAGGAAGCCGTTGACGCGACGCTCGCCTGGTTCCGTAAACACCGGGAACCGGCGGCCATTGTCCTCCCGACCGGTGCAGGCAAGAGCCTGGTCATTGCCGAACTGGCGCGCCTGGCGCGTGGTCGCGTGCTGGTATTGGCCCACGTCAAAGAGCTGGTGGCGCAAAACCATGCCAAATATTGTGCGCTGGGGCTGGAAGCCGACATTTTCGCCGCCGGGCTGAAGCGCAAAGAGAGCCACGGCAAAGTGGTTTTCGGCAGCGTACAGTCGGTGGCCCGTAACCTGGATCTGTTCCGCAGCGAGTTTTCGCTGCTGATTGTCGACGAATGTCACCGCATCAGCGATGACGACGACAGCCAATATCAGCAAATCCTCACTCACCTTAAAGAGGTGAACCCTCACTTACGCCTGCTCGGCCTGACGGCAACCCCGTTTCGTCTGGGCAAAGGCTGGATCTACCGCTTTCATTATCACGGCATGGTGCGCGGCGACGAGAAAGCGCTGTTCAGCGACTGTATCTATGAACTTCCGCTGCGCTACATGATTAAGCACGGCTACCTGACGCCGCCCGAGCGGCTGGATATGCCGGTCGTGCAGTACGATTTCAGCCGCTTACAGGCGCAGAGCAACGGGCTATTCAGCGAGGCGGATCTTAACCATGAGCTGAAAAAACAGAAGCGGATCACGCCGCATATCATCAGCCAGATTGAAGAGTTCGCGCAAACGCGTAAAGGGGTGATGATTTTTGCTGCCACCGTCGAACACGCGCGCGAAATCACGGGACTGCTACCCGCTGACGACGCAGCGCTGATCACAGGCGAAACGCCCGGCCCGGAGCGCGACAGGCTGATTGAGGCTTTCAAAGCCCAGCAGTTCCGCTACCTGGTGAATGTCTCCGTATTAACCACCGGGTTTGACGCCCCGCACGTCGACCTGATTGCGATTCTGCGCCCGACCGAATCCGTCAGCCTGTATCAGCAGATTGTCGGCCGTGGCCTGCGCCTGGCGCCGGGCAAAACCGACTGCCTGATACTGGATTACGCCGGCAACCCGCACGATCTGTACTCCCCGGAAGTGGGCGCGCCAAAAGGCAAAAGCGACAACGTGCCGGTACAGGTGTTTTGCCCGGCCTGCGGCTTTGCCAACACCTTCTGGGGAAAAACCACCGCCGACGGCACGCTGATTGAACACTTTGGCCGCCGCTGTCAGGGCTGGTTTGAGGATGATGAGGGGCATCGCGAGCAGTGCGATTTCCGCTTCCGCTTCAAAAACTGCCCGCAGTGCAACGCCGAAAATGACATCGCCGCCCGCCGTTGCCGCGAGTGCGACACGGTGCTGGTGGACCCGGACGACATGCTGAAAGCGGCGCTGAAGCTGAAAGATGCGCTGGTGCTGCGCTGCTCCGGCATGGCGCTGCAGCCCGGCGCGGATGAAAAAGGCGAGTGGCTGAAAATCACCTATTACGACGAGGATGGCGCTGACGTCAGCGAACGGTTCAGGGTTCAGACGCCTGCCCAGCGCACGGCATTTGAGCAGCTGTTTATCCGGCCACATACCCGCACGCCTGGCGTGCCGCTGCGCTGGATAACCGTGGCGGATATCGTGCATCAGCAGGCGGTGCTGCGCCACCCCGACTTCGTGGTCGCCCGTAAGAAAGGCCAGTTCTGGCAGGTTCGCGAGAAGGTCTTTGACTATGAAGGTCGCTTCCGTCGGGCAAATGAATTGCGCGGTTAACGGGACTTTTCATTGATGTGCAGGGCATTTGAGTATAAAATGCCGCCCGCTTCACATCCGTGGGGCAGAACACTCACCTGCTGCTGGGTCGCCTGTAGTAGGGTTTTAAATACAGAGAGAAATCAATGTTCACTATCGAAGCAGAAGTACGTAACGTGCAGGGTAAGGGTGCGAGCCGCCGCCTGCGTAACGCTAACAAGTTCCCGGCTATCGTTTACGGTGGCGAAGCTGCTCCAGTTGCTATCGAACTGGATCACGACAAAGTGTGGAACATGCAGACCAAAGCTGAGTTCTACAGCGAAGTTCTGACCATCGTTGTTGGCGGTAAAGAAGAAAAAGTGAAGGTTCAGGCTGTTCAGCGTCACGCGTTCAAGCCAAAACTGACTCACATCGACTTCGTTCGCGCGTAATCGCAAACCTGTCGAGAAAACCCCGCTTCGGCGGGGTTTTTTTATGGCTGCTATTTACCGCCAGAGGTGCGGCGCTGAAGCTGATCGCGCAGGTTCGGCGGCGTGCCTTTGATGGTCAGGGTATCGGTGGCTGGATCCCAGAAAATGCGTTCCCCCAACAGCATAGCGTCAAAGTTGATGGTTAACCCACCGCCGCTGCCGGCAAATTTGGTTAACTGACGCAGCGTGCTGCGATCCGCCGGGAAGCTCTCCTCAAGCTCATAGCCCTTCTCCGCGGTGAATTCCTGGAAGCTCACTTCGCTGACGCCCGCCAACTCTTTTGACAGGGACTCCAGTTCAATCTCTTCCCCCGCCTGCAGCTGCTCGTTGCAGTAGCTGTAAACCTGCTGACGCACGGTCTGGCGTTCAGATTTATCGAGTTGCGCTTCCGCCGTGAAGTCATCAACGGCCTGCAGCAGCCCTTTGTTCTGCGCTTTGGCGTTCAGGCCTTCGCTGGCACCGAGGAAGTCCATAAAGAAATCCGCCACTTTGCGGCCCACCCGCCCCTTCAGGAAGGTGAGGTAGCGGGTCGACTCCGGGTTAGTTTCCCACTCGGTCAAATCAATACGCGCCACAATATCCGCATGGTTGATATCCAGATAGTGCGTTGAGCTGATGTCCAGCTGCTCGTTCACGCGCATGCTGCTTAAGTTATTCAGCACGGTAACCAGCAGGTACTCGACCGCCAGGTAACGATAGTGGCAGAACAGGACAATACCGCCGTCGGCGAACGGATATTTCGCCAGCTCGTCGCGCAGACGCCCGGTTGCCGCGCGGCTAAACGCCAGGAAATCCTCTTCGCCCTGACGCTGCAGGCGCAGGCTATCGGCCAGCTCACTCTCTTCGCTGAACAGACCATAGGCTTTATTTTTAGCGCTGTAGACGCGATGCAGCTCTGCCATCATTTCCACAACGGTTGCCGTGGGTTCCAGTAACGAATCGCGTAGCACCACTTCAAGGGTTTGCTCATCACGCTTGATAAGCTGGTGCAAGGCAATCTGGTTGATTTCCAGACTCATGATAAACTCTCCTTTTAGACCGGGCGGTATTCAACCACCACCAGGACATGTGTGCAACAACAGATAAAAAAGGGGAAAAAAAGCTGTTGCTACGGTAATATGTTGCCCTTTCATCAACAAACTGATTTTGATTTATGCCACAACATTCCCGCTACAGTGATGAACACGTTGAACAACTGCTCAGTGAGCTGGTCAACGTACTGGAAAAACATAAAACGCCGACCGATCTCTCCCTGATGGTTTTGGGAAATATGGTCACCAACCTTATCAACACCAGCGTTGCTCCGGCTCAGCGTCAGGCGATCGCCAAATCTTTCGCCCAGGCGTTACAGTCATCCGTCAGCAACGACCAGGCCCATTAAGGGAAACGAACAACAGTTTATGGTGACGAATCGTCAGCGCTACCGTGAAAAAGTCTCCCAGATGGTCAGCTGGGGACACTGGTTTGCCCTGTTCAACATTCTGCTAGCGACGGTAATTGGCTGTCGTTATCTGTTTGTCGCAGACTGGCCCACAACGCTAACCGGGCGTATCTACTCCTGGATAAGCGTTGTTGGTCACTTTAGCTTTTTGGTATTCGCCACCTATCTGCTGATCCTGTTTCCTCTGACGTTTATCGTCATGTCGCAGCGTTTGATGCGGTTCTTGTCCGCAATCCTTGCGACGGTGGGGATGACGCTGCTGCTTATCGACAGTGAAGTGTTCACCCGGTTCCACCTGCATCTCAACCCTATCGTCTGGGAACTGGTGATCAACCCCGACCAGAACGAAACGGCCCGCGACTGGCAGCTGATGTTCATCAGCGTTCCGGTGATCCTGTTGATCGAGATGCTGTTTGCCACCTGGAGCTGGCAAAAGCTCCGCAGCCTGACCCGACGCCGCCATTACGCGAAGCCCGTCGCCGCGCTCTTTTTCGTCTCATTTATCAGTTCGCATCTCATGTATATCTGGGCGGATGCGAACTTCTATCGCCCTATTACCATGCAGCGCGCTAACCTGCCGCTCTCTTATCCGATGACGGCCCGTCGTTTCCTTGAGAAACACGGCCTGCTTGATGCCCAGGAGTACCAGCGCCGTCTGGTCGAACAGGGTAATCCGGAAGCGGTTAGCGTGCAGTATCCACTGAGCGATCTGCGCTATCGCGATATGGGTCGCGGGCAAAACGTCCTGCTGATTACAGTCGATGGCATCAACTATTCTCGTTACGAGAAGCAGATGCCTGCGCTGGCCGATTTCGCGAGTCAGAACGTGTCGTTTACCCAGCATATGAGTTCAGGTAACTCAACCGATGCAGGTATCTTTGGCCTGTTCTATGGTATTTCTGCCGGATACATGGACGGCGTGCTGTCTGCGCGCATTCCTGCGGCGCTGATCACCGGGCTTAATCAGCAAGGCTATCAGTTAGGGCTGTTCTCATCGGACGGCTTCAACAGTTCACTGTACCGCCAGGCGCTGCTCTCTGATTTCTCACTGCCTGCCGCGCAGAGCCAGTCTGATGCCCAGACCGCAAACCAGTGGATAAACTGGCTGCAGCGCTACGCGCAGGAAGACAACCGCTGGTTCTCGTGGGTGGCCTTTAACGGCACAACGCTTAACGACAGCAACCAGGCAGGCTTTGCGCGCCGCTACGGCCGCGCGGCAAGCGATGTTGACGCACAGATTGGCCGCGTGCTTGACGCGCTACGTGAATCAGGCAAGCTTGATAATACCGTCGTGATCGTGACCGCGGGGCATGGCGTACCGTTAGGCGACGAGACGAAGAGCATGAGCTGGTCACGTCCAAACCTGCATGTTCCGCTGGTGATCCACTGGCCGGGAACGCCGGCGCAGCGCATCAATATGCTCACAGAACATAAAGACGTCATGACGACCCTGATGCAGCGCCTGCTGCACGTCAGTACGCCAGCAAACGAGTATTCGCAGGGTCAGGATCTCTTCAGCGCCACGCGCCGCCATAACTGGGTGACTGCAGCTGACGGCAACACGCTGGTGGTGACCACGCCGAAGCTGACGCTGTTGCTGAACAGCAACGGGAACTATCAGACCTATAATCTGCAGGGTGAACGGCTGAAGGACCAGAAACCACAGCTTAGCCTGCTGTTACAGGTTCTGACGGATGAGAAGCGCTTCATCGCTAACTGATTAATAATAAACCAGTTAGCGACGGATTCCCTTGCATTCGAAACGGAATCGAGTAGTATTCTTTCTATGCGTCGGCACGTAGCGCAGCCTGGTAGCGCACCGTCATGGGGTGTCGGGGGTCGGAGGTTCAAATCCTCTCGTGCCGACCAAAAACACATTGAAAACCAGCCTTTTACGGCTGGTTTTTTATTTTGCCTCGTCCGGTGTTTTGCGCAGGTACAACAGCGTAACCAGACAAATCACGGCTCCGGCATAAAACGTATATTCCGCGCCAAACGTTTCCCAGATGGCCCCGGCGCCCAGGCTGGCGACTAACAATCCCACGCCGCTGACCAGACTAAAAATGCCGTAGGCGGTACCGCGCAGATCCGCAGGTGCCGTTTTTGCGATCATTGCCGCCAGCAGCCCCTGCGTCATCCCCATATGCACTCCCCAAAGCGCAACGCCCAGAAGCATTCCAGCCCAGTGGGTGCTTAGCGCCAGCACAATATCTGCCCCAATCAGCATCACCAGGCCCCACTGCAGTAGTCGGGTGTGGCTCATCCCGTCCGATAACTTGCCAAACGGATAGGCTGACAGGAAATAGAGCAAATTCATGGCCACCATCACCAGCGGGATCAGCGCCAGCGGCACCCCCGACTGCTGTGCGCGCAGGACAAGAAAGGCTTCACTGAAACGTGCGAGCGTGAAGATGGCGCCCAGGCCAATAACCCACCAGCAGCCTTTCCCGAGGCGCCTGAGGTTCTCTTTTTTGATGGGGTTCGTGCGTTTATGTTCGACGGGCGTTTTCGGCTCATGCAGGCCGAAGAAAAGCAGCGCCACGGCGAGGACGCCGGGGATCACCGCAATCCAGAAAATCGTGCGGAAATCATCGTTCCACAGCAGCATCAAGCCTACGGCCAGCAGCGGCCCGAGAAATGCGCCGACGGTATCCATCGACTGACGCAGCCCAAAGGCCGCGCCGCGAAGTTCCGGCGGCGTAACGTCAGCGACCAGCGCATCGCGCGGCGCGCCCCGGATCCCCTTCCCTACCCGGTCGATTAAGCGTGCCCCCAGAATCATGCCCGACGAAGAGGCGATAGCGAACAGCGGCTTACTCAGCGCGCCAAGACCGTAGCCCAGCACCGCCAGTCCTTTACGTTTACCCAGGTAGTCACTGATGGCACCGGAAAAAACTTTGATAAACAGCGCGGTGGCTTCAGCCAGGCCTTCAATCAAGCCAATGAAAATCACGCTGGCTCCCAGCGTCGTGACCATAAACAGCGGCAGCAGGCTGTGAATGATCTCCGAGGAGATATCCATCAGCATACTGACCCCACCCACAACCCAGACGCCTTTCGGGATCCGGCTGAGCGTTGCAAACCGGGATAACATTGTACATCTCCTGATTTATGTCGAACAACCTTGTTCGACACAGAATACCCTGGAAATGCGAATAAATATCATCACATATAAAAAAGCCAGCCCGCAGGCTGGCTTCTTATAGCAGGTGAATGCTCAATGTTTTTCACGTCCGCCCAGGAAGAAAATGCCCAGCGGGATGGCAAGCAGAACGGTGAAGACAAGGCTGTAAACGAAGATCATCGCCGACTGCAGCACATACATGCTGGTAGTCCAGGCGGAGAGAGGAATGTTGTACTGTTCAATGACGCCAACAATGGTGGCCCGCCCGACGCACGCGGCAGCAATCATAAACACGACGAGTAGCGCCAGGAGGAACTTGCGGCCTTCAGGTGTTTTCAGTTTTGCACGAACCATCTCTCTTCCCTTTCACAGATGAATAACATTATCGATGGACTAAAATAACACGAACGCCCGCCACACTCCACACCAGTACAAACACCTGCCAAAACGGTTAATGTTAAGTTTATTACGCTGCATATAATGAAAATGTAAGTAAATCACACCAATCATTCACACTCGTTATGTTAGTCTGTTCAGGACCGTTTTGACATAAAGGAATGACAATGAAAAACGCACCTAAATTTGCCATCGCGCTTCTCGCCGCCGCGTGCGTCAGCACCAGCGCTTTCGCCAGCGACGCCCAAAAAGCGCAGCCGCTGGAAAAAGTGGCACCCTATCCGCAAGCGGAAAAAGGCATGAAGCGTCAGGTGATTCAACTGCCGGTTCAGCAGGACGAAGCGAATTACAAAGTCGAATTGTTAATTGGCAAGACGCTGGAAGTGGACTGCAATCAGCATCGTCTGGGCGGCCAGCTGGAAAGCAAAACCCTGGAAGGCTGGGGTTATGACTATTACGTCTTTGATAAAGTGACCTCTCCGGTCTCTACCATGATGGCCTGCCCGGACGGCAAAAAAGAGAAGAAATTTGTGACGGCCTATCTGGGCGACAACAGCCTGCTGCGTTACAACAGCAAGTTGCCGATCGTGGTATATACGCCTGAAAACGTGGAAGTAAAATATCGCGTGTGGAAGGCAGAAGAGACGGTCGGACAAGCGGTAGTACGTTAAAAACAAGTCGGGTAGCGGCTTCGCTTTACCCGACCTGCTAAACTAAAAACGGTAACAGATGTTACCGTTTTGCTTTTACCTTACAGCGCGATATCCGCAACCGGCTTGTTTTCCGGCTGAGGCTTCAGCTCCGCCTTCGGCGCAGCATCCGCAGCCTGCGGCTTCACGTACTGCAGCTGCAGCACGCGGCTGGTGTACTCCAGCTCTTGTTCCGTCGCATCCACGTTACCGTTCAGCTTCGTGCCGTAGGATGGAATAATGGTTTTCAGCTTCGCCTGCCATTCCGGGCTGGCAACTTTGTCTTTAAACACTTTTTCCATCAGGTGCAGCATGATTGGCGCAGCGGTAGATGCACCTGGTGACGCACCCAGCAGCGCGGCAATCGTGCCATCCTTATCGCTCACCACTTCGGTCCCCAGACGAAGTACGCCACCCTCTTTCGGATCGCGCTTGATGATCTGCACGCGCTGACCCGCCTGCCACAGACGCCAATCTTCTTTCTTCGCCTGCGGATAGTACTCTTTCAGCGCCTCGAAGCGTTCTTCATCAGAAAGCATCACCTGGCTAATCAGGTATTTCACCAGGTCGAAATTATCCAGGCCCACGTCCATCATCGGTTTGACGTTAGAGGTGGTGGTCGCGCTCAGCAGATCCCAGAGGGAGCCGTTTTTCAGGAACTTGGTTGAGAAGGTCGCGAACGGTCCGAACAGCACCACGCGTTTACCGTCAAGCATACGGGTATCGATATGCGGAACGGACATCGGTGGCGCACCGACGGAAGCCTGACCGTACACTTTTGCCAGGTGACGGTTCACCACTTCCGGGTTCTCGGACACCAGGAACTGGCCGCCGACCGGGAAGCCCGCGTAGTCGTCAGCTTCAGGAATACCGGACTCCTGCAGCAGCTTCAGCGCCGCGCCGCCCGCACCGATGAAGACAAATTTCGCCTTAATGACGTGCTCGGCTTCATTGTTTTTCAGATCGGCAACCGTCACGCTCCAGCTGTTGTCCGCATTGCGCTTAAAGCCGCGCACTTCGGTGCTGAGCTGCAAATTGAAGTTATCTTTCTTCTTCAGGGATGCCACCAGCTGACGGGTAATTTCGCCGTAGTTCACGTCGGTGCCAATTTCGGTACGGGTTGCCGCCACTTTCTGGTTCGGGTCACGGCCTTCCATGACCAGCGGCGCCCACTCTTTAATCTGCGCGTGGTCTTCGGAGTATTTCATCCCGCGGAACAGGGTGCTCTGCTGCAGCGCAGCGTAGCGCGCGCGCAGGAAATTCACGTTTTGCTCGCCCCACACAAAGCTCATGTGCGGCACGGTATTGATGAAGGAGTGCGGGTCGTGCATCACGCCGCTGTTGACCTGGTGGGACCAGAACTGACGCGAGATCTGGAACGCTTCGTTAATCTCTACCGCCTTCTCGATACTAATGGAACCGTCCTTTTTCTGCGGCGTATAGTTCAGTTCCATGAGTGCCGAATGGCCCGTACCAGCGTTATTCCAGCCGTTCGAACTCTCCTGCGCCACGCCATCGAGGCGCTCGACCATGGTCATGGACCAGTCCGGCTGCAGTTCTTGCAGATAGGTTCCCAGCGTGGCGCTCATGATGCCGCCACCAATTAAAAGGACGTCCGTTTCCTGCTCTTTTGGTGCGTCTGCTTTCGCTGCCATTGAGACGGCGTTGAGCCCGACGGCCAGAGAAAAGAGCATGGCAGTCATTTTTTTCATAATTTATGCCTTAGTGTAAAAGTGCTTGATGCGTGGAAATTGCAGGTGAAAAAAGCTGCGTGGGCACGGTAACAACTTTTAAATATTGTTTAAAGGTTACGAAATTATTGTAATTGTGAAATTTAATGATGGATTGTTTGTAGGGGATTGCGGCGCGCAACTGGTATAAGGAGGAATTTATGGCTACTATGCTGCACTTTGTGATCGCGCGCACGGAAGCCTGCCCTAACCAGCGAACTGTTATGTCCTTACCTCATTCTGCCGTATCCCCTGAAGACAGTGTAGCCAGCGTGCTGCACTCCCCTAAACAACTGGCGCGTGAAACGCTGGCGGGCGTGATTACCGCTCTGGCGCTGATCCCCGAAGTGATCTCATTTTCCGTGGTGGCGGGCGTTGACCCGAAGGTCAGCCTGATCGCCTCCGTGGTGCTGTGTCTTGCTCTCTCCGTGCTGGGCGGTCGTCCGGCGATGGTCACGGCTGCGGCCGGTTCCGTAGCGCTGGTGATTGGCCCGATGGTGCATCAGCACGGGGTACAGTACATTCTTCCCGCCGTGCTGATGGCTGGCGTGATCCAGATTCTGTTTGGCGTGCTGGGCATGGCAAGGCTGATGCGCTTTATTCCCCAGTCGGTGATGACCGGATTTGTTAACGCCCTTGGCATTTTGATTTTCTTCGCTCAGGTGCCGCATTTCTGGAGCCGAAGCCCGCTGATTGTGGGCCTGTTCGTGCTGACGCTGCTGATTGTGCTGTGGGTGCCGCGCTATATTAAAAGCGTCCCTTCCCCGCTGATTGCGATTGTGCTGTTAACCCTTTTCACCGTCACCACCGGTCAGATCCTGCCGACTGTCGGTGATGAAGGCTCAATGACTGGCGGTCTGCCTGGATTTACCGAGCTGCTGGTGCCGCTTAATTTACAGACGCTGAACATTATCTGGCCGTGCGCGTTGAGTATTGCCTTCGTCGGTCTGCTGGAGTCCCTGCTGACGGCAAAACTGGTGGACGAACTGACGGTTACTCCTTCCAGCAAGCGTCGCGAGAGCATCGGGCTGGGCGTGGGGAATATCATGGCCGGGCTCTACGGTGGCATTGCGGGCTGCGCGATGATCGGACAAACCATCGTTAACGTGGAGATGGGAAAAGGACGAAGCCGTATTTCAACCATTGCGGCGGGCATCGTGCTGCTGCTCCTGGTGACGGCGCTCAGCGAAGTGATGGCCAAAATCCCGATGGCGGTGCTGGCGGGGATTATGGCGATTGTTGCCGTCAAAACCTTCAGCTGGCACAGCCTTCAGCCCGCCACGATAAAAAATGCCCCGGTTGCCGAAACGGTGGTGATGCTGGTGACGGTCGCCGCCACGGTATCAACCGGCAATCTGGCGGTTGGCGTGCTGGGCGGGATTATCGTCATGGCACTGATCCCCGCCCGCATTAAGCGTCGGGTTAAAGCAGAAAAATCGTTGCCAGCCCAAGAAAAATAAAGAAACCGCCGGTATCGGTGATGGCGGTGATCATCACGCTCGACCCCACCGCGGGGTCGCGCCCCAGTTTGGTCATCGTCAGCGGGATAATGACGCCCATCATCGATGCCACCAGCAAATTCAGCACCATCGCCAGCATCATCACGCCGCCTAAGGCCATATCGTCATACAGCCACCACGTGATGCCGCCCATAATGCCGCCCCACACCAGGCCGTTAATCAACGCCACGCCCATTTCCCGGAAGATCAGAAAGGCGAAGTTACCGGGCTGAATATTTTCCAGCGCCAGCGCGCGGACGATCATGGTGATGGTCTGGTTTCCGGTGTTGCCGCCAATTCCGGCCACAATCGGCATCAGCGAGGCCAGCGCCACCAGCTGCGAAATGGTGTGTTCAAAGCCGTCAATCACGCGGGAAGCGATGAAGGCGGTACACAGGTTAATAGCCAGCCAGGCCCAGCGGGTTTTCACCGCCTTACCGACGGAGGCGTGGACGTCATCTTCGGCGCTGATCCCGCCTAGCGCGCGCAGGTCGTTATCGGTCTCTTCATAAACCACGTCAACGATTTCATCGATAGTCAGACGGCCCATCAGCTTGCCAACGGAGTCTACGACCGCCGCACTCACAAGGTCATCACGTTCAAAGGTACGCGCCGCTTTTTCCGCATCGTCTTCCGGGGAGAAGACCATCGGCTCGTTTTCCATCACCTCGCTCACCCGCTGCTGGGCGCTGTTGAGCAGGATGGTTTTCAGTTCCAGCTCGCCGAGCAGGGTTTTATCCCGCGAGGTGACAAACAGCTTATCGGTGTTGTCCGGCATTTTGCCCAGGCGGCGCAGGTAGCGCTGCACGGCACCGAGCGTGACGTCCGGACGTACCGTGATAACGCCGAACTCCATGATCGCGCCAACGCTGTTTTTCTCGTAGTGCATCACCTGGCGCACGCGCGCGCGTTCATCGGCAGGCAGAGAGGCCAGCAGGCGGCCGGTCAGGTTACGCGGCAGGTGCTGTACAAGGTAAATCTGCTCGTCGATATCCAGGGTTTGCAGGGCGTCGAGGATATCCCGATCGCTCATCTCGTCGATCAGGTCATCCCAGACGTTTTCCGAGGCTTCAAGCAGAACCTGGCCGCGCTCGTGATCCTGTACCAAGCGCCAGAGGGCGTGACGTTCTTCCGAAGGAAGCGCTTCCAGGGTATCCGCCAGATCCGGCGGCGGTAAATGAGCAACCAGCGCACCTACCTCAGCAATATCGTCGGCTAAGGTGCCGACATCATATTGCTCAGCCAGGGTCAGTTTGCCTAATAGCGTAGACGTGACCGCTTTATCGGTCGTGAGAAGCCAGATGAGTCGCGCACGTTCCTGGTCACGCTGCCTGGCGCTGTTTTTCTTTAATACCGACATCAATCATAAATCCATTAAATGAGTTGAGACTAAGCATAGCGCGAGGATATGTAAATAAGAATAAACAGCGAGGCGGGATGGAGAAAAAAGCGGCATTACGGCCACGATTATCCCCTCTCCCCGTGGGAGAGGGTTAGGGTGAGGGCATCAGGCCGTGCGCGCCACCGCGTCACGCGACGCCGCATCGCGCTCGTCGCCGGTCAGCTCGCTCAGCCTGCCGTCGCGCATCTCCAGCAGACGGTCGGCGTGAATGAAGTAATGATCGTCGTGGCTGATGGCGAAAATGGTCTTGCCCATCTCCTGCATCAGCGGCAGCAGCACCTGATAAAACTCGCGACGGAAGTGCGGGTCCTGATCCGCCGCCCATTCATCCAGCAGGATGATGTCACGCTCTTCCGCCAGCGCCAGCAGCAGCGCCACGCGCTTCTTCTGCCCCTTAGAGAGCTTGAGGTTCAGGATTTTGCCGTCCTGGAGCTCCAGCTTGTGCGACATCTGCAGCTGCGCAAGCCATTTCTCAACCAGCGCCGGATTGGCCTGCTGCCCTTCCGGACCCAGCAGCTGGTCAAACAGCCAGACATCGGTGAATACCGCTGAGAAAAGCTTGCGGTAATCCTCGGGTTTCTCCGCGCTCAGCGCCTTACCGTCCAGCAGGATCTCGCCCGACTGCGGCTGGTAAAGTCCGGTGAGCAACATCGCCAGCGTGGATTTTCCGCTACCGTTGCCGCCGATGAGGAACAGCAATTCGCCGCGGTGAATCGTCAGGTTGACCGGTCCCACGGAGAAGGCGTTGTCCTGATAGCGGAACGTCACGTCGCGCAGCTCCAGGGTCTGCCAGTTCGGGAAGGCCTGCGGGCGCGGGAATTCAGCCTTAAATGGCGCCAGATCGAACTTCTTAAGCTTGTTAAACGCCACCTGCGCGCTCAGCAAGGTGGGCAATGCGCCGACGGCCGAGAGCAGAGGCGTACGCAGGAACAGCAGGGTCAGCGAGTAGGTCGCCGCCACGTTGGTGTCCGCCCAGCCCAGGCTGTTCGCCATCCAGAATACCAGGCCAATGGCGCCCAGCATCATAATGTTGGACCAGTTCACCGCGCTCAGGTGGAAGGTATCGGCGCGAATAATGTGGTGCCGGTATTCGCGCGCGTCCGGGATATAGAGGTTATTGAAGATATGCTCGGCACGCTCGCGGTTGAGGGTCAGCTCTTTGCGCCCTTCCAGTACCGTCTGGTAATCGTTATAGAGCTTATCTTCCGTTTCGCGCAGAACCGCCATGTGTTTATAGACGCGCGACACCAGCACGAAACCGCCCCAGATGGTGATGGCAATCCACACCGCGGTCACCGCCAGCATTTTGGTCGAAAGCCAGGCGAGATAGGCCGCCGAGCCAAAGGTCAGGATGATCCCCTGCACCAGCTCCGGCAGGCGGACAAACGCGATGGTAATCGCACGCACGTCGCTGGTCAGCCCCGCCAGCAGGGAGGCGCTGCCGAGCTGCTCCACGCGCTCAACCTGCGTGTCGAGGATCCGCTTGATGAACTCGCTGCGCAGGCGGAAAACGAAATGGTGACCAAGCGCGGTCAGCGCCAGCTGAGAGCCGAGCGTAACCGCCATCAACAGCAGCAGCAGGCCGAGAAACTCCGGCAGAACCGAGAGTGAGGTATCGACCATTTCGATCAGCCGCACGTTTATAAACGCGATCAGGCCAATACCCAGCGCCGCGCTGGCAAGGCTTAAGGCCATTACGGCAATGAAGGGCCAGCGGTACTGACGCCAGACAAGAAGAAGTAGTTGCATGCAGGCAATCCGGACAATAAAAATCAGCCAGCAGTGTAAACTGCCCGGCGCGGACATCAAGAATAATTCTTATTTTTGTTTGCTCAAACCCGCCTGACGGAATGTAAGGTTAAATCGGTATTCGCCAGTAAGGGGATGAACCCCGGGCTTCAGGGGCTGAATGCCGTGATAGTACAGCCGTGACTCCCTGCCCCACACCACCACGTCGCCGTGCTCCAGCATAATGCGCCTGAGCGGATCGTTGCGGCGCAATCCGCCAAACTGGAAGACGGCGGGCAGACCCAACGATACCGAGACGATGGGCGCGCGCAGATCGGGTTCATCCTTGTCCTGATGCAGGGAGAGCTTCGCGCCGATGGCGTAGCGGTTAATCAGGCAGGCATCCGGCCGGAAGTCAGGGTAATCTGCTGCAACGGCAGCCTCGTGACAAAGCGCCTGAAACACCGCAGGCATGGGAGGCCACGGCCGGCCGGTCGTGGGATCGTTCGGGGCATACACATACCCACGTTCGTTCGTCGCCCACCCCAGTTCGCCGCAGTTGGCCATGGCCACCGACATGGTGTAGCCGCCCGGCGTCACCATATGGCGAAACGGTGAAACCGCCGTGACCTCTTCAATACCGGCAAGCAATGCCGCCGCACGGGAGAGTGCAAAGCGGCGCAGGATCACTGCCCCGGGCGCAAGCGGCTCCTGCCACGGTTCAGCATCCGCAAAAAGATCGAGCATTATCCCTCCCGGCGTTTCGCCTCACGTTTCAGTAATAGCGCTTTTCGCACCGCCCCCCAGCGATAGCCCGACAGCGCGCCGTCGGTGCGGACCACGCGGTGACAAGGGATCACAATCGCCAGCCTGTTTGCCGCACAGGCACCCGCGACGGCACGCACCGCGTTGGGCTGGCCAATCGCCTTCGCCACCTGCTGATAGCTGGCCGTTTCCCCGCAGGGGATGTCACGAAGGGCCTGCCAGACCCGCTGCTGGAACGCGGTGCCGCGTATATCCAGCGGCAGCGCCAGCGGCACCGCGTGGTTATCAATACTGGCAATGACCTGTCTGATACGCTGGGCAAAGGCATCTTCCTGCGGGGCATGCTCCGCGTTTGGAAACAGCGTCGCAAATTCTTCTGCCAGTTTGGTATCGTTGTCGCCCAGCAGTATCGCGCAAATCCCCCGCTCGCTTTCCGCAACCAGGCAGCGTCCCAGCGAACAGTCGCCGATGGCGTAACGCACCGCCACCTCGCCTTTGCGGTACTGCTTCGCCGTCATGCCCAGCGCATCGTTGGCTTTACGGTAATAGCTGCTGCTGTCGGGAAACCCTGCCGCCAGCACGGCATCGGTAATTTTGTTTCCCTGCGCAAGTGCCGCGCGCAGACGCTGCCCCCGCGCCGCCTGCTGCCAGGCTTTTGGCGTCATCCCGGTGACGGACTTAAACAGCCGGTGGAAATGGAAAGGACTCATGGCGACCTGCTGCGCCAGGCCTTCAAGCGTCAGCGCGGGATCCTGCTCCAGAAGGCGACAGGCGTGCTCCACTTTCACCAGCTTTTGCTGATTCGGATCGCGTTTGTCCGGCATGCAGCGCTTGCACGGGCGAAACCCTGCCTGAACGGCATGCTGGACATCGGGATAAAAGCAGACGTTTTTACGCAGCGCGTGACGGGCGCGGCATGACGGGCGGCAAAAAATCCCCGTCGTCTGCACGGCAAAGACAAACCGATCGTCAGCGCGCGGATCGCGAGCCAGAACGGCCTGCCAGCGATCCTCATCATTCATATAGGTTGGATTTTTCATCATCAGCTCCTCTTACAAGCATACCTTTAGCGTGCCCGAGTGCCAGTGATAAAAAACCCGCAACCTTGCTTTTTAATTTTTGTCGCTCACCAGGAAGCTGTTGAACTGCGGCGAGCTCCAGGTTTTGAACCCGTCGCCCTCTTTAGTGATCATATAAACCGCCAGTCCTTCCTGACGAACCACCTCTTTGGCTTTTTCCGGGCCGAGAACCATTAATCCGGTATCCCAGGCGTCGGCTTCCAGCGCAGTGGGGGCAATCACGGTCACCGAGACCAGGTTATGCGTGATGGGACGTCCGGTCAGCGGATCGATCACGTGCGAAATACGCTTCCCGTCGAGCTCGTAATAGTTACGGTAGCTCCCGGAAGTGCTGATGCCGTGCCCGTTAATATCCACAATGGCCTGTACGGCGTTTTGCCGATCGGTCGGTTTTTGAATCGCCAGGCGCCACGGTTTACCGCTGGCGTTCATGCCCCGGCTGACTAACGCGCCCCCCACGGAGACCAGGTAGCGCGATATCCCTTCCTGCGTCATCAGCTCGGCAAGGTGATCCGCCGCGTAACCTTCACCTACCGTCGACAGATCGACAAACAGATCGGGGATGTCTTTCTGCAGATACTGCTGGCCGTACTGGTTGATCACCGTCAGATGCTTTAGCCCTGTCCGGGCGCGGGCATCATCAATGGCCGCCTGCTCGGGTGTGGTATCCGGCTGTTTGTTCGGGCCAAATCCCCAGAGATTGACCAGAGGCCCGACGGTGACATCCATCGCGCCGTTAGTTTTATATCCCACGCGCATTGATTCGGTGACGATATCGGCCATCGCTTCGCTCACCGGCCACAGGGAGGTACTGGTGGAAAGATTGAAGCGCATCAGCGCCGAGTCATTTTTATAGGTTGAGAGCAGCTGGTCGTCGGCGTCCAGCTGAGACTGGATTTTACCGCGAAGTTCATCAGCGCGCGTTTTATCCAGGCCCATCACGCTGACGCGCCAGAAGGTGCCCATCGTTTTGCCTTCGAGCACCGTCGCGGCGGGTGCATCGGTTTTCGCCACGGGCACGGAATCGTCACACGCGGTCAGGAAAAAAAGCATAGCCAGAAAGCTGGCGCGTAAAAAAGTCATGTCCATTCATTATTATCCTCATGCCAGGGCGGCAAGAGTACACCAAAACGATTGCATTGTGAGGCCAAAAAAAAGCACAAAAAAGGGGCCTTCAGGCCCCTTAGTCACACGATGACGCGATTAGAACTGGTAAACCAGACCCAGCGCGACGATATCATCAGTGCCGATACCGGCCTGACGGGTGAACTCATTTTCATCAACCAGGTTGATTTTGTAATCCACGTAGGTGGACATGTTTTTGTTGAAGTAGTAAGTCGCACCCACATCAACATATTTCAGCAGATCCTGATCGCCGTAACCTTCGATGTCTTTACCTTTGGACTGCAGGTAAGCCACGGATGGACGCAGGCCGAAATCGAACTGGTACTGAGCAACCACTTCGAAGTTCTGCGCTTTGTTAGCAAAACCGTAAGTGGTAGTCGGGCTGCTGCCGTTAGAGGTACCGAAGCGGGTTGCGTTGTAGGTCTGAGAGTACTGCGCAGCCAGGTAGATGTTGTTGGCATCGTATTTCAGGCCGCCAGAATAGACTTCTGCGTGATCGCCGTTACCGTAAACGCCCGGTGCGTTCTGGTCAGCGGTACGTTTGGAGGAGGACATCGCACCACCCACGCTGAAGCCTTCGCCCAGGTTATAGGTTACGGATGCACCGTAGCCGTCGCCGTTCTGTTTCAGCAGGCTGCGTCCACCGACGTTTTCGCCGCTTACGCTACCGTTTTTACCCTGATACTGCAGCGCAAAGTTCAGGCCATCCACCAGACCAAAGAAGTCCTGGTTACGATAGGTCGCCACGCCGTTAGCACGAGACTGCAGGAAGTTGTCTGAGCCGTAGGTATCGCCGCCAAATTCTGGCAGAACGTCAGTCCAGGAAGTTACGTCGTAGATCACGCCGTAGTTACGACCATAATCGAAAGAGCCCGCTTCAGCGAATTTCAGACCGGCAAACGCCACACGCGTCCAGGACTGGTTGTCGCTTTCAGTCGTGTTGCCCTGGATCTGGTATTCCCACTGGCCGTAACCGGTCAGCTGTTAACTTGAGTTTCGCCTTTGAAGCCAAGACGCATGTAGGTCTGGTCGCCGTCAGCACTCTTGTCGTCAGAGAAATAGTGCAGACCATCAACTTTGCCGTACAGATCTAATTTGTTGCCATCTTTGTTATAAATTTCGGCCGCATTTGCTGCGCCTGCTACCAGCAGTGCTGGTACCAGGAGGGACAGTACTTTAACTTTCATTTTATTAACCCTCTGTTATATGCCTTATAATTGCCACTGCTTACTGGTTAACCCTCATTAACCAGTCGGCAAATTCATTCTCCGCAAAATTACAGAATAATCCAATGCGAATATGATACGAAAACTTTGAAGATGTTTCATTTATCCATCAACATGCTTCAGGATGTAAATGAAAAGGAACTTTTACAAAGCACAAAAAGCTTAGAAATTTAGCACTTATAATCAAAACGAAAAATGACCAAATACATATCAAAGAGTTAAAATAAAAAACGTTACCGCACTGAATGACAAAACAAGATCGACTCCAGTCTCTAAAATAACTCTCGCTATCATCATTAACTTTATTTATTACCGTCATTCAGCTTTGAATGTCTGTTTATCCCTAATTCAACCGGATGCGTCGCATTCGGTTTTTTTTTACTCTTCTTTACGTAACTTTTCCTTTTTTGTGCTACCACCGCGTAATTGTAACGACTATTAACTAAATTCACGCTCGCCCCTGTACATAACGGAAAAATTCGCTCAAAACTTAATTTCTTGTTAATTCGTGCTATTTTCTGACTAAATTCATTTTTTATTTGTACATGCACTATGTGCTTGTACACATTTAAGGCGTACTTCCTCTCTCGCACGGGTCATCGAAAAAGTCGCTTGTTGAAGGACAGTGGCGCTGGAAATTCAGTTATTACCCTTTATACTGCCCTATCGCCACAGAGCACGACCATCACGGGTTAAAGATATCAATGAGTCAGACTGAAACTACCGCCCAAAGCAAATTCTCCCTTCTGCCCGGGAGCATCACCCGTTTCTTTCTTCTTTTGATCGTGGTGCTGTTAGTCACAATGGGCGTGATGGTGCAGAGCGCGGTTAACGCCTGGCTGAAGGATAAGAGCTATCAGGTGGTGGATATTACCCACGCCGTACACAAGCGCATTGATACCTGGCGCTACGCCACCTGGCAGATTTACGACAACATTGCGGCAGCGCCTGCCAGCTCATCCGGAGATGGACTTCAGGAGACGCGGCTGAAGCAGGATGTCTACTATCTCGAAAAACCGCAGCGTAAGACTGAAGCACTTATCTTTGGCTCTCACGACAGCGCGACCCTTGAGATGACGCAGCGTATTTCGACCTACCTGGATACCCTCTGGGGCGCCGAAACGGTGCCGTGGTCGATGTACTATCTGAACGGTCAGGACAACAGCATGATCCTGATCTCGACGCTGCCGTTGAAAGATCTCTCTTCCGGATTTAAAGAGACGACGGTCGGCAGCATTGTCGACTCCCGCCGGGCAGAAATGCTGCAGCAGGCCAACGCCCTTGATGAACGTGAGAGCTTCTCATCGCTGCGCCGATTGGCCTGGCAGAATGGTCACTATTTTACCCTGCGTACCACCTTTAACCAGCCGGGTCATCTGGCGACGGTCGTGGCCTTCGATTTACCCATTAATGATTTGATCCCGCCGGATATGCCGCTCGACAGCTTCCGTCTGGAGCCGGACAGCAGCACCCAGAACATGCGTGCGGCGTCCGACAAAGAGGCCGCAGAGAGCGTCACCATCTCCTTTAACGGCTCGAAAATTGAAATTGCCTCGTCGCTGAACTCAACCGGCATGCGTCTGGTGTGGCAGGTACCGTTCGGCACGCTGCTGCTTGATACCCTGCAAAATATTCTGCTGCCGCTGCTGCTGAATATTGGTCTGCTGGCGCTGGCCCTGTTTGGCTACAGCACCTTCCGCTTCCAGCCGGGACGCCAGAGCGACGCGTCTGCGGTCTCCGCGGGCAATACCAACGAGCTGCGCGTATTGCGCGCGCTCAATGAAGAGATTGTCTCCGTGCTGCCGCTAGGGGTGTTAGTTCACGATCAGGAATCGAATCGCACGGTGATGAGCAATAAAATTGCTGACCATCTGCTGCCGCACCTTAATCTGCAGAACATCACCACTATGGCGGATCAGCACCAGGGGGTTATTCAGGCCACGATTAACAATGAACTGTACGAGATCCGTCAGTTCCGCAGCCAGGTGGCACCGCGTACGCAAATCTTCATCATTCGCGATCAGGATCGCGAAGTGCTGGTGAATAAAAAGCTCAAGCAGGCGCAAAGGCTGTATGAGAAGAACCAGCAGGGGCGCGCGGCATTCATGCAGAATATTGGCGATGCCTTCAAGCAGCCGTTAAAAACGCTGGCGACCCAGGCGGCGGCGTTAAACACGTCTGAAAGCCACCAGCTCGCCTGCCAGGCCGACTCGCTGGTCCGCATGGTGGATGAGATCCAGCTGGCAAACATGCTGGAGAATGATTTCTGGAAAGGCACCCCTTCTCTCTTCTCCATTCAGGATCTGATCGATGAAGTGGTTCCCGAAGTCCTGCCCGTAATTAAGCGCAAAGGGCTGCAGCTGCTAATCAACAACCATTTACCCGCCAATGACGAACGTCACGGCGACCGCGAGGCGCTGCGTCGTATTCTGCTGATGATTATTCAGTACGCCGTGACCACCACGCAGATCGGCAAGATCACCCTTGAAGTGAGCACCGACGAGTCGGCGGAAGATCGCCTGACGTTCCGCATTCTGGACACCGGGGAAGGCGTGACGGCGAGTGAAATTGATAATCTGCACTTCCCGTTCCTGAATGACACGCAAAGCGATCATTACGGCAAGGCTAACGCCCTGACCTTCTGGCTGTGCGATCAGCTGGCGCGTAAGCTCGGCGGCCATCTGAATATCAAGGCCCGTGAATCGCTCGGCACCCGTTACTCTCTGCACGTGAAAATGGCCGCCAATCCACAGGAAGAAGATGAAGAACGCCTGCTGGATGACGTCGTGGTGATGGTGGATGTAACCTCAAACGAGATCCGCAATATTGTGGTTCGTCAGCTCGAAAACTGGGGCGCGGCCTGCATCACGCCGGATGAAAGGCTGGCAAGTCAAGAATTTGATCTGTTTTTAACTGATAATCCGTCTAATCTTACTGCCTCGGGCTTGCTTTTAAGCGATGATGAGTCAGGCGTGCGGAAAATCGGCCCTGGCCAGCTGCGCGTCAACTTTAATATAAGCAATGCGATGCAGGAAGCTGTACTACAACTAATAGAAGAGCAGCTGGCGCAGGAAGAGAAAACGGAATCCCCGTTAGGCGGTAATGAAAATGCCGAGCTTCACGCCAGCGGATACTATTCCCTCTTTGTTGATACAGTACCAGATGATGTGAAGCGGTTGTATACTGAGTCCGCTGCGAATGATTTTGCAGCGCTGGCACAGACAGCACACCGGCTTAAAGGGGTGTTTGCCATGCTTAATCTGGTTCCCGGCAAGCAGTTATGTGAAACGCTGGAACATCTAATTCGTGAGAAAGATGCCTCTGGCATTGAAAAATACATCAGCGACATTGACGCCTACGTCAAAAGCTTGCTGTAGCAAGGTAGCCTTATACATGAACAATATGAACGTAATTATTGCCGATGACCATCCGATTGTACTGTTCGGTATTCGCAAATCACTTGAACAGATCGAGTGGGTGAATGTAGTCGGTGAATTTGAAGACTCTACAGCACTGATCAATAACCTCCCAAAGCTTGATGCGCACGTGCTCATTACCGATCTCTCTATGCCTGGAGACAAATACGGTGATGGGATCACGCTCATCAAATATATTAAACGTCACTTCCCGGACATCTCGATTATTGTTCTGACCATGAACAACAACCCGGCGATCCTGAGCGCCGTGCTGGATCTGGATATCGAAGGGATTGTGCTGAAGCAAGGCGCCCCGACCGATCTGCCAAAAGCGCTGGCTGCGCTGCAAAAAGGCAAGAAGTTCACGCCTGAGAGCGTCTCTCGTCTGCTGGAAAAAATCAGCGCGGGTGGCTACGGTGACAAACGCCTGTCGCCGAAAGAGAGCGAAGTTCTGCGCCTGTTCGCCGAAGGTTTCCTGGTGACCGAGATTGCCAAGAAGCTGAACCGCAGCATTAAAACCATCAGCAGCCAGAAAAAATCAGCAATGATGAAGCTGGGCGTGGACAACGATATTGCCCTGTTGAACTATCTCTCCTCCGTTACGCTGAGCGCATCGGATAAGGATTGATCCCCCACTGTAAATGCCGGATGGCGCTCACGCTTACCCGGCCTACAGAACCCGTAGGCACTCGCAAGCGCAGCGCCGCCGGGCAAATAAAAAAGGCCCTTACGGGCCTTTTTTATATTCTGGTTTTTCTCACGCGATCCGCATAAACAGACAGCGTTTGTTTGAGCACGTCCAGCGTCACCGGTTTCGACAGGCAGCTGTCCATGCCCGACTCCAGACAGCGCTGTTTCTCTTCCGCCAGCGCGTTCGCCGTTACGCCCACGACAGGCAGCGTCAGGCCAAGCTGTCGGATGCGCTGCGTCAGCCGGTAGCCGTCCATGTTAGGCATGTTGACGTCGCTCAGCACGATATCAATATGATTTTTACTCAGCACATTCAGCGCATCCACGCCGTCATTGGCGGTTTTGCACTGGTAGCCCAGCGATCCGAGCTGGTCAGCCAGCAGGCGGCGGTTAATCGGATGGTCATCCACCACCAGAATCATCATATCGTCATTCAATGACGCCAGACCTTCCGGTGACGGCAGCGCGACTGCACCGTCGTTCTCTTCCAGCTCGACTTTATAGATACGGGCCAGCAGGCTCAACAGCTCATGCGGCGTTGCGACGCTGTGCACCCATTCCCCCGGCGCACGTTCAACCGGTATGCCAATGTGGCGACGGCAGAAGAGCACCGTTCCTCTCCCCTGCCACGGCTGTTCCGGCATCTCGTCGGCGATGAGCACATCGTCCACGTCCGGCGTCTGGCCTTCATAGCGGCAGACCCTCACGCCGCTATGGGCGAGCAGCGCCGTCAGATAGTCATTCAGCGAGGCATTATTGACCGCCAGCCAGCAGCGCTTATCGTTCAGCCCGTCAACCGTGGCTTTTGCCGGATACTGCGCGGAATAGAGCGGAATGCGGATGGTGAACTGGCTGCCCATGCCGGGCTCGGTATCCACGGAAATGTCACCGTCCATCATGCTGACGAGCTTCTCGCAAATCGCCAGCCCCAGACCGGTGCCCTGGAAGTTACGCTGCACGCCGGTGCCGACCTGGAAGAACGGATCGAACAGACGTACCACCTCCTTGGCCGGTATGCCCACCCCCGTGTCGCGCACGCGGATGCTGAGGTAATCTCCCGCCCGGCAGACGTGTAGCACAATGCAGCCGATATCGGTGAATTTGATGGCATTGCTGAGCAGGTTAGAGATGACCTGCTGCAGGCGCATCGGGTCGCCGTGCAGCGTCAGCGGCACGTCCGGTTCAATGAAGCAGTAGAGCCCCAGCTGTTTACGCACCACCAGCGGCAGATAGTTGGCGCTGATGTGGTTCATGACCTCACGCGGCGAAAACTCGCGCGGCTCAATTTTCAGCTGCTCAGACTCAATTTTAGAGAAGTCGAGAATATCGCTGATGATCTTCAGCAGCAGGCTGGAGGAGTTGTTCATCGCCGTTACCAGCCGGTCGACGCCTTTCGGCAATTCCTTCGTCTGCAGCAGATCGAGGTTACCGATAATCCCGTACAGCGGCGTACGTAGCTCGTGACTGACGGTAGCCAGGAACATGGATTTCGACTGGCTGGCCTGCTCCGCGGCCTGCGCCATCTCCTGCAGCGACTCTTCCATCTTCACGCGCGCGGAGACATCCACCAGCACGCAAATCGCTACGTTTTCATTGCGATAGCGGGAATGAACAAAGCTGATCTGCAGGTTAGTGTGGGTGCTGGTGAGCACGTCGACAAAGTTCACCTGCTGGCCGCAGATGATTTGCGTCAGCCTTTGCCGGTCCTCGTGCGTCAGCATGTTCAGGTAGTTGTGCGCCAGCTCGTTACTCAGGATGTTGGTCCCGTCCTGGGTACGAAGAATGCAGATCCCCACCGGAGCCGAAGCGACAATCTTGCGGTTGAACTGCTCGTGCTCCTCCAGACGCTGGGCGTCACTTTCGGCGGGAATAAAGATTCTCCGCTCATACATACGCGCCAGCGTAAATAGCGCCCCGCCCACCAGCAGGTTCAGCAGGATCGCATTCATAATAAGAATGCGTATCCGCTCAAGGACCATATCCACCGGCAGCGAGTAAACAATGCTCAGCGACGATGGCGGCAGGCTTTTTTTCAGCACCAGCTCGCGGAAGCCGGAGGTGTAGCCAAACCATGAGCGTTCCTGCATCCAGTGCGGATCGACGTTCAAACTTTTATCCGGCCCGGCGAGTGAGATCAGCTGATGCCCGTTTTCATCCAGAATGGTCACGCCCATCGGCAGGCTGCCCGGCGTGAAGAAGTTTTCCATGCGGATGGTCTGTTCAATCCCCAGCAGCGCCTGCAGACGATTACCCAGGTAGACCGGCGTCAGCGCGTAGAAATAGCCCACGCCCATGCGCGGCCCCTGGCTAATCCAGAAAATGTTGTTCCCGCGCTCGTCCTGCGGCGCATTGCGATATTTCACAATACGCTCGTGCAGGCTTTTCAGCGCATCATCGCGCTCGACGGGCACATCGCGCAGGCCAAAGTCAGCCATGCAGAGGTTTTCACTGCCAATCAGGAATACGCGGTTAAGGTCGTAGGCGGCGGAGAAGTTGTCGCGCCAGTAGCGCATAAACCAGGCGAGAGATTCCAGCGACCCGCGCCAGGTGCTGCTCATGGTGGAGCAATCAGAGTCCGGGAACAGCGGCTGGAAGTCCGGCACTTCGGTTTTGTCATTGCGCCCGCGCAGGGCAAGAATACCGTTTTCTGCCGTCAGCCGATTTTCGGCAATATACTTCAGCTCCTTCATCACGTCAGACGTTCGCTGAATGTAGCGCTGGGCCTGATCGGAGCTTAAATTAAACTCTTGGCGGATCTCCGCTTCTTTCTGGTTCAGCGCATTGACGATGTAAAACACCGACAGCAAGGCCACCAGTAGCCAAAGCAGGAGCGCCAGCGCCCGGAACAGATAGCGAGAAACTTTCAGCGTGGTACGAAAGGAGACGAGGTATTTCAAAGGGGCGAGGCTCCGCCGTCGGGGTCAAAAGAATGTGGTTAAGGTAGCGGTAAACGCGGCTTGTCGCAACGTTCACGTATCTGCATCTGCAAAAGAAAAGGGCCGGAATCCGGCCCTTTATGCGTCAGAAGAGATTACTCGTCAGCGTCATCCGCTGCGTCGTCGTCGCTCTCTGCTTCCGGTGCGATTTCATCATCACCTTCCGCGACGCTGCCGTCGATGGAATCGAGCTCTTCGTCGTCCACCGGCTCAGCAACGCGCTGCAGACCGACCACGTTTTCATCTTCCGCCGTACGGATGAGGATAACGCCCTGGGTGTTACGGCCCACCACGCTGATCTCGGATACGCGCGTACGCACCAGCGTACCGGCATCGGTGATCATCATAATCTGGTCGGCATCGTCCACCTGCACCGCGCCCACAACGGACCCGTTGCGCTCGGTGACCTTAATGGAGATAACGCCCTGCGTGCCGCGTGACTTGGTCGGGTATTCGCTTTCCGCCGTACGTTTACCGTAGCCGTTCTGGGTGACGGTCAGGATTGCGCCTTCGCCACGTGGTACGATCAGGGAAACAACGGAGTCTTCACCCGCCAGCTTAATACCGCGCACGCCGGTCGCCGTACGACCCATTGCGCGCACGGCGTTCTCTTTGAAGCGCACCACTTTACCGGCCGCAGAGAACAGCATCACTTCATCAGAACCGGAGGTCAGATCCACACCGATCAGCTCGTCGCCTTCGTTCAGGTTTACCGCAATAATACCGGCAGAACGCGGACGGCTGAACTCGGTCAGCGCGGTTTTCTTCACGGTACCGCTGGCGGTCGCCATAAAGACGTTCACGCCCTCTTCGTACTCGCGTACCGGCAGGATGGCGGTGATACGTTCGTTCGCTTCCAGCGGCAGCAGGTTGACGATTGGACGACCGCGCGCACCGCGGCTCGCTTCCGGCAGCTGATAGACCTTCATCCAGTACAGACGGCCACGGCTGGAGAAGCAGAGGATCGTGTCGTGGGTGTTGGCCACCAGCAGACGGTCAATGAAGTCTTCTTCTTTAATACGTGCCGCAGATTTACCTTTGCCGCCACGACGCTGTGCTTCGTAGTCGGTCAGAGGCTGATACTTCACGTAACCCTGGTGAGACAGGGTCACTACCACGTCTTCGCGGTTGATCAGATCTTCAATGTTGATATCAGAGCTGTTCGCGGTGATTTCGGTGCGGCGCTCGTCGCCGAACTGATCGCGGACCAGTTCCAGCTCTTCGCGGATCACTTCCATCAGGCGCTCGGCGCTACCCAGGATGTGCAGCAGCTCGGCAATTTGCTCCAGCAGCTCTTTGTACTCGTCGAGCAGTTTTTCATGCTCAAGGCCGGTCAGCTTCTGCAGGCGCAGATCCAGAATCGCCTGGGCCTGCTGTTCAGTCAGGTAGTACTGACCGTCACGCACGCCGAATTCAGGCTCGAGCCACTCAGGACGCGCGGCGTCGTCGCCCGCACGTTCCAGCATCGCCGCCACGTTGCCCAGATCCCACGGACGCGCAACCAGCGACGCTTTCGCTTCTGCCGGCGTCGGCGCACGACGGATCAGCTCGATGATCGGATCGATGTTCGCCAGCGCAACGGCCAGTGCTTCAAGGATATGAGCGCGATCGCGCGCTTTGCGCAGTTCGAAGATGGTACGACGGGTCACCACTTCGCGGCGGTGACGCACAAACGCGCTCAGGATCTCTTTCAGGTTCATGATCTTCGGCTGACCATGGTGCAGCGCAACCATGTTGATACCGAAGGAGACCTGAAGCTGAGTCTGGGAGTACAGGTTGTTCAGCACAACCTCACCCACCGCGTCGCGCTTGATTTCAATCACGATGCGCATACCGTCTTTGTCAGACTCGTCACGCAGCGCGCTGATGCCTTCAACGCGTTTCTCTTTTACCAGCTCAGCGATTTTTTCAATCAGACGCGCTTTGTTCACCTGATACGGGATCTCGTGAACAATGATAGTTTCACGGCCGGTTTTGGCGTCCGCTTCCACTTCGGCGCGAGCACGGATGTAAATCTTGCCACGACCGGTGCGGTACGCTTCTTCAATGCCGCGACGACCGTTGATGATCGCCGCCGTCGGGAAGTCCGGGCCCGGGATGTGTTCCATCAGCCCTTCAATGCTGATGTCTTCATCGTCGATATAGGCCAGGCAGCCGTTGATCACTTCTGTGATGTTGTGCGGCGGAATGTTGGTCGCCATACCCACGGCGATACCGGACGAGCCGTTCACCAGCAGGTTAGGGATCTTCGTTGGCATAACGTCAGGAATTTTTTCCGTGCCGTCGTAGTTATCAACGAAATCAACCGTCTCTTTTTCCAGGTCGGCCATCAGCTCATGGGCAATCTTCGCCAGACGGATTTCCGTATAACGCATTGCCGCGGCGGAGTCGCCGTCGATAGAACCAAAGTTACCCTGACCATCTACCAGCATGTAACGCAGCGAGAACGGCTGCGCCATACGGACAATGGTGTCGTACACCGCGGAATCACCATGGGGATGGTATTTACCGATTACGTCACCAACGACACGGGCAGATTTTTTGTAGGCTTTATTCCAGTCATTGCCCAATACGTTCATGGCGTATAGTACGCGACGGTGTACCGGCTTCAGGCCATCGCGGACGTCCGGCAGCGCACGGCCAACAATGACCGACATCGCATAGTCCAGATAGGAGCTTTTCAGCTCTTCCTCGATGTTAACCGGTGTAATTTCTCTCGCAAGGTCGCTCATCTAACCGCTATCCCTCTACTGTATCCCGGATTCAAAGGTCGCAAATTATAACACAGCCGCGGTGATACAGGTAAACCTATACGCTTTATTCACAGGGATTGCCTGATATACTCATTTGTCTTGCTAAATAAGGAGTAAAAGCGCCCATGAATGCCGAAAAATCCCCGGTGGCACACAACGTTGACCACGAAGAGATTGCCAAATTTGAAGCGGTGGCGTCCCGCTGGTGGGATCTCGAAGGTGAGTTCAAACCGCTGCATCGCATTAACCCGCTGCGTCTGGGCTATATCGCGGAGCGTTCCGGCGGTCTGTTCGGTAAGAAAGTGCTCGACGTCGGCTGCGGCGGCGGCATCCTGGCGGAGAGCATGGCGCGCGAAGGGGCCACCGTCACCGGCCTGGACATGGGCTTCGAGCCTCTACAGGTTGCCCGTCTTCATGCGCTGGAGTCCGGTATACAGGTGGAATATGTGCAGGAAACCGTAGAAGAGCACGCGGCAAAACATGCCCACCAGTACGATGTGGTGACCTGCATGGAGATGCTGGAGCACGTTCCGGATCCGCAGTCCGTGGTAAACGCCTGTGCAAAACTGGTGAAGCCGGGCGGCCAGGTCTTCTTCTCGACAATTAACCGCAACGGTAAAGCCTGGCTGATGGCCGTGGTCGGCGCAGAATATGTGCTGCGCATGGTGCCGAAAGGGACGCACGACGTGAAGAAGTTTATCAAGCCTGCCGAATTGCTGGGCTGGGTTGACCAGACGTGGCTTAAGGAGCAGCACATCACGGGCCTGCACTACAACCCGCTAACGGATAAATTCAAACTTGCCCCGGGCGTGGATGTTAACTATATGTTGCATACAACCGCCAAAAACGACTAACGTCATCCGTTATTCTTATAATGATTGCGCGACATCATGTTGCGCAATTCTGACCTCCCGTTGAAGAAATCAGCACTCGATCAAATTTTGAATTTTTTTTCTAAATTATTGACATCTCTTCCAGGCCTTACGGTACGAGGACTTACGCTTTTTTACCCTTTCACAACCTCAATTTAACCTCAAAATCAACCCTTGTGCTGAAAAGATTCGATACTAGAATACTCACCATATAGCGTTTTTCTTATCGCAAACCCCCTATATGTAGTATTTATCCACAGAGTTAGTCACAAGACGGATCTGTGGATAAGCGGGGGATATTTTTTATTTCACGGACAGGTAAAACCCACATGAATCAGAGTCTGCTGGTGACAAAGCGCGACGGTACTACCGAGCGTATCAATCTGGACAAAATCCATCGAGTTCTCGACTGGGCAGCAGAAGGGCTGAACAACGTATCTATCTCCCAGGTTGAACTGCGTTCCCACATTCAGTTCTACGACGGCATCAAAACGTCTGATATCCACGAAACCATTATCAAAGCAGCGGCGGATCTGATCTCCCGCGACGCACCGGATTATCAGTACCTCGCTGCGCGTCTGGCGATTTTCCACCTGCGTAAGAAAGCCTACGGCCAGTTCGAGCCGCCAAAGCTTTACGATCACGTGGTGAAAATGGTTGAGCTGGGCAAATACGACACGCATCTGCTGGAAGACTATACGGAAGAAGAGTTCGAGCAGATGAACGGGTTTATCGATCACTGGCGCGACATGAACTTCTCCTACGCGGCGGTGAAGCAGCTCGAAGGCAAATACCTGGTTCAGAACCGTGTGACCGGTGAGATCTACGAAAGCGCCCAGTTCCTCTATATTCTGGTGGCTGCCTGCCTGTTCTCAAACTACCCGCGCGACACCCGTCTGGACTACGTGAAGCGTTTCTACGATGCGGTATCGACGTTCAAAATTTCTCTGCCAACGCCGATCATGTCTGGCGTGCGCACCCCTACCCGTCAGTTCAGCTCTTGCGTACTGATCGAGTGTGGTGACAGCCTGGATTCCATCAACGCCACCTCCAGCGCCATCGTGAAATACGTCTCCCAGCGTGCCGGTATCGGCATCAACGCCGGTCGCATCCGCGCGCTGGGCAGCCCGATTCGCGGCGGTGAAGCGTTCCACACCGGCTGTATCCCGTTCTACAAGCACTTCCAGACGGCGGTAAAATCCTGCTCTCAGGGCGGCGTGCGCGGCGGCGCAGCGACCCTGTTCTACCCAATGTGGCACCTGGAAGTGGAAAGCCTGCTGGTACTGAAAAACAACCGCGGCGTGGAAGGCAACCGCGTGCGTCACATGGACTACGGCGTGCAGATCAACAAGCTGATGTACACCCGTCTGCTGAAAGGGGAAGATATCACCCTGTTCAGCCCGTCCGACGTCCCGGGCCTGTACGACGCGTTCTTCGCCGATCAGGACGAGTTCGAGCGTCTGTACACCAAATATGAAAAAGACGACAGCATCCGTAAACAGCGCCTGAAGGCGGTAGACCTGTTCTCCCTGATGATGCAGGAGCGCGCCTCTACCGGCCGTATCTACATCCAGAACGTTGACCACTGCAACACCCACAGCCCGTTTGATCCGGCGGTTGCGCCAGTGCGCCAGTCTAACCTGTGCCTGGAGATCGCCCTGCCGACCAAACCGCTGGAAGACGTGAACGACGAAAACGGCGAAATCGCCCTGTGTACGCTCTCCGCATTCAACCTGGGTGCGATTAAGAGCCTGGACGAGCTGGAAGAGCTGGCCGTGCTGGCGGTACGTGCGCTGGATGCCCTGCTGGACTACCAGGATTACCCAATCCCGGCCGCTAAACGCGGCGCAATGGGCCGTCGTACCCTGGGTATCGGCGTGATCAACTTCGCCTACTGGCTGGCGAAAAACGGCAAGCGTTACTCCGACGGCAGCGCTAACAACCTGACGCACCAGACGTTCGAAGCGATTCAGTTCTACCTGATGAAAGCCTCTAACGAGCTGGCGAAAGAGCAAGGCGCGTGCCCGTGGTTCAACGAAACCACCTATGCAAAAGGCATTCTGCCGATCGACACCTATAAGAAAGACCTGGATGCGATCGTCAGCGAGCCGCTGCACCTGGACTGGGAAGGCCTGCGCGAGTCCATCAAAACGCACGGCCTGCGTAACTCCACGCTCTCTGCCCTGATGCCGTCCGAGACCTCTTCGCAGATCTCCAACGCCACCAACGGCATCGAGCCACCGCGCGGCCACGTCAGCATTAAAGCGTCGAAAGACGGCGTGCTGCGTCAGGTGGTGCCGGATTACGAAACGCTGGGCAACAACTACGAACTGCTGTGGGAGATGCCAAACAACGACGGCTACCTGCAGCTGGTGGGTATCATGCAGAAGTTTATCGACCAGTCGATCTCTGCCAATACTAACTACGACCCGACGCGCTTCCCGTCCGGCAAGGTACCAATGCAGCAGCTGTTGAAAGACCTGCTGACCGCCTACAAATTTGGCGTGAAAACGCTGTACTATCACAACACCCGTGACGGTGCAGAAGACGCGCAGGACGACCTGGTACCGTCAATTCAGGACGATGGCTGCGAAAGCGGCGCATGTAAGATCTAATGAAGGGCGGGGATATCCCCGCCTTTATTTCGTAAGACAGGACACACTCATGGCATATACCACCTTTTCACAGACGAAAAACGACCAGCTCAAAGAGCCAATGTTCTTCGGCCAGCCGGTCAACGTGGCACGCTACGATCAGCAAAAATATGACATCTTCGAAAAGCTGATTGAAAAGCAACTCTCCTTCTTCTGGCGTCCGGAAGAAGTTGACGTTTCCCGCGACCGTATTGATTACCAGTCGCTGCCGGATCACGAAAAGCATATTTTCATCAGCAATCTGAAGTACCAGACGCTGCTGGACTCCATTCAGGGCCGTAGCCCGAACGTGGCGCTGTTGCCGCTGATCTCGATTCCTGAGCTGGAAACCTGGGTGGAAACCTGGGCGTTCTCTGAGACGATCCACTCCCGCTCTTACACCCACATCATCCGCAACATCGTGAACGATCCGGCGGTGGTGTTTGACGATATCGTCACTAACGAGCAGATCCAGAAGCGCGCGGAAGGCATTGCGCACTACTACGACGAGCTGATCGAGATGACCAGCTACTGGCATCTGCTGGGCGAAGGCACCCACAGCGTGAACGGCAAAACCGTTACCGTGAACCTGCGCGCGCTGAAAAAGCAGCTGTACCTCTGCCTGATGAGCGTTAACGCCCTGGAAGCGATCCGCTTCTACGTGAGCTTCGCCTGCTCCTTCGCCTTTGCCGAGCGCAAGCTGATGGAAGGCAACGCCAAAATCATCCGTCTGATCGCTCGTGACGAAGCCCTGCACCTGACCGGCACCCAGCACATGCTGAACCTGCTGCGCAGCGGTACGGACGACCCGGAGATGGCGGAAATCGCTGAAGAGTGCAAGCAGGAGTGCTACGACCTGTTCGTGCTGGCGGCGCAGCAGGAGAAAGAGTGGGCAGACTACCTGTTCCGCGACGGCTCCATGATTGGCCTGAACAAAGATATTCTGTGCCAGTACGTGGAGTACATCACCAACATCCGCATGCAGGCGGTTGGTCTGGACCTGCCGTTCCAGACGCGCTCTAACCCGATTCCGTGGATCAACACCTGGCTGGTATCCGATAACGTGCAGGTTGCGCCGCAGGAAGTGGAAGTGAGCTCTTATCTGGTCGGTCAGATTGATTCTGAAGTCAACACCGACGACCTGAGCGACTTCCAGCTCTGATGACGCGCGTAACGCTGAGCCTTTCTGGCACCGAAGTGCTGTGCCAGGAAGAGCACCCTTCCCTGCTGGTGGCGCTTGAAGCGCATCAGGTGGAGGTAGAGTACCAGTGTCGTGAAGGCTATTGCGGCTCCTGCCGCTGCCGTCTGGTCGCAGGCCAGGTGGACTGGCTGACCGAACCGCTGGCCTTTATCAGTGAAGGGGAAATTTTGCCCTGCTGCTGTCGGGCAAAAGGCGATATTGAGATCGAGATGTAAAAAAGGGCCTTACGGCCCTTTTTTCTATTTTAAGAACGTCACCGCTTTATCCGGGAAATCCGTAAACAGCCCGTCCACGTCCGCCTGCTTATACAACACCTCGTAAAGCTGATTCACATCGGTGGCATATGGCGGCAGCTGGTCGGCACGCACCGTGTACGGATGCACCTGCATCTTGCTGGCGTGCGCCTCTTTCACCATCGCCGTCAGCTTCACGTGGCCAGGCGTTGAGCCTTCCGCCACCAGCATGTGATAATCCGGCCCGATGCCGTCAGCGTACTGCGCAATCTGCTTCATCGCGCCCGGCTTGAACATCCAGTCGTAGCTGTAGTTCACCCACTTCCCGTCCGGCTGTTTCTCCTGGGTTTCGTTCCAGTCGGTGTAGGCAATCAGCTGCACCAGATTGAGATCCATCCCCATCTTCGGCTCCAGCTCGGTTTTGATGCGCTTCAGCTCGGCGGCGTCAAAACACTGCAGGTAAACTTTGTCCTTCTTGCTGGTGTAGCCGTACAGTTTCAGCACCTCCAGCGTCTTCGCGGCAATGTCCTTCCCTTCCTGATGGTGGAACCACGGCGCTTTGATTTCCGGGTAGATACCGATATTTTTACCGGTCGAGTGGTTCAGCCCCTGAACAAACTCAATCTCTTCCTGGAAGGTATGGATCCGGAAGTCAGATTTGCCCATCGGGAAACGTCCCGGGTAGACCTGCACCTTCTTGCCGTTTTCAATCTCAAAGCCTTCGGTAAACTTCAGAGAGCGAATTTCATCCAGGGTAAAGTCGATGGCGTAGTAACGACCGTCTTTGCGCGCGCGGTCCGGGAAACGCTCCGCCACGTCCGTGACGCGGTCAAGATAGTGGTCATGCAGGACGACCAGCTGGTCGTCCTTCGTCATCACCAGATCCTGCTCCAGGTAATCCGCGCCCTGGGCATAGGCCATCGCTTTCGCCGGCAGCGTATGCTCCGGCAGATAGCCGCTGGCACCGCGGTGGGCGATAACGATTTTATCCGCCGCCAGGGCAGAGCCTGTCATCAGGCCTGCCAGCAGCAGGCCGGTGGTTAATGGAGTTAATTTCATCGCAATGCTCCTTATTGACGACGCGCCAGCACTTCCGCGTGGTGACGTTTCTCGCCGATCATCACAACAACCAGCAGCAGAACCGCCAGCACGCTGCCGCCGATCATCACCATAAAGCCGCCGTCCCAGCCGAAGAAGTCAACGGTGTAGCCCACGATAGCGCTCGCCGCGACGGAACCGCCGAGGTAGCCAAACAGACCGGTAAAGCCTGCCGCAGTGCCCGCCGCTTTTTTCGGCGCCAGCTCCAGCGCGTGCAGACCGATCAGCATCACCGGGCCGTAGATCAGGAAGCCGATAACGATCATACAGGCCATGTCTACTGATGGGTTACCCGGCGGGTTAAGCCAGTAAACGACAGTCGCGATGGTCACCAGGGTCATAAAGAACACGCCCGTTGCGCCGCGGTTGCCTTTAAACACTTTGTCCGACATCCAGCCGCAAATCAGCGTGCCCGGGATCCCGGCGTATTCATACAGGAAGTACGCCCAGGAGGATTTATCCAGCGCGAAATGCTTCACCTCTTTCAGGTAGGTCGGGGACCAGTCGAGGATGCCGTAGCGCAGCAGGTATACGAACACGTTCGCCACCGCGATGTACCACAGCAGCTTGTTCGGCAGTACGTACTTCATGAAGATCTGTTTCGCGGTCAGCTCTTCTTCGTGCTTCTCGCTGTAGTCATCCGGATAGTCGTTTTTGTACTCTTCGATTGGCGGCAGCCCGCAGGACTGCGGCGTGTCGCGCATCAGTGCGAAGGCAATAATCGCCACCAGAATAGCACCAAAGGCAGGCATGTAGAGCGCCGCGTGCCAGTCGTTGAACCAGGCCATCCCCAGCAGGAACAGCAGAGGTGGAAGCCCACCCCCGACGTTATGCGCGCAGTTCCACACCGACACAATGCCGCCACGCTCCTTCTGCGACCACCAGTGCACCATGGTACGTCCGCACGGCGGCCACCCCATCCCCTGGAACCAGCCGCAGAGGAACAGCAGCACGAACATGATGGCAATGCTGGACGTCGCCCACGGCACAAAGCCCATGAACAGCATGACCGCTGCCGCGAGGATCAGACCGGCGGGCAGGAACACGCGCGGATTCGAGCGGTCCGACACGGAACCCATGATGAATTTGGAAAAACCGTAGGCGATGGAGATCCCCGACAGCGCGAAGCCCAGGTCGCCGCGAGAGAAGCCCTGCTCCACCAGATACGGCATGGCGAGCGCAAAGTTTTTACGTACAAGATAGTACGCCGCATACCCGAAGAAGATCCCGAGGAAGATTTGCCAACGCAGACGGCGGTAGAGAGGATCGATCTCTGCCTCTGGCAGTCGCGCCCGATGCGGCGCAGGTTTGAAGATACTGAGCATAACAGCCTCCGTGGCCTTTCAAAAAATGACCAGGCATCTCGCGCCCGGTTACAGAGGCGGGGATGTTAAAAAAACATGCGGTTTGTTACTGTGAATCAACGCACAGATTGTTACAGAAATATGACAGAATGCGCAAAAAAGCGCATGAAATCACGTTTCAGTTTCGAATTTCGCGCGTTTATGTTCGAAATCAAACAAACCACACGTTTTATGTGGCTAAATGCTAAAAAACGAACATAGAGGAAAGGCAATGACAATTCACGATCCACGCTACAGCGATGTGATTATCATTGGCGGTGGCGCAACCGGCGCCGGCATCGCACGCGACTGCGCCCTTCGCGGCTTAAGCGTCACGCTTCTGGAGCGCCACGATATTGCCACCGGCGCGACGGGGCGTAACCACGGCCTGCTGCACAGCGGCGCGCGGTATGCGGTCACCGACGGTGAATCCGCGCGCGAATGTATCGCTGAAAACCAGATCCTCAAGCGTATCGCCCGACACTGCATAGAGCCGACCGACGGCCTCTTTATTACCCTTCCCGAAGATGACCTCGCCTTTCAGTCAACCTTTATAACCGCCTGTACTGCAGCGGGCATTCAGGCGGAGGCCATGGATCCGGCGCTGGCCCGGCGGCTGGAGCCGTCGGTGAACCCGACGCTGATCGGCGCGGTGAAGGTGCCTGACGGCACCGTCGATCCGTTCCGCCTGACCGCCGCCAACATGCTGGACGCACGCGAGCATGGCGCGCGCATTCTGACCGGACATGAAGTGACCGGGCTTATCCGCGAGGGTCATCGCATCTGCGGCGTGCGGGTGTTTGATACGCAGTATAACGAGCACAGCGAGCTGCACGCCGCCGTGGTGGTCAACGCGGCGGGGATCTGGGGCCAGCGCATCGCGGAATACGCCGACTTATCCATCCGCATGTTCCCGGCCAAAGGTTCGCTGCTGATCCTTGACCACCGCATCAATAACCACGTCATCAACCGCTGCCGCAAACCGTCTGACGCCGACATTCTGGTGCCGGGCGACACCATTTCGCTCATCGGTACGACGTCAACGCACGTTGACTACAGCGACATTGACGTCAACCGGGTCACCGCCGAAGAAGTGGATATTCTGCTGCGCGAAGGGGAAAAGCTGGCGCCGGTGATGGCGCAGACGCGTATCCTGCGCGCCTACGCGGGCGTGCGTCCCCTTGTCGCCAGCGATAACGATCCGAGCGGACGTAACGTCAGCCGGGGCATCGTGCTGCTCGATCACGCCGAGCGCGACGGCATGGACGGGTTTATCACCATTACCGGCGGCAAGCTGATGACCTACCGGCTGATGGCCGAGTGGGCGACCGATGCCGTCTGCCGCAAGCTCGGAAATACCGAACCGTGCGTTACCGCAGAACAGCCGTTGCCGGGATCGCGCCAGTCTACCGAAAAAACGCTGCAAAAAATCATCTCCCTGCCCGCGCCGCTGCGCGGTTCGGCCATCTACCGCCACGGCGACAGAACGCCGCAGTGGCTCGGTGAAGGACGACTGAGCCGCAGCCTGGTGTGCGAGTGCGAAGCCGTTACCGCAGGCGAAGTGCAGTACGCGGTAGAGAACCTGACGGTCAACAGCCTGTTGGATCTCCGCCGCCGCACCCGCGTCGGAATGGGGACCTGTCAGGGCGAGCTGTGCGCCTGCCGTGCCGCCGGGCTGCTGCAGCGTTTTCATACCACCACCGCCACCCAGTCGCTCGATCAGCTCAGCGCGTTTTTGAACGAGCGCTGGAAAGGTATTCAGCCTGTCGCCTGGGGCGATGCCCTGCGCGAAAGCGAATTTACCCGCTGGGTCTATCAGGGGCTTTGCGGCCTGGAGAAGGAGCAACACGATGAAATTTGATACCGTAATCGTCGGCGGCGGGCTGGCAGGCTTGCTCTGCGGCATCAAACTCACGAAGCAGGGGCTGCGCTGCGCCATTATCACCCGCGGCCAGAGCGCCCTGCACTTCTCGTCGGGATCGCTGGATCTGGTGGACGAAGCGTACCGCGACAGGCTGCCGCCGGAGCACCCCTATCACCTGGTTGGCGCGCAGCATATTGACCGCTTTGCGCTGGAAGCCGAAGCGCTGCTGGCGGGCTGCGGCGCGCGTCTGAAGGGAAGCGCCAGGCAAAATCACCAGCGCATCACACCGCTCGGCACCCTGCGCTCCGCGTGGCTCAGCCCGGAGGAAGTCCCCGTGGCCCCCGTCAGCGCGGGACGAATGCGGGTGGTGGGTATTAGCGGCTTTCTGGATTTTCAACCCCATCTCGCGGCGGCCTCGCTCTGTCGCCAGGGCATCAACGCCGACACGGCAGAAATAGAGCTGCCCGAGCTGGATATCCTGCGCGATAACCCGAGCGAGTTTCGCGCGGTGAATATCGCCCGTTTTCTGGATAACGAGGACAAATGGCCGCTGCTGTATGACGCGCTCAGGCCGCTCGGTGAAACCTGCGATGCTCTGTTAATGCCCGCCTGCTTTGGTTTAAACGACAACCGGCTCTGGCGCTGGCTCTCGGATCGTCTGCCCTGCACGCTCGGTTTACTGCCGACGCTTCCCCCTTCCGTACCCGGCATTCGTCTGCACACCCAGCTTCAGCGCCAGTTTGTTGCGCAGGGCGGCGTGTGGATGGCGGGTGACGAGGTGAAAAAAATCACCCTGACCGACGGCGCGGTGAGCGAAATCTGGACGCGCAACCACGAGGATATTCCGCTTCGCGCCCGCTATACGGTGCTGGCGAGCGGGAGCTTCTTCAGCAACGGGCTGCTGAGCAGCCGGGAGGGCATCCGGGAAGCGATTATGGGGCTGGATGTGCGGCAAACCGCTTCCCGCGCGGACTGGTATCAGTGTGATTTCTTCACGCCGCAGCCCTGGCAGCAGTTTGGCGTAATTGTCGATAACCGGCTACATCCGCAGCTTTCCGGTATACCCGTCGGTAATCTTTTTGCCATCGGCTCGCTGCTGGGCGGATACGATCCGATCCCCCAGGGATGCGGCGGCGGGGTTTGCGCCGTCACGGCGCTGTATGTAGCCGAGCAGATTATCCAGCGCGTGGAGGCTGAACAATGAACGATACCCGTTTCGAAAGCTGCATTAAATGCACGGTCTGTACCACCGTCTGCCCGGTCAGCGGCGTAAACCCGCGCTACCCTGGGCCAAAGCAGGCCGGGCCGGACGGCGAGCGCCTGCGCCTGAAGGACGGCAGGCTGTACGACGAGGCGCTGAAATACTGCATCAACTGCAAGCGCTGCGAGGTCGCCTGCCCGTCGGACGTGAAAATCGGCGACATCATCCAGCGCGCCCGGGCGCGCTACAGCACGCAAAAGCCGACACTGCGCGATGCGATCCTGAGCCATACCGATCTGATGGGCAGCGTCTCCACGCCGTTTGCCCCGCTGGTAAATGCCGCAACCTCACTCAAGCCGGTGCGTCAGCTGCTGGATGCCACGCTTAAAATAGACCATCACCGCAGCCTGCCAAAATATTCTCACGGCACCTTCCGTCGCTGGTATAAAACCGTCGCGGAGCAGCAGGCGCAGTACGACGATCGGGTAGCCTTTTTCCACGGCTGCTATGTGAACTACAACCACCCGCAGCTGGGAAAAGACCTGCTGAAGGTGCTGAACGCCATGGGAACCGGCGTACAGCTGCTTAGCAAAGAGAAGTGCTGCGGCGTGCCGCTGATTGCCAACGGGTTTACCGATAAAGCGCGCAGGCAGGCCAAAAGCAACGTCACCTCCCTGCGCGAAGCGATTGTCGATAAAGGCATGCCGGTGCTGGCGACGTCGTCCACCTGCACCTTCACCCTGCGCGATGAGTATCCGCACCTGCTGGACGTGGATAACGCCGGACTGCGCGAGCATATCGAGCTGGCGACGCGCTTCCTCTGGCGCAAGCTGGACAGCGGACAGACGTTGCCGCTGGGAACATTGCCGCTGAAGGTGGTCTATCACACCCCGTGTCATATGGAGAAAATGGGCTGGTCGCTTTATACGCTGGAGCTGCTGCGGTTAATTCCGGGGCTGGAGCTGACGGTGCTGGATTCGCGCTGCTGCGGCATCGCAGGCACCTACGGCTTTAAGCGTGAAAACTACGAAACCTCGCAGGCAATTGGTGCCACGCTGTTCCGCCAGATTGAAGAGAGCGGCGCGGATATCGTGGTGACGGACTGCGAAACCTGTAAATGGCAGATTGAGATGTCCACCAGCAAGCGCTGCGAACATCCGATTACCCTGCTGGCGAAAGCGCTGGGCTGAACGTTGCCGGGGCGAAAGGCCCCGGCACAGGCATTACTCAACGAACAGCGACTCGACAACGTTAATCCAGCCGTGCTCGCTGGCGACCTCTTTGCCGTTGAGCCAGCGGCGCAGCATATTCAGCGCCATCATGGCGCACACCTCCTGACGCACCGCCAGGCTGTGGCGGGTGATGCTCATTTTTACCCGCAGCGCCCAGGTGCCTTCCGGCGTCGCCAGCGCGAAGTTGAGGTAATCCTCATCCAGCCCGCCGACAAACAGCGCCAGACCGGCAAAATGCTTCACCCTTCTTTCGGAAGCCCAGCGGGCGGTTTGCGCCAGGGTCTCCTGCTGAAACGGCACCACTTCGCTGGCGAGCAGCGGCGCGTTGACGCGCGACAATTGCAGCGCCAGCAGGCCACCGGTGAACTGCTCGCTTAAGGTCACGCTGAGCTGGCGAGTCTGCAGATGTTTTGCAATCTGCTCAGGCAACCCTTCCGTCCCTTCAAAAATCAGGCTTTCGCCCGCCACGCGCTGCACCTCAGGCCACAGGGCCAGCATCGCCTCTTTCTGCGTGGCCGGTCCTGTTAATTTGAGTTCAATGATCGGCATAGAGGAGCGATAGCCCATGGAGACGCCCGGCGGCAGCGGAAGGTGGTCAAGGCTCTGGGCCAGATCGCTTTCCGAGCGGCCAAAGGTGGTCAGGCGCAGGCACAGCGGAGGTTCAGGCAGAGTAAAACGCTGGCGAAGGCGCGGCAGGATCTGCTGCTCGACCATTACCTTAAATTCGGAGGGCACGCCCGGCGTGAAGAACATCAGGCAGCGGTTCATCTGCATGGCAAACCCGCATGCGGTACCGACCGGGTTATCAACCAGCTCGGCGCTGGCGGGAATTTCAGCCTGCTTGCGGTTGCTGGGGGCCATGACGCGGCCACGTTCGGAGAAGAAGCGTTCCATCTGCGAAAGCCACGCCTCGTGCAGCACCAGCCCTTCGCCTTTTGCGGTCGCGGCGGCCAGCGCGCTGAGATCGTCACCGGTGGGGCCGAGCCCGCCATTCACGATCAGCACGTCGCACTGTTCGCTACGCTCGCGCAAAATGCTGACCAGGGACTCAAGGTTGTCTCCTACCGTATTGCGGCGCGTTAACGGTAATCCTTGCTCAAAGAAAAGATCGGCAAGCCAGGCAGCATTGGTATCAATAATCTGTCCGTGCAGCACTTCGTCGCCGGTGGATAACATCTCCACGTTAATCATTGTGTTCTCCCGCTTATTTGGTCAAAACACTATAGCGCAAACGCGGGGTGGAGATGAGAGAAACTGGCGCGACGGAACGCCGCGCCGGAACGATTAGAAGCCTGCGCTCACGCCCACGTACGGGCCGTCAGCCAGCGCGTTATCGCGGTTGCCGTCTTTACCGGCAAGGTTCAGATAACGGTAGCCCGCTTCGATGGTAATCGGACGCATGATGGTCCAGCGCGCGCCGGCGTTGGCTTCTTCATAGCTGTCGATGCCGCTGGAGAGGGAATCCGGAGAGTAGTAGTACTCACCAAACAGGCCGAAGCTGTCGCCAATTTTCCACTGCAGGCCGCCGCCCACTGCCGCTGCGTACCCTTCATCACCGTCGTTCGGGTTGGTGTAGATACCTTTACCGCCAACGGTGGCCAGGAATGGGCCAAGAGGAATATTCAGACCGAGGCCGAGGCTTGCCGCGTCGCCGTCGTCATCGTTGTGCGTCCAGCCGCCGGTCATTGCCAGACCGGAGGTGTCAGTACCCATGCCAAAACCGAGGTGGGTATAGTCCTGACCCGCCGAACCATTAATGCTAATGGCGTTAGCCGCCGCAGATACAACCATCAGGCCGAGGCCCAGTAATGCCACTTTTTTCATTATCGCGATCCTGCATAATTATAGAGAAGTCCCCAAAACCGCGAGATTTTAACCTGAGTCTGCGGGGGATCAAGCACTCTGCGTGCGGCGGACAGGAAGATTGTAACGATTTGAAACCCTCGGCTTTTTTACGTAAGCAGCAGAAAGCGCATTTTGACGCAAAGGCCACCCAGCGTTTCGCTGCGGGTCAGCTGCATATGGCTGCGATGCAGCCGGGCGATATCCGCCGCCAGCGCCAGCCCAATTCCGGAACCGGCGGCGTTCCCGACGTTGTCCAGACGGTGGAAAGGCTGCATCGCCTGGTAGATCTGATCCTCTTCAATGCCGGGGCCGCTGTCCTCAACGCTCAGCTCAACGACGCCGCCATCCACGCGCAGGAAAACGGTCACGGTCCCGCCTGCAGGCGTATATTTAATCGCGTTCTCCAGCAGGTTGGCGCACAGCTCGCCCAGCAGAACGTCATCGCCTTCGATCGTGACCGGCTGCTGTACACCGTCATATCCCAAATCGATCGCCTTGCTCCGCGCCTGCGCCAGCCGGGAAAAGCAGCAGTTCTGCACCACCTGAACCAGATCCACAGGCGTAAAATGACGATCCCCCTGCTCTTTTCCCTTCACCGCTGAAAGCTGCAGCAGCCGCTCGGTGAGCACGATAGTGTCGTCCAGCGTGACATTCATTGCCCGCAGGCTCTCCTGCCACAGGGCGGGATCCTGACGCGCGAGGGCGACGGAGGCCTGGGTTTTAAGCACCGCCAGCGGCGTTTTGAGCTGGTGCGACGCATCCGCGTTAAAGCGTTCCTGACGCGAAAGCACGCCGCGCAGCCGGTCGATATAGCGGTTAAAGGCGACTATCAGCAGCCGGGTCTCGGACCAGGGCAGCAGCTCCGGCAGCGGTGCGAGCAGGCCCGGCTCGCGCCGCACCATCAGTGACGAAAGCTGGCGCATTGGGCGCAGCACGCGGCGCAGCAGCCATGCGGTCAGCACCAGCGTCAGCAGCACCAGCAGCCCCTGTGAAACCCAGGATGAAAAGAGCAGCTGGCTGGCGAGATAGCGGCGGGACTGGAGCGTCTCGGCGACGTAAATCTCCGCCATGCCAAAAACATTATCTTCATTGACGGGCTGCAGCAGGCGCGCCACCCGAATCGCCTGGCCGCGATATTCGGTGTGGTAAAACCAGGCCAGCGCCGGATAGAGCGTGGTGCGCGACGTCGCAGGCGGCATCTTCGGCAGATCGTCATAGCCGGAGATCACCCGTCCGTCGGGGTCGACCACCTTATAGTAGAGCCGGTCGTTCATGTTGAGCTCAAAGCTGTCGAGCACCACCCAGGGCACGCCCACCGCCAGCCTGCCGTTGCGCACCTCCAGCCGCTCGGAGATGGTGCGGGCAGAGGATAACAGCGTGCGATCGTAGGCCTGCGTGGCCGCCTGCAGCGCGCTAACGTAGCTGTTAAAGGCCGACAATCCCCACAGCAGCAGCAGCGGCAGGCCCAGGAAAAGCAGCAGCTGCAGATAGAGCGACTGCGGCTTAACCCACCTCATCGCCGCACTCCAGCACGTACCCAAGCCCCCGAAGGGTGGTTATCCGCACGCCGCTGCCGGTCAGCTTCTTACGCAACCGGTGAATATAGAGATCGATGCTTTCAGGGCTGACGTCGTCGTTCAGGCTGAACACCTGGTCGAAAAGCTGCTGTCGTGAAACCGGACGGGTCCGGCGGTGCATCAGCACTTTCAGCAGGGAGAGCTCCCGCGGCGTCAGGGAAAGCGGTTCATCGCGCAGCAGGAAAAAGCCCTCGTCGTCATACTCCAGCTCCCCAAGGCGCTGACGCTCCTGCGTTCGACCCTCGCTTCGGCGCAACAGGGCGCGCAAACGCGCGTCAAGCTCCTCCAGCTCAAATGGTTTTGGCAGATAGTCATCTGCCCCGGCGTTCAGTCCCTTCACCCGATCCGCCACGTTGCTGCGGGCGGTAAGAAACAGCACCGGCAGCGTCTGCCCCCGTTTTCTGAGGCGGTGGACCACTTCCAGGCCGTCAAAACCGGGCATGCCGATGTCCAGAATAGCGACCGCGTAGTTTTCACCCTGCAGCAGATGGTCGGCGGCACGTCCGTCGGAGACGCAGTCCACGGCAAAGCCTTCCTGCACCAGCGCTTTCTCCAGCCAGTGAGCCAGCTCACGATTATCTTCTGCGAGTAAGAGACGCATTCTGTAGGTAACTCCATGTTTTAACTGATTACAATTTGAGAACACTTCGTTTTATGTCCGGTATGTTGTCCGGTTTAATAAAAGCAACTCAATTCATCACATGGAAAGAATGCCGACTTGTTACATGTTTGCAACATAACGCTACGGGATATGCGGTCAGCATAACACAAAACCTCACATCGCCGGGCAATCATCAAACTCACCTGCACGCGCATCATTGATGATGTATGTGATAACACCAAATATCGCATCGGGGCTCGTCCCGTCATCATGCGCAGGTATCTCTTACCGCCTTACCGTCTGCAAATCCTCAAGGTGCGCCTTTGGATGATTGCGATACCGCTTAATCTTCAGCTCACCTTCCAATCTGCAAACCAGCAATGAGCCGTCGCATGGCGTAAGTGACGCATCAACGACAAGAAGGGCGCCGCTAAGGATGCCTTCCCGGTAGTGTGTCGAACCTGCTCACATGAATTACGTAGCCGCTGGCCTGGTTATGATGCGCTGGTCTAGTGATATGCGTTGCTCAACATAGTCTTGCGCTGGACTCGGAAATCCCATGATGCACCTCCTGATTACTGTATATATACAGCATTTCAGCTTTTGAAAATGATCAAGTGCTGATCAGATTGATGTTAGGTGGTAAACTCCGATAAATTACGAGACATTAAATCATCAAAAGGATTTATTCGTGGAAAGGCTTCATTCAAAAACCAAATCCTTAGACGGGATTCAGACACTTCGTGGTTTTGCAGTATCCTTGGTTGTTTTATCGCACTTTGCGATAATTATTTCACCAATGGTTCCATCAACTCATTTTTTTAATATATTTATTTCTAACTCACCATTTGGTGTTGATCTTTTTTTCTTTATTAGTGGGTTTATTATTGTATATACTACACAAGGTAATATCTCATCAGGAAAGATAAGGGCAATAGATTTCTCTATAAAACGAGTATTAAGGATAATGCCTGTTTATTTACTTTGCCTTATTTTCTATATTCTTTTTGTATGTTATTACGACAATGTAATGGAAGGTAAAATCATTGATGGATGGCAAATAGTTAAAAGTATATTTTTAATACCACTAAATCCTTCCGAGTCTTCTCCGGCGTATGGTTTTAGCTTGTTAATTCCAGCATGGACTTTGACTTATGAAATGTACTTTTACACCGCATTTGCAATTTCTTTGTTTATCAGCTCACGTTACAGGACTTTGTTCTGTTCAATAATCATAATAGTAATATTAGTATCCCTGCAATTATCAAACTCTGGATCATTATCGTTCGATGCCCAAAATGTATATTTAAACGAAGACTCTTTATTTAGGAATGTTTCATTTTTAGCCAACCCGATAGTTTTTGATTTCATAATTGGAATGGTCGTAGCAGAGTTGTTTTTATCTAAGTTATACAATAAAATCACTCCAATTTTAAATATATTATCGCCGGTTATATTGTGTCTTGGTTTGGCAATGTTTGCCTCTATGTTTAGATATGGAAATGGTATTACAAACGGAGGATTGGGTGCACTATTGATATTCGTGTCTATTTTACACTATGATCTTAGCAGATCAATAAAATACCCTAAGCCATTAACTTATCTTGGTGATATATCATATTCATTTTATATATCACACGTTTTAACTATTAGTCTATGCGATAGATACTCAAGTTTATTTTATGTATACACTCAGGTTCAAGGCTGGAGAAGATATTGCGTAGTGATCTTAATCTCCTTGGCGGTTTCTATAGTGCTGAGGTTATTGATAGAAAAACCATCAGGGAAACTATCAAAGCATCTTGTTGGTAAATTAAAAAATAGAGCAATATCTGAATAAGATAATCAATCTGAAGGCCCCTAAGTAGGGGCCAATACAATAATTAATATGGCATTAACTATAAATGATTTTGTTGATTATGCATTTGTACCATCTGCCCGCTTCCATGTTCATGTGGTGGCGTTCCACCATATTGGCAGGCCTAAGTTAGTATCGTAATATTGCTGCCCAGTCTTAGGCGACGCTGGCCTTTGTGAGGTCCCCCCATGACTAACAATTACAGTATCAGGAACCCCTTGACATGCCAGCGCCCTATACTTACTTGGGTCTCCACCTATATTCACTTCGCTGTTGCCATCAAATACAGAAGACAATACTGTAACACCTCCGCTTGTGTCTTCAATATTTATGCCACGCTTTTGGGTTGGACCGTCATTTGGGATTCCTCCCTCACCAAAAGGACATCCAGCAAATGCAACGTATTGTGTATCACCACCAATCCTGATGCCACCTTCACCATTGTTTGTAAATCTGGTGTTAGTGAATGATGATTTTTTACACGCATCCATGTATACGCCGAAGTCTTTACTGTAATGGAATTCTGTATTTACACAGTTTACCGAGAAACAATCTTTAAGCGTTAGCCCATGCCCCTCAAAGGCATCCATATGGCAATTTGCAATAAAAACAAAAAGGTTGCAATTGTTGAGTCCTGTAACAACTTCAATTGTTACATCAGTCAGTTCGCACAATTCATGGCTTAGCTTTGCCCAATCGTCATATCCCAATAGCAGGCATGGAGTAGATGTCGGATTTGCGCAATAGGTATTTCGCATTTGAAATCCTACTGAGTTACGAACTTCAATACGGGAAGAGTAAGCAATAAAACTGTCTGAGATAACTAATGAATCTGCCCAGTCAACACCATTTGGTTGAGTCCTATTTGAAAAGAATTATGAACCTATTCCACGAATTTTCCTAAAGGTGACAAATCTGTAGTCTATAAACTCAAATGTTAATCTGTAGAATGTACATCCGAATACCTCCATTTGCTGCTCTGTTAAATATTTTAGAGTGATATCTGCCATTAAGCCCCCTCAAGCACTGTCACGCGTGCCTTCAGGTCAGCTATTTGCGCGTATAAGTCGTTAAGTAGTGTATTGAGGTGATTTGCTGCGAGCTTGCTACCTGCTGAGATTGATCCATCTGGCATACGAACGGGAGACACAAACCCGCTGGCAAGAATTTCATCTGGAATTGGTTCTTTGTTTTTCTGACCGTCCGCATAAGTGACGTCAGTATCTGCAAATGATGTTATAGCCATTTAATTTCTCACTTAGGCATAGCACCACAGAGCATCGTCCCGGTGACGCCATAGTCACGGGAGAAAATAAGTAGATAATCGTCGTCAGCGACGCCGAGATATGAAACGTTTACTTCTTGTACGCCAGACACTGACCCAGCCGCATCAAGGTATGAGCCTGAGATGAATACAGACCCACGGTTAAGTCCAAGCGCCGTGTCGGTGTCTACCTGCATTGCTGTGTTATCACCGACCTGTAAGACCTGCCCTGAATTGGTGTCTATTCCTGCCAGGGAGAAACCGTTTAGTCCATAATCGTGCGTTGAATAAGTTCGTACGCCAGCAACAGAAGCGCGGTCGACGATGGCATTGATGTTTGTCGGTACATAAGGTCCGGTTGCATGAACGCTGAATGCGGCAGGATATAGCTCTACCAGTTCGACATCAGCGCTTGATGTAGTTGTTGCCGTTACAACCATGACGTTATCTGGCGTTCCGCTAAAGGCAGTCGCCGGTTTCGCCTGCATGATTTCCCGGCGATAATCTTCATCTGACATCCCATCACGACCGACATCAACGTACTGACCGAACCTGTCCAGCTCTATGCCGTGGGCGTTGTATATGCTTTGCGTCAGGTAGATGTATTTGGCGCGCGCTTCAATTTCAGGATGTAGTACGCCAATAGCAGCAAAGAGGCTTGGGACCTGTCCGCCTTTTTTTAGCCAGTCAGTTGACCTCTGTCGTATCAGCGCAAGGAAATCGATATCAATCCATTCATCAGACACCTGAGACCTCCACATTGGCAGCGGAGAACGAAGCGAAGGAGTTTTCAGCAACGGAAATGTTACTTTCGGCAAACGTAGTTCCGTCAGTACTGACAGTGATGGTCATTTTCCCAATGCCGGTGGTATTGGCATAGATGTAGCCATAAATGCGCTGGGTAATGACGTCGTCACCAAGGCCAAGAGTCGCACCGTAAGCAACAACACCTTGCTTGATAGCGTCCACAACAGTCGCAGGCAATGGCTCCTCAGTATCCAAAAGAACAACGTCAACTTTGACGTAAATATCCACCTCTGTTGGGCGTGAGAAGTTAACCAGGTGTGGTCTTTCGTACCGGTCATATACAGTGATCGCAATTGAACCGTAAGTAGCTATACCTGCACCTTTGTATTTCCAGATAGCGTCAGCAATATCCTGCTCCAGTCCGCCAGAAACGATAGTGTGGATGGCTTTTGGAGGAATGCTGTTCACTGTCGCCATAGTGTCGTTTTCAATGACTTTTGCTAAGGTTACGCCGCTGACTTCCGTAATCAGGCGAGTCTCAATTGCTGGGATTGTGGCAGCACCGCCAGATGACGCTCTGCTCTGGTATAAACGCTGGCGATAATCCGTGTCTGATTCCCGGTCGGAGCCGGTAGCCCTCTGAACGAGGTTATTAACTCCGGTCCATCCGGTGATCGCACTTACAGGATTGTTTAATCCGCCAACAGGAACGACAATCGGACCGGCTTCAGTGGCCTCAAAGATTGCCGGTGATCCAATCAACTGCCAGGACAGGCCCGCGCAAAGAGAAACTGCTGGTCGGATTTTTTCCCTGCTTCACCTGCTCACGAGCCCACTCTCTTTCTCTTCTGGCATCAGCCAGAGAAACAGCCGGGTACTATCCGATCGTATAGCGGCCATCTTTTTTCGGTGTTAGCCAGAACCTGTAGCGCCATATCTTGGCACCGGTAGGTCTGATATCAAGATAGAGACCCTGCCCATCCTGAAGCGAGTAAGAGACGCATGTCACATCCTGTAAAGTTGGTGTCCCGTTGAAAGGGAAATGAAAGGTTATTGTTTTAACAATCACGCAACGGAACCGCTACAAGGTGGTTCACATAATCAGAAAAAAGACCCGTACCCCCGGCGTGAGGATAAACGATGAAAAACAATTACTTTCTACCCTTGCTGCAAGCGTGTTGCTGTTGAGTACCTCTGTCGTTCAGGCCCAGGACGCTCCGTCCCGTACCGAATGTATCGCCCCGGCCAAACCGGGCGGCGGTTTCGATCTCACCTGCAAGCTTATTCAGGTCAGCCTGCTGGAGACGAAGGCCATTGAGAAACCGATGCGCGTCACCTACATGCCAGGCGGCGTGGGCGCGGTGGCCTATAACGCGATTGTCGCGCAACGTCCGGCGGAAGCGGGAACGGTGGTGGCCTTCTCCGGCGGCTCGCTGCTGAACCTGTCGCAGGGCAAGTTTGGCCGCTACGGTGTGGACGACGTGCGCTGGCTGGCGACCGTCGGCACCGACTACGGAATGATTGCCGTGCGTGCCGATTCCCCGTGGAAATCCCTGAAAGATCTGCTGACCGCTATGGAAAAAGATCCGAACAGCGTGGTGATTGGCGCAGGGGCGTCTATCGGCAGCCAGGACTGGATGAAAGCGGCCCTTCTCGCCCAGCAGGCGAAGGTTGACCCGCATAAAATGCGCTACGTGGCCTTTGAGGGCGGCGGCGAACCGGTCACGGCGCTGATGGGCAACCACGTTCAGGCCGTTTCCGGCGATCTCAGCGAGATGGTGCCGTACCTGAGCGGGGATAAAATCCGCGTGCTGGCGGTCTTCTCGGAAAACCGTCTGCCGGGCCAGCTGGCGAACGTCCCGACCGCCAAAGAGCAGGGTTATAACCTGGTCTGGCCGATCATCCGCGGCTTCTTCGTCGGGCCAAAAGTGACCGACGCCGAGTACCAGTGGTGGGTCGACGCGTTCAACAAACTCCAGCAGACCGAAGAGTTTAAGAAACAGCGCGATCTGCGCGGACTGTTTGAGTTCAACCTGACCGGTAAGCCACTGGATGAGTACGTCAAAAAACAGGTGAATGACTACCGCGAACAGGCGAAAGCCTTTGGCCTGGCGAAATAACCGGAGGCGCTATGAGCGATCGTATTTTTGCCGGGATATGGCTGCTGCTCTGCGTTGGCGGGATGTTTGTCGCCTGGCAGATCCACAGCGAATACAGCTATGAACCCGTGGGACCCCGCCCCTTCCCGATGGGCATCGTCGGCCTGATGCTGCTCTGCTCGGTGGCGCTGCTGCTTCGCCACCCGGATACCGTCGAGTGGCCGCCGCGCCGCATTCTGCAGCGTCTGCTGGTGATGGTGATTGTCCTGCTGATGTATGCCTGGGGCTTTGAGTGGCTCGGCTTCCCGGTGGCGACCGCCATTCTGACGATGGTCATCGGCATGCTGTTTAACGCCACCCTCCCCGCGGCGGGGATCTCTGGCGTGGTGATGGGGATTTTACTGTGGTACGCCTTTGACCGCCTGCTGGACGTGACGTTACCGCTCGGCGCCTGGCTTAATTAACGGAGCACGCTATGGATACCTGGATTTACCTCTCGCAGGGGTTCGCCGTGGCGATGACCCCGGAAAACCTGGTGATCGCCCTGATCGGCTGTTTCGTGGGCACGATTGTCGGCCTGCTGCCGGGCCTTGGGCCGATCAACGGCGTGGCGATTTTACTCCCGCTGGCGTTTGCCCTGCATCTGCCTGCGGAATCGGCACTGATCCTGCTGGCAACGGTCTACATCGGCTGTGAATATGGCGGACGCATTTCGTCGATCCTGCTTAACGTGCCGGGGGATGCGGCGGCGATCATGACCGCGCTGGACGGCTACCCAATGGCGCGGCAGGGACGCGGCGGCGTGGCGCTCTCCATCTCTGCGGTCAGTTCATTCTTTGGCTCACTGATTGCCATTGGCGGCATCATTCTGTTCGCTCCTGCGCTGGCCCAGTGGTCGCTGGCGTTTGGTCCGGCAGAATATTTTGCCCTGATGGTGTTCGCCATTGCCTGCCTCGGCAGCATGATGGCGCAAAATCCGCTGAAGTCGTTTTTATCCGCGCTGATTGGCTTAGGGTTAGCCACCGTCGGCGTGGATGCCAACACCGGGGTCTATCGCTTTACCTTCGACAGCGTTCACCTGTCCGATGGCGTGCAGTTCATTGTCGTCGTGATCGGCCTGTTCTCTGTCTCTGAGATCTTACTGATGCTGGAGCATACTAGCAGCGGGCAGACGCTGGTGCGCAAAACCGGCCGGATGCTCTTTAGCGCTAAAGAGGGCGCGCAGTGCATCGGCGCCACGCTGCGCTCGTCGGTGATTGGCTTTTTCGTCGGCATCCTGCCGGGCGCCGGGGCCACTATCGCCAGCGCCATCACCTACATGACCGAGAAGAAGCTCAGCGGCAATAGCGACAGCTTTGGTAAAGGCGATATTCGCGGCGTCGCCGCGCCTGAGGCGGCCAATAACGCCTCGGCCTGCGGCTCGTTTATCCCGATGCTGACCCTGGGCGTGCCGGGATCCGGCACCACGGCGGTGATGATGGGCGCGCTGACGCTCTATAACATCACGCCCGGCCCGGCGATGTTTACCGAGCAGCCTGATATTGTCTGGGGGCTGATTGCCGCGCTGCTGATCGCCAACGTCATGCTGCTGGTGATGAATATCCCGCTGATTGGGCTGTTCACCCGCATGCTGACGATTCCGCTGTGGTTCCTGGTGCCCGCCATTGCCGCCGTCTCTGCGGTGGGGGTTTACGCGGTGCACAGCACCACGTTTGACCTGGTGCTCATGGTGGTCCTCGGCGTGTTCGGCTACATCTTGCGAAAAATGCACTTCCCAATGTCTCCGCTGATTTTGGGCTTTGTGCTGGGTGAGATGCTGGAGCAGAACCTGCGCCGCGCCCTGTCCATCAGCAACGGTAATGTGTCGATACTGTGGGACAGCAGCGTCGCGAAGGTTCTGTTAGCGCTCGCGGTCATGGTGATTGTGGTGCCGCCGGTGTTGCGCCTGCTGCGTCGTCGCCAGCGCAAACCGGAGCCGGATATCGGCTAACTATACGGACAGCTGGGCATTGACCCACTGCTTTAACGCCTGGCGGGAGATCTTAATCCCGCCATTTTTCAGCTCAGCCGGCAGCACCAGCCAGTGAACGGGCTGCTCAAAGCGCGCCAGCCTGCCCTGTACCCAGGTCGGGAAACGGGTGATATCCGTTCCCGGCTCGCACTCCACCACCGCCACCGGACGCTGTCCAAACTCGGCGTCATCCAGCGGGACGATAAACACCTGGTTAATCTGCGGATGCGCGGCGATAACGCGCTCCAGCGATTCCGGCTGGATCCCCTCTCCACCGCTGAAAAAGAGATTGTCCATGCGGCCTAAAATCGTCAGACGGTCGCCATGCCATTCCCCGCGATCGCGAGTGGCAAACCAGCCCTGCGCGTTGGTCAGCGGTATCAACGCGCCGTCCCGCCAGTAGCCGGAAGCCATGCTCTGCGCTTTGATCCAGACTTCACCGTTAACGACCTGCACCTCTCTGCCCGGCAGCGCACGGCCCACGTCCGGATCGCCGTCAGCCTCTTTTGCGCAGACGGTAGAGGCAAACTCGGTGAGGCCATAGCCGCAGTACGTCCGAACGCCCTGTTCCCGGGCCTTTTGCGTCAGCGTCACGGGAATGGCCGCCCCGCCGAGCAGCACCGCTTTCAGTGCGATGTGGCTTTCGCTATTGAGGAGACGCCAGAGCTGGGTCGGCACCAGCGAGGCGTGGGTGCAGCCGCGTAGCGCCTGCTCCAGCGGCTGCTTCTCGCGCACGGTTAAGCGCGCACCGGCATGCAGCCAGCGCCATAAAATCCCCTGGCCGGAAACGTGAAACAGCGGCAGCGAAAGCAGCCAGTCGTCGTTATCCCCGTAGGGCATCAGCGACAGCACGCCGCGGGCGCTGGCAAGATGGGCGGCGCAGGTATGCACCGCCGCCTTCGGCAGCCCGGTGGAGCCGGAGGTGAGCGTCATGGTGGCCAGCCGCGCCGGCTGCCACGCAGCGCAGTACGCATCCGCTGGCTCGCACATGCTCAGGCCATGAAGGCCGTCGTAGCTGCCGTCCAGCACCAGCGCAAAGCGCAGCGTCATCTGCGGGATCAGCACGTCGAGCAGCGGGCGCGGCAGCTGCGGATTTACGGGAAGAATACGTGCCCCGCACTGAAGCAGCGCCAGCCATGCCAGCAGCGTTTGCGGGTGGTTATAGGCCAGCAGCAGTACGCCGTCGCCCTCCGCCACGCCCTGCTGGTGAAATCCTGCCGCAAGGCGGTCGACACGCGCGCACAACTGCTGCCAGGTGAGCACGTCATCATTCAGCCTCAGGGCCTGTTTATCGGCAAAAAGCGCGCGCCAGTGACGCCAGGGCCAGTCGGTAAAACTCATAGCAACGGCTCCAGCGCCTCTGCGTCGAGGCACGGCAGCGTGCTGGCAGGCCACTCGCGGAGAAGCTGAGCCTGCATCAGGTTCAGCGTGTCGAGGCCGGGAACCGTGTCCGGCGTTAACCAGGCGGCAATGCGCGCCAGCTGGGTCAGCCCCAGGCTGGACTCTATCGACGAGCTGATCACCGCCGTCAGCCCCAGCGCGTGCGCCGCCGAGACCTGCTCGCGCACCTTCGCCAGGCTGCCGGTTAGCGTCGGCTTAATCACCACCGCGCTGACGCCGGGCTCGGCGACAAATTCAAAATCGTCCTCGCGCAGGCTTTCATCCCAGGCGATGGCGATCCCCGTTTCGCGGGCAAAGGCGCGCGAATCATCGCGGGTTTTGCACGGTTCTTCGAGGAAGGCAATGCGGCTGCGGTACGCCGGGTTAACGTACTTCGCGAACTGCAGCGCCTTAAGCGGCGTCCACGCGCGGTTAGCATCCAGACGCAGGTGCAGATCGGGGATTGCTTCCAGCAGCAGGTTGGCGACCATCCCGTCACGCACCGCTTCGTAGAGACCGACTTTGATTTTCGCCACTTTCTCGCCCGGCATGGCGGCGAGCAGCGCGAACAGCTCGTCCGGGTCGCCCGTGCAGAGCGGTGCCGCGCGATAGTTAGCCTCTTCCGGCAGTCTACCGTCCAGCTCCGCCAGCGCGCAGCTGATGCCAAAGGCGGCGGAAGGCGCGTCCGGTAATGCCGGGTTTGCGCCCTCACGCCACGCCTTTACCCACGTCAGCAATGCAGACTGCGCCTCATCCAGCGACTCCAGGCTAAAGCCCGGCAGAGGCGAAATCTCGCCCCAGCCTTCCCGCTCGCCCTGCTGCAAATGCACGAAGAAGCCGTCACGGGTTTTTAAACGCCGTTCACGCAGCACCACGCCCGCGTCCATCGGTATCTGCCAGCGGTAAACCTGCGCGCGACGCATTACGGGTTCCGTTTGTATTTGCTGAAGTCCGGCTGGCGTTTTTCGTTAAACGCGTTGCGTCCTTCCTGACCCTCTTCGGTCATGTAGAACAGCATGGTGGCGTTACCCGCCAACTCCTGCAGACCCGCCTGACCGTCACAGTCGGCATTAAGTGCCGCTTTCAGGCAACGCAGCGCCATCGGGCTGTTTTGCAGCATCTCGCGGCACCAGCGCACGGTCTCTTTTTCGAGATCGGCAAGGGGCACCACGGTATTCACAAGGCCCATATCCAACGCTTCCTGTGCGTTGTACTGGCGGCACAGGAACCAGATTTCGCGGGCTTTTTTCTGGCCGACGATGCGCGCCATGTAAGAGGCACCCCAGCCGCCGTCGAAGGAGCCCACTTTCGGGCCGGTCTGGCCGAAGATGGCGTTTTCAGCAGCGATGGTCAGGTCGCACATCATGTGTAGCACGTGGCCGCCGCCGATGGAGTAGCCCGCCACCATCGCGACAACCGGTTTCGGGCAGGTGCGGATCTGGCGCTGGAAATCGAGGACATTCAGGTGGTGCGTACCCGCATCGTCCTGGTATCCGCCGTAGTCGCCGCGCACCTTCTGATCGCCACCGGAGCAGAAGGCCTTCTCGCCTTCACCGGTCAGCACGATCACGCCGATACTGTCGTCGTAGCGCGCATCCGCCAGGGCCTGAATCATCTCTTTGACGGTCAGCGGACGGAAGGCGTTACGCACCTGCGGACGGTTGATGGTGATTTTGGCAATGCCGTCGGCGGATTTGTGGTAACGAATGTCGGTGTAGCCTTCGGAGCAGTCCTGCCATTCAACCGGCGCATAAAGCATGTGTTCATCAGGATAGATCATAGAGTGTCCTTTATTCGAAGACGCAGTATCTGAGCCAGACTCGCGGCAACCGCGTCGGGGTTTTCCCGGTGGGCGTTGTGTCCGGCGTTTGGAATCGCATGGCGAACGGCGTCCAGTTCAGCGGCCAGGGCCGCGAACTTCTGGTCACGTTCACCGTAGAGATAGTCAAAAGGGAAATTGCATACGCTAATCGCGGCACGCAAATCGGGCTGCACAGCCAGCGACGTTGCTTCGAGCATCTTCGCCAGCGTCGCGCCGTTGTTCTGGCTGCGCAGGGCGATAAGCGCCTTGCGCTGGTGGTCAGTGAGGGAAGCAAATACCGGCTGTTGATACCAGTCGGTAAAAACCTTTTCCAGCGGTTCGGTGCGAAAACGCGTCGCCCAGCGGCGGTCGGATGTCCACCGCGCGTGACGCTCATCCTCATCAAGCAGGCCCGGATGTCCACCTTCAACGATCACCCCCAGCAGCCCCTTTGGCTGCTGGCAGGCATGAAACATCGCAATGCGGCCGCCGAGGGAGTACCCCACCAGCCAGTAGTTCAGTATGTTGTAACTAAGTAGAGTTCGGGTAAGTAACGTGCTCATCTCGTCGAACCCCGTCACGGCAATATCCCCGGACGCACCGTGGCCCGGCAGGTCAAGACAGAGCCGGGAATACTCGCCGAGTTGCTTCCCGACAGCCTGCCACTCGCGGCAGTCGCCGGAAAAACCGTGCAAAAAGACCAGCCAGGGATAGCCCGGTTTTCCGGCCTGCTGCACGCCCGAGAGGATCACAGCTGGCTCACCTGCGCCAGCAGGCTTTGCAGGATCTGCGCGCCGTCGGCCTCGTTCACCACCAGCTCAATCAGCGTCGCGCCCGGCTGCTTCCAGGCGGTGCTTAACGCCGCTTCCAGCTGTTCCCAGCTTTCCGGGCGATGGTATTTCAGGCTGAACATCGCCGCGGCGTGTTCAAACTGCACGTTCTGCGGCATCAGGTAGAAGCGCTCGCGCTCGCTCTGGGGCGTTGGCAACAGGGAGAAAATCTGCCCGCCGTTGTTGTTGACCACAATCAGCACAAACGGCGCGGACGCCTGACGCAGTAGCGCCAGCGCGTTAAGATCGTAGAGCGCGGAGAGATCGCCCACGATCGCCAGCGTCGATTTCGCGCTGGCGCGCTGCACCCCCGCCGCCGTCGAGATCAGCCCGTCGATGCCGCTGGCACCGCGGTTGCTGTACACCGGGTAGCCCACCGGCAGCTGCGAAAAGGCATCGATCAGCCGCACGACCAGGCTGTTGCCGACAAACAGCTGCCCCTGTTCTGGCAGGTATTGGCGAATACGGTGCGCCAGCCCGGCCTCGCTGAATGTCTCACAGCGCGCTTTGGTGATTTCCCACGCCTGACGCGACAGCTCAGGGATCGCCACCGCCCAGGGCTGACGTTTTTCCGCCGGGTGCAGTTCCAGCCAGCTATCAATTTTGCTCACCAGACGACGGCCGCGATGGTGCGCCGGGTCGAGCCGCCCTTCCAGCGCGTCCACCACCCAGTATTCTTCCGGCGTGCAGGTCGCCTGCCACTGCAGCAGACGTTTTCCGGTCAGGCTTGCGCCGATCTGGACCACAATCTGCGCCTGCGAAAGCTCAGTAACCGCTTTCGCGTTACCCAGCCAGAGATCGGCGCACGGCAGCGGCTGGCCGGTCTGGGAAAGCACGTCGCCAATCAGCGGCCAGCCGAGTGTTTGCGCCCATTCGGCGACCAGCCTGCCTTCGGCGGCGCTCATGCGCCCGGCGATGACCACGCCTCGCTTCTGCCGCCAGAAGAACCAGTCGCGCTGTTTCGCGCTCTCAAGATGCGTCTGCTCGCGCAGCCACGGCTTTTCGCTCTGCCACCATTCGCCGAGCGACCGCTGCCATTCAAGGCCGGTATCGTCCAGCTCGCCGTACAGCGGCTCGGCAAACGGGCAGTTGATATGCAGCGCCCCGCTGCGCAATGTCGCCATGGCGTGATCGACGGTGGAGACCAGCCAGCTTGCAGGAATATCCTGGGTGGGACGCGGTAACGAAACCGTCTGCGAAGGGTGCGTAGAAAAAAGTCCGGGCTGGCGAATGGCCTGATTGGCGCCGCAGTCGATTAGCTCAGGCGGACGGTCGGCCGTCAGCAGGATCAGTTTTTCACCTGTTAACCCGGCTTCAATCAGGGCCGGATAGAGGTTCGCCACGGCGGTACCGGAAGTGACAATCACCGCCACGGGTTCTTTGCTGACCTTCGCCAGCCCGAGCGCGAGATGTCCCAGACCTCGCTCGTCAAAGTGGGTGTGGTGAACAAACGCCCGGTTTTCAGCCGCCGCCAGCGTCAGCGGCGTTGAGCGAGAACCCGGTGCAATACACACGTGCCTGACGCCATGGCGCGTCAGGGCTTCAAGGATCACCGCCGCCCAGCGTCGGTTAAAAGAACTTACTGACATGAGATTGTCCGGTATCAAGAATGCGACACAGTATAAATAATAGAAAAAATTGGAATTTTGATATGAATCGGGATTGCGCGAATCAGTATTAATCCCTTAGGAGCAGAGAGCGCAATCCGGCGGCTTTGTTTTCGATCTCCTGCCACTCCTGCTCCGGGTCAGAGCCGCTGACAATGCCCGCTCCGGCGTAAAGCCGCAGAGCGTCTTCCTGTACGCGCGCCGAGCGCAGCGCCACGCAGAATTCGCTTTGTTCGGGGGATAAATACCCGGCCGAACCGGCGTACCACTCGCGGTTAAAGGGTTCAACGTGCTGAATAAACTCGCGCGCTGGCTGTCGCGGAAGCCCGGCAACCGCCGCCGTCGGCTGTAGCACGTGCAGGCACAGCTCATCGTCGGCCTGCTTGAGCTCGGTCCAGATACAGCGGCGTAAGTGCTGCACTTTGCGCAGGCGGACGACCTGAGCCGGCAACACCTCCAGCGTCTGCGTATGGTGTTGAAGACGCTGGCAGATATCTTCCACCACCAGCATATTTTCGCGCTGGTTTTTATCGTCATTCAGCAGCCACTCGCCCAGACGCTGCGCCTGTTTATCGTCAGTATGGCTGGCGACGGTGCCCGCCAGCGCTTCGGTGCGCAGCAGCTTGCCGCGCCGCCGCCAGAGACGCTCGGGCGTGGAGCCGAGAAACGCGTTGCTGGCGTCGAATATCATGCAGAAATGATAGCAGTTTAAATTCAGGGCGCGGCTGGCGGCCATCAGCGCGACGGGGTTAACGCGCTGTTTACACTGCAGGTCGGTTGCTCGGGCGAGAACGACCTTTTCGAAATCACCGCGTGCAATCGTCTCTGTCGCTTTGCCGATAAGGCTAAGCCATTGCGGTTTTTCCGGGTGATGGGTTTCGCGCTCAACCTGCACGGAGAGCGGACGGATCGGTCTGGCGGGAAGCAGTTGCTGTAAGAACGCCCGCGCGGTGTCGGCATCGTCCTCAAGCGAGCTGTCGCTCCACAGCTGCAGACGCAACGTGGCGTTGCCAGCGGTACGTCGCCACAGCAGACGCGGTAAAAAGAGGCTGCCCTGCTCCGGGTTAAACGCGTTCAGGCCGCAGATTCGGGTATCTTCAGGGGCGTGTTGCGCACTTAAAAACTGCGAGGCTAACGCCAGAGAGGAGAATTGGACCACCGCTCCCAGCGCGGCCAGCTCTTCATCGCCGTTACGCTGTTGCCAGTAAAACTGGGGATAGCACTGCTGCTCGCCCAGCCAGGCGAGGGGATCGAAGGCATCGTTTAACGGGAAAGAGACGTCGAAATGACGCAGGCCGGATGTGGCAGGTAACGCTTGCGAAAGATGGCTACGCAATTGTTCCAGCGCGAGGAAAATCGAATTCACGCGAACCTCTCCCTGTTAAAACCTCATATTATACGGGGTACCATAAGAAATATCAGTACCCACGTATAGGGAGTGGTTAAACGGCTTAACGACGGGCCAGCAGCAGACCCAGCACCAGCCCTACGGCTGCGCCCACCCCAATGCCCTGCCACGGTTTTTCATGGACGTAATCATCGGCACGATAAACCGCTTTTTTGGCGCGGTAGTAGTAAGTATCAGACGCATGGCTGACGCGGTTTTTAACGTCGTGGAGCGCCTGCTCGGCACGGGCTTTCAGCTCGATATATTTCTGATCGGCAGGGTCGCCCGAGGAACGTAACACCTCTTCCAGCGTTTCGCTCAGTAAGGTCAGGTCGTCGTCGATACGGGTATCCCAGGATTGAAATGACATATTTTTCTCCATGTTAGTACACCAGTCCGCTAACTATAGACAACGACGCGCCATTACGCCTGTTTCGCTTCCCGCGCCATGCCGATGTGCGGAATACCGTCTTCGTCGTACACCTCGGTGACCGGCATAAAACCGAAATGACCGTAGAAGGATTGCAGGTGCGCCTGCGCGCCCAGGTATAACGCCTTGTCCGGCCACTGTTTCTGGCATGACTCCAGCGTTTTTTCCATCAGCTGATAGCCCAGTTTCTCACCCCGAGCGTTACCGCTGATAATGACCCGGCCTATCACCACGGGCTCGACATCGTCCTCGCTTTTCAGAATCCTCGCATACGCCACCAGCTCGTTATCCTTCCAGCCGAGGATATGGCGGTTTTCGCCAACGAGGTCATCGCCGTCGATGTCCTGATACGGGCACGTCTGTTCAACCACAAACACTTCGCAGCGCAGTTTAAGCAGCGCGTAGAGCGAATGAACGGTGAGCTCACTATGATGTAAATCTTGCCACTGGATCATCTCTTTCTCCTTCCTGGGGTTCATCACGTTATACTAAACCCCTCCCCGTTCGGCAAAGGGCTGATTGCGTTATGGAACTGATTTTTCTGGGTACGTCCGCTGGCGTGCCAACCCGCTCACGAAACGTGACGGCAATTCTGCTGGATCTTAAACACCCCACCCGCGGCGGGCTGTGGCTGTTTGACTGCGGTGAAGGGACGCAGCATCAGCTGCTGCACACCGCGTATCACCCCGGCAAGCTGGATAAAATTTTTATTACTCACCTGCACGGCGACCATCTGTTTGGCCTGCCGGGCCTGCTGTGCAGCCGCTCCATGGCCGGCAACGCCAATCCGCTGACGATTTACGGGCCTTCGGGTGTGCGTGAATTTGTTGAAACCGCGCTGCGCCTGAGCGGATCATGGACGGATTATCCGCTGGAGATCGTTGAGATTAGCGAAGGCCTGGTTTTCGATGACGGTGATTATAAGGTGAGCGCTCAGCCGCTGAATCATCCCGTTGAGTGCTATGGCTATCGCATTGAAGCGCATGACAAACCCGGCGCGCTGGACGCCGCCGCGCTGATGGCCGCGGGCGTAAAACCCGGACCGCTGTTCCAGCGCCTGAAGCACGGCGAGACCGTCACGCTGGAGGACGGTCGCGTCATCAACGGTCAGGATTATCTCGCCGCGCCCGAACCGGGCAAGAAGCTGGCTATCTTTGGCGACACGGCGCCGTGCCCTGCCGCCCTTCAGCTTGCCCAGGGCGTTGACGTGATGGTGCACGAAGCCACGCTGGAAACGGCGATGGAAGAGAAAGCCAACGGCCGCGGCCATAGCTCAACGCGTCAGGCGGCGCAGCTTGCCCGCGACGCAGGCGTCGGAAGGCTGATCGTCACTCACGTCAGTTCCCGCTACGACGCGCGGGGGTGTGCAAGCCTGCTGGCAGAGTGCCTGGCGGTGTTCCCGGCGTGCGAGCTGGCCGAAGATTTCGCTAAGGTCAGCGTTTAGCCCTTCATTTTTCTCTCAGAATGCCGATAACGATTAAAAGGTCAGCATTTCTCTCGAGGGTAGAATGGATAATTTCCAGAAAGATATTGATGACAGGGCGAATCTCACCCTGTCGAACCGTTTTGAACTGTTGCTGTTCCGTCTTGGCACCTCTCTGAACGAAAATAAATCCGAGCTGTTTGGCATTAACGTCTTTAAGCTGCGTGAAATTGTGCCGATGCCGGAATTCACAAAACCCGCCGGGATGAAATCACCGCTGATGGGGATGGTGAATATTCGCGATCAGGTGATCCCGGTGATCGATCTGGCCGCCGTGGCGGGCTGTAAGCCTACCACCGGGCTGAACATCCTGCTTATCACCGAATATGCCCGCAGCGTGCAGGCCTTTGCCGTGGAGTCGGTTGAAAACATCATGCGTCTGGACTGGAAGCAGGTGCACGCGGCGGAGACCGCCGTCAGCGGCCGCTATATCACCAGCATTGCCTGCCTGGATGAGAAAACGGATACCAACGATCTGGCGATGGTGCTGGACGTTGAGCAGATCCTCTATGACATCACCCCAGCCAACCACGATCTGCACGCCACCAATCTGAAAACCACCAAGTTCAACATCAAGCCGGGCGCAGTCGCGATTGTGGCGGAAGATTCCAAAGTGGCGCGTTCGATGCTGGAGAAAGGTCTGCAGGCGATGGAGATCCCAGCGCAGCTGCACATCACCGGCAAAGACGCGTGGGAAAAAATTGGCGTGCTGGCCGCACAGGCGCAGGCTGAGGGCGTGCCGATCACCGATAAGATCGCGCTGGTGCTGACCGACCTCGAAATGCCGGAGATGGACGGATTTACGCTGACGCGCAAAATCAAAACCGACCCGGTTCTGAAGGATATTCCGGTGGTGATCCATTCCTCCCTTTCCGGCAACGCCAACGAAGATCATATTCGCAAGGTGAAGGCTGACGGGTACGTGGCGAAATTTGAGCTGAACGAGCTGTCGTCGGTGATTGAGGAAGTGCTGGATCGTTCGATGAAGAAGATTGGCGGGCCGCTTATAAGCAGGAAGCAGCTGGCTTAGGTCCTGTGCGGGCTGGTGCCCTCACCCTATCCCTCTCCCTCAGGGAGAGGGCGCAAACCATAAAAAACCCGCCGAGGCGGGTTTTTTGTTTTTACATTAATGGCATCGCTCGCTGCACGATATCAATCAGCGGCTGCGGATAGATACCGAAGATCAGCACCAGCAGCGCGGAGATAAGCACCACGATACCACCGGCGCTGTACTGCCAGTTGCCTGGAGCATCACGGTTGAGCTGCTGAGGCGCGCTCAGGTACAGGCTCACGGCCACACGCAGGTAGTAGTAGAGGCCAATCGCGGAGCCGATAACGACACCGGCAGTCAGCCACCACAGGTTCGCCTGCACACCGACGGCCAGCACGTAGAACTTACCGATAAAGCCAAGCGTCATCGGGATACCCGCCAGAGAGAGCATCATCACGGTCATTACCGCGGACAGAATTGGACGGTGCCAGAACAGACCACGGTAGGAGAACAGTGAATCGGCATCCGGACCACGGTACGGGCTGGACATCAGGCTCACCACGCCGAAGGCGCCGAGGCTGCTGAACAGGTAACCGGCCAGATAGACACCTACGGCTTCCATCGACATCTCACCGCTCTGCAGCGCAATCAGCGCCACCAGCAGGTAGCCCAGATGAGATATGGACGAGTAGCCCAGCAGACGCTTGATGTTGGTCTGGCTCAGCGCCATCAGGTTACCGAAGATGATGGAGACGAACGCGATGATGCCAAGCACCACGCGAACGGCTTCACTATCACCCACCGGCGCGTACAGGAACAGACGCATGACCACACCGAAGATAGCGATCTTGCTCGCCGTCGCCAGGAAGGTCGACACCGGAGCAGGCGCCCCCTGGTATACGTCTGGCGTCCACAGGTGGAACGGAACCAGAGAGAGCTTGAAGCCGAGGCCAACGATCATCATGCCCAGACCCGCCAGCAGCAGCGGCTCATGGAGCATGCCGTCGCCGAGGCTCTTGCCGAGCGCCATGAAGGAGAGGTTACCGGACTGTGCGTACAGCAGCGCAATACCAAACAGCAGGAAGGACGATGCGGCAGCAGACAGAATGGTGTACTTGATGCTCGCTTCCAGAGAGCGCTTCTGACGGAAGGCGTAACCAATCAGGCCGAACAGCGGCAGAGAGATCAGCTCAATACCGAGGAACAGCGCGGCCAGATGGTTGGCATTCGCCAGCAGAATGCCGCCCAGCGCGGCAATCAGTACCAGCAGGTAAAACTCTTCTTTGTTGTCGTTGTAGCCTTCGAGCCACGGGTAAGCAAAGGTACAGGTTGCCAGGCTCGCCAGCAGCACCAGCCCGGTATACAGCATGGCGTAACCGTCAACGCGCATCAGCGGGGTGACGTCCATCGCCCCGCCCTGGCCAACAAACCAGAGTGAAACTAACGCGGCGTTCAGGCCGATGACCGACAGCGTGGCATTCAGGAAGTGATTGCGTCGCCACGCAATGGAGAGCATCACAACCACCACCGTCAATCCGACGATCAGCAGCGGTAGCAGCGCGATCAGTTGTTGTGGAGTTATTGTCATGGCGAATTACGGCCTTGTAGTAGAAACAGAATTAACAAACCACTGCTGGATATTGCCCATCGCGCTGTGCGAGGTATCCAGAATCGGCTGCGGGAAGAAGCCCAACAGCACCAGCAGTACGACCAGCAGCAGGATGATGAACAGCTCACGCAGCGACATCCCCGGCAGTTCTTGTGCAGCAATTTCGCTCTTCGCTTTACCGAAGTAAGCGCGGTGCAGCATCGCCAGCGAGTAAACGGAAGCGAACACCAGACCAAAGGTGGAGATCACGGTAATCACCGGTACCACTTTGAAGCTGCCGAACAGAATCATGAATTCGCCGACGAAGTTACCGGTGCCCGGCATCCCCAGGGTAGCCACCGCGAAGAACATGGAGAGCGCTGGCAGCCATTTAATTTTGCTCCACAGACCGCCCATCATACGCATGTCGCGGGTATGCAGACGTTCATACAGCTGGCCGCACAGGATGAAGAGACCGGCTGCGGACAGACCGTGCGCAATCATCTGGATCACCGCGCCCTGGTACGCCAGCTGGCTGCCGGTGTAGATAGCAATCAGCACGAAGCCCATGTGGGAAACGGAGGTATAAGCAATCAGACGCTTGATGTCGTATTGCGTGAAGGCCATCCAGGCACCGTAGAAGATACCGATCACACCCAGCCACATGGCAATCGGAGCGAACTCCGCGGAGGCATTCGGGAACAGCGGCAGTGCGAAACGCAGCAGACCGTAGGCCGCCGTTTTCAGCAGGATGCCCGCCAGGTCAACGGAACCCGCCGTTGGTGCCTGGGAGTGCGCGTCTGGCAGCCAGCCGTGCAGCGGAACCACCGGCATTTTCACCGCGAAGGCGATGAAGAAGCCCAGCATCAGCAGGTATTCAACGCCGTGTGACATAGGCGTCTTCAGCAGGTCTTCGTAGTTGAAGGTCCAGGTGCCGGTTGCGTTGTGATGAACGAACACCAGCGCCAGAATGGCAATCAGCATTACCAGACCGCTCGCCTGGGTATAGATGAAGAACTTGGTTGCCGCCGTGATACGCGTTTTACCGTCGGACGCCTTGTGGCCCCACAGCGCGATCAGGAAGTACATCGGCACCAGCATCATCTCCCAGAAGAAGAAGAACAGGAACATGTCGATGGCAAGGAACACGCCGATCACGCCGCCCAGGATCCACATCAGGTTCAGGTGGAAGAAGCCCTGGTATTTTTCGATTTCTCGCCAGGAGCAGAGTACCGCCAGAACGCCGAGCAGACCGGTCAGCACCACCATCAGCAGCGACAGACCGTCAATCGCCAGGTGGATCGTAATGCCGAAACGCGGGATCCACGGCAGGATGAACTCAGACTGCCACTGCGGAATGCCCGCAGACTGGGTCAGTGAGTAACCGCCCTGCAACCACAGTTGCAGGCCAAGCGCGAGCGTCAATCCCATGGTGATCAGCGCGATCCAGCGCGGCATCTTCACGCCAAAGCGTTCGGTCTGCCAGCACAGGAAGCCGCCGATGAAGGGAATTAATATTAGCCAGGGTAGTAACATGGCGATTTACATTCCTTTTTAAGGCCCCCAGCAGGGGCCTGATTTTCAACGAATTCGAATAAAATTCACTTAACGATCAACGCAATACCATCAGCAGCGCCAGCACCACAACCGCACCGATGCTCATGGACGCCACATACCAGCGCAGGTAACCGTTCTCGCTGTACAGCAGGCCTTTACCTGCAAAGCGGGAGAGGATCGCCGGGATGTTCATCAGGCTGTTCAGCGGGTCGCGCTTCAGCAGCCACGCGATGCCCAGGAACGGCTTAACGAAGATCATGTCGTACAGCCAGTCAAAGCCCCACGCGTTGTACCACCAGGTGCCCAGCAGGCGGCCCGGCGCACTGTTGGCCACGGCAGTGACCAGCGTACGTTTGCCCAGCCACAGCCATGCCGCAATCAGGATACCCGCGATAGCGACCACACCGGAGGTGATTTCAAGCGTCAGAACACGACCGTGCTCAAGCTCGGTTGTCGCCGGCAGTACGCCCTGCAGCGGAGGCACAATCATCGCGCCAACGAAGGTGGAGAGTACCAGCAGCACAATCAGCGGCAGGTGGTGGGTAATCCCCTTCCCTGCGTGAGCGTGAATTTGTTCTTTACCGTGGAATACGATGAAAATCATACGGAAGGTATACAGGGAGGTCATGAACGCACCGACCAGACCCGCAACCATCAGATTGATATGACCATTCGCCATGGCACCCGCAAGGATTTCGTCCTTACTGAAGAAGCCCGCGGTGATCAGCGGCAGTGCCGCCAGCGCCGCGCCGCCCACCAGGAAGCAGACGTAGACCAGCGGGATGGACTTACGCAGTCCGCCCATCTTGAAGATGTTCTGCTCGTGATGGCAGGCCAGAATCACCGAACCGGATGAGAGGAACAGCAGCGCTTTGAAGAACGCGTGCGTCATCAGGTGGAAAATGGCCGCGTCCCACGCCTGAACTCCCAGCGCCAGGAACATGTAGCCAATCTGGCTCATGGTGGAGTACGCGAGAACGCGCTTGATGTCGGTCTGAACCAGCGCGGCAAAGCCTGCCAGCACCAGCGTGACCGCACCGACGATACCCACCAGATGCAGAATTTCCGGAGTCATCAGGAACAGGCCATGGGTACGCGCAATCAGGTAAACACCGGCGGTGACCATGGTCGCGGCGTGGATCAGCGCGGAGACAGGGGTTGGACCCGCCATCGCGTCGGCCAGCCATGTCTGCAGCGGCAGCTGTGCGGATTTACCCACGGCACCACCCAGCAGCATCAGCGTTGCCCACCACAGCATGTTGTTGCCTGCGGCGAAGTGCGCTGGCGCCAGTTCCACCATTTCGCGGAAGTTCAGCGTGCCCAGTTCGTTGTAAAGAATGAACAACGCGAAAGCGAGGAAGACGTCACCCACGCGGGTCACGACGAACGCTTTCATGGCCGCTGCGCCATTCTTCGGATCGGTATAGTAGAAACCGATCAGCAGGTAAGAGCACAGGCCCACCCCTTCCCAGCCCAGATACATCAGCAGCAGGTTATCGGCCAGCACTAGAACCACCATGCTGGCGATAAACAGGTTGGTGTAGGCGAAGAAGCGGGAGTAACCCTCTTCACCGCGCATGTACCAGGAGGCGAACATGTGGATCAGGAAGCCGACGCCGGTGACCACGGAGAGCATGGTCAGGGAGAGACCGTCCAGCACCAGGTTGAAACCGATGTTGAAATCACCGACCGACATCCAGGTCCACAGCGGCACGCTGAAAGGCTGGCGTCCGTTGTTAAAGAAGTCGATACCCGCATACGCTGTGACCAGCGCAGCCAGGCCGACAGAGCCCATGCCAACGGTCGCGGACAGATTCTCAGACCAGCGGCCGCGAGAAAACGCCAGCAGCACGAAGCCAATCAGCGGAAAAATAATGGTTAAGGCAAGCATGTTCATCCACGCAACTCACTTACTGAATCGATGTTCAGATTCTGGCGGCGACGATGGAGCTGCAGCAACAGCGCCAGGCCAATACTCGCTTCAGCAGCCGCGAGGCTGATGGCGAGAATGTACATCACCTGACCATCGGTCTGGCCCCAGTAGCTTCCGGCGACCACGAAGGCCAGCGCGGAGGCGTTAATCATGATTTCTAGGCCGATCAGCATAAACAACAGATTGCGGCGGATAACCAGACCGGTCAGACCCAGAACGAATAAAATCGCAGCGAGGATCAGTCCATGTGTTAAGGGGATCATGCGCGCTCCTCCGTTTTTCTTTTCGCGCGGTCGTCAGTGCGGTTGCTCAGCACCTCGCCAGCACGCTCTTCGCGGCCAACGTGGAAAGCCACCACCAAGCCTGCCAGCAGCAGCATAGAGGCCAGTTCCACCGCCAGAACGTATGGGCCAAAGAGCGTGATACCCACCTCTTTCGCACCAATTGGCGTGCCGTCGATGCCCTGATCGTTGACGCCCAGAATGGCGTAAACGATCACCACCAGCATGATGGCCGACAAAATTGCCGGGCCAATCCACACCTGCGGTTTTAACCACTGACGTTCCTGCTCAATTTCAGAGCCGCCCAGGTTCAGCATCATCACTACGAACACGAACAGCACCATGATGGCCCCGGCGTAAACGATGATCTCCAGCGCACCGGCGAAGTGCGCGCCCAGTGCGAAGAACACCCCGGAAATGGCCAGCAGCGAAATGATTAAGTACAGCAGCGCATGCACCGGATTGGTGTGCGTGATCACTCGCAGCGTAGCCAGGATGGCGATAAGGCCACAGATATAAAAAGCGAATTCCATTGCCCTCTCCTTACGGTAACAGGCTCTTGACGTCGATAGGCTTAGCTTCGTTCTCTGCTTCACCCTTATCTTTGCCGTCGATTGCCATACCCGCCATCCGGTAGAAGTTATATTCCGGGTATTTGCCCGGACCGGAAATCAGCAGATCCTCTTTCTCGTACACCAGGTCCTGACGCTTGTACTCACCCAGCTCGAAGTCTGGAGTCAGCTGAATCGCCGTGGTTGGGCACGCTTCTTCACACAGACCGCAGAAAATGCAGCGTGAGAAGTTGATGCGGAAGAACTCAGGGTACCAGCGGCCGTCTACCGTCTCGGCTTTCTGCAGAGAGATACAGCCGACCGGACACGCTACCGCACACAGGTTACAGGCAACGCAGCGCTCGGAGCCGTCAGGGTCGCGCGTCAGCACGATACGGCCACGGTAGCGCGGCGGCAGATATACCGGCTCTTCCGGGTACATCCGGGTTTCGCGTTTAGCAAACGCGTGCAGGCCGATCATCCAGATACTGCGTACCTGGGTACCGAAACCTACCAGTAATTCTTTTAAGGTCATGGTCTATAGCCCCTTATGGCTGCTGCCAGAGAATGACAGCTGCCGTTACCAACAAGTTGACGAGCGTCAGCGGCAGGCACACTTTCCAGCCGAAGGACATTACCTGGTCATAACGTGGACGCGGTAACGCTGCGCGAATCAAAATGAACATCATCATGAAGAACGCGGTTTTCAGCGCGAACCAGATGAACGGCGGTAAGAACGGGCCATGCCAGCCACCAAAGAACAGCGTTACCATCAACGCGGAAATGGTGACGATACCGATGTACTCGCCCACAAAGAACAGACCGAACTTCATGCCGGAATATTCAATGTGGTAACCGTCGGCCAGTTCCTGTTCGGCTTCCGGCTGGTCAAACGGGTGACGGTGACACACGGCCACGCCCGCGATAGCAAAGGTAATAAACCCAAAGAACTGCGGGATAACGTTCCAGATGTCGGCCTGGTTGTTGACGATGTCGGTCATGTTGAATGAACCGGCCTGCGCCACCACGCCCATCAGGGAGAGTCCCAGGAACACTTCGTAGCTCAGCGTCTGCGCGGAAGCACGCATCGCACCCAGCAGCGAGTATTTGTTGTTACTGGACCAGCCTGCGAACAGGACCGCGTAAACCGCGAGACCTGCCATCATCAGGAAGAACAGAATGCCGATGTTCAGGTCAGCGACCACCCAGGTCGGGCTGACCGGAACGATAGCAAACGCCAGCAGCAGCGAGGTGAAGGCGATCATCGGTGCCAGAGTAAAGATCACGCGATCCGAGAAGCGAGGGATCCAGTCCTCTTTAAAGAACATCTTGATCATGTCCGCGACCAGCTGGAGTGAACCACCCCAGCCCACGCGGTTCGGTCCGTAACGGTTCTGGAACAGACCGAGCAGACGACGTTCACCAAAGCTCATGAACGCGCCGCAGGTGACCACCACCAGCAGGATCACAATCGCTTTCAGAATGCTCAGCAGGATGTCGATAAGATCCGGCGTTAACCAACTCATGCTTTTGCCTCCTGCAGATTATCAAGACGCGCACCCGCCAGAACCGGCGCGATGCCAGGCATACCCATCGGCAGACCGACCTGCCCTGCTGTCAGATTTTCAGAAATAATCAGCGGCAGGCTGATGGTCTGGCCGTCATAGCTAAAGGCGATGTTCGCGCCCGCGTTAACGCCAAGCTTCGCGGCATCCGCCGGGTTGAGCTTGATGTAAGGCTGCGGCATACGGGTCTGGAAGACCGGTGAACGCTGGGACAGCTCGTCGCTACCGAACAGGTGGTAGTACGGGGCAATACGCCAGCTACCGTCCTGCGCCTGGAAGCTCGCCGGTACGGTGGTGAAGAAGTCCAGACCGGTTTCGGAAGCTTCAATCAGACGCACGCCCGGATCGCCGTGGCGCAGGGAGCCGCCCACTTCAGCCTGGAACTTGTTCCACGCCTGCGGGGAGTTCCAGCCCGGAGCCCATGCGAACGGGATTTGCGAACGCGGGGCAGACGGCTGGTTGTTCCCTTCCATGGAGAAGGCGAACATGGTGTCTTTATCCTGCGGCTGGCGCGGTTCGTGTACGCTGATGTTGGCGCGCATAGCGGTACGGCCGCTGTAGCGGTGCGGTTCACGCGCCAGCTTCTGGCCGCGGATGCGGAAGCTGGCTTCAGGTGCGGCATCTTTAATGCCTGCCAGCTGAGGCAGTTTTTCCACCACCGCGTCGATAACGTGGTCGAGCTGCGTCCAGTCCACTTCACGGCTCTGCACGGTGCTGTGCAGGGAGTGCAGCCAGCGCCAGCTTTCCAGCATCACGGTGTTGCTGTCGTAGTACGCCGGGTCGTAAACCTGGAAGAAACGCTGCGCGCGGCCTTCGTTGTTGATAACGGTACCGTCGCTTTCTGCGAAGCTTGCCGCAGAGAGCACCAGATGCGCTTTGTCCATGATCGCGGTGCGCTGATGGTCAATCACCATCACCAGCGGCGCTTTGGAGAGCGCGGCGTCAACGCGAGCGGCAGACGCGTGGCGGTGCAGATCGTTTTCCAGCACCACAACGGCGTCAGCGGCACCGGATTCCAGTTCGCTTAACGCTTCTTCCAGCGAGCCGCCGCCAATCATGCCCAGACCGATGCTGTTTACCGCACGGGCAATCATGGTCACGCCAACGTCTGCACCGCGGCCTTTCAGGGCTTTGGCAACGTTCGCGGCGGCCTGAATGATTTCAGCGCTACCGGCGTTGGTTCCGGAGATAATCAGCGGTTTCTTCGCACCTGCGAGGGCCTGAACAATCACGTCGACCTTGTTTTGCAGGTCGCGATCCAGTTCAACGGCCGGTGAGCTGTTGTCCAGCGCGTGGGCAATGGCAAAGCCGAGGCGCGCCTGATCTTCAACCGGCGCGCAGTAGGTCCACGCGGCGATATCGTCCAGACGGGTGTTGTCGACGTTCGTTACAAACAGAGGGTGCTTCGCGCGCTGGCCGATGTTGAGGATTGCCGCAATTTGCCAGTCAGCCACTTTCTGCGCCGCTGCCATTTCACGTGCTTTACCCTTCACCGCCTGACGAACCGCCAGGGCCGCGCGGGCGCCGGTTTGCGTCAGGTCTTCACCCAGCACCAGGACCGCATCATAGGATTCAATTTCACGCAGCGCAGGGGTATGGATACCGCCTTCACGCAGCACTTTCAGTACCAGCTGCAGACGTTCCTGCTCGCCCTGGGCGATACCGGTATAGAAGTTTTCCGCCCCGACCAGCTCGCGCAGCGCGAAGTTGCTTTCGATACTGGCGCGCGGGGAGCCGATGCCGATCACTTTCTTCGACTGGCGCAGAATATCTGCCGCGCCCTGCATCGCCTGTTCAGCGTTCAGGGTAATAACGTCGTCGCCACGGCGCTGAACCGGCTGACGCGGACGGTCTTTCAGGTTCACATAGCCATAGCCGAAACGACCGCGGTCGCACAGGAAGTAGTGGTTAACGGTACCGTTGTAACGGTTTTCGATACGACGCAGTTCGCCGTAGCGCTCACCCGGGCTGGTGTTACAGCCGAGGGAACACTGCTGGCAGATGCTTGGCGCAAACTGCATGTCCCATTTACGGTTGTAGCGCTCGGAGTGGGTTTTATCCGTGAATACGCCGGTCGGACAGATTTCTACCAGGTTACCGGAGAATTCGCTCTCCAGCACGCCGTCTTCCGGACGGCCGAAGTAGACGTTATCGTGTGCGCCATACACGCCCAGATCCTGACCGTCCGCGTAGTCTTTGTAGTAACGCACGCAGCGGTAGCAGGCGATGCAGCGGTTCATTTCGTGAGAGATGAACGGCCCCAAATCCTGGTTACGGTGGGTACGCTTGGTAAAGCGATAGCGACGGAAGCTGTGACCGGTCATCACGGTCATATCCTGAAGGTGGCAGTTACCGCCCTCTTCACAAACAGGACAGTCGTGCGGGTGGTTGGTCATCAACCACTCCACCACGCTTTCGCGGAACTGTTTGGCTTCTTCGTCATCAATCGAAATAAAGGTGCCTTCGGTGGCTGGCGTCATACAGGACATCACCAGGCGACCACGCGTGTCTTCCGCGTTTTGATATTGCTTCACCGCACACTGGCGGCAAGCACCGACGCTGCCCAGCGCCGGATGCCAGCAAAAGTACGGAATATCGAGGCCAAGAGACAGACAAGCTTCCAGCAGGTTGTCCGCCCCGTTGACTTCGTATTCTTTGCCGTCTACATGAATCGTAGCCATTAGCATGCTTCCAGTTGGCTCGGTCGAAACCGAGCGTTAATCAAAATTCTTGTCGTTACCAGCGCGCTTTCAGCAGGTTCGGCTGAATACCATTGATCGAATGGGTATTGCTGAACGGCTGCTTGATGCCTGCTTCGAATTCGTCGCGGAAATATTTAATCGCGCTCTGCAGCGGCTCGACGGCACCCGGTGCGTGGGCGCAGAAGGTTTTACCCGGGCCTAAGAATCGACACAGTTGCTCAAGCGTCTCGATATCGCCAGGCTGGCCTTCGCCACGTTCGATTGCGCGCAGGATCTTCACGCTCCACGGCAGACCATCACGGCACGGTGTACACCAGCCGCAGGACTCACGGGCGAAGAACTCTTCCAGGTTACGCACCAGCGATACCATGCCGATCTCGTGGTCGACGGCCATCGCCAGCGCCGTACCCAGACGGCTGCCTGCTTTACCAATGCTTTCGAATTCCATCGGCAGATCAAGGTGGGCTTCGGTCAGGAAGTCTGTCCCTGCCCCACCCGGCTGCCAGGCTTTGAATTTCAGGCCATCGCGCATGCCGCCAGCGTAGTCTTCAAGAATTTCGCGTGCGGTGGTACCGAACGGCAGTTCCCAGACGCCAGGGTTCTTCACGCGACCGGAGAAGCCCATCAGCTTGGTACCGGCATCTTTGCTTGAGGAGATGCCCTGATACCACTCCACGCCGTTGGCGAGGATAGCCGGGACGTTACACAGGGTTTCGACGTTGTTTACGCAGGTCGGTTTACCCCATACGCCGGAGCTTGCCGGGAACGGTGGCTTGGAACGTGGGTTCGCACGGCGGCCTTCCAGGGAGTTAATCAGCGCAGTTTCTTCACCGCAGATGTAACGCCCGGCACCAGTGTGCACGAACAGTTCGAAGTCAAACCCGGTACCCAGGATGTTTTTACCCAGAAGGCCGGCTTCAGTGGCTTCGGCAATCGCGCGACGCAGGTTTTCCGCCGCTTCGATGTACTCACCGCGCAGGAAGATGTAGCCACGGTACGCTTTCAGCGCAAACGCGGAGATCAGCATGCCTTCCACCAGCAGGTGCGGCAGCTGCTCCATCAGCAGGCGGTCTTTATAGGTGCCTGGCTCCATTTCATCGGCGTTACACAGCAGGTAACGGATGTTCATGGATTCGTCTTTTGGCATCAGGCTCCACTTCAGACCGGTGGAGAAGCCCGCGCCGCCGCGGCCTTTCAGGCCGGAGTCTTTCACCGCATTAACGATATCGTCCGGCGCCATGCCGCCGAGGGCTTTACGCGCACCGGCATAGCCGTTTTTGCTCTGGTATTCGTCGAGCCATACCGGCTGTTTGTCATCACGCAGACGCCAGGTCAGCGGATGCGTCTCAGCAGTACGAATTACAGTTTTCATTTGTACTGCTCCAGCAGGTCAGGAATCGCTTCCGGCGTCAGATGGCTGTGAGTATCCTCATCAATCATCATGGTCGGCCCCTTGTCGCAGTTACCCAGGCAGCAGGTTGGCAGCAGAGTAAAGCGTCCATCGAACGTGGTCTGGCCCGGCTTGATATTGAGCTTTTTCTCAATCGCAGCCTGAATGCCCTGATAGCCGGTAATGTGGCAGACGACGCTGTCACAGTAGCGGATCACATGGCGGCCAACCGGCTGACGGAAGATCTGGCTGTAGAACGTGGCTACGCCTTCTACGTCGCTTGCCGGAATACCCAGCACTTTCGCGATCTCGTAAATCGCCCCATCCGGCACCCAACCACGCTGTTTCTGTACGATTTTCAGCGCTTCAATGGACGCCGCACGCGGGTCTTCGTAGTGGTGCATTTCGTGCTCAATGGCGGCACGCTCTGCTTCACTCAGCTCAAAAGCCTCGGTTTGTGGTTGTTGATTCTCGTGCATAATTAGCGGTCCACATCTGACATAACAAAATCGATACTACCCAGATACACAATCAGGTCAGAGACCAGACTGCCGCGGATGGCGGACGGGATCTGCTGCAGGTGCGCAAAGCTCGGCGTACGCACGCGGGTACGGTAGCTCATGGTGCTGCCGTCGCTGGTCAGGTAGTAACTGTTAATACCCTTGGTCGCTTCAATCATCTGGAAGGATTCTTGCGCCGGCATGACCGGGCCCCAGGAAACCTGCAGGAAGTGGGTGATCAGGGTTTCGATATGCTGCAGCGTGCGCTCTTTCGGCGGCGGCGTGGTCAGCGGGTGATCCGCCTTGAACGGGCCTTCCGGCATGTTGTTGAGGCACTGCTCAAGGATGCGCAGACTCTGGCGCAGCTCTTCCACTTTCAGCATCACGCGGGTGTAGCAGTCGGACACACCGCCGCCAACCGGCACTTCAAAGTCGAAGTTCTCGTAGCCAGAGTAAGGACGGGCTTTACGCACGTCGAAATCAATACCGGTCGCGCGCAGGCCAGCACCTGTAGTCCCCCACTCCAGCGCTTCTTTCGCGCCATAGGCAGCAACGCCCTGGGAACGGCCTTTCAGGATGGTGTTGCGCAGCGCGGCTTTCTCGTAAGACGCCAGACGCTTCGGCATCCAGTCGAGGAATTCACGCAGCAGGCGGTCCCAGCCGCGCGGCAGATCGTGTGCCACACCGCCGATACGGAACCAGGCCGGGTGCATACGGAAGCCGGTAATCGCTTCCACCAGATCGTAGATTTTCTGACGATCGGTAAAGGCGAAGAAGACTGGGGTCATCGCGCCCACGTCCTGAATGAACGTAGAGATGTACAGCAGGTGGCTGTTGATGCGGAACAGTTCTGACAGCATAACGCGAATCACGTTAACGCGATCCGGTACGGTAATGCCTGCCAGTTTCTCAACGGCCAGCACGTATGGCATTTCGTTTACGCACCCGCCGAGGTACTCGATACGGTCGGTATACGGAATGTAGCTGTGCCAGGACTGACGCTCGCCCATCTTCTCAGCACCGCGGTGGTGGTAGCCGATGTCAGGGACGCAGTCGACAATCTCTTCGCCATCAAGCTGAAGAATAATACGGAATGCACCGTGCGCAGACGGGTGGTTCGGACCGAGGTTGAGGAACATGAAGTCCTCGTTTTCAGTACCGCGCTTCATGCCCCAGTCTTCCGGCTTGAAGGTCAGCGCTTCCATCTCCAGATCCTGCTTGGCTTTGGTCAGCTCAAACGGATCGAATTCGGTCGCACGTGCCGGGTAGTCTTTACGCAGCGGGTGGCCGGTCCAGGTCTGCGGCATCATGATGCGCGTCAGGTGCGGGTGGCCGTCGAAGGTCATGCCGAACATTTCCCAGGTTTCACGCTCATACCAGTTAGCGTTCGGGAAAAGTTTGGTGATCGTCGGCAGATGCATGTCGTTTTCAGACAATGCCACCTTGAGCATGATATCCGTGTTGCGGTCTATTGAGATCAGGTGGTAGAAAACGGAAAAATCCGCAGCAGGGAGACCCTGGCGGTGCGTTCTCAGACGTTCGTCCATGCCGTGTAAGTCAAACAGCATGACGTAAGGTTTTGGCAATTTCTTGAGGAAATCGACAACTTCCAGCAATTGTTCACGCTTCACCCAAACAACGGGTACCCCGGTGCGGGTCGCCTGAACGGTAAAGGCATCCGGCCCAAAACGGTTGCGCAGTTCGCCAATAACGGGGTCATCAAGATGATCCCGGGTCTGCCAGGCGGCTTCTTGCGCGGTTAAGTCGGTCATATTGTTCACCATTGCAAATGGTCCGTGGTGACTGTTAAGCCTGGCTTCGCGCTATTTGAGTAGTGATATGCGAAGGTTTTCTCCAGGCCTACAGGCGCAAATTAAATTTCGTCAGGCGTACGCAGGTTGGTGACGGCAATACGTTCACCACGTTTACGCTCGCGCTCGGACTGCATGTTCGCGCGATAGACACCCTGATCGCCAACAACCCATGAGAGTGGGCGACGTTCTTTACCGATAGACTCCTGCAGCAGCATCAGCGCCTGCATATAGGCTTCTGGGCGCGGCGGGCAGCCCGGGATGTAAACATCCACCGGAATGAACTTATCAACGCCCTGCACAACGGAATAAATGTCGTACATACCGCCGGAGTTTGCACATGCGCCCATGGAAATAACCCATTTTGGCTCCAGCATCTGGTCATACAGACGCTGAATAACAGGTGCCATTTTGGTAAAGCAGGTACCGGCCACCACCATCAGGTCAGCCTGACGTGGGGAAGCACGCAGTACCTCGGCCCCAAAACGCGCAACGTCATGCACCGCAGTGAATGACGTCACCATTTCAACGTAGCAGCAAGAAAGGCCAAAGTTGTATGGCCAGATGGAGTTCTTACGACCCCAGTTGACCATATCGTGCATGGCATGTTCGAGTTTGCCCATATACACGCTTTTATTGACTTCTTGCTCCAGGGGGTCGGTTACGATCTCCTGTTTTTGCAGGGGGTAACGGTCATTCTCACCGTTAGGATCTATGCGGGTGAGCGTATAATCCATCTTATTGCCTCGCTGTTACTGCTGACGATTAGAGATACTGTTTTCCGGGTTGATGTGTTCACGACGTGAACGCGCAGGCGTCCAGTCAAGCGCGCCAATACGCACCAGATAAACCAGACCGGCCAGTAGCACTAAAATGAAAATTGCGGCCTCGACAAAGCCCACCCAACCACTTTCGCGAATGGAGGTCGACCATGCGAACAGGTAGAGCGCTTCCACGTCAAAGATGACGAAGAACATCGCTACCAGATAGAACTTGGCAGACAGGCGTAAGCGAGCGGAACCTACTGAATCAATACCTGATTCGAAAGGTGTGTTTTTGTGCCTTGCACGGGCGCGACCGCCCAGGAACCAGCCGCCGACTAACATCAGGCAGCACAGGCCAATGGCTACAATAAGAAAGATTGCGAATGCCCAGTGATGAGCGATGACTTCTGTGGATGTTGACATACTCATTGCTTACTCATCAAAAGTGATACCGACGACACTGCTCTTGCTGGCAGATGGGCATCACATCGATTCATGGGGAGGAACAAATAACCTTACACTAACTGTCTGAAATGAGACGTAGACAGCAAAATGATGGGGTTTTTTACTCCTTTCTATAACCTATTGTCAACTTTAACAAAGGTTTCTTCACATTAAATTACATCGAGCGATTCTCATTAACATTTGGTGCCCTTTAACCCTGGTGGTTACCTGACTTTTCGTCAAATGCATGTTGTTGAATCGTGTCCGTTTTGGAAGTAAAAAAAATAACCCTCCTATTTTGACAGGATTTGCCAACGATTCCTCCCCCCAAATAGGAGTATTTTCTTGATCTGAGACACGCTTTTGTTAATTCACCCAAAAAACCGGCAACATATTTGCTGCTTTTTTAACATCAAGGGGTTATGGATGAAGTTAGAACGGAAAGTGAACAAGATTTAAGCAGAAGCATTTATTCCCTTGATATGTATGTTTTATTTATGAAAACCCTGTAACGAAAGAGGATAATAATGGCAAAAAAAAGCCACTGCGTGCGAAAACGGCACGAGTGGCTTTTTTTTACACTTACAATTTGTTACCAGAATTTTGAGCTTTTGATCACTCAAAGTCACCTTCAACGATCAGGGAATCATCCCCCCCTTCGGAGGTAACATGCTCGAACTGCCATGGGTTATGGTAATTTTCCATCGCCTCAAACACCACCTTCGCCAGCTCGTTATGACTGGACGCGTTATGGCAAAGCAGATACTCGGTATCCGGCAGCGCTGGGAGACCATCAGATTTACCGAGAACGCGCAGATCGGGGCTCATCATCTCTACCGGACGGGCCGTTACGCCAAGACCCGCTTTCACGGCGGCACGCACCGCGGGCAGTGTGGACGCTACATAGGCCAGACGCCACGGAATGTTGGCTTCATTTAACGCCGTAAGCACCATATCCCGGAAAGGACTCGGATCGTCCAGTAAAACCAGCGGTACGGGTTCCCCTTTTTGCAACACGTATTCCGCTGCGCAATACCAGTGCGTTGGCGATGTGCGCAAGGTCAGACAATCAAACTGTCCGGGACGATGCGTCGTGACCACCAGGTCGACCTTGTTCTCATTTAACATCTCCACCATAAAGGCATTACGCTTTACGCTCACATCCAGCGCAAGCTTCGGATAAACCGAGCTAATTCGGTTGAGAAGAAACGGCAATATTGTATCCGCTGACTCATCAGATGCCCCTAAGGTTAACACCCCCTGAAGGTTGCTAAACATTAATGACATACATGCTTCATCATTAAAGCGAAGAATTTTCCTGGCATAACCCAGTAGCTGAATACCGTGTTCCGTTAAGAGCTTATTACGCCCGTGACGGGCAAAAAGCTCTTTCCCAACCAGTTGCTCCAGCCGCTGCATTTGCTGGCTAACGGCGGACTGAGTTCGGCAGACGGCGGCAGCAGCTGCTGCAAAAGTGTTGAGATCGGCGACCGCAACAAACGTTCTCAGCAGATCGAGGTCGAGATTCATTATCGGACGATTTGCATTTATCATATCTATTCACTTTCAGGTTGCTCGTGCGGAGCTGCCCGGGTTGAAGCTGTGTGTAACAGTTAAGCAATTCCTTCTGAAGGTTTTCCCTCGCATCCCGGCCCGGCAGACTGCCTGACAGATAGTTATTGTGCTGCTTTATATCAACAGTCAGAAAGCACGTTTCATGACGTTATTTTTATTCTCTTAAACGTTCAGGATATTTAGATGTTCGCAGGGTTATGTAAATTACATTAAAGGCGTAACACTTTTTCTGCCATCTTTTTCGCAGCGCTGTCAACGTAGCAGGAGATGTTTGACACATTCCAGCCAGAGATAACTCCAACAATAACAATCAATTAAATCGGAAAATCAGTTTCAAAAATGCAAAACCACTGCATCTTTCTACTGCTTTCCGTATAGACATCTTAACCCAAATCCACTTTATTTATAAGTCTTATTGCAATATTCAGGATTAAAGAGGTTTGTTAAGCTTCTAAACTAATTTTATTAGAATTAACTAAAGTTGCATTTTGTTGGTTAATAATAAATAAATTTTAATTTAGATTATGGTCATTCATTAATAACACTTAACATTAATTTCACATGATTAACTTTTAGCCGCTCCGGGCTATTACTGCAAGGTGCCTTCAACACTCAGGTTTTACGAAATGTCACCCAGCGTAACTTCTGCTTGTTGTCTGCGCGTTTTTTATTTTCCATCAGAACAATATACATAATTCACATAAATCAGCAGCACAATCAACCTTTATTTATGGTTTGTACATGACGTTAAGGCAGTGAAAGCGTCAGTCAATAGTTAAAAAGATTCATCACAATTTCGCTATGAGCACAAAATCTTCTTCTGCACACCCTTCAAAACGAAGCGTGGGGGGAGTACATTATTCCGTGCTGACTTCCACGGCAGGGAGTGGCAATAATAGCGAAAAGGTTAAAGGTTCATGTCCCCTATCGAAAAATCCAGCAAGCTAGATAACGTCTGTTATGACATCCGTGGCCCGGTTCTGAAAGAGGCAAAACGCCTTGAAGAAGAAGGCAACAAGGTTCTGAAGCTCAACATCGGCAACCCCGCGCCATTTGGTTTTGAAGCGCCGGATGAAATTCTGGTTGATGTGATCCGCAACCTGCCTACGGCACAAGGCTATTGTGACTCAAAGGGACTTTACTCCGCCCGTAAAGCCATTATGCAGCACTACCAGGCGCGCGGTATGCGTGACGTTACCGTCGAAGATATCTATATCGGCAACGGCGTCTCCGAACTTATCGTTCAGGCCATGCAGGCGCTGCTGAACAGCGGTGACGAAATGCTGGTTCCCGCGCCGGACTATCCGCTGTGGACCGCTGCCGTATCGCTCTCCAGCGGTAAAGCGGTACATTATCTTTGCGACGAATCCTCTGACTGGTTCCCGGATCTGGACGATATTCGCGCGAAAATCACGCCTCGCACGCGTGGGATTGTGATCATCAACCCGAACAACCCGACGGGCGCGGTCTATTCAAAAGAGCTGCTGATGGAGATCGTGGAGATCGCCCGCCAGCACAACCTGATCATCTTCGCTGACGAAATCTACGACAAGATCCTGTACGACGCGGCGCAGCACCACTCTATCGCCGCGCTGGCGCCCGACCTGCTGACCGTCACCTTTAACGGACTGTCTAAAACCTACCGCGTGGCCGGTTTCCGTCAGGGCTGGATGGTGCTGAACGGCCCGAAAAAGCACGCAAAAGGCTATATTGAAGGGCTTGAGATGCTGGCGTCGATGCGTCTTTGCGCCAACGTGCCTGCTCAGCACGCGATCCAGACGGCGCTGGGCGGCTACCAGAGCATCAGCGAGTTTATCGTCCCTGGCGGTCGCCTGTACGAACAGCGTAACCGCGCATGGGAACTGATCAACGATATCCCGGGCGTCTCCTGCGTGAAGCCGAACGGGGCGCTGTATATGTTCCCGAAAATTGACGCGAAGCGCTTCAATATCCACGACGATCAGAAAATGGTGCTCGATTTCCTGTTGCAGGAAAAAGTGCTGCTGGTTCAGGGGACGGCGTTTAACTGGCCGTGGCCGGACCACGTGCGTATCGTGACCCTGCCACGTGAAGACGATCTCGAAATGGCCATCAGCCGCTTCGGGCGATTCCTCTCTGGATACCATCAGTAATCTTAAAATCAGGCTACTTCGGTAGCCTGATTTGCATCTTCCCTCCCCTCCCCGCACAATGAAGTCCTGTCGCAGTGAAGACAAAAGGTAACCTATGAGTCAGAGCCATTTCTTTGCCCACCTCTCCCGCCTGAAACTGATCAACCGCTGGCCGCTGATGCGCAACGTGCGTACAGAGAACGTGTCTGAGCATAGTCTGCAGGTTGCTATGGTTGCTCATGCGCTGGCTGCCATTAAGAATCGCAAATTTAACGGGCAGGTGAATGCCGAGCGCATCGCTTTGCTGGCGATGTACCACGACGCATCAGAGGTGCTGACCGGCGACCTGCCTACCCCAGTGAAATATTTCAATTCTCAGATTGCTCAGGAATATAAGGCTATCGAGAAGATTGCCCAGCAAAAGCTTATCGAGATGGTGCCCGAAGAGCTGCGCGATATCTTTGAACCGCTCATCGACGAGCATCAGTATACGGAAGATGAAAAGTCGCTGGTCAAGCAGGCCGACGCGCTGTGCGCCTATCTGAAGTGTCTGGAAGAGCTGTCTGCGGGCAATAATGAGTTTTTACTGGCGAAAACGCGTCTGGAAAAAACGCTGGAATCCCGCCGCAGCGAAGAGATGGACTACTTCATGCAGGTATTTGTGCCGAGCTTCCATCTATCGCTGGACGAGATTAGCCAGGATTCACCGTTGTAATTTTAGCCGGGTGGCGGCTTCGCCTTACCCGGCCTACGTTTCTGCGCTCACGCTAAAACGGGAATAACACCGGAATTAACACCACGCACACCACCATCACCAGCACGGTGAACGGCACGCCCAGCTTCACGAAATCGCTGAACTTATAATTCCCCGGCCCCAGCACCAGCGTGTTCACCGGCGATGAAACCGGCGTCATAAACGCCGCGGATGCCGCCATCGCGACCATCATCGCAAACGGGTACGGCGACACCCCCATGGATTTCGCCATCGCCAGCGCAATGGGCGCCATCAGCACCGCCGTCGCGGTATTCGAGATAAATAACCCTATCGTGGCACACATGACAAACAGACAGACCATCATCATGTACGGTCCATACCCGCCGCCCACGTCCATCAAGCCTTTTACGATCAGATCCACCCCGCCGGTTTTTTGCAGTGCCAGGGCAAAGGGCATCATCCCGACGATAAGAATAATGCTCGGCCAGTGAATGGCTTTATACGCGCTTTCGGCGTCAATGCAGCGGAATTTCCCCATCAGCAGGCAGGCGATAATGGCCGCGACCGGATTAGGGATTTCATCGGTCAGCATCAGCGCCACCATCAGCACCAGACAGAAAATCGCATGGGGCGCCTGGCTGTGCGCCGGGGAGGCATCGCTCTCCTCGACCGGCATGTTGAGCACCACAAAATCACGCCCTTTTTGCCCGAGCTGGCTTATCAGCTTCCAGTTGCCGACCACGAGGAAGATATCTCCCAGCAGGATCGGCTCATCGACGACGGCCCCTTCCATCGCCACGCCATCACGCTTCAGCCCCACTACGTTCAGGCCATAGCGGGTACGGAACCCCATTTCACGCACGGTTTTACCCAGCAGTTCCGATTCCGGTATCAGCGACACTTCGGCCATCCCCACATCCAGCGCCTGGTCGGAGAAATACTCGCCGCGTAGCACCATCGGCTCCAGCAGCTGCTCGCTACAGAACTCTCGCAGATCCACGTCCGCCGTTGACATATCAATCAGCAGGACATCACGCGCGCGGAACTCTGATACCCCGTTCACGTTAACGATCACCCGGCGAAAACGACGCCAGCGCTCAACCCCGATCACGTTCGCGCCATAACGCTCGCGCAGCTTAAGGTCGTCGAGCCGCTGGCCGACCATCGGCGAGCCGGGGCGAATGGCCAGACGGCGCGCCCGCCCGGTGAGGCGGTACTCTTTGATCAGATCGCGGAAGGTACGTCGCTTCCACCCCTCTTTATTCTTATCCTGTTTGTCGCCTTTGAGGGCAAAACGGGTCAGCAGCATGTAGACCACGCCCATCGCCAGAATCACCAGCCCAAGCGGGGTGACGCTGAAAAAGCTGAAGCCCTGAAACCCTTCACGAATCAGCTCGCTGTTGACAACCAGGTTCGGCGGCGTCGCCACCAGCGTCATCATTCCGCTGATCAAACCGGCAAAGCTCAAAGGCATCATCAGGCGCGACGGCGAGCTCTGCATCCGCATTGAAACGCTCAGCACCACCGGAATAAAAATAGCGACCACGCCCGTTGAGCTCATAAACGCCCCCAGTCCGGCGACCGTCAGCATCAGGTAGATCAGCATTTTGGTTTCACTGCTGCCGGCCACCTTAACCAGCCACGCGCCCATGATGGTCGCCACGCCGGTGCGAACAAGGCCGTCGCCGATGATAAACAGGGCAGCTATAAGGATAACGTTGGGGTCGCTGAACCCGGAGAAGGCTTCCGGTAGCGTGAGCGTGCCGCTCAGCACAAACGCGACGATGACAAACAGGGCGACGGCATCCATGCGCACCTTGCCTGTGGCGAAGAGAATAATGGCGATTAAAAGCAGGCTCAGAACCCAGATCAATTCACCGTTCACAACCTATCCTTGTCAGTGGAAGATGAGAAATTTTGCCATAAAAAAGCCCCAGCAGCGTGGGGCTATATCATGGGATTACATTTTTAGCGAGACGGTTACAACTCCGTCGGGCGCTTTTGACACCGCCAGCGCCGTCAGAGAATGAATCACAAAGTCCGCCTCGTCCAGGCGTGGAGATCCCGCCGGAACGTTAACGGCAATGACGTGGCTCCCGGCGTTCAGCCCGGCCAGCACGCCAGCGGCCGCATCTTCCACCACCACACATTCTGCAGGCGCGAAGCCCAGCATTTCTGCACCAAGCAGAAACGCATCCGGCTCCGGCTTGCCGCGTTTAACGCGCTCAGCCGTAATGAACACCTCTGGCTTCGGTAAACCGGCCGCCTTATGGCGGGCATGCGCGACCGGAACAGAGCCGGAGGTGACGATAGCCCACGGGATTTGCGCTTCATTCAGATGCTCAAGCAGTTCGCGCGCCCCGGGCAGCGCGGTAATGCCCTCGGTGTCAGTGGCCTCAATCTGCTCCAGGTATTTGAACTCCGCCTGGATCTCTTCCTCAGAACGCCCCGCTAAAAAGTGCCGCAATGAGGTAATGGCCTGTTTGCCATGGATAAAATTCAGCACGTCCTGATGGTCGATGCCGTGCCGGTCGGCCCAGTGACACCATGAGCGTTCCACCACCGGCAGCGAATCCACCAGCGTACCGTCCAGATCAAACAGAAAACCTTTACACTGCACACGCACCTCCGTCAGGCATTAATGATTTGTTGAATTTCGTTGCTGCTTAAATGGTACTGACGCGGGCAGGCGTGCCACGCGCTCAGCATACGTTGATATTTATCCCACATGGGGGTTTGGGCGTTGAAGCCGTGCGTTCCCGCATCAAAATGGGTGTAGCGCCCTTCGGTGTTCACCATAAAGCGAACATAGCTCAGATAGCGCGCTTCCGTCGCGGCATCAAAGCCTAAGAAGGTCACGCGACGTTCGTCAATGGTCTGCTGGTCTTTGAGATTCGTCCAGGAGACGTGCAGAGCGTGATACATCTCCATAATGTCGATCACGATGCGGCAGGTTTCTTCTTTCAGCTCGCCAAACTCGCGGTCCAGTTCGCGCATTTGCAAACCAAAACCGCGTTCGACGATGGTTTGCAGGCGGCTGTAGCGCGCAGCGTTATCGGGATCAAGCATAGTCATCATCTTGTACTGGTTAGACAAAATCAGACGTTGAGCATGGGTCATTTCCATCTTTCGACTCCTGTAGCGCATTGCACTGTAAAAAAAAGACACGGTAACGGTGTGTTACTGTGCCTTCTTTTGTTAGTCGTTTCGATGATCAATCACAAGTCATCGAGGAATGTTTTATCCAGCTGCTTAAAAGCACGCTTTAACGTGTCCGCCAGCGCCTGGTAATCCGGCTTGCCTTCAACCGGGGCCAGCGCCTGCCCGGCCTCCTCCAGTTTTCCACGCACTTCATAAAACCAGTGTAAAATTGAAGGCGGAAGCGGCGTAATGGAGCGTTTGCCTAACCACCACAGCCCCTGCATCGGCAGGCTTAACGCGAAGAGCGCCGTTGCGACGGCAGGACCAAGCTGTCCACCGAGGGCGATTTGCCAGCACAGAGTAAAGATAGCGACCGGAGGCATAAAGCGAATCGCATAGCGCGTGGCGCGGATCGTGCGATTCTCAATAAACATTGGCGCAAGGCGCTTTTCCATTGGCCACGTCTTTGCGTAATGCTGTCCCCGACGAAACAGACTGAAAAAGCTCACGGACGGGATTTCGGGTGTCGACATGGCTGTACCTCAACTTCACATATAAAAATTAAAATTTTTGTGCAAAACCACAACAGGCTATGACAACGTTCAAAATATTTTGTCATCGCTACCCCGTATCGGGTATTCTGTGCCAGCCTGATAGGGCCGTAGACGAGAAGCGTTAACTCGTCAAATTATCGCATATTATGCCATTGTCTGAAAAATGTTCAAAATGGCTTAAAATCATAGATATTTCTTCCATCCTGCCAGAATGTTCGTTTGGCATGATGTTAATCATAAACGTCTGGGTCAGCTTGCGTTACGCTTTTAGGCTCATTGACGTTTTTTTAGCCACGTATCAATTATAGGTACTTCCATGTCGAGTAAGTTAGTACTGGTTCTGAACTGCGGTAGCTCTTCACTGAAATTCGCCATCATCGATGCGCTCAACGGTGACGAGTACCTCTCTGGTTTGGCCGAATGTTTCCATCTGCCTGAAGCACGTATCAAGTGGAAGATGGACGGCAGCAAACAAGAAGCGGCTTTAGGTGCAGGCGCCGCTCACAGTGAAGCGCTGAACTTTATCGTTAACACTATTCTGGCACAAAAACCAGAACTGTCTGCTCAGCTGACTGCGATTGGTCACCGTATCGTCCACGGCGGCGAAAAATACACCAGCTCCGTTGTCATCGACGACTCTGTTATCCAGGGCATCAAAGACTCTGCCTCTTTTGCTCCGCTGCATAACCCGGCGCACCTGATCGGTATCGCTGAAGCGCTGAAGTCCTTCCCGAATCTGAAAGACAAAAACGTGGCCGTGTTTGACACCGCGTTCCATCAGACAATGCCGGAAGAGTCTTACCTCTATGCCCTGCCGTACAGCCTGTACAAAGAGCACGGCGTACGTCGCTACGGCGCGCACGGCACCAGCCACTTCTATGTGACTCAGGAAGCCGCAAAAGTCCTGAACAAGCCGGTTGAAGAAGTCAACATCATCACCTGCCACTTGGGTAACGGTGGTTCTGTTTCTGCTATCCGCAACGGTAAATGTGTTGATACCTCTATGGGTCTGACCCCGCTGGAAGGTCTGGTAATGGGTACCCGTTCCGGTGACATCGACCCGGCGATCATCTTCCACCTGCACGACACTCTGGGCATGAGCGTTGACGACATCAACAAAATGCTGACCAAAGAGTCTGGCCTGCTGGGTCTGACCGAAGTCACCAGCGACTGCCGTTATGTTGAAGACAACTACGACAGCAAAGAAGACGCGAAGCGTGCAATGGACGTTTACTGCCACCGTCTGGCGAAGTACATCGGTTCTTACACCGCGCTGATGGACGGTCGTCTGGACGCGGTTATCTTCACCGGTGGCATCGGTGAGAACGCGGCAATGGTACGTGAACTGTCCCTGGGCAAACTGGGCGTTCTTGGCTTCGAAGTCGATCACGAGCGTAACCTGGCTGCCCGCTTCGGCAAGTCTGGCTTCATCAACAAAGAAGGCACCCGCCCGGCTATCGTTATCCCAACTAACGAAGAGCTGGTCATCGCGCAAGACGCGTGCCGCCTGACTGCCTGATTCCACACCGCCAGCAATGCTGGCGGTGCTGTTTTGTAACCCGCCCAACGCGGCGGTAACGAAAGAGGATAAACCGTGTCCCGTACTATTATGCTGATCCCTACCGGAACCAGCGTCGGCCTGACCAGCGTCAGCCTCGGCGTGATCCGCGCTATGGAACGCAAAGGCGTTCGTCTGAGCGTCTTTAAGCCTATTGCCCAGCCTCGTGCCGGTGGCGATGCGCCAGACCAGACCACCACCATCGTGCGTAAGAATTCCAATCTTCCTGCGGCTGAACCGCTGAAGATGAGCCACGTTGAGTCTCTGCTCTCCAGCAACCAGAAAGATGTGCTGATGGAAGAGATCATCGCCAACTACCACGCTAACGCGCAGGACGCGGAAGTGGTTCTGGTTGAAGGCCTGGTCCCGACCCGCAAACACCAGTTTGCCCAGTCCCTGAACTTTGAAATCGCGAAAACCCTGAACGCAGAGATTGTTTTCGTGATGTCTCAGGGGACTGATACCCCAGAGCAGCTGAAAGAGCGTATCGAACTGACGCGCAGCAGCTTCGGCGGCGCGAAAAACACCAGCATCACCGGCGTGATCGTTAACAAACTGAACGCACCGGTTGATGAACAGGGCCGTACGCGTCCTGACCTGTCCGAAATCTTCGACGACTCTTCCAAAGCGAAAGTCATCAAGGTTGATCCGGCAAAGCTGCAGGAATCCAGCCCGCTGCCTGTACTCGGCGCAGTGCCATGGAGCTTCGATCTGATTGCCACCCGTGCAATCGATATGGCGCGTCACCTGAACGCGACCATCGTTAACGAAGGCGATATCAACACCCGCCGCGTGAAGTCCGTGACCTTCTGCGCGCGCAGCATTCCGCACATGCTGGAGCACTTCCGCGCAGGTTCCCTGCTGGTGACCTCCGCAGACCGTCCGGACGTGCTGGTTGCTGCCTGCCTGGCGGCGATGAACGGCGTGGAAATCGGTGCAATTCTGCTGACCGGCGGCTACGAAATGGACGCACGCATCAGCAAGCTGTGCGAACGTGCGTTCGCTACCGGCCTGCCAGTCTTCATGGTGAACACCAACACCTGGCAGACCTCTCTGAGCCTGCAAAGCTTCAACCTGGAAGTGCCGGTTGATGACCACGAGCGTATCGAGAAAGTTCAGGAATACGTTGCGGGCTACATCAACGCAGACTGGATTGAATCCCTGACTGCTACCTCCGAGCGCAGCCGCCGTCTGTCTCCTCCAGCCTTCCGCTACCAGCTGACCGAGCTGGCGCGTAAAGCGGGCAAACGCGTGGTTCTGCCAGAAGGCGACGAGCCACGTACCGTTAAAGCGGCGGCCATCTGTGCAGAGCGCGGCATCGCGACCTGCGTGCTGCTGGGTAACCCGGACGAGATCAACCGCGTTGCGGCGTCTCAGGGCGTTGAGCTGGGCACAGGCATCGAAATCGTTGACCCGGAAGTGGTTCGCGAAAGCTACGTTGCCCGTCTGGTTGAGCTGCGTAAGAACAAGGGCATGACCGAAGCCGTTGCGCGCGAGCAGCTGGAAGACAACGTCGTGCTGGGCACGCTGATGCTGGAGCAGGACGAAGTTGACGGTCTGGTTTCCGGTGCGGTTCACACCACCGCGAACACCATCCGTCCACCGTTGCAGCTGATCAAAACCGCACCGGGCAGCTCGCTGGTCTCCTCCGTGTTCTTCATGCTGCTGCCTGAACAGGTTTACGTTTACGGCGACTGCGCGATCAACCCGGATCCTACCGCAGAACAGCTGGCAGAAATCGCTATCCAGTCTGCGGACTCCGCGACTGCCTTCGGTATTGAACCACGCGTAGCAATGCTCTCCTACTCCACCGGCACCTCTGGTGCAGGTAGCGACGTAGAGAAAGTCCGTGAAGCGACCCGTATTGCGCAGGAAAAACGTCCCGATCTGATGATCGACGGCCCGCTGCAGTACGACGCCGCGGTAATGGCTGACGTGGCGAAATCCAAAGCGCCAAACTCTCCGGTTGCCGGTCGCGCTACCGTGTTCATCTTCCCGGATCTGAACACCGGTAACACCACTTATAAAGCGGTACAGCGTTCTGCCGACCTGATCTCCATCGGGCCAATGCTGCAGGGCATGCGCAAGCCTGTGAACGACCTGTCCCGTGGTGCGCTGGTTGACGATATCGTCTACACCATCGCGCTGACGGCGATTCAGTCTTCGCAGCAGCAGTAATGTTTTGCCGGATGGCGCTTCGCTTATCCGGCCTACAGAACCTTAGGCCCGGTAAGCGCCAGCGCCACCGGGCAACAAAAAGGCGACCACACGGTCGCCTTTTTTTATTACAGCAGCTCCCGCGCCGCCGACACAATGTCATGCGCCGTCAGGCCATACTCTTTTTGCAGGAAGTCCTGTGTGCCCACCTGGCCGTAACGCTCCTTCACGCCCACGCGACGCATCGGCACCGGGCAGGTCTCCACCAGCACTTCCGCCACCGCTGACCCGAGACCGTTGTGAATACTGTGGTTTTCGCAGGTGACGATGCGCCCGGTTTTCTCGGCATAGTTTTTCACCAGCATCCGATCGATAGGCTTCAGGGTAAACATGTCGATGACCGCCGCACTTACCCCCTCCTGTTCAAGCTGGCGCGCCGCCTCCAGCGCTTCCGCCACCATGATGCCGTTGGCAATCAGCGTGATATCGCTTCCCTCGCGCAACACGTTGCCTTTGCCAATGGTGAAGGTTGAGCCCGGCGCATAGACGCTCGGCGCCTGCTTGCGGATGGTGCGCACCCAGTAGAAGCCTTCGAGATCGATAAGCTGGCGCAGCACATCCTCGAACATCACCGCATCGGTGACTTCCAGCACCACCGAATGCGCCAGACCGCGCACGATGCCCATATCCTCGAAGGACATGTGCGTCCCGCCGTTGTGGCAGGCCGTCACGCCCGCATCCGAGGCAATCACCTTCACGTTGTTGCGCTGGTAGTCCAGGGACATAAACAGCTGGTCGAAGCAGCGACGGCTGGCAAACGCGGTGAAGGTGTGCACGAACGGCTTACGGCCGGTGAGCGACAGGCCCGCCGCAGTGCCGATGACGTTGGCCTCCATAATGCCGCAGTTAATCACGTGCTGCGGATAATCGCGCGCTACGCCGTCCATCGCCATTGAGCTCATCAGGTCCGCTTCCAGGGCGATAATCTCGCTGCCGGCCTCAATCTGCTTTGCCACAAAGCCCGCGTAGACCTTGCGCATCTCAACGGCGTCTTTCTGTCCTGCCGGTGCAACCTTAATCATGTGAAGCCTCCAGTTGGCGAATGGTCTCATTGAGGGCCGCTTTGCTCTCCGCGGTTAATCGCAGGTGGTGCGAGTTGCTGAGCTGTTCCAGGTACGGCACCCCCTGCCCTTTGATGCTGTCGAGGATCACCACCCGCGGACGCGCATCGGCCTCCGGTACCCTTGAAGTCACCTTCAGCAGTGCCGGAATGTCGTCCCCTTTGACCGTCACCACGTCAAAGCCAAAGGCGCGGAATTTGCCCTCCAGGTCGAAGGCACAGATGATTTCGTCCAGTTCGCCGTCGAGCTGCTGTTTGTTCCAGTCCACGAACACGGTCAGGTTGTTCAGACGATGGTGAGCGATAAACTGGAACGCTTCCCAGCACTGCCCCTCGTTCAGCTCGCCGTCACCGACGATGCAGAAGACCCGATTCGGCCGCCCGGCCAGCCTGTGCGAGAGTGCCATACCGCCCGCAATGGAGATCCCCTGCCCCAGCGAGCCGGTGGTAGCATCCACGCCGCGCGTTTTCAGGCGGTCCGGGTGGCTGGGCAGACGCGTGCCGTTCTGGTTCAGCGTGCTCAGCTCTTCAACCGGGAAGTAGCCCTTAATCGCCAGGGTGCTGTAGAGCGCCGGGCCTGCATGACCTTTCGACAGCACAAAGTAATCGCGCTCAGGCCAGTCCGGATCTGCCGGGTCGATCTTCATCACGGCGCCGTACAGCACCGCCAGGGTTTCCACCACCGACATGCTGCCGCCGTAGTGCCCAAAGCCCAACTGCGTCAGGGATTTGAGGGTTTCAAGACGGATCTGACGCGCCAGTTCGGTTATCTCGTTCTCATTCATGATTTGGCTCCGGTATTTTCCTGCGCGTTACTACCCGCAGGTTTGTTTTTCGCGAAGATGTTGTAGGCCACCAGCAACGCGAACAGCGCCACAACCAGCCCGGTGATGGCAAGCGGTGACAGGAAGCGCGCCAGGTTGCCCAGCACAATCCCGACCGCGCCGAAGTCGGCGTCCGAGAAGGTGGTGTTAGCAAAGCCAATCGCACCCAGTACCGGCAGCAGCAGGACCGGGAGGAAGGTAATCAGCAGGCCGTTAGCAAAGGCGCCTATCATTGCCCCGCGGCGTCCACCGGTGGCGTTACCGAACACGCCCGCCGTTGCGCCGGTGAAGAAGTGCGGCACTACGCCCGGCAGGATCAGCACCCAGCTAAACTGACCGCAGATCAACAACCCCACAATTCCCCCGAGGAAGCTGAACAGGAAGCCAATCAGCACCGCGTTTGGCGCATACGGGTAGACCACCGGGCAGTCCAGCGCCGGACGCGCGTTCGGCACCAGTTTTTCCGAAAAGCCGGTAAAGGCCGGGACGATTTCCGCCAGAATCAGGCGCACGCCCTGCAGGATGATGAACACGCCCGCCGCGAAGGTGATCGCCATGATGATGGCGTAGACCAGGTAGTTTTGCCCGCCGCTGAAGGTGGCCTCGACGTACTCGCGTCCGGCGCTCACCGCCATGATCAGGTAGATAATCATCATGGTCAGGGAGATGGAGATCGAACTGTCGCGCAGGAAGCTGAGGTTTTTCGGCAGGTTCATCTCTTCGGTGGAGCGCGAGCCTTTGCCGACCCTGCTGCCAATCCAGCCGGACAGCACGTAGCCCAGCGTACCGAAATGACCGAAGGCGATCTCATCGTTGCCGGTAATACGCTTCATATAGCGCTGCGCAATCGCCGGGAAAAAGGCCATAATCAGGCCGAGGATCAGTGAACCGGTAAAGACCAGCCCCACCCCTTCAAAGCCCGCGACCGTCAGGATCACGCCGATCATGCACGCCATGTAGAAGGTGTGGTGCCCGGTCAGGAAGATGTACTTCAGGCGGGTAAAGCGCGCGACGACAATGTTCGCCACCATGCCGAAGGCCATGATCAGCGCGGTCGAGGCACCGTATTTTTCCAGCGCGATCGACACAATCGCTTCATTGTTTGGAATAATGCCCTGGATATTAAAAGCGTGCTCAAACATGCCGCCTAACGGGTTTAACGACCCCACCAACACCGTGGCGCCACCGCCCAGTACAATAAAGCCGAGAATCGTTTTAATTGTGCCTTTTACGACATCAGAAAATGCTTTTTTCTGCGCGACCAGACCAATTAACGCAATTAAACCCACCAGCACCGAAGGGACTTTTAAAATATCGACAACGAAATTCAGCGTTTCAAGGATAAACATATCCACCTCGCCTTATCAGGGTTATTGTCTGTCGAACCAGGCGCGCAGCTGCGCTTCGAGTTCGTTGATATCAATGATGTTGTTGAGCACCACCAGCTGGCTTTCCGGCACGCTGGCGCTGGCCGCAATGTCTTTCGCCATCACGAACAGGTCCGCCGCGCCCGGCGTGGCGGAGGAGAGATCGGAGTGTTCAACCTCGGCCTCAATGTCCAGCTTTTTAAGCACTTTTTTAATGTTCATTTCGACCATAAAACTGCTGCCCAGGCCAGAACCGCAAATAGCCATGATTTTCATTGTTGTCCCCTTATTTTGAGTAGAGCACGCCCCATCACGCTGGCGCGTAATGTTGTGAATAATCGGATTAAAAAATTAAATCAGAAGCGGTCAATAATGGCTTTAATGTCCTCCAGGGTATTCGCCTGATGTAATTTCGCCATATCTTCGTCGCTAGAAAATAATTCAGCGAGCGCGGATATCATTTCGATATGGCTATGTTTATCTGGTGCCGCGAGCATAATAATCAGATCGACAGGGTCAAACTCTCCGGCACCAAAAGAGACGCCCTGTTTTAGTTTTAGTAATGACAAACCCAGTCCTTTGGCGCCTTCCTCCGGCCGCGCATGCGGCATGGCTAGCCCTGGTGCCAGCACATAATAGGGTCCTAACGTATGGTGCTGCTGAATGATTGCCGTCACGTATTCCGGTGCAATTACCTGCAGATCTAGCAGCGGTTTCGCGCATATCTCCAGCGCCTGTGGCCAGCTTTCCACGCTATCCTGCAGCGTGATGGTTGTATCATATATCCACTTTTTGAGCATTTTCCCTCCCGCCAAACGCTAAAGATGGGCAAACTTTATTCAACCCATCAATCATTGACTGCGATCGCGATCACAAAGATAGCGCTACCAATTACCAACATGCAGAAATGTGATAGCGCTATCAAAATGTAATCATGGTGTGAAATCACAGCAAAAAAAGGGATTTAAGGCGTATACTGCCTGTCACCTGAAATGAAGGAAAAAAGAACGCGTCTGGTCAGCAGGAAGGTGTATGTCTTTAACCCGAAAACGGCGCAGTACCGGAAAAGTCACGCTCGCTGATGTCGCGCAGCTTGCCGGAGTCGGCACGATGACCGTCTCCCGTGCGCTCCGCACGCCCGAACAGGTTTCCGATAAACTGCGTGAAAAAATTGAAGCTGCGGTGCAGGAGCTGGGCTATATGCCCAATCTCGCCGCCAGCGCACTGGCATCCGCGTCCTCATGGACGATTGCGATGGTTGTTCCCAACCTTTCCGAAGCCGGTTGCTCTGAAATGTTTGCGGGCCTACAGCAGGTGCTGCAGCCCGCCGGATACCAGATTATGCTGGCAGAGTCCCAGCATCGGCTTGAGCAGGAAGAGAAGCTGCTTGAGACCCTGCTGGCGTCAAATATCGCCGCCGCGATTTTGCTCAGCGTCGAGCACACCGACACCGTTCGCCACTGGCTGAAAAACGCCTCGATTCCGGTAATGGAGATGGGTGCGATGCGCGCCGATCCGATCGATATGAATATCGGGATCGATAACGTGGCGGCCATGTACGAGCTGACGGAAATGGTGATTAGGCGCGGCTACCAGAATATCGGCCTGCTGTGCGCCAACCAGGAGCAGTGGATTTTCCAGCAGCATTTGCAGGGCTGGTACAAGGCGATGCTGCGCCATCATCTGTCGCCGAACCGGGTGATTAACGCGGCGATGCCGCCGAGCTTCTCGACCGGCGCGGCACAGCTGCCAGAGTTCTTGCTGGCGTGGCCGGAGCTGGATGCGCTGGTGTGCGTATCAGACGAGCTGGCCTGCGGCGCGCTGTATGAGTGTCAGCGTCGACGCATTAAAGTGCCGGACGATCTGGCTGTCGTGGGCTTTGGCGATAGCGACGTGAGCCGCGTCTGCCAGCCGCCGCTGACGACGATGGCGGTACCGCATCGAAAGATTGGGATTGAGGCAGGTAAAGCGCTACTGGAACGTCTGAATGACGGAGACTGGCGCGACCAAAAAACCATCGCGTCCAGCCTGTGCCTGCGGGAAAGCTGTTAAGGCTTACTCAGCCTCTTCCTCTTTTTCCGCTTTGTTTTCCGGCTTAGCGGATTCGTTTTTGGCGTTGCGGGTCATCCACAGCGCCAGCGCTTTTAACGAATCCGGCGTGAACTCGTCGCAGCGGGCGGTAATCTCTTCCGGCGTCATCCAGCAGACTTCGCTCACTTCCTCTTCCTGCAGGGCGAAAGGCCCATGGGAAACGCAGCTAAACAGTCCACCCCAGACGCGGCAATGTTCGTCTTCGAAATAGAACTGCCCGTGCTCGGCAAACGGCACCCCGGCGATACCTAACTCTTCTTCCGCTTCACGACGTGCGGAATCCAGCAGCACTTCATCGGCCTGCACGACGCCGCCTGCGGTGGCATCAAGCATGCCCGGAAGAAAATCTTTGGTGTCCGTGCGGCGCTGGACCAGAATCTTGCCCATGCCGTCATGCACAACGATGTACGTTGCACGGTGACGCAGGCGCTCTGCACGCATTTGTTCGCGGCTCGCCTGCGCGATCACTTCATTTTCTTCGCTGACAATGTCAACCCATTCAGTACTTGCCAAATGATTCTGCTCCACCATCGGGAAACCTTCTCGTCTAAGCGCTCTTTCGGCGCGTTTGCAGTTGTGGTGTAACTTACGGATTAATCGCTACCTGCGCAATAACTTGCTGATCATTAAGTGCGATAACGCTCAGGGTATTTCCATCCAGCAGGCCATAGCTCGCAGGATATCCGCCTTTCGGGATGCTGACCGACCCCGGATTAAAGTGATAAATCTCACCGCGTTTTTCAGCCACCGGAATATGAGTATGGCCGTAAACCAGGACATCGCCAGCCGCGAGCGCCGGGAGATTATCCGGGCCGAAAAGGTGTCCATGGGTCAGAAACAGGCGGCTGTTTTCCAGCAGAACCTGTTGCCATGGCGCGGTAAGGGGAAAATGCAGCAGCATCTGGTCGACTTCGCTGTCGCAATTACCGCGAACGGCGATAATGCGCGAGGCAAACGGGTTAAGCTTTTCCGCCACCTGCGCCGGGGCATAGCCTTCCGGCAGCGCATTACGCGGACCATGATTTAACACATCCCCCAGAATCACCAGCCATTGAGCCCCGCTTTGCGAAAACAGAGAAAGCACTCGCTCGGTCGCGGGCAGCGATCCATGGATATCTGACGCAAACATCAGTTTCATCCGTCACTCCCTGGTAAAAAAACTCCCCTTATCATACCTGAAGCGTCAGGGCTTATCAGCCCGCGCGCTTAGCGGAGAGTGCCACATAGCGCTGTACGGAGGCTCGCTGCCACTGGAACGCCGCATAGTCCACCAGCATTTGAGGGACCTCATCGCCGTTGAGGATCAAACGGTTCAGCATCAGCGCCAGATCGGTATCGGCAATACACCATTCACCGAACAGGTTCGGGTTGCCGTGAGCGAGCAGCGAGGCTGCAGTTTCAATCAGCTTTTGCGCGCTGTCGACGCCTTCTGCGCTGAGCGCTGGCTTTTTCACACCGGCAAACACGACATCCGTGGAGCGCTCGACGCGAATCGGCACCAGGTCGCTACGCAGCCACGCCTGGATCTGCCGGGCGCGGGCGCGCTTTTGCAGATCGTGAGGATAGATGCGCTCCCACTCCGGCGGCGCAAAACGATCTTCCAGATATTCATCGATCGCCGAGGATTCGCTCAGTGCAAAACCATCCAGTTCCAGCACCGGCACGCGTCGCGTCAGGTCGTAACCCTGCCACTGGGGTTTGAGGTGTTCACCACCGTCGAGATCGACGGTCTTCAGCGTAAAAGAGAGCCCCTTTTCGGCCAGCGCGACGTAAACGCTCATAACATAGGGAGAAAAGAAATTTGCATCGGACCACAACGTAATTACGGGCTGGTTCATAACATCCTCATCGGCTGATCGGTTTTTACTCAACATATAATCTCTTTGCTTCGCTGTCACTTGATGAAAACTCACGATTTACAACAAGCACCTATACTCATTTGTCATGGCACCACTATTTGCATGGACAGGAGTTGAGAATGATTGACCTTTATTACGCCCCTACCCCAAACGGCCACAAGATCACCCTCTTTCTCGAAGAAGCCGAACTGGATTACAGAATCATCCGCGTGGATATCAGCAAAGGCGAACAGTTCAACCCTGTGTTTTTAGCTATCTCGCCCAACAATAAAATTCCGGCCATTATTGATAGCCAGCCGGCGGACGGAGGCAGGCCGTTAAGCCTGTTTGAATCCGGTGAAATTTTGCTTTATCTGGCAGAGAAAACCGGCAAGCTGCTGAGCGGTGAACTGCGCGAGCGTCACCACACTCTGCAGTGGCTTTTCTGGCAGTCAAGCGGCTTTGGGCCGATGCTGGGGCAGAACCACCACTTCACCGCCTTCGCGCCGCAGACCATTCCTTACGCCATTGAGCGATATCAGGTTGAAACCCAGCGTCTTTACGGCGTTCTGAACCAGCGGCTGGAGAAAACGCCGTGGCTCGGGGGCGACCATTACAGCATTGCCGATATCGCCTGCTGGCCGTGGGTAAATACGCATGATAAACACCGGATTGACTTAGCGTCTTACCCGGCGGTGAACAACTGGTTTGAGCGTATCCGGACCCGCCCGGCCACCGAACGCGCAATGCAAAAAATCCAGCAGGTTTAATCACCTATGAGGCTGGGTGGCTGAGAGGCTCTCATGTATTATGGGCGGGAAATACTGACACGGAGAAGACCTGCAATGTCACAGCCAGACGCTATTATTCGTATAAAAAATTTACGCTTGCGCACGTTCATTGGTATCAAAGAGGAAGAGATTGCCAACCGTCAGGATATTGTCATTAATGTGGTGATTCACTACCCGGCAGACAAAGCGCGGGCCAGTGAAGACATCAATGACGCGCTGAACTATCGCACGATCACTAAAAACATCATCCAGTACGTGGAAAACAACCGCTTCTCGCTGCTGGAAAAATTAACCCAGGATGTGCTCGATATCGCACGCGATCACCACTGGGTCACTTATGCTGAAGTAGAGATCGATAAACTTCACGCCCTGCGCTATGCCGACTCCGTCTCCATGACGTTAAGCTGGCGACGCCAGGCGTAAACCTGGAGGTTGTATGAAGATTCTGCTGACCGGCGGTACAGGCCTGATTGGGCGCCATCTCATTGCGCGTTTGCAGGCGCTGCATCACGACATTACCGTAGTGACCCGCAGCCCGGAGAAAGCGCGCCAGGTGCTGGGCGCGGGGGTCGATATCTGGAAAGGGCTGGCCGATCGGCAGAATCTGGACGGCTTCGACGCCGTCATCAACCTTGCGGGCGAACCCATCGCCGATAAGCGCTGGACCGAAGAGCAGAAACAGCGGTTGTGCAGCAGCCGCTGGAACATCACCGAGAAGCTGGTTGAGCTGATTCGCAACAGCCAGACCCCGCCGTCGGTGCTGATTTCAGGCTCTGCGACGGGCTATTACGGCGATCTCGGCGAAGTGGTGGTGACCGAGGAAGAGCCGCCCCACAACGAGTTCACCCATAAACTCTGCGCCCAGTGGGAGCGCATCGCCTGCGCGGCGCAAAGCGATAATACCCGCGTCTGCCTGATGCGTACCGGCGTGGTGCTTGCGCCGAAAGGCGGCATTCTGGGTAAAATGCTTCCGCCCTTCAGGCTGGGGCTCGGCGGGCCGATCGGCAACGGGCGTCAGTACCTGGCGTGGATCCATATCGACGACATGGTTAACGGCATTATCTGGCTACTGGATAACGATCTGCGCGGGCCGTTTAACATGGTTGCGCCGTATCCGGTGCGAAATGAACAGTTTGCCCACGCGCTGGGGCATGCCCTGCACCGTCCGGCGATATTGCGCGTGCCTGCGACGGCGATTCGCCTGTTGATGGGCGAAGCGTCCGTGCTGGTGCTGGGCGGTCAGCGCGCGCTGCCAAAACGGCTGGAAGCGGCGGGGTTTGCGTTTCGCTGGTATGACTTAGAAGAGGCGCTGGGAGATGTGGTGCGCTGAATATGTTACAGTGATACGCCATGTTCCGATGAAATGGCGTAACAATGGCAACCATCACTACATCCCGACTTCACCTCACCCCTTTCGAACCCTCTGACTGGGCGTTCTTCCGCTCGCTGCGCGAAAACAGCGACATCATGCGCTATATGGCCGCGATTGCGCCTGAGAAAGAGACCCGACGCGTGTTTGCCGCACGCCTGATGGCGGAGCATGTCTTCGTGATCCGCTTTCGGGATGACGATACGCCGCTGGGCGATATCGGCCTGCAAATCAGCCCTGAGAATCATGAAGAGGCGGACATCGGCTACACGGTTGTGCCTGCCGCGCAGGGAAAAGGCATCGCCAGCGAGGCGCTGCGCGCGGTGTGTGATTATGCGTTCAACCAGACCGGCGTGAAGGCGATTAACGCGTACGTGCTGGCGGACAACGGCAGGTCTGTGCGGGTGCTTGAGAAAGCCGGGTTTGTGCGCACGCAGGTGCTTGAAAAGGCGTATGAGATTGACGGCGTGCGGTATGACGACTGGGTGTATCGGCTGGAGTGAGGTGCGGCTTGATGCCCTCACCCCGGCCCATTCCCTCTGGGAGAGGGAGAGCTCCCGTTACTTCAGGGAGCCTTTAAGGAACTGCTGCAAACGCGGGCTTTGCGGGTTCGCCAGCACCTCATCCGGATGCCCCTGCTCTTCAATTTTCCCCTGATGAAGGAAAATCACGTGGTTCGAGACGTTACGGGCGAAGCCCATCTCGTGCGTCACCACCACCATCGTTTTGCCCTCTTCGGCCAGCTTCTGCATGATGCGCAGCACTTCGCCGACCAGTTCCGGGTCCAGCGCGGAGGTCGGTTCGTCGAACAGCAGCACTTCCGGCTCCATCGCCAGCGCGCGGGCGATAGATACACGCTGCTGCTGGCCGCCGGAGAGGTGTACCGGATACTTCATCTGCTGGCGCTCGTCGATACCCACTTTCGCCAGGTATTTCACCGCGCGCTCGCGGGCTTCCTGCTTGCTCAGGCCCAGTACCTGAACCGGCGCTTCCATCACGTTCTCCAGCACCGTCATGTGGCTCCAGAGGTTGAAATGCTGGAACACCATCGTCAGGCGCGTACGCAGCAGGCGCAGCTGATGCTTATCCGCCACCTTCAGCTGGCCGTCTTTGTCACGCACCAGGTTGATGTTCTGCCCGCTCACCACTATCGAGCCTTCGCTCGGTTTTTCGAGGAAGTTAATGCAGCGCAGGAAGGTACTTTTACCCGAGCCGGATGAACCGATGATACTGATCACGTCGCCCGCGTTAGCCTGCAGCGACACCCCTTTCAGCACTTCATGTTCGCCGTAGCGTTTGTGCAAATCAATAACGTTTAATTTGTTCTCAGCCATCATCTTTCTCAGTGCGTCGAAGAAGGTTTTATATGCTGCAACCAGCGTTTTTCAGCCTTACGGAACAGGCTAATCAGAACATAAGAGATAATTAAATAGAGCACCGCCGCAATGCCAAACGCGGTAAACGGCTGATAGGTCGCGGAGTTGATATCGCGCGCGATTTTGAGCAGGTCCGGCACCGTGGCGGTAAAGGCGAGCGCGGTGGAGTGCAACATCAAAATCACTTCGTTGCTGTAGGCCGGTAGCGCAATGCGCAGCGCCGACGGCAGAATAATGCAGCGGTAAAGCTTCACCGAGGAGAAGCCGTACGCGCGCGCGGCCTCGATCTCACCGTGCGGCACGGAACGAATGGCCCCGGCGAAAATCTCGGTGGTATAGGCGCAGGTGTTGAGCGTTAGCGCCAGCACCGTACAGTTCAGGCCACTGCGGAAGAACGCATTCAGCATTTCCGTGCCTTTTACGATCTCCAGCGTATACATCCCCGAATAGAACACCAGCAGCTGCACGTACAGCGGCGTGCCGCGAAACACATAGGTAAACAGCCAAATCGGGAACTGAATAAATTTATTGTTCGACACGCGACCGATGGCGAGAAACACCGCCAGAATGCCGCCCATCACCACGGAAGAAATCAGCAGCCAGAGCGTGATCGCCACGCCGGTAAAGCGGTAGCCGTCCGTCCACAGCAGGGATTTCCAGTATTCCTGAATAATCTCAATCACAGGTCAGCCCTCTTCACACCCACGGAGTAGCGACGCTCAAGCAGAAGCAGCACACCATTGGAGACGGTCGTAAAGACCAGATAGATCGCGCCGCAGACCACCGCAAAGTAGAACGGCTCCCAGGTGCTCTTGCCCGCCAGCTGAGTCGCTTTCACGACGTCTTCCAGACCGAGCAGCGAGACCAGCGCCGTCGCTTTGAGGATAACCTGCCAGTTATTACCGATGCCCGGCAGCGCATAGCGCATCATGGCCGGGAACATAATCCGGCGAAACGTTTGTGAAGAGGTAAAACCAAATGCGGTTGCCGCTTCAATGTGTCCTCTGGGAACCGCCATATAAGCGCCACGGAAGGTTTCCGTGAAGTAGGCACCGTAGATAAAACCGAGGGTGATAATACCGGCCACCATCGGGTCGATATCAATTTGTCCCATGCCCATCGCATCCGTCACGCTGTTCAGGGCAATCTGCAGGCCGTAAAAAATAAGCAGCATCAGCACCAGATCGGGTACGCCGCGAATGAGCGTGGTATAGCCTTCGAAAATGAGCGCCAGCGGTTTGTTAGCCGAAAGCTTCGCCCCTGCGCCCGCCAGACCTATCAGCACCGCCAGCACCACGGAGCTGATAGCCAGCTCAAGGGTGACAAGCGCGCCCTGTAAAATAACGCCAGAAAATCCGTACAGCATACCGCGAGCCCTGTCGTATCGTGAGTGGTAAACCGTGTCTTATCCCCTCCCCCAGCGGGAGGGGCCGCACGTTATTTGACGGAGCGATTAGCCGCCGTACACATTGAAATCGAAGTACTTTTTCGCCAGTTTGTCGTAGGTACCGTCAGCGCGCATTTCAGCAAACGCTTTGTTCAGCGCCTCACGCAGTTCGTTGTCTTCCTTACGCAGGCCCATACCGGTACCCACGCCAAAGAGCTTCTCATCCTTAATGGACGGACCGCCGAACTTATAATCTTTACCCACCGGCGTTTTCAGGAAACCTTCGCTTGCCGCGACTTCGTCCTGGAATGCCGCATCAATACGGCCTGCCGTCAGGTCTGCGTAAATATTTTCCTGGCCCTGATAGGAGACGATTTCGATCCCCTTCGGCGCCCAGTGTTCGTTACCGTAGGTTTCCTGCGTGGTGCCCTGCAGCACGCCTACGCGTTTCCCCTTCAGCGACTCGAGGGTCGGTTGAATGTCAGAAGACTTAGCCACTACCAGACGTGAATCGGCCGCATAGAGCTTGTCGGTGAAGGCAATCTCCTGCTGACGTTTCTCGGTGATGGAAAGCGAGGACATAATCACGTCTATTTTTTTAGCTTTCAGGGAAGGGATCAGCGCATCCAGCGGGTTCTCTACATAAGTACACTGTGCTTTGATGCGTTTGCACAGCTCATTGGCCAGATCGATGTCAAAACCCACCAGTTCGCCCTTTGAATTCTTCGATTCAAACGGCGCGTAGGTTGGATCGGTGCCAATACGAATTTTCTGCGGAATGGCTGCGAAGGCCGCGGTGGCGCTGGAAAAGGCCAGTACCAGAGATAATGACAACACGAGTTTTTTCATATTTGTCCTCAACAAACTGTCTTCATACGGTTTTTTTACGACGACGGGGTGGGGTTAATGTGCCATTAATCCACGCTGTCAGGCAAAGAATAATGCCTTTCAGACGGGAATTTTTGCATTATAAATGCTTAAGTATGCACGTAGCGACCCAATATGGTGCACAAATTGCACCATATTGAATCATCCACACCCGCGACGCACCACGCTGGTGCGTTAGTCACCGTAGACGTTGAAGTCGAAGTATTTCTTCGCCAGTTTGTCGTAGGTACCGTCTTTGCGCAGCTCCGTGAATGCTTTGTCAAAGGCGGCTTTCAGCTCTTTATCGTCCTTACGCAGACCGATGCCGGTGCCGTCACCAAAGTATTTTTTGTCTTTCACGGACGGGCCCGCAAAGGCGTAATCTTTACCGGCCGGCTGCTTCAGGAAGCCTTCGCTCGCCGCGACTTCATCCTGGAACGCGGCATCCAGACGGCCTGCCGCCAGGTCAGAGTAGATCAGATCCTGGTTCTGGTAAGCCACCACGTCGACGCCCTTCTCGCGCCAGTTGGCATTCGCGTAACCTTCCTGGGTCGAGCCCTGGAGCACGCCCACATGCTTGCCTTTCAGCGAGTCGATGGTCGGCTGGATCGGGGAACCTTTCGCGGCAATCAGACGCGAATCCGCAGCGTAGAGCTTGTCAGAGAAGGCAATCTCCTGCTGGCGTTTTTCGGTAATGGAGAGAGAAGAGATAATGGCGTCGATTTTCTTTGCCTTCAGCGACGGGATTAACGCGTCGAAGTCGCTGCCCCCCCATGTGCATTTCACTTCCATACGTTTGCACATTTCATTTCCCAGATCGATATCAAACCCCACGAAATCGCCTTTCGCATCCTTGGAAGAGAATGGCGCGTAGGTTGCGTCTGTACCGATACGAACCGTCTGTGGAAGCGCTGCGTAGCTACCTGCCGCCGCACTTAACCCCACCAGCAAAGACAGAGCCAGAACCGTCTTCTTCATACATTTACCCTCAAGTACCGTGATTTTATTATGTATTGTGTTGTGTGTTGTGATGCAGGCTTCTCTTGCAGGTCTTATGCCACATTGCCGTCTGGTCAAAACTTCGACGTTAAATATGTTAATAAAACGTTGCGATATTGCCTTAATGGTGAAAGATAGCAGGTCTGCCGAACGAACCGGAAAGAGAAAAAGGGAAAAAGCGAATTAAATGTCGAGGATATGATCGCCGTTGCATAATTGCCCTGAAACAGGGCAACGTCTTTTTTCATGCACAGCATTTGTGCACAGAATCAGGCTCCCTGCCAGCGGGTGAAGAGGTCTTCGGGCAGGTCGATGTCAAACTGATCCAGCACGCGATTGACGGTCTGATTGATCACATCGTCCAGCGACTGCGGTCTGTGGTAGAACGCCGGCACTGGCGGCATGATCACTGCGCCCAGCTCGGCGGCCTGGGTCATGAGGCGCAGATGGCCCAGGTGCAGCGGCGTTTCCCGCACGCAGAGCACCAGCGGGCGGCGCTCCTTCAGCACCACGTCCGCCGCGCGCGTTACCAGCGTGTCGGTATAGCTGTTCACAATCCCGGAGAGCGTTTTGATTGAACAGGGCAGGATCACCATACCGGCGGTTTTAAACGAGCCTGAGGAGATGCTGGCGGCGATATCGCGGGCATCGTGAACCACGTCCGCCATCGCCTGGACATCGCGCAGGGAGAGATCCGTTTCAAGGGAGAGGGTTTGCCGCGCCGCCTGGCTCATCACCAGATGCGTTTCCACTTCTGCCACGTTACGCAAAACCTGTAGCAGGCGTACGCCGTAAATCGCGCCGCTGGCACCGCTGATGCCTATTATGAGTCGTTTCATGATTTCGCCCTTGCTGAATTCTGGGCTGACTGTGCAGGATTTTGCGGGGAGTTGCAAGTGAGGGCGAGCGCCCTCACCTGCGGAGAGATTAACCTTCGTTGTGCATCTCTAAGCTTTCGAGATCGTTTTGCAGCTGAACGGCTTTCGCATCGTCGTTGCGCAACGAATCAAGGTAGTCGAGGTACTGCTGGTCAACGTCTTTCGTCACGTAGACGCCATTGAACACGGAGCATTCGAACTGCTGAATCTCCGGATTCTCGGCGCGCACCGCGTCGATGAGATCGTTCAGATCCTGGAAAATCAGGCCGTCGGCCCCGATGATCTGGCGAATCTCATCCACTTCACGGCCGTGAGCAATCAGCTCGTTGGCGGTTGGCATATCAATGCCGTACACGTTCGGGAAGCGAATCTCCGGCGCGGCAGACGCCAGGTAGACTTTCTTCGCACCCGCTTCGCGCGCCATCTCGATAATCTGCTCAGAGGTGGTGCCGCGAACGATGGAGTCATCCACCAGCAGAACGTTTTTGTCGCGGAACTCCGCGCGGTTGGCGTTCAGTTTGCGGCGCACGGACTTACGGCGCAGGTGCTGGCCCGGCATGATAAACGTGCGGCCAACGTAGCGGTTCTTCACGAAGCCCTGACGGTACGGCTTGTCCAGAATGCGGGCGATCTCCAGGGCGATATCGCAGGAGGTTTCCGGGATAGGAATAACTACGTCAATGTCGAGATCGTCCCACTCGCGGGCAATCTTCTCGCCGAGCTTCGTGCCCATATTGACGCGCGCGCTGTAGACGGAAATCTTGTCGATGAACGAATCCGGACGGGCAAAATAGACGTATTCAAACAGGCAAGGGTTGCTGACCGGGTTGTCGGCACACTGACGGGTGAACAGCTGGCCCTTCTCGGTGATATACACCGCTTCGCCCGGCGCAACGTCGCGCAGGAATTCGAAGCCCAGGGTATCCAGCGCCACGCTCTCAGAGGCAACCATATATTCGGTACGGCCATCGCCGAGGTCGCGCTTGCCCAGCACCAGCGGACGAATGCCGTTTGGATCGCGGAAGGCGACCATGCCGTGACCGATGATCATCGCCACGCAGGCGTACGCACCGCGGATCTGGCGGTTGGTCGCGGCAATGGCAGCGAAGATATTGTCTGCTTCCAGCGGGTAGTGACGGAAGTTATCCAGCTCGCTGGCGAACACATTGAGCAGGATTTCTGAATCAGAGGTGGTGTTAATGTGGCGACGTTTCTCTTCGAACAGCTTCTTACGCAGCTCATGAGCGTTGGTCAGGTTGCCGTTATGGGCAAGCGTGATGCCATACGGTGAGTTGACGTAGAAAGGCTGTGCCTCAGAGGCGCTGGAACTGCCAGCAGTAGGATAACGAACGTGACCGATCCCCATATTACCTTGCAGACGCTGCATATGGCGGGCTTCAAATACATCGTTTACCAGGCCATTGGCCTTACGTAAACGGAAGCAGTTGTTTGCATCAATGGTGATGATACCCGCAGCATCCTGCCCACGGTGCTGAAGCACCGTTAACGCGTCATAAATCGACTGGTTTACCGGCATGAAACCGGCGATACCGACAATACCGCACATTCGTCTTTTCCTCGTTAAGCCACATCTCAGGGTTTATGCCCTGGGCAAAAAACTCGACGAGCTTTGCAGATAGTCAAAGAACCATCTGATGATGAAGCTGAACTCTGGAATGAGCTGCGATTTTTGCCAGTCTTCGCTTTTGGAGAACCCGGTGAAGGTATCCAGGAAGAACAGGATCGCGGCCACAATCAGCACGCCTCGTAATGCCCCGAAACAGATCCCGAGTACCCTGTCCGTTCCTGACAGACCGGTTTTCTCGACCAGCTGACCTATCACGTAATTCACGATAGCGCCGACAATCAGCGTCGCGATAAACAGCACCGCGATGGCGATTCCATTTCGGACCAGTTCATCTTCAAAGCCCGTGAACCAGACAGACAGGTAAGTGTAGTAATGACTGGCAACAAAGAAAGCACAACCCCAGGTTACCAGCGATAACGCTTCACGAACAAAGCCACGGATCAGGCTAACCAGACAGGAAAAACCAATCACCGCAATGATGGCGTAATCAATCCAGACCATATGTGTCCCACGATTAAACGCCCTGTCATCCAGTTCGGGGCGAATTCTAACAGAAAAAGAAAACGTTTGCGTAGGGATTTCCTTCCCGCGCGTAAATAAAAAAGGCGCTGAAAAAATGTTCAACGCCGTGGCTTATCGCCTCTCTCTAAAGGAGCAGGTCGTACTTAGTTCGCGCTGTAGCTCATCACCACACCACTCAGCCCGGAGATCTGCTTCAGCTCGCCCAGCGACCCTTTCAGCTTGTCTTTCGACGCCTCCGGCCCCACGAGGATACGGGTGATTTTACCCTGCACCGGCGTGGAAGGTGAAGTGTAAACGCGATAGCCCGCACTGCGCAGTTTACCCACAACCTCGTTGACTTTATCGGCGTTTTTCAGCGCCCCCAGCTGCACAACGTAGGCTTTGCCGGTCGGCGCTGCGTCTTGCTTCGCAGGTGGTGGAGTTTCAGACGCTGCAGCCAGCTGCTCTGCTGCTTTATCTCGCTGTTGCTGAGGCTTCGGCTGCGGTTTCTCTACCGGCTTCGGTTTTTCGACAGGCTTAGGCTTCTCTACCGGTACCGGATCGATCTCGATGTTGTTATTCGCCGCCAGACGCGACGGGTCGAGTGACGGTGCAGCGGCATCGCCCGCGCGAACTTCTTCCGCCGCCCCTTCAGGCGGCTGAGCAGGCAGCGCCTGAGTCGCCGCGGGCAGCATATCCGGCTCATCGCGGTCGCCCGGCTTCGGCACCAGCGGAATGGCTGCAAACTCGTCCTGATAATGTTTTTTCTGCCCGTCGAGCAGCCCGGGAAGAATAATCACCCCGAGCGCGACCAGCACAATGGTTCCTGTTAAACGGTTCTGAAACTTACTCGCCACCGGTTCTCCCCGCGTCCATCACTTCCATGACATGTGCCACCGTGTGGAAAGAGCCACACACCAGCACGGTATCTTCTGGTTTAGCATCCGCCATCGCGGCATGCCAGGCCTGCGCCACGCTACTGTAGATTGCACCTTTGCCGAGATGTTCCATCAACTGCTCAGCAGTCGCACCGCGCGGCCCCTCCAGAGGAGCACAATACCAGCTATCGACCACACTCTCCATGCAGGCCAGCGTGCCGCCGATATCTTTATCATGAAGCATACCGATAACCGCCAGCACGCGCCCGGTTTTTGGTAACGATTTGAGACGTCCTGCGAGATACGCCGCCGCATGCGGGTTGTGCGCCACGTCGAGGATCAGACGCGGTGACTCGCTGACTATCTGGAAACGCCCCGACAGCAGCGCATTCTGAATGCCGTCACGGATCGCCTGCTCACTTACAGCTAATCCGCTGGCGCGCAGTGCCGCCAGCGCGGTTGCCGCGTTCGGCTGCGGTACCTGCGGCAGCGGCAGATTCTCCAGCACGCCCTGCGCATCGCTAAAGCGCCAGCCGTTGCCCTGCAACTCATACTGCCAGTCAACGCCTCGGCGCAACAGATGTGCGCCCTTCTCTTTCGCCACGTCGGCAATGGTATGCGGCATGTCCGGCTCGCCCACCACGGCGGGCTTATTCGCCCGGAAAATACCGGCCTTCTCGCGGCCAATGCTTTCACGGTCCGGGCCCAGCCAGTCGGTATGATCCAGCGCGATGCTGGTGACCACCGCCACGTCCGCATCCACCATATTGGTGGCATCCAGACGCCCGCCCAGCCCCACTTCCAGGATCACCACGTCCAGCTGCGCCTGTTTGAACAGCCACAGCGCCGACAGGGTGCCGTATTCAAAATAGGTTAATGAGGTTTCCCCGCGCGCCGCTTCGATAGCCGCGAACGACGCCGTATGGGCAGATTCCGCCAGCTCGGTGTTCTGCACCCGCACGCGCTCGGTATAGCGCACCAGATGCGGTGAGCTGTAAACGCCAACCTTGTACCCCACAGCCATCAGGACTGACTCCAGCGTGCGGCAGGTCGTCCCTTTACCGTTAGTACCTGCAACGGTGAACACGAACGGAGCCGGTTTCAGCACGTCGAGACGCGCGGCAACCTGGCTTACGCGCTCAAGGCCCATATCGATGGTTTTACTGTGCAGGTTTTCCAGATAAGAAAGCCACGCGGCCAGGGGCGACGTGGCTTGGGGAATGCTTTTATTTTCCATAATGCCCGGTTGTCATTAACAGGTTATAAAGCAAAAGGGCAGCGCCATCTGGCCCTGCCCTTTTCAGTTATCAGGCCTCGGGTTCCTGATCCGGTACCACCACGCCTTCGCGCGGCTCATCCGGGTTAGGCGCTGGCAGATTCATCAGCTTCGCCAGAATGCTGGCCAGTTTCAGGCGCATTTCCGGACGGCGGACGATCATATCGATAGCGCCTTTCTCAATGAGGAACTCACTGCGCTGGAAGCCCGGCGGCAGTTTTTCACGAACGGTCTGCTCGATGACGCGAGGACCGGCAAAGCCGATCAGCGCTTTTGGCTCAGCGATGTTCAGGTCACCCAGCATCGCGAAGCTTGCGGAGACGCCACCCATGGTTGGGTCGGTCAGTACCGAGATGTACGGCAGACCGCGCTCCTGCATTTTCGCCAGCGCCGCAGAGGTTTTCGCCATCTGCATCAGGGACATCAGCGCTTCCTGCATACGCGCACCACCGGAGGCGGAGAAGCAGATCAGCGGACAGTTGTCTTCCAGCGCCTGCTCAACGGCACGCACGAAACGCGCGCCGACCACGGAGCCCATTGAGCCGCCCATAAAGGAGAACTCAAACGCAGCGGCAACCACCGGCATCTCGTGCAGGGTGCCTTTCATGACGATCAGCGCGTCTTTCTCGCCGGTCTCTTTCTGTGCAGAGGCCAGACGATCTTTGTATTTTTTGGAATCGCGGAACTTCAGCACGTCTTTTGGCTCAAGCTCGCTGCCCAGTTCTACCAGAGAACCTTCGTCCAGCAGGCTATGCAGGCGGTTGCGCGCCGACATACGCATGTGGTGGTCACACTTCGGACACACCTCAAGATTGCGTTCCAGCTCTGCGCGATACAGAACCTGGCCGCAGCTATCACACTTCGTCCATACCCCTTCAGGAATGCTCGCTTTGCGCGTCGGGGTAATGTTGCTTTTAATTCGTTCAATCCAGCTCATTGATAACCTTTCTGCCTGAACCTGGTCGTATGCCAGTTTTGCTATAAGAGGCGAATAATGCCATTTTTGCCTCCAACAGACCATGAATGTTGCACATTAAAACATAACAGCCCGAAACTTTGGATAAAAAAGTGGTCGAACCGCCAGCGTGCATTTACTTCGCTTGCTTTGCTGCCGCGCGTTTGTGACGAATGATTTCAATCACGCCAGGCAGTACGGAAAGCACAATAATCGCTACAATCAGTAACTTAAGGTTTTCCTGAACCACCGGCAAGTCGCCAAACAGATAGCCTGCATAGGTAAAGAGCAACACCCAAAGCAGTGCGCCCACCACGTTATACATTGCAAAATGACGATAGGACATATGGCCCATTCCCGCCACAAACGGTGCAAATGTGCGCACAATAGGCACAAAACGCGCAAGGATAATGGTTTTTCCGCCATGACGTTCATAGAAGGCATGGGTCTTGTCTAAATAGCTGCGGCGGAAAATTTTCGAGTCCGGATTACTGAACAACCGCTCACCGAACACCCGGCCAATCGTATAGTTGACCGCATCCCCGACAATCGCGGCAATCACCATCAACACCACCATCAGATGCACGTTTAAATCATTGGTGGGCAGCGCCGACAACGCACCGGCCACAAACAGCAGCGAGTCTCCCGGCAGGAACGGGGTAACGACCAGACCGGTTTCACAGAACAGAATCAGGAACAGAATGGCGTAAACCCAGACGCCATACTGCGCGACCAGCTCCGCCAGGTGAACATCAATATGCAGAATGAAATCAATCAGAAAACGTATTACGTCCATATTGTCTAAGCCTTAATTGCACCTTTGTTTAGTCCGCTAAAAACAGCGGGCCCATTGGCGGTTTTGGCAGGTCAAACCGATCCGGATAGTCTACCGAGACCAGATAAAGCCCTTCCGCTTTCGCCGTTGCTGCCGCAAGCGTTCTGTCCTTCGCTGCCAGCAGTTCTGCAATCCAGCTCTCCGGCTGGTGTCCGGCGCCCACTTCCATCAGGCTGCCCACAATATTCCGCACCATATGATGTACAAAGGCATTGGCTTTGATATCCACCACCACATACGCGCCAAAACGACTGACGTTAATGTGCATGACGTTACGCCACGGCGTACGGGACTGACACTGCACCGCACGAAACGACGTAAAGTCATTTTCACCAATCAGACACTGCGCCGCACGATGCATACGTTCTGCATCGAGCGGTTCATAAAAATGCGTCACACCCTGGCTTAACACCGCCGGGCGCAGACGCTGGTTGTAGATGACATAGCGATAGCGACGCGCCGTTGCGCTGAAGCGCGCGTGAAAATCATCCGGCACAGCTTTCACCCAACGCACCGCGATGTCACCAGGTAAATTCGCATTTACACCCAGCGTCCAAGCGGCATCCTTACGCACGGCGGTGGTTTCAAAGTGAACCACCTGCCCCGTGCCATGAACACCCGCGTCCGTACGCCCCGCGCACAGGACGTTAATCGGCTCGTTTGCCACCTGAGAGAGCGCTTTCTCCAGCTTTTCCTGAACGCTGCGCACCTCATTCTGACGCTGCCAGCCATAATATTTACTGCCATCGTACTCAATACCGAGGGCAATTTTATGAACCGGCTTTTGATCCACTTCGGACATCAGTACAGATACTCCTGCACCAGCTTCTCGGCGATCTTGACCGCCATCAGCGCGCCGCCAAAGCGAACGTTATCGGCGACGGACCAGAACTGGACCTGCTCCGGCATACCGTAGTCGTTACGCACGCAGCCAACGGAAAGATGCGCGCTGCCGGTGGCGTCGCCCACCTGGGTCGGGAACTCGCTCTCTTCGGAAAGGACGATATCTTCACCGCGGCCAAACGCATCGCGGGCCTCTTCTGCCGCCAGCGGACGCAGGGCTTCAAAGCCGACCATCTGCGCGTGGCCGTAGAAGACCGGGGACTGTACGACGCTGGCGGAAATCATCAGCCCCTCGTCCTGCAGAATCTTGCGCGCTTCGTCGACGAGACGACGCTCTTCGCGCACGGAACCTTCACGATCCGGCAGCAGCGGCAGCATGTTGAACGCCAGCTGGCGGCCAAAGAAATCATCTTCGTCGATCGGGATGCCATTCAGCAGCTTCGCACTCTGCCCGGCCAGCGCGTCAACGGCCTTTTTACCGTTCGCCGACGCGGACAGCAGGCTGGTGACGGTAATGCGCGACAGGCCGCCGTCGTCAATCAGCGGCTTCAGCGCGGTCAGCAGCTGGCTGGTCAGGCTGTTCGGTACCGCGATAACGTTACGGTTGCGGTAGTCAGCCAGCACAAACGGATTGACGTCCGGGACCACCAGCGGCACGTCCGGCTCCAGGGAGAACAGACCGCTCAGGTCGATCACCAGACAGCCCGAATTGGTCGCCTCTTCAATATAAGACGCCGTGGCTTCAGCACCTGCGGCAAAAAACGCCAGCTGCGCCTGGGTCCAGTCAAACGCGGCCGCATCCTGAACCATCACGGATTTACCGCCAAAGCGCAGATGTTCGCCCGCGCTGTCGGTGCGCGCCAGCGCATAGATATCTCCCACCGGGAACTGACGCTCGGCAAGAGTTTCGAGCAGGGCTTCGCCCACGGCACCCGTGGCACCTAAAATGGCAATGTTCCAGCCTTCAGACATGGTGGTTTACTCCAGAAATAAAAAAGCGTCCCTGTCGGCGTATCCGACAGGGAGCATTAAGAAGACATTAATGCGCCGGGTGATGAACGGCGTTAAAACCCAGTTTCTTGAGCAACGTCGCAGCCGCTGCGTCGTCGCACATCACATACAGGGAAGACCACTCGCGGCGCTCAACGTAGTTCTTGCGCAGCTTATCAAATTCACCCGGGATCCCCGCCACCTTACGCAGCAGCGCATCGTCGCGGCGCACATCATACACCAAATGCACCAGCCTTTTCAGCGTTGCCTGATCGAGCGGGCCATGCAGGGTAATGCGGCCAAATTCAGGCGCGGGGAGTAAAGTATCAAGCGCCACCTGCTGCGGATGGCCGATAAAGGCGCTGTAGGCTTCAAACACCTGCGTCGTGCCGCGCGCTTTGCCTTCAAGCGTATAGCCCGCAATATGCGCGGTGGCAACGTCAACCTTGTTCAGCAACTCAACGTTGAGATCCGGCTCCGGCTCCCAGACGTCCAGCACCACGCTGAGATCGTGTCCTTCATTCAGACATTTCAGCAGCGCGGCATTATCCACCACCGGGCCACGGCAGGCATTAATCAGAATAGTGCCAGCCTTCAGACGGCGAATCAGCGCCTCGTCCGCCAGATGCAGGGACTTATACGGCCCTTCTTTAAACAGCGGCGTGTGGAACGTTAGCACATCGCACTGTTCAACCAGCTCATCCAGCGCGTGGAAATCCTCGTCGTCACCGTTGTCTTTACGCGGCGGATCGCACAGCAGCGTGCGGATACCAAACGCTTCAAGGCGCTTTTGCAGACGTCCGCCGACGTTACCCACGCCGACAATTCCCACGGTGCGGTCTTTCAGCGCAAAACCATCGCGCTCGGCCAGCATCAGCAGCGAGGAGAAAACGTATTCCACGACGGCAATGGCATTACAGCCGGGCGCGGCGGAAAAACCGATTCCGGCCTGCTTCAGCCACTGATCATCCACATGATCGGTCCCTGCCGTTGCGGTTCCGACAAACTTAATCGCTTTACCGGCAAGCAACGCCTCATTTACTTTGGTCACCGAGCGCACCATCAGCGCGTCTGCGTCATCCAGTTCGTTAACCGGGATCGGGCGACCAGGGACAGCCTTAACGTCGCCGAGGCGGCTAAACAGCTCGCGGGCGTAAGGCATATTTTCATCAACGAGGATTTTCACGTCTGAGTACCTGTTTGAGAGGAAGAAAACCTGCCAAGTGTGCCATAATCTGGCCGCCAGGCATATACGTATGCCGGGTTTACGCTGAGTTTTGACTTTAAGGATTTTTGACGATGCAGCCCATTTCAGGTACGCCGCCACGCCCTCCGGGTGAAGGCCCTGTCACGCCAAACGTTGCCGGTGAACAGCCACTATCCACGCAACAGCGCACCGTGCTAGAGCGACTGATCACGCGCCTGATAGCGCTGACTTCGCAGCAAAACGCGGAAGTCTGGGCCGGGGTAAAGCATGATTTAGGCGTGAGGAACGACGCACCGCTGCAGTCGCGCCATTTCCCTGCCGCCGAGCAAAATCTCAACCAGCGTATTACGACCGCGCAGCAGAACCACACCACGCGTCAGATTGTCACGCAGTTGACTGAGCTGCTGGGCCAGGGAAATAACCGTCAAGCTGTCAGTGACTTTATCCGTCAGCAGTATGGCCAGACCGCCCTGAGCCAGCTGACGCCAGACCAGCTTAAAACCGTGCTGACGCTGTTGCAGAACAATCAGTTGTCTATTCCGCAGCCTCAGGTGCGCCCCTCAACCGAGCGCCCGCTGCAGCCTGCCGAGCACAACACGCTGAACCAGATGGTGACCAAACTGGCCGCCGCCACCGGCGAGTCGACGAAGCTTATCTGGCAATCCATGCTGGAACTGTCCGGCGTGAAGGCGGGCGAGCTGATTCCGGCCAAACAGTTTACCCATCTGGTGACCTGGCTCCAGGCGCGCCAGACGCTCAGCACCCAGAGCGCCCCTACCCTGCATACCGTTCAGGCGGCGCTTAAACAGCCGCTGGAACCGCACGAGTTCGAGGCGATTCGGGATTACGCCCAGCAGAACTGGCAGGCCACGCCGCAAACGGTACTGACCACCGCGCAGGTGCAGGATGTGCTGAATCAGATCTTTGTTCGCCGCGCCGAGCGGGAAGGCGGCGTGCCGGAGGTAAGAAACGTTCAGCCGATCTACAGCCCGCTGTTTGCGCCCGTTGTGGAGACGTTCAGAACGCTCTCTGCCCGCCCGGGATTAATGTTGATTGCATTATTGATTGCGCTGGCGATTTTCTGGCTGGTTGCCTGAGGATTTGCCCGGTGGCGCTACGCATACCGGGCCTACAACGGCTCGAACCGTAGGCCGGGTAAGGCGCAGCCGCCACCCGGCGACAACAGTTAATTTCTGCGAAACGCCACCAGCGTCACCACGATCCCCACCACCGCAGAAACCGCGCCCGCCAGGAAGACGGACGGGTAGCCAAACGAAGTGGCTAACAGACCCGCCAGCGGCCCGGTTACGCCGTATGAGATATCCTGAAACGCCGCATAGCCGCCCAGCGCCGTACCGCGGACCTGCGGCGCCACGCGCTTCACCACCTCAACGCCCAGCGCCGGGAAGATCAGCGAGCAGCCGCAGCCGGTTAACGCCGCACCAAGCAGTGCAACGGAGGCGACCGGCGCCTGCCAGAGCAACACCAGCCCAACGGTTTCAATCACCAGCGACGCCACCGCCACCTTCACGCCGCCAAAGCGATCCGGCATCCAGCCGAACAGGACACGCATCAGGACAAACGCGCCGCCAAAGGCCGTCAGCGTAAAGCCCGCCATTGCCCAGCCGCGGCTCATGAAATAGAGGGAGACGAAGGTACCAATCACCGCGAAGCCTACTCCCTGAAGCGCCAGCCCCAGTCCTGGCTGCCAGATTTGCCCCACCACACTCCACAACGAAGGACGTTCGCCTTTATGGGCGGGCACCTTGCGTACCGAACCGTTAAAAGCCCACGCCAGCAGCGGTAATACCATGGTGGTTGCTGCCAGTACCGCAAAACCAAACTGGCTGTGGATCAGCAAACCCAGCGGCGCGCCTGCAGCCAGTGCGCCATAAATCGCCATCCCGTTCCAGGACATCACTTTGCCGGAGCGCGCAGGCCCCACCAGCCCCATCCCCCAGGTCAGGGTGCCGGTCAGCAGCTGGCTTTCACCGAAGCCAAGGATTAAACGGCCCACCACCAGCAGCGCAAATTTATACGCGGCGTCGACCGGCAGGAGAGCGGCCAGCAGCCACGCGCCCCCCGCCAGACCGCAGGCAAACATGCCCTGCAGCGCCGAGCGTTTTGCACCGTGCTGATCGGCCAGCCGTCCTGCGTAGCCGCGGGTTAATACCGTGGCTAAAAACTGAATGCCCACGGCAATGCCGACCATGGTGTTGCCATAGCCGAGTTCCTGATGAACGAACAGCGGGATCACCGGCAGCGGCAGGCCAACGGTCATGTAGGTCAGGAATACCGCAAAGGCGATGCGGAAAAGAGAAAGGTTCCCGGAAGGAGTGCCCTTCTCGGGGGTAACAGCCTTCATGCATAACTCCGTGTTCAGGAATAAAAAAAGGGAGCCTTCCGGCTCCCTTCTATTATACATTCAAACGCTTATGCTTTCAGCTTGCGCATAACCAGCGTGGCGTTGGTGCCGCCGAAGCCGAAGCTGTTGGACATCACGGTGGTCAGCGTCGCTTCCGTTGGTTTGGTCACGATGTTCAGGCCAGCCGCCTGCTCGTCCATCTCGTCGATGTTGATGCTTGGGGCGATAAAGCCGTTTTCCAGCATCAGCAGAGAGTAAATCGCTTCCTGTACGCCAGCCGCACCCAGAGAGTGACCGGTCATGGCTTTGGTGGCAGAGATAGCCGGGCTGTTGTCGCCGAACACTTCGCGGATCGCACCCAGCTCTTTCACGTCACCTACCGGAGTAGAGGTACCGTGGGAGTTCAGGTAGTCGATTGGGGTATCAACACCGTGCATCGCCATCTTCATGCAGCGCACCGCGCCTTCGCCGGACGGAGCAACCATGTCGGCGCCGTCGGACGTTGCGCCGTAGCCCACGATCTCAGCGTAGATGTGCGCGCCGCGCGCCAGCGCGTGCTCAAGCTCTTCAACCACAACCATACCGCCGCCGCCCGCGATGACGAAACCGTCACGGTGCGCATCGTAGGTACGGGAGGCTTTGTCTGGGGTTTCGTTGTACTTGGTGGACAGTGCGCCCATCGCGTCGAACTCACAGGCCATTTCCCAGCCCAGCTCTTCGCCGCCGCCAGCAAATACGATGTCCTGTTTGCCCAGCTGGATCTGCTCAACCGCGTTGCCGATACAGTGTGCGGAAGTCGCACACGCGGAGCTGATGGAGTAGTTCACACCATGGATTTTGAACGGGGTCGCCAGGCACGCGGAAACCGCAGAACCCATGGCTTTAGTCACCACGTACGGACCTACCGCTTTCAGACCACGCGGGCTGCGCATGGCGTCAGCACCGAATACCTGCGCTTTAGAGGAACCGCCGGAACCGGCAATCAGGCCCACGCGCGGGTTGTTCTGATAAACCTCTTCGCTCAGGCCGGAATCTTTGATCGCTTCCTGCATGGAGAGATAAGCATAAATAGAGGCATCGTTCATGAAACGAACCACTTTACGGTCAATCAAACCGGTGGTGTCCAGTTTGACGTTACCCCATACGTGGCTACGCATACCTGAATCTTTAAACTCTTCAGAGAAAGTGATCCCGGAGCGTCCTTCACGCAGAGATGCCAGGACTTCCTGCTGGTTATTACCGATGCTGGAAACAATGCCCAGGCCAGTAATCACTGCACGTTTCATTCAATACCTCTGTAAGTCGCACTATAAAAAGTTTCGAGTCGCACAATAGCGTACACTTGTACGCCGAACAAGTCCGATCAGACATTTTCTGCGGAAATTTGCACCGATGGACTCACATCGTTAAGATCGTGCCACTGCCTGTCAGACGAGTAACTTACGTGAAACAAAACGCTATACAACCCGCCAACCTCGAATTCAACGCTGAGGGTACACCTGTTTCCCGAGATTTTGATGACGTCTACTTTTCTAATGATAACGGACTCGAAGAAACCCGCTATGTTTTCCTCGAGGGAAACCAGCTCAGCGCCCGCTTCCCTGCGCACCCGCGCAGCCTGTTCGTTGTTGCGGAAAGCGGATTCGGCACCGGGCTCAATTTTTTAACCCTCTGGCAGGCGTTTGACCAGTTTCACGCTGCGCACCCCGAGGCTACGCTACAAAGATTACATTTCATCAGTTTTGAAAAATTTCCGCTTACCGCGCACGATCTGCGGCTCGCCCACCAGCGCTGGCCGGAGCTTGCAGCCTGGGCGGAGCAGCTTCAGGCGCAGTGGCCGCCGCATATCGGCGGCTGCCACCGTCTGATTCTGGACGGCGGACGGGTGACGCTGGATTTATGGCTGGGCGACATTAACGACCTGACCGATACGCTCGACGACGCGATGAACCAGACGGTGGACGCGTGGTTCCTTGACGGCTTTGCGCCCGCCAAGAACCCGGACATGTGGAGCCAGCATCTGTTTAGCGCGATGGCCCGGCTGGCGCGTCCCGGCGCAACGCTCGCCACCTTTACCTCGGCCGGCTTTGTTCGCCGCGGCCTGCAGGACGCGGGCTTTACCATGCAGAAGACCAAAGGCTTTGGCCGCAAGCGCGACATGCTGGTCGGCACGATGGAACGGACGTTGGACGTTCCCGCTCGGGCTCCCTGGTTTGCGCGCAGCGCCAGCGCATCGCGCGAAGTGGCGATCGTTGGCGGAGGGATCGCCAGCGCCCTGCTCTCTCTCGCGCTGCTGCACCGGGGCTGGCAGGTGACGCTCTACTGCGCTGACGAGGCACCAGCCAGCGGCGCGTCCGGCAACCGCCAGGGCGCGCTTTACCCGCTTTTAAGCGCGCACGACCCGGCCCTGTTCCAGTTTTTCCCCGCGGCCTTTACCTTCGCCCGTCGCCTGTACGACGCGCTGCCAGTGGCATTCGACCACGACTGGTGCGGCGTGACGCAGCTCGGCTGGGATGAAAAGAGCCAGCAAAAAATCGCCCAGATGCTGTCGCTGGGTCTGCCGGAGGAGATTGCCCGCGCGGTCAGTGCGCAAGAGGTGGCAGACACCGCGGGCGTGGAAACCGGCTGTGGCGGCATTCAATATCCGCTCGGCGGCTGGCTGTGCCCGGCTGAACTGACCGCGGCGGCGATTAGCCTGGCGCAGTCACGCGGGCTGAGGGTGCATTATGCTCATAAGGTTGAATCGCTTAGCCGGTCAGAACGGTGGACTCTGCATTTTGCTGATGGCAAAGCGGCACACCATGCCAGCGTTGTGCTGGCAAACGGACATAACATCAGCCAGTTAATCCAGACCGAGACGTTGCCGGTTTATCCGGTCGGCGGCCAGGTAAGCCATATCCCGACCGCGCCCGAACTAAGCAAGCTGCGCCAGGTGCTGTGCTATGACGGCTATCTGACGCCACAAAAACCGTCTAACGGCCATCACTGCATCGGCGCCAGCTACCATCGTGGCGAAGCGGATATGCGCTACAGCGAAGCGGATCAGCAGCAAAACCGCCAGCGCCTGATTGACTGCTTCCCGGACGCGGCGTGGGCGAAAGAGGTTGACGTGAGCGAGGGCGAAGCGCGCTGCGGCGTGCGCTGCGCGACCCGCGATCATCTGCCGATGGCGGGAAACGTGCCGGACTACGACACGACGCTTGCGGCCTATCAGGATCTGGCAGAAAACAAGGAAACGGCGGTAAGTGCCCCGGTTTATCCGGAACTGTTTATGCTGGGCGGATTAGGATCGCGAGGATTGTGCTCCGCGCCGCTGCTGGCTGAAACGTTAGCCGCGCAAATGAGTAATGAGCCTGTTCCGCTGGACAGAACCACGCTTGCGGGGCTGAACCCGAATCGACTGTGGGTACGGAAACTGCTGAAGGGGAAAATGGTTAAGTAGGGTGCGGTCGAATCCCCTCTCCCCAAAGGGGAGAGGGAAGAGAGGGCAGCGGCTTAGCGTTTAGCCTGCTGGAATAAATTGTCCCACATGCCCAGCACTAAAGACTGGTCGCGCGGAGAGAGCTCCCCGGCCAGAATGGCTTTTTCCAGGCTGCGCGTGACTTCAGCGTGAACGGCGTCGGCAGAGTGATCGTCACCTGCTTCCAGCTCGGCTACCGCCAGCGTCAGGTGACCACGCAGATAACCGCTGGCGAACAGCTCATCATCACTGGCGTGTTCCACCATGTCATCAATTAACGCCAGAATGCGTGATTCAAATTCTGCGATCATCTTCTTTCCTCTGTTAAAGATCTTCCGGCCAAGGGAAGCATTCCGCCGTGATCTCCGGCGTGTGGTAATAATTCTGTAAAGCCTCAATCAGGCGCGCCGGACGTTCCGGGATGCCTTTCTCAAGATACTCCATCACCTGCGCATGCACGCGGCGCTGGAAGACGATACGGTCTGGCTCGAAGTCGCCTTCAAGGTTGTCACAGCTCACGTTGAACGGGAAACCCGCCGCCACGCAGAACAGCCACTCCAGCGCCTGCGGTTTCACCTCTACATCTTCGAACTGGCCCTGGGTGGCGGCGTCGCGCCCGTCCGGACAGTACCAGTAACCGAAGTCGACCAGCTCGCGACGCGCTTTCCCCGCGATGCACCAGTGCGAAATCTCGTGCAAACCGCTGGCGTAAAAGCCGTGGGCAAAGACGATGCGGTTGTACGGAACCTCTGCATCAGCAGGAAGATAGATCGGTTCGTCGTCGCCTTTAATCAGACGGGTATTAAAATCATCAGCAAAACAGCTATCGAAGATCTCAATCAGCTGTTCGTATTTATGCGTACTGTTCATTAGTTCATCCCCAACCAGGTGAGGATCTCCTGTCCATGGCTGTCATAAAGAAGTTTGGCGCTCATCACCGCCGAGACGACAACAATCATCGGGCGGATCAGCTTTTGCCCTTTGCTTAATACCAGACGCGAGCCTGCGCGCGCGCCCAAAAACTGTCCTGCCATCATCACAAACCCGGTTGCCCAGATAACCTTGCCGCCAATGATAAACAGCAGCAGGCCGCCGACGTTCGAGGTCGCATTCAGCACCTTGGCGTGGGCGGTGGATTTGGCGAGGTTAAAGCCGGCCAGCGTCACGAACGCCAGCGCGTAAAACGAGCCTGCCCCCGGGCCAAAGAAGCCGTCGTAAAAGCCGACGCAGCCACCGGCAATCAGCGCAAACGGCAGGCCGTGCAGCCGCCGCGCCCGGTCTTCCTCGCCGAGCTTAGGCATTAGCAGGAAATAGAGGCCAATGCAGATAACCAGAATCGGCAGGATCTGGCGCAAAATATCCGACTGCACGTGCTGCACCAGCAGCGCGCCCGACGTTGAGCCGATAAAGGTCATCAGGATATTGAGCTTCTGATCGGCCAGGCTCACCACCTTGCGGCGAATAAAATAGAGCGACGCCGAGAGCGAGCCGCCGCAGGCCTGCAGCTTATTGGTGGCAAGCGCCTGCGCCGGGCTCATGCCTGCCGCCAGCAGCGCGGGCACGGTTAACAGCCCGCCGCCGCCCGCAAGGGCATCAATAAAACCGGCCAGCATGGCCACGAAGAACAGCACCACCAGCAGCAGCGGTGACACCATAAACAGATCGACGAAATTATCCATTAAAGTACATGCTCATCCAGTAGCGCCTGGCAGGAAGGCGGCAACGGAGGCGGTGTCTTCTTCTCAGGCTTAGAGGTTCCAGGTTTTGCCGGCTCAAACCAGCTTTGCAGTTCGTAACCACAGCCATCGCCTGGCGGAGGCAACGGCTGATCTTCACATTCCAGGCTGTTCGCCGGGCAGCGCAGACGAACGTGCATATGCGCCCGGTGCTGGAACCACGGGCGCACTTTGCGCAGCCAGTCGCGATCCGTCCCCGCATCCAGGCAAAGCTGCTGCTTGATCGCCGGGTTCACAAAGATCCGCGTGACGTCGTTATCTTCCGCCGCCAGCTTGATCATACTGGAAACCTCCCGCGTCCACAGCGAGGGCACCACGCTTTTGCCGTCGCGCGCCACCAGATCCAGCGCCTGCGGCTTCAGCAGCTGCGCAGACGTCCAGCGCGTTTTCGGCAGCTGCAGGAAGATGTCGACATCCAGTCCGGTCTGGTGGCTGGCGTGCCCGCCGTTAAAGCGGCCACCGGCAGGCATCCCCATATCGCCAATCAGCATCGTCCCCAGCCCCAGGTTATGCACCTGGTTCCCCAGTCGCTGAATGAACAGCACCAGATCAGGGTGACCGAAGTAACGACGCTGGTCGGTACGCATCACCTGATAGGTATCTGATTGCAGCGGCAGCTCCTGCGCGCCCACGATACAGCCATTAGAGAAGGCGCCGATGGACTGCGCGCTTCCCGCCACCGGGTGGGTGATTTTTTGCCACGGCGTGGCGGCCAGACCGGCTCCACTGGCCAGCAGCGCCAGCAGAGCAATTGCGGTTTTTTTCATGTTTACCAGCGTGGAATGGTGGTCGTCACGTCCGCGTTCTGCGCGCGCTGGCGCAGGAAGTGATCCATCAGCACGATCGCCAGCATCGCTTCCGCGATCGGCACCGCGCGGATCCCCACGCACGGATCGTGACGACCTTTGGTGATCATCTCAACTTCTTCGCCTAAGCGGTTAATCGTGTGGCCCGGCACGGTGATGCTTGAGGTCGGCTTCAGCGCGATATTGGCAATAATCTGCTGTCCACTGCTGATACCGCCGAGAATGCCGCCCGCATGGTTGCTCTGGAAGCCCGCTTTCGTGATTTCGTCGCGGTTCTGGCTGCCGCGAAGCGCCACCACGTCGAAGCCGTCGCCAATCTCGACGCCCTTCACCGCGTTGATGCTCATCAGCGCGTGGGCGATATCGGCGTCGAGACGGTCAAATACCGGCTCGCCCCAGCCAGCCGGGACGCCATCTGCCACCACGGTGACTTTCGCACCAATGGAGTCGCCCTCTTTTTTCAGGCCGCGCATCAGTTCGTCCAGCGCGTCAAGCTTATCCGCATCGGCGCAGAAGAACGGGTTTTGCTCGACCTGATCCCAGTCCTTGATCGCCAGCGGAATGTCGCCCATCTGGGTCAGACAGCCGCGAATGACGATGCCAAATTTCTGCTGCAAATACTTTTTAGCAATCGCGCCAGCGGCCACGCGCATCGCGGTTTCACGCGCGGAAGAGCGTCCGCCGCCGCGATAGTCGCGAAAGCCGTACTTTTGCTCGTAGGTGTAGTCGGCATGGCCCGGGCGGAACACGTCCTTGATAGCACCGTAGTCCTGAGAGCGCTGATCGGTGTTTTCAATCAGCAGACCAATGCTGGTGCCGGTGGTGCGGCCTTCAAAAACGCCGGAGAGAATTTTGACCTGGTCCGGCTCGCGACGCTGCGTGGTGTAGCGAGAGGTGCCCGGACGACGGCGGTCAAGGTCGTGCTGTAAATCTGCTTCGGTCAGTTCGATGCCTGGCGGTACGCCATCAACGATACAGCCCAGCGCCAGCCCGTGCGACTCGCCAAAGGTGGTCACGCGGAATAACTGTCCAATACTGTTTCCTGCCATCACGGCTCCGATGTTGTTGTTTGTGTTTGAGCGTTGTGAAACGGGCCGAAGCCCGCTGGATTAATCTTTATAGATGCTGAAGTGTTCGCGCGCGTCGAGCAGCTGCGCTTTGGTCAGCATAAAGACGCCGTCACCGCCGTTGTCGAACTCAAGCCAGGTGAACGGCACATCCGGGTACTGCTCTATCAGATGTACCATGCTGTTGCCCACTTCACAAATCAGAACGCCGTCATCGGTCAGGTAATCCGGCGCGCAGGCCAGAATGCGGCGGGTCAGCTTCAGGCCGTCCGAGCCTGACGCCAGGCCCAGCTCCGGCTCGTGACGATATTCGTTGGGCAGATCTGACATGTCTTCTGCATCGACGTACGGCGGGTTAGTGACGATCAGATCGTATTGCAGCGTCGGCAGGTCGCGGAACAGGTCAGAGCGGATTGGCGTGACGTGATGGATCAGGCCGTGCTCTTCGATGTTGTGTTCGGTCACGGCCAGCGCGTCGGTGGAGATATCGACGGCGTCCACTTCCGCTTCAGGGAAAGCGTAGGCGCAGGCAATAGCGATGCAGCCGCTGCCGGTGCACATATCGAGAATGTGCTGCGGCTGATGGTTAATCAGGCCTTCAAAGTGGTTGTTGATTAGCTCACCAATCGGCGAGCGCGGTACCAGCACGCGTTCATCGACGTAAAACTCGTGGCCGCAGAACCAGGCTTTGTTGGTCAGGTAAGCCACCGGAATGCGCTCGTTTACACGACGGATCACGCGCTCAACGATGCGGTGTTTTTCGCTGGAGGTCAGGCGCGCGGTGCGCATGTCTTCCGGAATGTCCAGCGGCAGGTAAAGAGACGGCAGCACCAGCTGAACGGCCTCGTCCCACGGGTTATCGGTACCGTGACCGTACCAGATATTAGCGGCGCTGAAGCGGCTAACCGACCAGCGCAACATGTCCTGTATGGTATGCAGCTCGTTTACTGCTTCATCGACAAATATTTTATCCACTCTTTCCTCCAGGGCATGCTCGCATAATTTTCGGCGGCTAGTTTGCCATGAAGACGGCGATAAATCAGCAATGACGCGTACCGCTTGAGGTTAAAAAATGCGTTTAGTCGGGTACACTATCGGAAATACGAGATGAGAATGACGAATGAAAAAGAAAACATCGCTCAGCGAGGAGGATCAGGCTCTCTTCCGCCAGCTGATGACCGGCACGCGTAAAATCGCGCAGGACACGATTGTCCACCGTCCGCAGCGTAAAAAAATCAGCGAAGTTCCGGTCAAACGGCTGCTCCAGGAGCAGGCGGATAACAGCCACTATTTTTCAGATGAATTTCAGCCGCTGCTCAATACGCAAGGGGCTGTGAAGTACGTGCGCGAAGACGTCAGCCATTTTGAGCTGAAAAAGTTACGACGCGGAGATTATTCGCCGGAGCTGTTTCTCGATCTGCACGGCTTAACGCAGATGCAGGCGAAACAGGAGCTGGGGGCGTTGATTGCCGCCTGTCGCCGCGAACACGTTTTTTGCGCCTGCGTGATGCACGGCCACGGTAAGCACATTCTGAAGCAACAGACGCCGCTGTGGCTGGCTCAGCACCCGCACGTGATGGCGTTTCATCAGGCACCGAAAGAGTACGGCGGCGATGCCGCATTGCTGGTGTTGATTGAAGTTGAGGAGTGGCAGCCGCCAGAGTTGCCCTGACAGAATGGCGGGAAACACGTAGTACCCCGCCCTGTCACACGTCACGTCAGATGGCTTTTGCCATCTTCAGGTTGCACGGGCTCATTTGCCAGTTGAAGACCCCTTTGCCGGTTTCGTCGAGAGTGACGTTGGCAATGGCGGAAGTGGTGAACATTGGCGGCGTTTCGCCCGGGCACAGCTCAGATACCAGATAGCCGACCAGCGGCAGGTGGGAAATGACCAGTGCGGAAGCGACACCTTCATTGCACAGCGCCTGAAGGTAAGCGCTGACAAGACCGACATCGCCGCATGGCGTCAGCTCAGGGAGAACGTCCACGCTGGATGGCAGGTTCATACACTCCCCTACCACGTCCAGCGTCTGTTCTGCACGCAGGAACGGACTCACCAGAACACGTTCAATGTCCACTTTTTGACCTTTAAGCCACGTCGCCATTTGACGGGATTCGTCACAGCCACAGACGGTTAAAGGACGTACTGAGTCACTGGCGGCATCGAGTGCCGCGTCGCCGTGACGCATGATAAAAACTTGCATATTGCACCGCTTTTGTTAACCAGAATCACCGGCGTTAACTACCCGCGATTAATGCTCTGAGGTAGAAAACCCGATGGCCGGGCATTGTGCCTGATCCATTCGGTGAATGAAACGCTGTTTTTTACCTCAATGGCGTAAGTATAGTCAATCTCTGTTTACAAAATCGCCAGAACAGGTTCATTCACCTCAGGATTTACCCTTCTTTGACTTCAGTTTACGAAATCAGTTTCCCTTGCAGGCCAGAATGTCTGGCCCCGCTCCGCCATCTGCAATAATTCGTCACACGGTGTGAACCGCGGACCGTATTGCGAGGCCAGACGTTGCAAAATGACAACCACTTCACCCGCACCGAGCGTATCCATGTAACGGAACGGGCCGCCAAGGAACGGCGGGAAACCAATACCAAATACCGCGCCGATGTCGCCATCGCGTGCGCTCTTGATCACCTGTTCACCAAAGCAGCGCGCCGCTTCATTGAGCATCATCATCACGCAACGTTCTGCGCACTGAACGGCAGACAGTCTTCCCTGACCGGTGGCCGAAATAAGCCCATAAACCGAAGGGTCGACCTGTTTCTTGCTTTTACGCCCTTTCGCGCCGTAAAGATAGAAACCGCGTTCATTTTTTCTGCCTTTGCGATCGTCCTTCAAAATTGCAGAAACAATGTTTGCAGGCGGGGTAAAACGATCGCCATAAGCCGCTTCCAGCACAGGTATAATTTTAGTGCCGGTGTCTATTCCCACCTCATCTAAAAGTTGGATTGGACCGACGGGGAAGCCAAACTTTACGAGCGCCTCGTCAACGTGCTCGATTTTCTCCCCTTCCGTCAGCAGCCGCATCGCTTCGTTGATATAGGGAGCCAGAATACGGTTGACGTAGAAGCCAGCCTTGTCCGCGACCACGATCGGGGTTTTACCCTGTTTTTTCGCCAGCTTCACCACGGTGGCGATGGTCTGCGGGCTGGTCGTGGCGTGCGGGATCACCTCCACCAGCGGCATTTTTTCGACCGGACTGAAAAAGTGCAGACCAATGACCTGCTCCGGACGAGCAGCTTTCGCCGCGATATCGCCAATCGGTAAAGACGAGGTGTTTGAGGCGAAAATAGTGTGCCGCGCGCAGTGCTGCTCCACGTCAGCCACCATCTGCTGCTTAAGCGCCAGGTCTTCAAATACGGCTTCAATCACCAGGTCCCGGTGCGCAAAACCGCTGTAATCCGTCGTGCCGGAGATCGTCGCCAGGGTTTTATCACGTTCGCTTGCCTTGATATGGCGGCGTTTGACCTTCCGATCAAGGTTCTGCCAGCTGTACTGCAGCGCGTGGTTGATGCCCTTTGCGCTGATGTCTTTGATACGCACGGGCAATTTGCCTTTGCTGGCGGTAACAAACGCGATTCCGCCGCCCATCAGCCCACCGCCCAGCACGCCAACGGCGCGCAGCGGAGCAGGCTCTGCCTCGCAGCCCGGATCTTTTTTCACCTCAGTACTGGCGAAGAAGATGCTGCGCAGCGCCTGCGACTGCGGCGTCATCGCCAGTTCGCCAAAGGCTTTGGCCTCAGCGGCATAGCCGCTGCTGCTGCCCTGCGACAACCCGGTTTCCATCACTTCCAGAATGCGCTTTGCCGCCGGGTAGTTGCCTTTGGTTTTTTGCTCGGTTTTTTTGCCTACCATGTTGAACAGCAGCGCGCCCCCCAGTGGCCCTGCCAGCACGCGCTCGCGTACGGGGAGAGGACGTTTTGCCTGACGTCCCTTCAGCGCCAGCTCAACGGCAGCGTCCAGTAGAATGGTGTGCGGAACGACGTCGTCAACCAACCCTACTTTCAGTGCCTGACGGGGGCGTAGCTGCTTGCCGGTTAAGATCATCTCCAGGGCGGTGCTAACCCCAACCAGACGCGGCAGACGCTGTGTTCCACCCGATCCCGGCAGCAGGCCTAACTGCACTTCTGGCAACCCTAAAACGGTTTTCGGATCGTCAGTGCAGATACGGCTGTGACAGGCCAGCGCCAGCTCCAGCCCGCCGCCCAGGCAGGCACCGTGGATCGCGGCAATAACCGGAATCGGCAGAGCGTTGATTTCAGCCATCACCTGCTGTCCCTGACGCGCCAGATCTTCAGCTTCCTGCGCGCTTTTCGCTCGGGCGATCATGTTGATATCGGCCCCGGCAATAAAGTTATCCGGCTTAGCCGAGATAAAGACCAGACCACGAATCGCTTTATTTTCGCGGATCTGCTTGAGCATGGCGCGAACCTGAGTGCCGAATTCAGCCTTCAGGGTATTCATCTTTTCATCAGGCACATCAATAGTGATAACCGCGACGTTATCGAGGCGAACCGTCAGATTAAATGCAGATGGCATATCCATTATTCAGCCTCCAGAACCATTGCTGCCCCAAGGCCGCCCGCCGCGCAGGCGGTGACGAGACCAAACCCGCCGCCGCGGCGACGGAGTTCGTGTAGTGTCTGGGTGATCATTCGCGCACCCGTGGCCGCAAACGGATGGCCGTAGGCGATCGACCCACCCAGCACGTTGAATTTGCTCTGATCCACTTCGCCGGTGGCATGGGCGCGGCCCAGCACGTCGCGTGCAAAACGCTCGCTTGCCAGCAGCTGCACGTTTGCCAGGGTTTGCGCGGCAAAGGCTTCGTGCATATCAATCAGGGTTAAATCCGCCAGGGTTAGCCCCGCGCGATCCAGCGCCAGCGGCGTGGACCACGCCGGACCTAACAGCATGTCCTGCCAGACATCAATGGCGGTAAAGGCATAGCTGCGCAAATAGCCCAGCGGCGTGATGCCCAGTTCTTTTGCACGCGACTCTGTCATCAGGATCACCGCAGCAGCACCATCGGTCAGCGGCGTACTGTTGGCCGCCGTCACGGTGCCGTGCTTGCGGTCAAACGCCGGGCGCAGTTTGGCGTAATCCGCCAGCGTCGAGGTGCCACGAATATTGTTGTCTTCAGTAAGAGGCTCTCGATAGGGAGGCGTGTAGGCGGTCATGACCTCGTCGGTGAGTTTGCCCTCCGACCAGGCTTTCGCTGCCAGCTGATGCGAGCGATGCGCCAGCGCATCCTGCTGCTCGCGGGTGATGCCGTAGGTTTTGGCCATCTGCTCGGCGGTATCGCCCATTCGCAGGCCAGTCGAGTATTCCGCGACGGCAGGTGGCACGGGCATGAGATCGCGCAGGCGTAAACGCGAGAAGAGTTTGAGCTTCGCACCGGTGGTCCGGGCTTTATTGGCATCCACCAGAATGCGGGCCAGCTTTTTACTGACGCCAATCGGCAGTACGGAGGAAGAATCGGCGCCACCTGCAATCCCAGCGCGAATGGTGCCCGCCATCAGGCTTTCCGCCACGTTTGCTACCGCCTGGAAGCTGGTCGCGCACGCGCGGCTGACGCTGTAGGCATCGGTATGAACGTTCATGCCGGTACCGAGAACAATCTCCCGCGCAATGTTAGGGGCTTCAGGCATCTGTACCACCTGGCCGAAGACCAGCTGTTCGATGACCTCAGGCGGAATTTCGCTGCGAGCCAGCATTTCCCCCACTACCATTTTCCCCAGATCGACAGCCGGTATACCGTGAAACGCCGTCGCCTGACGTGCAAACGGCGTACGCAGACCGCTGACAATGGCAATGCGGTCACCTTGTCGGGTGATTAGCGGTAATGCCTGACTCATAACCTTCCCCTGTGAAAAATTTTACATGACTATAAAGTGGTCTGACCTGATAACAGTCTTAACCATTTTTTTACATTCAGCCAATCGGGGAAGCTTAAAAATGCGAGGTAAAACACAGAGAAGAAAAAGAAAATGCCCCTGCATGGCAGAGGCAATTGTGCGGTTTGTTGCCGGGTAGCGACGGTGCCTTACCCGGCCTACACGATCGTAGGCCCGTGCAAGCGAAGCGCCGCCGGGCAAAAAGGATTAACGCAGACCGAGCTGGAAAATCAGCGTTTCAGCTTCGCAGGCAAACACAAAGTCGATATCCAGCTTCACGCCGCCGTCCACTTCCGTGAAGGTAGATTTGATTTCACACGGATCGGACTCCACATCACGCGCGCGCTTGCTCAGCGCGGCCAGCGTTTCTTCAGCTTCGGCGCGGTTGGTGAACACACGGCTGTAAGACGCGGTGCAATCGGTGTTGTCCATGATGGTGCCAACATCCATACAGCAGCAAACCGGGGTTTCATCAGCACTGCATTTACTCATAGCTCAATTTCCTCTGTATTCGCGCAGCGCGCGAGATAAACACGATGCTGATATTTTACGCCCCAGCGCTGGCTCTCTCCAGCCGTTAATGGCGCAAAATCGGATAAGTGACCGATATCACACTAAAAAATGATCTAAAACAAAAACCACCCTTTTGGGTGAGCCGCGATGGTCACAATTTTGCCAACCAGATCTCGTTTCAAGAAACATGTTTGAAAATATTAATAAACAAACTTGCAACATTCAGGCTGGTCGGACCTATACTCTGGCCACTGGTCTGATTTGTCTGTCATACCTCAGACCCTACACTTCGCGCTCCTGTTACGGTATGTAACAATTATTGAATAAAAATAACTCAATGAGGTTATGGTCATGAGCCAGAAAACCCTGTTCAACAAGACTGCGCTGGCAGTCGCAGTGGCAATCGTCTCTACTTCCGCCTGGTCAGCGGGCTTTCAGCTAAACGAATTTTCTTCCTCTGGCCTTGGCCGCGCGTATTCAGGGGAAGGTGCAATCGCTGATGATGCGGGTAACGCAAGCCGTAACCCTGCATTAATCATGATGTTCGATCGCCCGACCTTCTCTGCTGGTGCGGTGTATATCGATCCTGATGTCAACATTTCCGGCACGTCACCTTCTGGTGCGAGCCTGAAAGCAGATAACATTGCGCCAACGGCGTGGGTACCTAACCTGCACTTCGTTGCACCAATCAATGAACAATTTGGCTGGGGCGCATCCGTCACGTCTAACTATGGCCTTGCTACCGAGTTCAATAACAACTACCCGGCAGGCGAATACGGCGGTAAAACAGACCTGACAACGCTAAACCTGAACCTGAGCGGTGCTTATCGTCTGAACGACAGCTGGAGCTTCGGTCTGGGCTTTGATGCCGTCTACGCCGATGCAAAAATTGAGCGTTACGCCGGTGAACAAACGGCTCGCCTGCCGAAAAACAGCAACAAAATTGCCAGCCTGAAGGGTGATGAGTGGGGCTATGGCTGGAACGCCGGTATTCTGTACGAGCTGGACAAAAACAACCGCTGGGGCCTGACCTATCGTTCCGAAGTAAAAATTGACTTCGACGGCGATTACAAGAGCGGCATCCTGACGCCGGTCAACAGCCTGGTCCCTGGTGCGGGTACCACTATCCCGTGGGGGACTTCCGGTCAAACTGTCCCTGGCTCACTGTCACTGCATCTGCCAGAAATGTGGGAAGTCTCAGGTTACAACCGCGTAGCGCCACAGTGGGCTATTCACTATAGCCTGGCCTATACCAGCTGGAGCCAGTTCCAGGAGCTGAAAGCGACCGGCACCAACGGTCAAACGCTGTTCTATAAGGACGAGAGCTTCCACGACGCCTATCGCATTGCGTTGGGTACCACCTATTATATGGATGATAACTGGACATTCCGTACCGGTATCGCATTCGATGACAGCCCGGTACCGGCTGATAAGCGCTCCATTTCCATTCCGGATCAGGACCGCTTCTGGGTGAGTGCTGGTGCAACCTACGCGTTCAACGAGAATGCTTCTGTCGATGCGGGCGTATCTTATATGCATGGCCAGAAAGTGACCTTCAAGGAAGGCCCGTACGAATTTACCTCTGAAGGTAAAGCCTGGCTGTTCGGTACTAACTTCAACTACGCGTTCTAATCGCGCAGGGATCAAAAAAGGTGAGCGTTGCTCACCTTTTTTATTTATTCCGAATCAATATCTTTGAGTTCGTTTTCAATTGCCTTCGCGTTTGGATTATCTTCCGGCTTCAGCTTGCCGCCGTTGGCGATAAAGTCATGATTCTGGAAGTACGCTTCACGCACCATAATGTACGGATCGGACGACTGGCGCAGCAGACCGTCTGAATCGAGCAGTTGCGCACGGGTTTCAATCCCTTCCACCGTCCATTTACCCACCGACAGCGGCCAGGTCAGCCACGACAGAACCGGATACAGCGTATCGACCATATCGCCGCCATCATCACGCACGGTGAAGCTGCCATAGAACGGCAGATGGACGTAAGGACCGTAACCGACACCATAATGCCCCAGCGTACTGCCGAAACGGTGCGGCTGTTCACGCTGCAGTTTCGGGTTTGCCATACCTGCAACATCGATAAAACCACCCATACCCAGCAGGGAGTTCAGGAAGAAGCGCGTAAAGTGCACCATCCCCTGATACGGATCGCCCTGCAGGAAATAGTTGACCATCACCGCAGGCTCTTCGAGGTTGCTGGTAAAATTGCTTAACCCATTACGCGCGGGCTGTGGAACATAATCGCGCCATGCTACTGCCACCGGGCGAACCACATACGGGTCCAGCACGTTGTAGTTGAAGCTATACATAGAGCGGTTAAATCCTTCGAGAGGATCGGAGCGTCCCGTTTGCTCCCCGGAGCTGGCGCAGCCCACAAGCATCGTCGCGCCCAGCGCAAGCGCCGACAGCCGAAGTTTCATAAATATCTCCCTGTTCAGTATGGCTATCGTTGATTGCCATCCGTAACGGAGCATCTGGCGCTCCGTCTGAAAACGTGCAAGTGATTGTAACAGCACGTTTACCGATGTCTATGAGTACAGTTACGGGCAGTAATCACCGTGACTCTGATCTCAGCATAGCCTGACTTTTGGAATTCGTTTCGCTGGCAATTTTATAATGTCTTTGAACAAGATGTATCACCTTTGTTGTCATTCCCGCCAATTTAAGAGCATCCCCACAGGCATCCCGATAAAAGCCGCTACGCTTAAAAGAAAGATCAACCTCCGGGAGTAGATATGAAAGAAGTGGGTGAAGACAAAATTGGCGAAAGTAATGAGGAACATGAAATTGAAAGCGAGGAGAAAGCGCGCGGTGAGGAGATAGAGATTGATGAGGATCGCCTCCCCTCCCGCGCGATGGCAATTCACGAACATATACGCCAGGACGGCGAAAAGGAGATGGAGCGCGATGCCATGGCCCTCTTCTGGTCAGCTATCGCGGCTGGACTGTCAATGGGCGCCTCGCTGCTTGCTAAAGGGATATTTCATGTGCAGCTGGAGGGCGTGCCCGGCGGATTTTTACTGGAGAACCTCGGCTACACCTTCGGCTTTATTATCGTCATCATGGCCCGCCAGCAGCTATTTACGGAGAACACGGTGACCGCCGTACTGCCGGTGATGCAAAACCCTACCCTCGGCAATTTTGGTTTATTGATGAGGCTCTGGAGCGTGGTTCTGCTGGGAAATATCATCGGCACGGGCATCGCGGCCTGGGCATTTGAATATATGCCGATATTTGATGAACCCACCCGGGACGCGTTTGTGAAGATCGGTATGGATGTGATGAAAAACACGCCGGTCGAAATGTTTTCTAATGCCATCATCTCTGGGTGGATTATCGCCACAATGGTGTGGATGTTCCCTTCTGCCGGTAGCGCTAAAATCGTGGTGATCATACTGATGACCTGGCTAATTGCGCTGGCGGATACCACGCATATCGTGGTCGGTACCGTTGAAATACTTTACCTGGTCTTTAACGGTACGCTTCACTGGAGCGATTTTTTCTGGCCGTTCGCCATTCCGACGCTGGCGGGAAATATCTGCGGCGGAACGTTTATCTTCGCGCTGTTAAGCCATGCCCAAATCCGTAACGACATGTCGAATAAACGCAAAGCCGAGCTTAAGGCGCAGGCAGAAAAGGATAAAGCAGCAAAAAAATCAACCTGAATGGTGACTCTTTGAGCAGTCAGGCGGCAACGCGCTTAACGCAAAGTGTAAATAACGCTATACTCGTGCCGCCTCGTCCCCTTAGTTAAATGGATATAACGAGCCCCTCCTAAGGGCTAGTTGCAGGTTCGATTCCTGCAGGGGACACTTTTATCTTCCTCTGTGTTTAACCCAAATTAGTCTGTTCGCTGCAAAAACTCATTGAGCAGAAGCATCCTGCTTTATTTGAGCATAACGCGTTGCCAATTGCTTTAGGTGAAGCTCAAGTTGGGTCTTTTCTGCTTCAGGGAGCGCACTTCCTGCAGGATACTGCGACAGGCGCCTGAGCTGCTCTTCAGCGGGTATCGCATGGTTAAATGACTGTATAGTCGAAAAAACCACTGATTTAAGCTCACTCACGGTTATATATTTTCCTTTTTGCTCATCAAGACTACTCAGCCGATCATTCAGTTGCTGAAGCGTCATCATCCCCTGATACCAGCTGTTCATTGCGTCTACAGGCAACGCCGTCGCGTTAAACTTTTTTTGCCACTGTATTATCAGCGCTTTAGCCTCTTCGGGCCGTAATGTCTGGAGCTGCTTTAACAGCTGTAGGCTGTAGGAAATATTCCAGTCAGGAGACAGTTTATCCAGCCGTGCAAGCTGCTGCTGCGTATCTGAGATAAACGTAGACGGTAACGTTCCTCGCTGCGTTAACGCGTCTTGCTGAACAGGTGTAAGCACTTCAGGTAACGGCGCCAGCGAGGCAATGGCCTGAGTCGTTAAGGGATCGGGTCTGGACAGAAAGCCCCCTCCCCACGCTACGGCGAGGCAGGCCACCAGCATAGAACACATCCCGGCGACAAAGGGCTTCCATGGTCTGGCCGATCCATGCGCTGTCGTAAGCCCCTCTGCATTAAGCTGGTTTTCCGGTTGCACAACATAGACCCATTTCACTTCGTCAATCGGGTCTGCCCTCTCCTGAGGTAATTCGCGATCGGGCAGCATGAGTGCATTCAGATCTGATGCGTCATTACTGCTTTCCAGCCGTTCAGCATTCGAACGTATCATCGTTTGTAACGTATCGAACTGGCTTAGGTGTTTCAGTTCAAGGCGCTGAAGGACCGCACTCAGGCGGGTAAGCAACGCTTCAGCACGGTAAAGCTCACTAAGATGACTGTTGTTGAGTGGAAGCATACGCATGCGCTGCTGCAGTCGCTGGCTCAGGCCGCTAAGAATTTCCATACGAGCGTGTAGCGTCTTCGGCCAGAAAACGTCCCACTGATGGCTAATCAGGGTCTCCAGAATCGCCAGCCCTTCGTTCAGGCCAGCTAACCCCGACAGGTGAGTCCGGGCAAGGGTGTACCAGGCCGCGGTCTGCAACTCCACGCCGTTCTGTTCAAACAGAGAGAGACAGCGTCTTTCGACATACTGCCAGTTCACATCCGGCCGAGCAGGATGCGTCAGCTTGCTGAGTTCATCGCGGAGGTTAGCGTAATCTGGCAGCGTGCGCGGGTCGCCGCCGGTTTTTAGCGTGGTGTGTGTGGTCATCCTGGATGGGCCTGCATATCCGTGTGGTTAATTTTGTCAATTGATCTGTAAGGCTATTTGGCGATTAAAAATGCAATGACGCATAGAAGGAATGAATGTTATCGCTATGGCAGTAGCGCTAAAATCAGACCGAAAAACACACCTTCGTCCAATAGTTGTCCGGATCGGGATGAGGTATCTGGGGGAGTAAAGATCCAGCCATTTGCGCTCCCCACCCGCATGAACAGGCGTCCTTGAGAAATCACCTTATCCCCGGAACAGAAAGTCACCTCGACACAACCGGCGACGCCCTGTCCATACAGAAAGATCGGCATAAACTTTACCGCCCGACTGTCATAACGAAGAACAATACCGGAAATCTCAAAAGCTCCGCCCTCTACCAGAAGATCCGAAACGGATACCGTTAGTGGCTCCACATTCAGTCCCGTATCCGTCAGCCACGCGTCCATTTCATCCTGCAGCTGAGCCATTCGCTGGCGAAACTCTGCAATATCAGCCTGACTCTTGCTGATTGCAGGAACAGGTGCAGCTTGTCGCGCCTGCAACTTCTTCAGGAACTGTAATTTTACGGACATGATGTTATCGGACCTTACAAATGGAGAGTTGTGTCGAGATACTGTTGTTGTCTGAGATGCCTTAACAGGACCCGCCCTTCGGGCATAAATTCAGTCCCGTAGCGCACCAGACCAATCCCTTTAAGTTCAGCGTCAATGGCATAGCGCAGTTCGCCGGGGATATTTTGTTCCAGCAGAACAACGGTTATTTTTTTCAAGCGCGGTTCGTATTTGAGCAGGACGGCAGATAATGTGCCCATAAGCTCATGGGCCGTTCCCGGCATGCCCTGCAGGATTTTGGTCATATCCGGCAGGCCGTAGTCAGGCAGATGCGCCAGCGTGCCGGCGCGACAGTTGAGAACGCGCTGCATGTTATCGAGTACGGACAAAATGACCTGGTTCTGCTCGCTGACCTGATGCAGGTCGAGACCGCCGGTGAAATTGCCATAAAGTACTTCATACAGAGAAGGACGAGATGATTCACTCATCTTTCAGCGCCTGCAGAGTCAGTCGATTGTTGCCCGCTACAATCACCCGGGCCTTCTCCGGATCAAGCTCATCGCGGCTCATTACCACACGCCAGGTGTTGCTCTCCTGGTCCGGTGACATAAACATCCCGGCCACTGCCACATACTGCGCATCCTTTTCCATTGGCATATCGACCATGACAGCACCACCCGGCTGCAGCCGTATATCTTTCTCCGCCACCAGGTCTGCCTTGACAGCCTGGCTGTCGTCTTTAAACAATGACGGGTAGTCCGTGCTGTCAAAAGTTTTGCGATCTTTAAGCTGATAAATACGCACAATCGTCGACAGAGCTACACCACCAGCATTGCTGTTCACGGCTTCACGGGCACGTATATCCAGATGCAGGATCTTCACCTGCTTATAAAAAATCGATTTAGTCACGGCGACAGTGCCGTCCGTAACACTCTGAGTAAGTCCACAGCCTGCCAGCATCAGCGTAATGCCTGTAGCCAGCGTAACCAGAGGAAATTTACCAGCGGTAATCGCCATCTTCATCAGTCTCCCTGCGGTGAATATTTTCCTGTACGCGCTCGTAGCGGCCAAGATTGATGGTTATTGTTTTTGGGTGTGATGCGGTCTTAGCCGCATTCAGCGGTCGCATCACGGCGGTGCGGCCCAGTTGCACTGCACCCGCTTTGGGTTGAGTGCTCATTGTCGCGTCAGGCAGCAGGCTACGATCGACACACAGCTGCAGGCGGACTTCCAGGCGAGAGCCAAGATAGACGTGCAGGAGCGCCATCAGGTCCGCGTGAAGCTCACCGCCCGGTAACCAGCCCTGCACTTCTGCCGGGTCAGTGGTGGTCAGACGCATCAGCACCTGGCTGTTCACGTCGGTGGCATAGTTGCCCATGACCGGTCGATTTGTCAGGGTGACGGGCTGGCTGACGCTCATGGTCAGTGGCTTCTTCAGCGGCACACGGCGTTTGTCATGGTGCCAGATTTTCGCCTGCGTGTTGGGTGCCAGCAGGCGCACCAGCGAGGCCATGCCTTCTGCGGTACGCCCCGGCAGTAACATGACCGGCAGCAGTGCCAGAAAGCGCGAAGCCGGGGTCGCGATACTGTCCGTGCAGCCGTTAATCCCGAGCCCGGCCAGTCCCAGCAGGTACTGCGAGGTTTTGTCCTTACCGCCTTCTTCGAAAGTCGCCGGGTATGAATATTTACGCCAGATACGGTAGTACTGAGCAATCAGCCGGTGGTTGAAGATATCGAGGAAGTCCGCGTTAGCTTCGTACCCTTCCCGTCGCTGAGCGATGTCATCGATATAGTGCGTCGGCAGCGGAGACTCCACGCCGTAGAGCCCCATAAAGGTGGTACGGATTGTGGGTGGAAGGTGCGGATGTTCCGGTAGCTCTGCCCCTTTGATTTCAGAGGCCGGGAACCCCATCCCCGAATGGGGACGGAAGCGTACCGGCTCATGTCGCACCTGCCAGGTGCTACCGGTGACCGGTTTATCCGGCTGGCTCTGCTCCAGCAGCTGGCAAAAACGATAAAAGTTCATGTACGGCAGCCGGTCGCCCAGTTGCACTATCAGCCTGGCAGACGCGGACTGTGATTCTCTTTCCACCGGATACATTTTCCTTCTGGCTGAACAATGAGGGTGAGCTGGTTGAACTGGTTCATATCGGCATACAGCGCAAAGAACCGGTTGAGCATTTCACCGAACAGGTGAATATCGCCCTCACCGGTGAAGCCGTTGCTGTCGAGGGTGACTTCGATATCCAGCCCCCGCAGCAGATAGCCCTGTTCAAAACGTTGAAGGCGATGGTGCTCCACATGCTGAATCGCCTCCAGACGCCGGGTGTTCAGTTCATCTTCCTGCCAGTTATAGAGCGCCAGCGTCCCGCGCAGCACTTCGGCAGTACTCATCATGTTCAGGAACCCGGATCCCAAGTGGCTAAGCACCCGCCAGTGAAAACGGTCTTCAGAAGGCGGATAGACTGGAAGCGTTGGTTTGCAGAGGTTACGTACTGAAAGTTGCGTACTCACCACCTGCTCACAGCGGTCAAGCAGCGAGCTCTGTAGCGCACGGCGCGGCAGCTGGCCGTTGGTGCCGGTGATTTGCAGCGACACGGCTTCACGTTCAAACAGGCGGTCATCTTCCCACTGGTGCCCCCCAAGGATAAGCCAGGTGTCATACAGCCCGGTCACGCTGCGCTTCACGCGGGTATGGTAGTAACGGGGGGGAGCATGACGGCGCATCATCCCGCCCTTGTGCCTGAAGCTGCTAAACGGCACATACTCCGCGTCATTGGTGCGGTTTGAGCCAGTGACTGAATCCACCGAATAAATCTCGGTATGTCCGTCCTGCAGACGTTTTGGACGCAGCAGGTACTCGCTTTCAAGCCCGGTAATGGTCAGCGGGTCAGCCTCCAGCGTAAACAGGTTAATCACCGGCACGCAGTGCAGACGAACCGCGTCATCAGTGACCGGCAGGTCAGATGGCCATGGCGTATTGAACACCACTTCAATATCAAAATACTCGGTCCCCGCTGGCGGCGTGATGCCCTTAAGGCCGTTAAGGTGGACAAACATAAACTTGTCGCGGAAGGTGAAATACTCCAGCAGAAGCTGGTAGCCGCTGAACGCGGTATCGCCTTTCGGCCACAGGCAGTCTTCGTCACGAAAGCCGCCCGGTGAGAAATATCCGTCAAGCCGGATACGGTCAGTCTGACCAGGCAGGCGCATATAGAGTGCGGCCTGCCGTTTGGTCAGCATAAGGTGCAGCTGGCTGCTGACCGGTGCATCCGCCCCGAGAAAGAGGCTCAGGTCACTGAGGTCCGCATGGGACCAGTCCGCCTGCGTGCTGCAGGCAAAGCGCATTCTCAGTAACGAGCGCCCGTCCGGCTCAGTAGTCATGGTCACCCGAGAGATATTCAACGGGTTGAGCATCACATCGCGGGTTGTGCGATAACGGCAGACTGTGTTTTTCGGACCCACCGGGCGGGAGTACACTTCCAGCCCCGCGGGCATCACCTCTGCCATCTTAACGGTCTCAAGCGCAGGCGTGAACGCGACCACCGAGAGTGACGGAATGGTCCGAAGGTAATGTGGCCAGAGCATACTGACCAGTCCTTCAGTCAGCTCCGGCAGATCGTCGTCAATCTTTTCGCGAAGCCGCCCCATTGAGAAGGCAAATCCTTCGAACAGGCGTTCAACATACGGATCGGGAGTCCCGGCTTTATCCAGGTCGAGCATCGCTGCACGATCGGGATGGGTCTGCGCGAACTCTTTTGCGGCTTCACGCAGGTAGCGCATTTCTGCATCAAAATAGCGCAGGGTTAAATCTTCCATAAAACACCTGTTTGATTAATGTCCGAATGGTGAAGGGCCATTAATGAGCTGAAGCAGACTTAATGATATCGGGAAAAAAACAATATCAGCAGTGAGTGCTAACGGGGTAACGACAATATTGGTCGCCAGATTTACGGGGTGAAAATCGGTTCCAGACTCCAGCGAATAAAACTGAACGCTGTACGTTCTCCCCAAAGATTCAGTCTTATCAAAAGTATAATTAAGGCTCACTTTGGGAATAATCACTCCCGTGATATATACGTCCCTGACATACCGGACACCGTTGCTCCGGAAGCCTGCATGCTGAATAGTCTTTAACTCTTCTGTTGAAAGCATTCTGGAGGATTCATTGACTTCGACAGGAAGAGCATCGCTGAACTGAAGCACGCTGTCGCTGCCTGATGGTTTGTTGATCCGAAACTTAAGGGTATTCTCTTCCCGACCTGATATCAGGGGAATTTGAGTTGCAAGTTTATTAAGGGACAGAAGTTCATCAGCCCCCCGGGTCAGAATGTATATATATTTTTCACCTACAAAGGCAACACCTTCAGAGGGAACGTTAACAGTAGTTTTTTTGCTTCCCTGAACAACAGAAACAGCAAGGTTTTTATACTGAAATAAACCGGTTACACTGTCCTGAATTTGAATATGTCTCTCTGTTTTTGGCTCGGCGACCTTATTTCCTCCCCACAGCAGTGCTGTACAACCTGAAAGCAAGAACATCACACCTAAACAAGTAAATACTCTAAGACGTTTCATTTTTTAATTTCCCTTTATTCTGATTTTTTCCTGAAGGTATGACTAATTATCATCCGCAAAGCACGGCGGCACGGGCAGGATCAACTGCGATCAGCCCGGCAAGTAACTGGTCCATTACCGGTGTAAGGCGAGTCTTATCAGCCTCACTGCGACTGGCTTTCAGCCGCACGAGTTTCAGATGACGGGTCTGTACCTCAAACAATAGCTCAGGCTCCCAGTTCGTAAGGGTGACTTCACCGGCCCGCTCGCCCAGCTCCGCAAACAGATGCACCGCCAGCTCATTTTTGCCGTACTGCTCCGCGATACGCCCCATCAGCAGGCGCAGCAGCCACTGCTGGCGTACGGTGGTGATGCCGGGACGGGCCTGCAACCAGCCCAGTGCCGCATCCGGGCCTTCACTGTCGGCCAGTGCCACCGCTTCCGGCTCCAGCGCCAGAATGTCATCGTTTCCTGGGGACATCTGTGCGGAAGGAGTGTCATTGCCCCACCCGCCTGTCGAATCCAGCACGCTCTGCTGGATCCAGTTCAGTGTCACGTCATCCGCAAATGGTGTGCCGTCACTGAAGGCCAGTGTTTCGAGCCCGGACAGACGGGTCAGCAGCCCTTTCAGGTCAGCCGCGATAATACCGGCCAGCGTGTCCTGACCGGATTTCGTCAGCGCCTGATGGATATACCACTGCAAATCCAGCCACAGGTGATTGGCACCACGAGAAAACGCGTTGTCCGCCGTTTCCAGCATTTCAGCCCAGTTCTGCTGTAGGTAGAGGCGTTTAAGTAACGCGCGCTGGTCTGCTCTTGGCGGTTCGATGCGGGTGCGGCCCTGCGCATCCGGGGCCGGAATTGCCCGCAGGGTATCGTGACGCAGGCTCTTCATCAGATGGTGTGCTGACAGCCAGCCGTCCGGCTGTTCACGCAGATATTCAGCGAGCACGCGGGCCTGTGCCAGCAAATCCTGTCCGGAGGTGATACGTCCGATGACCGGGGCATCGTAGTGGCTGGCACTCGCAGGGGGTTCGCAGGCACTGGCGTTCTGCGGCACAACCGCATCCACACCACCCGCTTTCTGCAAGCGGCTTTCAAGAGCACCATACAGCGTATTGAGTTCCGGTCGAATTTCATCCGGCTCATTTTCCGTCAGTTGCTCTATCAGCAGCAGTGCCCCAGTGGTACGTATCGCATCGATCCTGACCACTTCGGGGTACAGGGAAAGAGAATCAGTCATTCGCGATCCCGCCAGCCATTCCAGTGCCGCCTTACGGCTGCGATCACGCTGTGGATGCAGTTGTGTACCAAAGCGCTCCAGCAGGCCGCACAGCAGTTCAAGTCCTTCAGCGAGCCCCTGCTCACCTTCGCGGTGCAGCTTTGCCCAGCAGTAGTAGGTGGCCACACGGATATCTTTGGCGGTCGTGGTCAGAAGCTTCTCTGCAAGCTGGCAAATAAGTTCGGTATCCGCACCTGAGAGTTTGTTTACCTCCTCGCGCATCTGCTGAAAGTCATCGTCATAACCCGGGTCGTCACCCTGAGGTGATGGACCGGACAGCGGCTGCAGCCAGCTATCCCAGAGCCTAACCCGCTCACGGGTGGCCGCAAGGAGTGGCTCCTGCTCAGTCTGGCAGGCGCTGAGTAAAGCATTGAGCGTGCTCATCAATATACGTCCTCTGTATCATTGCTTGCGCTTTCGGCCTGGTCTGATGCTTCCAGGCCTGTCGTGCTGAAGATGGTCTCTGGCAGGCGGAAATTACGCAGCTTCAGCAGCGCCAGCGGGCCCTCTCCCGCTTCGGTACGCAGGGTGTAATTGAGTGTACGACCGTCCTGAGCCAGCCAGCTCAGGCTGTAGCTGCTACCCACGCCCGGATAAGCACTGACGGCAGCTTTGTCGAGCAGTCGGATCCATCCCCAGGCGCCTGGAATATCCGCATACTGACGGGTGCCTGCCTGGGTGCTTATCCAGCTCAGGTTCGCACCAGGGGCCTCAGTATCCGCAGGCCAGGCGAAGCGCTTCCAGACTGGCATCTGGTTAACGTATATCAGCTTCTGGTTGTCGATAATCATGGTGGTTTGCATCACGCCATCGGCAGTACCCGGACGCAGTTCGAAGTTCATCCCGGCATTGCCTTCGGTGAAGGCGACATCCGAGATATGACTCAGGGTGTTGATGGCATTGAGAAACTCTGGGTTAAAGGCCAGCCCCTGCGAGTTGATGCTGTCCGGCACCCAGTGGTTTCCTTCTTTGTGCAACACGCCTTTGAGGCGGTTTTGCAGGAACTGCGCAATACGCCCGGAATCGACATTAAGGTATTTAGCCAGCAGCGGCAGGGATACATCACTGCTGGAATTGTTAAATGGATAGCGCCCACCGAAGGCACTGTTCCACTCAGCCACTACCGCCTGTTGCCACTGGGCATTGAGGCTAGCGGCCGCCGGAGCCAGCACCTGCTGCCAGGCCTGTTCCATCGGAATCACAAAGACCGAACGACCAAAACCGCTCCACTCCTGCCCCAGACCGGCAGCAATCAGGCTGCCGTAGTCGCGGGTTTCAGTCAGATCCACGGCCTTGCCCTGGAATACGGTCTGAGCAAGGGTCTGGGTCATGGCCTGAGGGTCGGCAGCATTAGTCACCTGCTGCAAGCGCAGCCGAACCTGCGTCACGCGGGTCAGGTACGACTGCAAGCTCAGCGACTGCGCAACGGTGTTGCTTTTATCCATCAGCGCCAGCACCGGACCAAAGGTTGCATCCAGCGGGCCGTGAACGCCGGCACTCTGGTCAATGACATCCGTATTGTCACCGCCCAGCAGATTTTTCGCTGATTTCACCAGTGAATCCGAAATCGCCTCCCCGGTCTGTCCGGTACGCCCCTGCACATTAAGGGTATTCATCAGCGCCACCAGAGGTGACTGGCGCACGTCGGCCATCAGAGTCAGCTGGTCAATGGAATCCGACAGCGTGGTGGCCTGGTTCCAGCGCAGGCTGTTGAGGAATTCCAGCCAGGCGCCGCCAAAATCGGCAAAATAACGCTCCGTCAGGCGATTTTTAAGTGCTTCCGGGGAGATTTCATCCAGCTTACTGACCGGACGTTTGCTGTCCGTCAACACCCAGTCGAGCTCGTCCCGGCGCGCCTTCACCACCTTTTCGATGGCAGGCTGGACGGCCTGCTCCCAGGCCTGGCGGGTAAACATACCTGGCACGATCTCGGTGGTGCTGAACAGGCGGGCAGCATCAGTATCGCCGGTCATGTCCTCGAGACGCATATCGACATACAGATGTGCCACCTGTGAAAGCATTTTCTGGTACAGGGTCGATTCGCTATTACGCACGCCCATCAGGCGAACCAGCAGGGAACGCGCCTGGCTGACCATGTTTTCATCAGCTCGCAGTTTCCACTCAGGATGTGTGACCAGTTGTGCACCATAAAACGACAGCAGCGACGGAGCCACGCCTAGCCAGATACCGTCTTTCACGCCGTCACGCTTCGGCCAGTCCTGAAGCAGCACCGCGCTAAACCAGGCACCATCCATATGCTCAGGACGCGCCAGCATCAGGTAAAGTTTCAGCTGGTCATAGGTCGCTTTTGCCCTCTGCTCGCGCAGCGGGCTATCCGGAGGCAGCGCGTTAAAGGCACTGACCTGCTTCTGCAGATGGTCTGCAGCCGCATCGCGCAACAGCGGCAACGCGCTGTCCTGATAGTGTGGCCAGAGTGCCGCCAGCAGCGCATTGTTCTGGCTCAGCCCGGCCTTTTCGTACCACGGCACACCATGCTCAGAACGGTACTGCAGACGGGCCAGCGTTTTCTGAAGTTCAGACAGCGCGTGCAGACGCTGCTCCAGGGGCTGATTCTGTCGAGCGGCAAGTTCGGCCTGAGCATTCGCACCGTCAATCTGGCTGCGGTTGGTGACATACGCGATGCTCATCCACATAGCCCAGCTCACCATCGTGAGCGCAGCTGCAGATGCCATTACCTTGCGCCATGGAATACCGGGCTTGCGAGGACGCAGCCCGGCAGGAAGCGTCCGGACTGATTCAGGCAGAACATCCCAGCGCTTATCCATGCCCCAGTGGTGCGGCACGGCGCGTTCTGCACCGGCTGAAGGCTGACTGAACACCACACCGGCCAGCGGCAGCGGGCGGTACGGATTGAGCATCACCGACAGCGGTGCGGTCATGCTTTCCGGCTCACGAATGAGTTGGTCGGCAAGGGACAGTAGGAAGTTATGTTTCACTTCACTACAGGTCTGCTGCAGACCCTGTGAAGTCAAATCTGCCGTCAGGGTGGAGAGTTGTTCTGCCAGCCCCTCGGCACGACAGCCTGCAGGTAACAAACAACCAGTCGCCTGGGTAATGCGACCTTCTGGTTTACCGCCGCGCGTGTGTAGGGACCAGACATACAGGGGGAGTTTCCAGCCAAGCGCTTCCATACGTGCGCAGATGGCATGAGACAGAGAATCCATGGTGCTTTCAGACGGTACCGGCAGCGGCTGTTCCAGCCCTGGCGCTGAAAGCTGGTCAAAGGCTGAGGTGACCCACACCAGACCATCTACCGGACGGCGGCGCAGTTTGCGCAGTGCGGTCAGCCAGACGCTGTCGGCTGGGGTGTTGAGGTCACCGCCCCACAGCAGCAACGTGCCGCGATCTTCCTGCCAGAGTTCACGGGGGAGCTTGGGGGTGAGATGTTCGACATCGGCAGCGTTGCCAGTTACAAGCAAGATACGAATTTTGCTATGCCAGAAATGACCGTAAGTATGGCGCAGAGCTTGTTGTACTTCGGTTATTATTTTTTTACTTATGTCTACTTGTTTCAAATGAGCACTATTATTGTTTGACTGGGTACTCTGTTTATCATTTAACTTACGGAAAAAACGCAATCTTGACCCAAACGCAACAAGTGAGTAGCGACTGACTAGCAACAAAGAGAGGAAAACAGGAACTGCGAGAATGGTACAGAGTACGCGAAATTTTTCTGCTGGTTCCATCCATCCCAGGGATGAACCCCACAGGTAATAAATTAGAAGCAAAATAACAGCAATGATTATAACAAAAAAAACCCCAGAAAATTTAATAAAGATTTTTTTCATATTATAATAAACCTCTAAACACTGGCAGCCGAGTTAAATAAATGGGAATTCAAAATATCATTATTTTTACTTATCAATAAATACTGCCCTGGGGGGAGATGCTCATTTACATAACTCAATTGCAAAAACTCGGTAAGAGGCGGGCACTTACATAAATAGTTGTCTGAATCAACGTACATATACGACGAAAGTGCACTTTCCGACATTACATCTGTTGTTTTTAACACCAGTTTTTTTAACTCTTCTTCATTCAACCCAGAATATATAACACCAGATAGCCCTCGCCCTTCATTAACCCTTCCCCAGAGGAGGGATTTATCTATTCCTGCCCAATCACATTCAGGACGAAAAAAAGCCCCTAAAGATGAGTGGTCACCAGTCTCACCATCATTTCTCAATCTCCCAAACAAAAAAAACACAGATTCAGATTTATTGTCGATTTCATCGTCAAGTAATTCTGCGCCATGAAAATTGGCAGCAATAAGAACTATATATTCATCAGAAGATCTATCCAACCAGTTATCAATGGATTCTGATAAGTTTTTACTAAACTCAATATTCGCCCCCAGATATATACTATCAAGCCGTTCCTGCCAAATCTTTTTTATGAGAGGTTTTAAATTATCATTAAGAACACACACCACTTTTACCCTGGCATACTTAGGCAAAAGGCTTATATGCATATGGATATCGTTAATAATACCCCCGATTATTTTACTAAATAAAATAGCATTTCTCTCCTGCATTTGATAAATGCTAATTAATTCAGGTATTGGAGAATTAAAAGTAAGATATCTGGACATATGCGTTAACTTTGGTGCATAGCGCACAGGCAATAACTTCCCCTCTATGCTATTAGTCACATTACCATTTAAATCGGGCAATCTGACCTGCAACTCAATGACATCAAGATAGGCCCTTCCTTTTTGAAGCAACTCCTGATAATAATCCTGGCGAGTTCTATTCCAGTTAATTGCTTCGATATTCTTATTATTCCATAATATAATTCTGAAGAAAAACACAGCCCCGCAGAAGAGTAATGGTACCAGCAATAACTCAGACCAAAAAGCATAACTATTTTTTGATAAAAACTCAGGAAAATAGATCAAAAAAACACATAAATATACAGCAAGTATGCAAACGCAAATTCCAATTTCAACCCATAATGATAATGCTGTTTTGGATATTTTTTCCTCCGAAGGAATATCAAAAATATTTACTGGCATAAATTCACTCCTTTAAAACACGCGAACCGGCGGAAATAAGAATAGCGCCACATGAACAGCGATGCCCTTCTAACGCAACAGCTAACCCGTTATCGCAATGTTTTTCATCTCCCTCATTTATACTATTTATACCGTGTGTTGGACATGAAACCAAATCAGACTTGCGTGCCACAGATTTACCATCAATGGTTATCTGAGATGAGCCCGTTAAGACAGATCCACCATGAGATGTTTTATCACCTACACAAATAATTTTTCTCATATTCTGATTTATCCAATTTAATATATCAATTGGCAACAGTAACATCAGGAAGTCTTTTTAAAATTACAGGGTTATAACTATCTGGGTCATCAACCATTACTGGCTTTCCATTCATCAAAATGGTTCTCCCATTATCATCTGTTTTTGGTACCTTGGGTACAACGTTGCCTGTGTCAGGATCAACAATAACGATCTGATCCTTTCCTGTTATCTTAAATGCCCCCTGCGCCGAATCAAACCTATAGTATCCATTTTTTGATACCAAAGATTCACTCATATATTTAAGACCTTCAGGGATTGAATAAGGAATTGAATCCAGTTTAACTAATGTATTAAATCTTTTATCGAAAAGTAAAATATCATAATGCCCATCATGTTTGATTGAGTTTCTCTGAAGAGAGTCATATGTGCAACCTGAATAAAAATATGTATAGAATTTTTCGTCTTTCATTATCTTATCATTCTTATTAAGACATATATCTGGATACTCATCCATTCCTGATGACATTAAGAACTGCGATATTTTTCTATTTTCTTTTATTCGAACGACTTGCTGGGCCTGATAACTTTCATCTGATATATTTAAATATACTCCTTTAGGTACTTTTATCTTTTTACCTTCAAAAAATCCTATCCATAAATTTTGATCTTTATTTACTAGCCAGTACTCATTGGTATAGAGTCGTTTGTCTCGTAGTCTGTCCGGGAGATGACTCTGCTCATTTTTATAACGAACATGATCATCTCTATACTCCTGATCAATGCGTTGCTGCTCGCTTCGAAAAAAAGATTCATCTAAAGCGGCAATTGCTAACCAATCAGATTTAACAATATTTGCTAATAGAAAGAATATTATCCATTTAATAATCTTTAACATCACTCCTCCTCAATTAAGGATAATCAAATCCATCAATAAATGGTGTAGGGTCAAGGTGATTAATTATTCCGGGAGATCTTTCTGTTGTTCGTACCTCAAAATGAAGATGGGCCCCTGTAGCTACACTAGTCATTCCATTTGCATTACCAGTACATCCAGTTTTCCCAAGAAGATCCCCACATTTCACGGATACCCCATTGACGAGTCCAGAATGTATTTCAGATAAATGAGCATAGAAAAAATAGATTTTACTAAGTTCACGCCCGTTGTATGAACATAAAATTATCTTCTCTTGTGGTAAATCATTTGTCTGGACGACAAGAGATAATTGCAGACCATACCCATGGACACCCTGATTAGCAATAAAAGCTATACGTCCATCCGCCACAGCATATATAGGTGTTCCAGGTTCTGCTTGTATGTCCACACCTTGATGCTGATAACGATGTCCATCAGGTGCAGTTCTCCACCATCCGAAACTTGCACTTTTAGAACTGGGTAACCCACGAGTTCTGATGAGACAAATACCCAAAGGATTATGCCATTGTGCTGGAGCTGGAGCTGGAGCTGGAGCTGGAGATTGTGAATTCATAGCCGCTACTGTGGGCAAATTAATTTCTGGATTATAATCAGGATTTATTTTGTGAATAATATCTTTAGTAGAAAAATTCTTGCCCCCAGGTTCCACTCTGTAATGATCTGGGATAATAATAGAATCGAAATATCCAATCATCCATGCCACAAAAGCCGTCCTGAAAGAACCATCAATCGAGTAAAAACGCTGCTCTGCATCTGCATTTTTCAGATTAGATTGCAGACGATTCTCATATATCAATTCAGTTGGTTTATTATCTTCCTCATATTTATTATGAAATATTTCTCTTCCATTCATAATAATATCAACGGCCCCCAATGTTCCATTCATATGGACCAGATAGGCAACTTTGACTATTTCATCAGGTTCAAGTGCTCTGATAGACTGTAAGTTCCAATCATTAACTAATTGCTCAATACTCTGACGATCAAGCAATCCAATCATATCAATATTGTATGCTGCATTAGCTCGCAAAGATAACACAGTATCCTTATCGATCTCTGTTATGGAACCATCACCCAATTCTCCCCAAAGCTTTTTATTTTTATATATTAATTTCTGGTAGGAATATTTTTCTGTTATAAATTGATAAACCTTGGATTCAGGTTTAGCACAAAGAGATAACCATGTCTCAGGTTTAAACTGGCCTAACCCTACCGCCCCCGAACCGGTAGAATTAGTGGCGTTTGCTTTCCATCTTGACTCTGCATAAATTAATGCAGCAAGCCCCTCTGGCTGGAAATCGTATTTTTTAGCCGCTTCAATGACATAATCGCGATATTGCTCTGCCTCCGGCGGAAGGCGCAATCCTTCACTGACGTTACCAATATTACTCACACTGGTGGGAGCACCACCTTCGGTTCTGGTGGTTTGGTTTACAGAAGGGGTCTGGTTTTCTTTTGTTTTACTTTCTGATGGACTGGAAGCAGTTGAGCTTCCTTTCTGTTTTGCTTTTTCCTTTTCCTGCTGTTTGCTCGATTGCTGGGTACCTTGTTTAACGCTGGTACTCCCTTTTATTATCATTTCTCTGGACGAGATCCGCAGGCTTAACGTCCCCAAAGGCAATTTTTTATGGTCGGCAATCAGAATGTACTCTTTTTTATTTAAATGTTGCAGTTCAATCTTTATACCTTTGGTACTGTCTTCAATAAGTAGACCAGCAACAACACCTGTGCTGTCTGTCACGTAATCATAGGTCTTTCCATCAAAAGTAACTCTGAGTTTTGCATCTCTAAGCGGGCGCCAGACAAGATCGTAAATTCTCAAAGTCAATTGAGTATCATAGACTTTGTCTTTTGATGGTAAACTCAATACCTGACCGGGCTGGATAATATGCTGCTCTGCTTTAGTGAGAAGCCCATTAATATTGGCCAGTTCATTAATATCAATGCCGAATTTACGACTAATTTTCCACAAGCTGTCACCCTTTTGAACTGTATACTGTTCCATGGCTATTCCTTATCTTGCTCGTTTAATTCACCATCATATTGCGGACCATGTTCATCAAAATCCTGGTCATCATCAACTTCATCTTCAATTCCAAGCTCATTATCATAAGAAAATAGGCTCGTCCATTTATTATCGCCAATTATTGCATGAAATTTTTTACTTTCAGGCTGTTCAAAGCAGCCTGACCCTCCATCATTAAAAGCAGAACTCCATATTTGTTGTTTTGATTCACTATCAAAAAGGCTCACTTTCATAGTAGTTGGCGCAGCATTACCAAAAGAATCTAACAGCATAAAACTCATTGACTGGGGACCACTATCAGGAAGTTCAGGAATATTTGACTGTATAAAAGTTGGGCCACTATAGAGAAGCTTACTTTGCTTCATCATAATATCACCAGGGCAGCCTAACTCGATGTTTCCTCCGGACAGGCGGATGTATGCCCCGCCAGCACAGGTCAACGTTAAAGTTTTTGCCGCAGTAAAAGTCATATCCTCTGTTGTACTGGTCACAGAAATATTTTTCTTAGCTATTACTTCAATATTCCCTGACTGAGCCTGTGATATTAGATCACCTTTGGCTGCAATAGTCTCTATACCCTCAGTTTCGGTAAAGATTGAAATTTTTTCTGAAGCGGCAAGGGTAATGTTTTTCTTTGCTCCTAGTTCAACATTTTGTCCTGCAGTCATATAGATATTTTCACTTGCAACTGTCTGAAGATGGCTACCACTGGTTAAAGCAATACCTTCAGGCGCACTCATCAGTAGTACAGCCTGCTTTAGCGAAAGTAACTTCTCTTCCATCAGTGCCTGTTGTTGCTCATAATGCAAGAGTTGTGCTTTTGCTGCTGATGCAGCCTGTGACAGAGACTCCATTTGACTAACGGCCTGCGTCAACAAGGAATGTGCTGCAGCCATATCCAGCACTTTCCCCTGCGCCTCAGGCTGGCTGTCTGCAGTAATGAATATCCCTTTTCCCGCCCGGATCCCTCCCCATTCATCAGTGCGCAGCTCAAAACCTTCCCCCCGCAATGCCCTTTCTGCATTGACCAGATGTCCTAAATTAAGCTGCGTCTTGCCCCCGTACTCCGTGCTGAGCTTAACGTGCTCCTCACCCCGCTTGTCCTCCATCCGCAACTTGTTCAGGCCGGCTGTACGAATAACATTGCGCGTGCTGTTGGCCTCAGTGACGTGGTCGACGTGGCGGGAGTCGTGAAGGGCATGGGCAATATACGGACGATCCGGATCGCCTTCGTGGAACGCAATGGCAACTTCTGTACCCTGTATCAGCGGAAAGTGGAAACCGTATTTGTCACCACCGTAAGGTTTGGCAAAGCGCACTGGCATGCTTTCCATGCCTTGCTTTTTGTCATCACGGTCGGCATCAAACTTCACCCGGTACATGCCCGATGCATCCTGCCAGGCGTAAATATCGTTATCTTTGGCGCTGGTCACGCGCGCCATCATCGTACCGCTGACCACCGGGCGCTTTTTGGCGGCAGGACGCCAGCAGCGGTTCTCATAGTACGGCATCGCTACCCATGTCACTTTCAAGGCATTCTTACGGCTGCCGTAATATCCAGTGCGGATAATAACAACACCATTCTCCGTTTCCCGGGGCAGCGTTGGCGGAATAGCCGTTTCCGTGATGGTCAGTACCTGTGCCGGACCCAGGGTATGGTCCGTACTGCTGCCGGTCACTGTAGTCTGGGCGGATAAAAAACGTTCATGCTCCAGACGAGCCCAGAAGTTACCTGTTTCGGTTGCAGGGGTAATTTTGTCACCCCGCTCGAGGTGACGCGGACGATAGTGATACACATCACCATAAGTGATACAGTCACCGTCGCCCCGGGTCATGTCTGCCGGTACGGACGTTAGAATATTCTGCGCTTCGCGATGGTTATAGTCGCTGGCGGTGACCGAACGTTCCACCACGTTGTGCCAGACGTGGATATCCCACACCGAGTCAACGGCATTGTCATTGGTGCCCGAAGGGCTGTTAAGTGGCAGTTTTTTACCGAATGTCCAGGCGCTCTGCTTATCCGCAAAGTGCACCACTTCAGTCTGGGTATCCGGTTGCAGGGTGAAGAAGTAAAAAATCCCCACCTCAGCCAGCAGACGTTCGATAAACGCGAGGTCACTTTCCTGGTACTGATTTATCTGTTCCCGTTTTGGGTAAGTTTGTTTAAGCTTGAATTCATATTCCCACCTCTTCAAACCATGCTCGCCAAGAATTTGCTCTACCACTTCCGGCACTGATTTGTTGACGAAGAAACGGTGAGTACGAAACTGCTTATCCAGTAAGGATATAAAAGGTTCCAGAATAATTTCATACGTAACCTGATCGCGTGAACCGGCCAAGCGTCGAAAATTTGTCACCACACCATGAACAATTTTACCGACAACAGAATCTAATAGTTTTCCCACCCCCATGCTCAGCGTAGCGGTTTTACTTAACATCATTTCAGCCGTAAGATCCGGATGTGAACTGGTAAAACGAATGGTGTAATGATAGAGAGCACTCATTTGTTCTAAACCATCAAAACGTTCCACATCCAATGGATAAGGGCAGGAAGGAATATCCAGTTTATAGCGATTAAGGATGCCCTCTGTCATTTTAAATATATTTTGCATTTCTATAATTCCTGTCCTGGGTTAGAATGATTTTAAATAGAACCAAACTCAACAAATATGATGAATATTATCTATAATGTTCCCATTCATCATAAATGTATTTCAAGGCGAATTTATAAAGTCCATAACCTATGAGAAAGGCTACTATACCTGCCCCACCTAGAATGAAGCGGTAAGTATTGGCTGAAAAAAAGAAACAGTAGAAAGAGTAAATCATACTGACAGTTCCTAGCGTCATCCCGATACTGGCTACGATCCGTGAAACAATGATAAGTATAAAATCTTTTATATTCATAAACCTCCAAAGAAGTATTCGCAGACATTATTAAACTCTTCAGGATTTATCTTTGCAATTTCACAAGCCGTCTCATAAGGCCTAACAATGTCCTCAACAAGATAATAAAAAAGATCAAAATCACCCATACTGTTTAATTTCTCATACATTATGGGGTTTCTTTCACGCAAGTACCGTGATGTATAAATAGATCTTGATGCTTCAGCACCAACTCCCAATACACCACCAGCAACAGAACCAGAAAAAAAGGCACCAACTCCCTGAGATATAATCGCCCTACCGAGGTTAACCCCCGTAAGCTGCGAGAACATCATTTTACCTATAACACTTCCCGATATATTTCTTGAAAAATGTGAAATTTTATGCATGTCTACATGAGAAACAAAATCATCTATAAATGGTTTAATAACCTTATAAATAACCTCATCGTTAAAAGTTACTTTTTTAACCAGTGCTGCTAACCGAAATTTATCATTCTGATTCTCTCTGCGGTGTTCCGTATCTATAAAATCATAGCCAAGATAGGCAAGGCTGACGGGTAAGGAAATAACACCTTTCGCCACAGCACCGATAAACCCAGACCCATCGATATGAATGGCCTCAAGCATATCTCTGGCAATCTCTTTTGCGCTGTCCATAATTGCTACCCTTTAGATAAACCAGTTAATCAAACGCCAGCACAATCCCTTCTTCGTCATCCCAGCCCAGCGTCAGGCTGTGTGGCTTCTGTTTCGCGGCCATGTGGGTCAGCAGTTGTTGACTCAGTACTGGCAGAATCTGCTGATTGAGCAGGCTGTCGACGTTGCGTGCGCCACTGTCCGGCAGCAGGCAGGCGGCGGTCAGGGCGTCATACAGGCTCTCATTAATCTGCGTGGTCAGGTCGTAGTGGCGATGCAAGCGCTTGCTAACCTGTAACAGCTTCATTTCCACGATGGTACGCATGGCCGCTTCCGCCAGCGGACGGTAAATCACGGTCTGGAAGCGGGCCAGCAACGCGGGCTGGAAGTGGTCACGCAGGATCGGACGCAGCAGTTCGTGCAGATCGCCTTCGGTGGATTCAGGTTGTTCGTCCAGCAGCTGCATCAGGTGGTCGCTGCCGAGGTTGGAGGTCATCAGAATAACGGTGTTGCGGAAGTCGATTTCACGACCTTCACCGTCGCGCATAAAGCCACGGTCGAACACCTGGTAGAACAGGTTCATCACGTCGCGGTGCGCTTTTTCGACTTCATCGAGCAGCACCACGCTGTACGGTCGCTTACGCACGGCTTCGGTGAGAATACCGCCCTGACCGTAGCCAACGTAGCCCGGAGGGGAGCCCTTCAGTTGGGAAACAGTATGAGGCTCCTGGTACTCGGACAAGTTGATGGTAATCAGTGATTTTTCACCGCCGTACATCACGTCCGCCAGAGCCAGGGCGGTTTCGGTTTTCCCCACCCCACTCGGGCCCACCAGCAGAAATACGCCCTGAGGGCCATTCTCAGATGTAAGACCCGTTTTTGCCGCACGCAGGCGCTGCGCGATGGCCGCGAGCGCCACATCCTGCCCGACCACACGTTTGCCAATTTCATCTTCCAGGGTAAGCAGTTCGGTCTGCTCATCTTTCATCAGTGATGACAGCGGAACGCCTGTCCAGTCAGCAATCACATTGGCAACGGTGCGCACATCCACATCTAGCGAGAGCAGCGGGTTGCTGTGCTGCATGCCGTGCAGTTCCTGCTGCAGCGCGTGCGTCTCGCTCTGACGGGAGATGTCCTGGCGGCTTTCCAGCAGTTGTTCGGTGAGTTTCAGTTCCTGCCCGTATTGAGTTTCAAGCTCGTCGAGAGCAACGATAAGATCGTTCTCTTCCTGCTCAATGACGGTCAGGCGTTCACCATGGCTCTGATTGCCGACAGCAATATCTTCCAGCAGTGCCTGCTTCTCCATTTCAAGAGAGGTGATCTGCGAGCGAATGCAGGTCAGGTGCTCCGGCACGGTGTCGAGGCTCATGCGGACGCGCGCTGCGGCGGTGTCGAGCAGGTCAACTGCCTTGTCCGGCAGCTGGCGGCTCGTCAGATAGCGACGAGAAAGCGTAACTGCCGCGCGTACCGCATCGTCGGTAATGTGCACGTTATGGTGCTCGGCGTAGCGGGATTTCAGACCACGGAGCATCAGACAGGCGGTGTCGTCATCCGGCTCGTCCACTTTGACCATCTGGAAGCGGCGCTCCAGTGCGGCATCGCGTTCAAAGTACTGCTTGTACTCACTCCAGGTGGTGGCCGCAATGGTACGCAGTTCACCACGCGCCAGCGCTGGTTTCAGCAGGTTCGCTGCATCGGCGCCGCCTGCCTGGTTGCCTGCGCCGATGATGGTATGCGCTTCATCAATAAACAGCAGGACCGGGGACGGTGATTGCTGCACCGCATCGATGATGTTTTTCAGCCGCTGTTCGAACTCCCCTTTCACGCCAGCACCGGCCTGCAGCAGGCCCAGGTCGAGGGTACGCAGAGTGACCGTTTTCAGGGATTCAGGCACATTACCCTCGGCAATACGCAATGCCAGACCTTCAACCAGTGCGGTTTTCCCCACGCCCGGCTCGCCGACCAGAATCGGGTTGTTTTTGCGGCGACGAGAAAGGATGTCCACCATCTGCCGGATTTCTGTGTCACGGCCAAACACAGGATCGATCTTTCCTTCCTTCGCTTTGGCGGTGACATCAAGGGTGAATTTATCCAGCGCGTTCTGCAGCGCAGGACTCAGTTCCCCCTCTTCCATTTCCATACCAGCCGGACGCCCGACAAACTCCACTTCACCGCCGTGGTTCTGTGCCAGCTCAGCTTCGAGCTGCATTTCCGGACGCTCATCCGATTGCGCATCCAGCAACGGTCTCAGGCGCTCCAGCTGGCTCTGGCCAAGCGTTAACAACGGCCAGAGGCCGTCACAACGAGCCAGTTTTGGTTTTTCCACCAGCGCCATCAGCAGATGGACGCTGCGAATGTGCTCTTCACCATTGAGTGAGGCCAGTAGCCAGGCTTGCTGCATCAGAGTCTGGATGTCTTCTGAGAGCTGGGGCCGATGGCGCACGGAGCGAGGTTGTTTATCCAGCCAGCCGAGCAGATCCTGCCAGATACCATCCATATCCCACTCGTAGCGGCGTGCCAGCACAGTGAGATCCCCCTCGCCTTGCTCCAGCAGCTTCAGCAGCCAGTGCTCCGGCAGAATTTCGGCATGGGCACGGGTCTGGCAGAGCGATGCCGCCCCTTCCATCGCGCGGGCGCAGTAAGGGTTCAGACGACGTAACAGGATGGCTGGATTTTCCATGAGATTCTCTCTTTGTCGGTTCCTGGACACGCTACCGCCCCTCGCTGTTCACCAAAGCGCATAAGGTCAGGCAGGCAGGTTATGTTTTCTTTGCTGAGCGCCCGCGTCTCAGGCGCTCAGCAAAAAACTGCGGGCAGGAAAAACCTGCCCGCATCAGGATTACGCGGTGGCGCGTTCGTTCCAGGAATCGGAATGAATGATGTTGCCGTCTTTGTAGGTCCAGGTGATTTTTTCGTAACGCAGTTCAACGCGTTCAAGGTGGTTGTGCTTCTCTTTAGATGGATCCTTGATGTCATACATTTCAGGATTCACCTTCACTACCTTCACGTTTTCCAGTTTGGTGTTGAAGTACTCCACTTCCTGGCCCGCATCGTTGATTTTGTACCACTTGAACTCAGCGGATTTCAGGGTCTGACCCGTGGTCACCGCCTTGTACAGGTACGGGCTGGAGGAGTCGATTTCCTTAGTGAACAGGAACGGGGTGTGGATACGGGTCCCGGTCAGCTTGCCGGTGTTGTTGTCGGTCGGGATGTACAGATTATGTTCCTGAGCGACCACTTCGATGCTGCCTTCACGATCCTGAACGTCAACAGACCCTTTGATGTCTGCGCCGCCGTCATCCTTCAGCCAAAGATAAACAGGAATTGCCATGTTAATTACTCCGTTTTATTTTCTGAGACGCCATCATCCTGCGATGGCGCCGGGTGTTTGCCGGGTATCTGACAGGCACTTGCCTGCGGTACCAGACTGATTTCGACACGGCGGTTAAGCGCACGCCCTTCCGGAGTGTCGTTGGTTGCGACAGGGCGGCTTTCGCCATAGCCCTGCACCGCAAAACAGCTTTCCGGCACGTCGCCGGTGTCACGCATCCAGCTGCGCACCGCTTCGGCACGCTTAAGAGACAACGTCTGGTTCAGTTGCGGATTGCCGGTGTTATCGGTATGCCCTGATACGACAATCAGCCAGCCTGGCTTCGCTTTGATGCCAACCAGTGAATTCACCAGCATTTTGGTGGAGCCTGCTTTCAGCTCGAACTTACCGGAATCGAACAGCGACATGCTGTCGAGGCGAATGGTTTTCGGCCCCTGAATGATTTTCTCAATGATCGGTGGAGGCGGTGGCGGAGGTGCCCAGTCGCTGAGAGCGGCCTCAACGAGCGGAACCAGACGCAGCCCCTGATACAGACCCAGGCGATAACGTAGTGGTTCCCCACGACGCAGCCAGTCGTCGAGCAATGCGCCATCAGCCCGCAGACGCTGCTGCGCATGCAGTTTCGGTTCAACTGGCTTACCGCTCAGTTGGTGATACAACGCAAGATGATCGCCAACGTTACGGATGAGGCGCTGGTTATTCACCCAGGACGCCAGCATCGCCAGCGCAAGGAAAATACCCCCGAGTAGACCGGCATAACCCCAGAACACCATCCTACGGCTGACACCATGTCGGCGTGGTAGCGCAGGCAACAGCAGTTCAGGTAGCGGCAGTGGCTCTGTGGCCACGACCACATCCGGTGGCAGCGCCGTCACGGAGGCAATGTGCTGTTGCCAGAGATTGCCCACGATGCCGTTCACCCGCACCATGCACATGCCCTGCACACAGGGCTTCATCACGGGTAACTCACCCCGCCGTACCGACAACAAGTCATTCACCGCGCTATTCTGCCAGGCAAGCAGACTGTCCAGCCACAGGCCCTGACTCAGACGGGAAAGACGTCCGTCTGTTCCAGCCTCCCGGGCCCATTCCGTCAGTGACACATTGCCCTGGCCAGGCTGATATACCTGAATACCGCTCCGCTGGTTTACCGTGGTAAACCAGACAGGCTCGGCTTCCGCACACGCCGACGGTGGTGATACCCAGGTTACGGTCCACAGTGGAGGGATGGAGCCAAATGCTGCGCGGCACTGGACGACAGCACGCTGCCAGCCCCGCAGAGACTGGGTAAAATCATCACCGGATTTGTGCTGCTCAGGCACCACCGCCAGCATGACCGAGATTTGCGACACCAGAGCCGGGCGCACCAAACTCAGGTGCTGCGCAAAGAGCGGTAGTTGCTCTGCGTCCTTTACCCACAGATACCAGCCCTGCCGGGTTTCACGGTGACGGATTCCGGACACAAAGAGCGGAGCGTTATCACCACAGACAAAGATTACCGCCCCCTGAAAATCTTCCGGCGGCAGGCTTTCATCCACAATCTCACGAACAGCAGTTGCCCGCGCCAGAGAAGCACGACGCTGGCACCAGAAAATAACTCCGGCCACCAGAGCAACCAGAAGACCGAGTGCCAGACGGCTGCCCGTGGACAGTGGCCAGAATCCCAGAATGAGCCACAACGCCAGAACGGCACCCAGAGCAGTTAACAGACTTCGGTACGTATCCCGCATCACTTACCCCGGCCTGACAATCTGGCTTACCAGCCCGGTAAGCGAAGACGAAAGGAAAAACCAGAGCGCAGTCAGAGCGACGGCGGCCACTACCCAGCTCAACCAGTACCAGCGACGACCGCTACGCAGGCGTGATGCGCGCACAACAATGGGAGCATCCTGTGCCAATGTGAAGGCGGGCACCCGCTCTGCGAGAGCGCGAACAATATCTTCCCGACGCTCATCATCCTGAGCGCGATACTGACCTACGAACCCCAGTTGCAGAGTCCGGTACATACAGGTCAGGACGGCGGTATTAGGGGCAGTTTCTTTCAGCAGGTTGCGGATCCGTTCCCACAGCTCTTCACCAGCATTGAGGGTACCAAAGAAGTGTGCCTGCAGCGGGTCACGGCGCCAGGTCAGGTAGCCATCATCGGTGGTTCCCCGGTTCATCACGCTCTCATCAAGCAGTGCACAAAGGGTATACACCATATGGTCACGGCTGATGTCGCTGTAACCTGCCTCCGTGAGCGCAGCTTTCGCCTCCCGAACCAGACGGCAGGCACGGCGATAGAGCCCTTCCCCGTCACGCACTTCCTGACCACTCCGCAGTTGGCTGGCCATCAGCCAGCCCGGGTAGAAGATATGTTCTATCTGACTGAGTTCAGATTTATTCATGTACGCAGCACCGCAAAGAGTTCGAGATCAACATCCCCCAACGAGCGTGGGGTATAGAAGGTGCAACAGCCCATCTCAAGCATTGCGCGAGCCGCCTCACTGCTCAGATCCAGCGAGAAATACTGGTTCTCAAGGCGCAACGGGATAGCGGCCGGAACATGCGTCAAAGGCTTAATCAGCATCCCACTCAGAGCCACATTCACCACATCCGAAACATCATCGAAGCTGCCCGCTTTACACAACTGCGGGAATTTAGTCTGAAGCTCATGGTTCGGCATGGAGGAGCGTACTGAGAGATAGAAGTCCGCCCCTTCGCGCAGACGTGCGTCGTGCAGGGCACCTTTCCAGATCTGGTCCTGATGCTCCAGGTGGATACTTATTACCCGCGACGGCAGGCTCGCTTCCAGTAGTTTGTCCAGCAGTGCCAGCAGCGGCGGGAATACTCGTTCCGGTGCATCGTGCTGGTAAGCAGGAATATCGCTGGCGTCGTGCTCAAGTGAGAAAGTCAGCAGGCTGCCGGCCAGACGGGTCAGTTCGCGATACAACAGTTCCGGGTGGCGCTCAGGCGTCTGAAGCAGTTCAATCAGCACCGGCTCGGCACTGTTCAGGGCATTCAGCAGCCAGAACAGGGAGACATCCGCGACAGCAAAGTCTGCCATCCGCTCATTGCTTTCACGGCGCATGGCCATCAGGCGACGGCGGCGGACCTGCAGACGAACCAGTAGGTCCCCCAGTTCTGTGGTCAGCCACGGACTTGCAGAAACGGAAAGCATCGGGGGAATGAAAGCAGGATCACGGCCCCACTTCCCCTGAGCATTACGTACCAGACGGGTCACCGGACAGATTAGGTATGCCGTGTTTTCCTGGCTGGACAGACGCAGGGTTAGCGCATTACGTAGAATGGCGAGTTCCCCGCTTTCATGACCAGCAAGTTCCTGCACCACCACACGTTCTGCTTTCCAGCGACGGGGGCGTTCACTGTCCTGTCCATTATCGAGGTTGCCACCACTGGCACTCAGCAGTGGCAATGCGGCAAGCACCTCAACAGCCTCAGCGCCGTTTGCGGCAGACAAATCACAAACCGGCGGAATATTATCCGCCAGGTCCGTATCAACGATTGTGCCATCCTGGAAACGTATGACCAGACGGATGGCATTCAGCCGCGAGAGCGCAAGTGCAGCGTCATCAAACTCTGCTGCAACCACGCCCCAGGGATGAGAAATACCCATCCGGGCGACCATATTGGCAACGTGCTCACTCCAGCGGACCTGCTGCTGGAACTGTTGCGGGGCCAGAGCGGCCCCATCCTCCCAAAGTGGGCGGTAAATTTTCATCCCTGATCACCCCTTGCCTTACGATTTTGCTTTAGGCATCTGTGAAACAAGCGACAAATTGACGTCCATCCCTTCCACCTGGAAGTGCGGGATAGCGTACAATTTCACGCAGAAGAAGCCTGGGTTATCCTCAATATCTTCCACCACCACTTTCGCATCACGCAGTGGATGAGATGCCTGCAGCTCGTCGCCCGGGTCGGTCATTTCGGTCACCAGGCTGCGGACCCAGGTATTCAGTTCCAGCTCCAGCAGTCGGCGATCCTTAGTGGTACCGATGTTTTCGCGCTGAATCAGCTTCAGGTAGTGGGCGATACGCGACAGCAGGAAGATGTACGGAAGACGCGCATTGATGCGGCTGTTCGCCGTTGCATCTGCGGTGTCATACAGCGCCGGTTTCTGCGTGGAGTTAGCCGAGAAGAAGCAGGCGTAGTCGCGGTTTTTGTAGTAGGACAAAGGAATGAAGCCCAGATTCGCGAATTCGAATTCACGGGTTTCAGGAATCATCACTTCGCTCGGGATTTTTACCTGATTGCCAGTACCGAGATCGTACAGATGGATAGGCAGGTCCTGAACCGCACCACCGGCCTGTGGCCCACGGATCTGTACACACCAGCCATTATTGATAAAGCTGCGCACCATGTTGGCGGCAAAGGCAAACGATGCGTTGGTCCACAGGTATTTGTCGTGATCCGGACCTTTCACTTCTTCGACATAATTGAAGCTGCGAACCGGAACGGTATCCGGGCCATACGGCAAACGACCCAGCACGCGCGGCATCACCAGACCGATATAGCGCGCGTCGTCCGTATCGCGGAACGATTTCCACTTGATGTACTCGGCGCGGTCAAAATAGTTACCAATATCTTTAATCGCCGCAACGTCTTCCATTGACTCCTTGAGGAAGAATTTCGGGCCTGCCGAGCCGATAAACGGCATATGTGCCGCAGCAGAGACTTTAGAGATGTTGCGCAGCAGAGCGACATCCTGCGCGGAAGCATCGAACTCGTAAGCGGAAATCAGCGCCGCAATCGGCTCGCCGCCCGGGGTATCATATTCGTCGATGTAGGTGTGTTTATACAGACCACTCTGGATCACCTCCGGACAGTCTTCAAAGTCCTGGCGCAGGTCTTCTTTAGACATACTCAGAAGTTCAATTTTCACATTCTGGCGAAAATCGGTTTTATCCACCAGCGACTTCACACCGCGCCACAGGCTCTCAACCGCCTGAAATTCATCATGGTGCATTACAGCGTCCAGCTGGCGGCTGATCTGAAAATCAAGCTCAGCGATATGGTGATCAATCAGGCTTTTATCCAGTTTTTCGACTTTCGAGCCTGCTTTGGTCAGACACTCCAGAAAGACCTGCATACCTGCAGTCAGACGTTCATCGGCGGTGGCATCCGACATCGCCTGTGCATCTTGCCAGATATCCAGCGCGCTCAGCTCTGAGACCGGGCTAAGATTGATTTTCTCAAACAGGGAAGCGTAAACCCCACCCGCTGCTGGGCGCTCCAGCACCACGCTTTCACCGCCAGTAATATTATTTTGTACAGACATGAGCATTCCTTGATTAATCCGTTAAAACAGCCTGATGGTTACGATTTTTTTGACGCCAGTGCGGATAATTCATTTCGCAACTCAGCGCTAAGCGACTGGTCAAGAACGATTTTTTCCAGCTCTTTTCGGAAAGTCTGGTTGTCCAAAAGGTTGGCTTTCAAATCACGGAGCAAGTTGCGCATCGCCAGCATCGCCTTTAGTTGCGGTATCTGAGCAGCCACCTGCTCTGGCGTGAAATCTTTCATGCTCTGGAAAGTCAGCTGAATGTTGTCCTCACCGCCATCATCAGCCAGCGTATTTTTAACGGTCAGATTAACTTTTGGGGAATATTCGGAAAGAACGCTATCAAAATTGTTCTTCGTGATATTAACCTTTTCGCGCTCAAATATTGGCGCTGTGTCCTGCCCATTACTAAAATCACCCGCAACAAGCAATTTCAATGGTAATTCCATTTTCTTGCTTGCTCCGCCAGTATGCAGGTCAAGCTTTAGGTTAATACGTGCTTTAGGCACTTCATTCTGAAAACTGTCAGCCATCTCATCATCCCTCTTTGGTTTTGCTATGCCAACTTCACGGTATCGCGTTGATGCGCAATCATAGAATAATGATCGACACAAAATCAAATACGCAGATCATTAGCCCGCAATGAGAAATTTCTTAAGAATTTTCTGCTAAACCATTATTGTGTAATGCCCTGCCAAGGCAGAAAAAGAAACTACTCTTTTCGCGCAAACCAAATATTTATATCGTTAAAAGGATCGCAACCAGTGAGATACTAATAAAAACAACTTATTTTGATTTGCATCACGACACTTTGTCAAAAAAGCATGAATTAACTGAAAGAAGCTATTGAGGAACGTAAAAGAAGAAGAAACGAAAAAGTATGAAAAGTGAATATTTTATTGATGGCATGAATAATAAATGAGATTTTTCCTCATGAAAATTCTTATTTATTATATGTAGTAAAAAATTCATTTCCGGATACTTAACGAGTCGTCAATCATTAATACCGTGCTTGTTCGTGAATTGATTTTATCCTTGCACAAAGGCTTCTGCTCGCCGCGCAAGAAGGAGGGATGCTCTCAATGCGGCTGTTTATAAAATCTGTAAAATCAAACACCTCCTGGATCGTCGCTTTTTTAATCAAAAACGAGTCATAGCACATAACGTATAACGGTGCTACATTACGCCGCCCACCCAAATCAGCAGTGGCCAGGTAACGCCGTAAAGTTCGGTAAAGCCTGCAACCATCACCTTGAAGAACGGTCTTATCGGCACGTCGTATCGCACACGCTGCGCTACCTTTACAGGCTTCACATAGGTTTCACTATTTTGTCTCAATCCAAATTTGAACGTGCGTTTTTACACCCGCGTTACTGGTTTACATGGTTTGGTCTTGGCGTTCTCTGGCTGCTGGTACAACTCCCCTACCCTGTGCTGCGTATGCTGGGGTCGAAACTGGGCAGCGCATCCCGCTATTTCCTGAAGCGTCGCGAATCTATCGCGCGTAAAAACATCGAGCTTTGCTTTCCTCAGTACAATGCTGAAGAGCGCGAAAAACTGATCTCTGAAAACTTTAAATCCATCGGCATGGCGCTGCTTGAAACCGGCATGGCCTGGTTCTGGCCGGATGAACGCGTCCGCAAATGGTTTGATGTAGAAGGACTGGACAACCTTAAACGCGCTCAGCTGCAAAAACGCGGCGTGATGGTTGTTGGCGTGCACTTTATGTCCCTGGAGCTTGGCGGGCGCGTGATGGGCCTTTGTCAGCCAATGATGGCAACCTACAGACCGCACAATAGTGCACTGATGGAGTGGGTTCAGACGCGAGGCCGCATGCGTTCCAATAAAGCGATGATCAGCCGTAACAACCTGCGCGGTATGGTTGGCGCCCTGAAGAAAGGTGAGGCCGTCTGGTTCGCTCCTGACCAGGATTACGGACGCAAAGGCAGCAGCTTTGCCCCCTTCTTTGCCGTGAAGGATGTAGCGACGACCAACGGGACTTTCGTCATTTCGCGTTTGTCAGGTGCCTCCATGCTGACCGTGACGATGGTGAGAAAAGCGGATAAGTCAGGCTACCGTCTGCACATCTCTCCGGAAATGGCTAACTATCCGGAAAACGAGTGTGAAGCGGCAGCGTTTATCAATAAGGTCATCGAAACTGAAATCATGCGCGCACCGGAGCAATATCTCTGGATGCATCGCCGTTTCAAAACGCGTCCTCTTGGCGAAGCCTCCCTCTATATTTAAGCCCTGCATGAAGGTTAGTTTCGCTAAGAAACTAGCCTTTTCAATCACCTGTCATCTCACTGCAAAACCGTCTTTGATGGCGTCGCCCAAAGTGAATTTATTGCGTTGTGAAATCAAACTGTCGCCGTTCCACGACACTCGTAAGTGGCGGAAATTATTTAAAAAAATCCCTCTTGTCACCCCTCATTTTTAAGCGTACATTAGCGCCGTCTGGCACCAGGAAAGCACAGAATTCTGAGCGGGAGTCTTCGGCGTAACGGGAAAATTCTCATTTCTGTTCAGCCGGGATTTCAGTTCTCTATAATCAGTTGGACTCTGTTTTTAAATGCGTACCACAAGATACGCGGAGCGATGAAACGTGAAATATTTCTTTATGGGCATTTCGGTGATCGTTTTAGTCTGGGCCGGAACCTTTGCCCTGATGATCTAGTGAGAACATGCAGTCAAAAAAACAGGAGCCATTTGGCTCCTGTTTTTTTGTCATGAGGACACGGGGTTTTCAGCAACGCTCTTTGCTGAGAGCAGGCCATCGGCCCGGAACATACTCTTGATGCCCCTCACCGCCTGACGAATACGGTCGCTGTTTTCGATTAAAGCAAAGCGCACGTGGGTGTCGCCATAATCACCAAAGCCGATGCCCGGGGACACACACACCTTCGCGTCCTGCAGCAGCTTTTTAGCGAACTCCAGCGAACCCATCGCTGCGTACGGTTCCGGAATTTTCGCCCAGACGTACATGGACGCTTTCGGCATCTCCACCATCCAGCCAGCCTCATGTAACCCTTTTACGAGTACGTCGCGGCGGCGTTTATACTGAGCAGCAATGTCGTGAACGCACTGCTGATCGCCCTCCAGAGCGGCAATAGCGGCAACCTGCAGCGGCGTGAAGGTACCGTAATCGTGATAACTCTTGATGCGCGCCAGTGCACTTACCAGCGTTTTGTTACCCACCATAAAGCCAATACGCCAGCCCGCCATGTTGTAGCTTTTCGACAGGGTAAAGAACTCCACCGCCACGTCACGCGCGCCCGGAACCTGCATTATCGACGGGGCTTTCCAGCCGTCATAGACGATATCGGCGTAGGCTAAATCATGAACCACCAGCACGTCATAACGCTTGGCCAGAGCGACAACTTTCTCGAAGAAATCAAGCTCCACGCACTGGGCCGTTGGGTTCGACGGGAAACCGAGGATCATCATCTTGGGTTTCGGGTAGCTTTCGCGAATGGCACGTTCCAGTTCGTTAAAGAAATCGACACCTTCCACCAGCGGAACAGAGCGCACCTGCGCCCCGGCAATCACCGCGCCATAGATATGGATTGGGTAACTTGGATTGGGTACCAGCACCGTATCACCGTGATCCAGCGTGGCCAGCATCAGATGTGCCAGCCCTTCTTTCGAGCCGATGGTGACAATCGCCTCACTTTCAGGATCGATATCAACCTGATAACGATCCTGATACCAGCGCGAGATCGCGCGACGTAATCTGGGAATACCGCGCGAGGTTGAGTAGCCGTGCGTATCCGGGCGCTGGGCAACCGTGCAGAGCTTTTCAACGATATGCGGTGGCGTTGGGCCGTCAGGGTTACCCATGCTGAAATCGATAATATCTTCGCCGCGCCGACGCGCAGCCATCTTCAGTTCAGCAGTGATATTGAAAACATAAGGGGGGAGACGATCGATACGCGTAAAACGGCGTTCAGGACTGAATTCAGCCATAGATTCCTCAGATTAACGTTAGCGCCCGGACCGTCCGAGCGACGCTGCCACCGATGTGGCGTGCTTAGAAAATAACCTGAAAAAAATCACGCTGTCGAGAGGGAAATGAAAAAAAAGCGCCCGCGTGAAAACCGGAACACTGCAATACATGAAAGTTAAAGCAGGGTTCTGATATTGGCTTTCCGTTAGCTGTTATTTAACATAATGATATCAAAACAGTTACCTGGTGATTTGGCGCTGAGAAAAAATCGGGTAGCATCAATCCTCACCTGACAATCCCCTTTGTAAATTATGGTTTTTCCTCATTTGATAAACCCGACGGATAGCTGGTCAATACGCCCCAGGTTTTTTATCATGGTTCTTTCCCGTTTGCCCAGGTCTGCTCCGTGCACGAGATATTCACTATGCTGCTGGCGGTTTTTGACCGTGCGGCATTAATGCTGATTTGCCTGTTCTTCCTGATTCGCATTCGCCTGTTTCGCGAGCTTTTGCATAAATCCGCACACTCGCCGAAAGAGCTGCTGGCGGTTACCGCCATCTTTTCCCTGTTCGCACTGTTCAGCACCTGGTCCGGGGTGCCGGTAGAGGGTTCGCTGGTTAACGTGCGCATTATCGCCGTCATGTCCGGCGGAATTTTGTTTGGCCCGTGGGTGGGTGTCATCACCGGCGTGATTGCCGGGACCCATCGCTACCTGATTGATATCGGTGGCGTAACGGCAGTGCCATGCTTTATCACCAGCATTATCGCCGGGGTGCTTTCCGGCTGGATCGGCCGCAAGATCCCCAAAAAACAGCGCTGGCGCGCCGGGATTGCTGCGGGCATGGTGTGCGAAACGCTGACCATGATCCTGGTCGTCGTCTGGGCCCCCACCACCGCGCTGGGGCTGGATATCGTCTCGAAAATCGGTATTCCCATGATCCTGGGCAGCGTCTGCATCGGTTTTATCGTGTTGCTGGTGCAGAGCGTTGAAGGGGAAAAAGAAGCCAGCGCCGCCCGTCAGGCCAAGCTGGCGCTGGATATTGCCAACAAAACGCTGCCGCTCTTTCGCCACGTTAACGCGGAGTCGCTGCGCCAGGTCTGCGAGATTATCCGCCACGACATTCACGCTGACGCCGTCGCCATCACCAATATCGACCACGTGCTGGCCTACGTAGGCGTCGGGGAGCACAACTATCGCGACAGTGATGACACCATTAGTCCGACCACCAGACAGGCGATTAACTACGGAAAAATCATCATTAAAAACAATGATGAAGCTCACCGAACGCCGGAAATTCACTCGATGCTGGTGATCCCGCTATGGGAAAAAGGCGTTGTGACGGGCACGCTGAAAATTTATTACTGCCACGCGCATCAGATCACCTCCACGCTGCAGGAGATGGCCATTGGCCTGTCGCAGATTATCTCTACTCAGCTTGAGGTCTCTCGGGCAGAACAGCTGCGTGAGATGGCAAATAAGGCAGAGTTGCGCGCGCTGCAGAGCAAAATTAATCCTCATTTCCTGTTTAACGCGCTCAACGCTATCTCCTCTTCCATTCGTTTGAATCCGGACACCGCGCGCCAGCTGATTTTTAACCTGTCGCGCTATCTGCGCTACAACATCGAACTGAAAGATGACGAGCAGATAGACATTAAAAAAGAGCTTTATCAGATCAAAGACTATATCGCGATTGAGCAGGCGCGCTTTGGCGACAAGCTCACGGTGATTTACGATATTGATGAAGAGGTCAACTGCGTGATCCCGAGCCTGCTGATCCAGCCGCTGGTTGAAAACGCGATTGTTCACGGTATTCAGCCCTGTAAAGGCAAAGGGGTGGTCACCATCAGCATCACCGAAAGCGGCAACCGGGTGCGAATTGCGGTGCGCGATACCGGCCACGGGATTGACCCAAAAGTCATTGAGCGCGTGGAGTCTAACGAGATGCCCGGGAATAAAATCGGGCTGCTGAACGTGCACCACAGAGTCAAGCTTCTCTACGGCGACGGGCTGCATATTCATCGTCTTGAACCAGGCACTGAAATCGCTTTTTACGTCCCGAATGAGCGCTCCCCTGTTCATGCGGCGACATCTTTATTACCTCAGGGTGAGTAATATGAAAGTCATCATCGTTGAAGATGAATTCCTGGCTCAACAGGAACTAACCTGGCTTATCAAAACCCACAGCCAGATGGAGATTGTGGGTACGTTTGATGATGGTCTGGACGTGCTGAAGTTTCTGCAGCATAACCGGGTTGACGCAATTTTTCTGGATATCAATATTCCCTCGCTGGACGGCGTGCTGCTGGCGCAAAATATCAATCAGTTTGCCCATAAGCCGTTTATTGTGTTCGTTACCGCATGGAAAGAGCATGCCGTAGAAGCCTTCGAGCTGGAGGCATTTGACTATATTCTGAAGCCTTACCAGGAGTCGCGAATTGTCAGCATGCTGCAAAAGCTGGAGGCCGCATGGCAGCAACAGAGCGCTCCGGCTACCGCCAGCCCGACGATACGGGAAAACGACACCATTAATCTGGTCAAAGATGAGCGCATCATCGTGACCCCGGTCAACGATATCTACTATGCCGAAGCGCACGAAAAGATGACGTTTGTCTATACGCGGCGGGAATCGTATGTCATGGCGATGAACATTACTGAATTCTGCAGCAAGCTTCCGGCAGCACACTTTTTCCGCTGCCACCGTTCGTTTTGCGTCAATTTAAATAAGATCCGCGAGATCGAACCGTGGTTTAACAACACCTATATTTTGCGCCTGAAGGATTTGGATTTTCAGGTGCCGGTGAGCCGCAGCAAAGTGAAAGAGTTCCGCCAGCTGATGCACCTGTAACGAAAGAGCCCTCTCCCGCGGGAGAGGGTAATGATGCATCAGAGGATTTGGCCGAGAACCTGACGCAGATGGGCACCCGAACCCAGCAGGCCTGGGTTATCATGCACGATGAGATAAACGGGAATGTCCTGTACGTAGCTTCTGAAACGCCCTTTATCTTCAAACCCGCCGCGGAAACCGGAGGCTTTAAAGAAGTCGAGGAAGCGCGGCACGATCCCGCCCGCAATATAGACCCCGCCAAAGGTGCCCAGCGTCAGCGCCAGGTTGCCGCCGAACCGTCCCATAATGACGCAGAACAGCGAAAGAGCGCGACGGCAGTCGATGCAGCTGTCCGCCAGCGCGCGTTCAGTGACGTCTTTCGGCTGCAGGTTTTCCGGCAGACGACCGTCCGATTTCACAATCGCACGATACAGGTTCACCAGCCCCGGTCCTGACAGGACGCGCTCGGCGGAAACGTGGCCGATCTCCGCGCGTAACTCTTCGAGGATAATGCCCTCTTCTTCGCTGTTTGGCGCAAAGTCCACATGGCCGCCTTCACCCGGCAGGCTCACCCAGCGCTGAGCAACATGCACCAGGTGCGACACGCCCAGGCCGGTACCGGCGCCGTAAACCGCAATCGGCTTGCCTTCGACCGGTTCAGCGCCGCCAAACTGAATCAGGTGCTCCGGCTTCAGCATCGGGATCGCCATGGACACCGCGGTGAAGTCATTGATGATTTCCAGATGCGCAAAACCGAGATTCTTTTTCATCTCTGCGATGGAGAATGCCCAGGTATGGTTGGTCATTGCGACCCAGTCGCCGGTTATCGGGCAGGCAATGGCGATGCAGCCGTCTTCGACGCTCACCTGATGCTCTTCCAGATAGACGCGAACAACGGCCTCAAGGCTTGGGTAATCCAGCCCTGAGTAGGTCTTCGCCCGAGAAATTTCACCGCTACTTACATCGCATAATGCGAGACGCGCGTTCGTGCCGCCCACATCGCCTACCAAAGCATACTTTGTCATTCTTCTACTGCTCCGCTAAAGTCAGAATAAATCTTTCGGACACTGTAAATTCAAGGCGTGATAACAACAACGACCGGAAGGTGAATGCCCGTGGATTATCGATCTTCGTCACAGAATAACTTTACCGTTTCAGCACCTTTTGCACTATTGCCATAAGGCTTAATATGCAAAGTAACGTCATTGCATTTTGTACAAGGAAATCATCATGCTCCACCCGCGAGCCAGAACCATGCTGTTGCTGGCAATTCCGGCGCTGATCATTGGCGTGGCCTCAAGCCTGGTCCTTATCGTCGTGATGAAAATCGCGTCGGTGCTGCAAACTCTCTTATGGACAGCGCTTCCTGCAAAACTGGGGGTCACCGCGGATTCTTCGGCGTGGATCATCCTGATGCTGACGTTAACCGGTATTGCGGTGGGTCTGGCGATCCGTTTCAGTCCCGGCCACGCCGGACCGGACCCAGCGCTGGAACCCCTGATTGGCGCCCCGGTTCCCCCCTCTGCACTGCCGGGGCTGATCGTCGCGTTGATCGTGGGCCTGGCGGGCGGCGTCAGCCTGGGTCCCGAGCATCCGATTATGGCAGTGAATATTGGCCTGGCGGTGTTCCTCGGCGCACGCATTCTGCCTCGCGTCGGCGCGCTGGACTGGACCATCCTCGCCTCCGCAGGCACCATCGGGGCGCTTTTTGGCACGCCTGTCGCTGCTGCCCTGATCTTTTCTCAGACGTTGGCCAGTGATAACGACGTCCCGCTCTGGGATAAACTGTTCGCTCCGCTGATGGCCGCGGCTGCCGGCGCGCTGACGACAAGCCTGTTTTTCCATCCCCATTTTTCCCTCTCTCTGCCGCACTACGGAGAGATGCGGATTGCAGATATATTCAGCGGCGCCATCGTCGTCGCGATCGCCATCGCGCTGGGCATGGTGGCGGTATGGTGTCTTCCGCGCCTGCACCGGCTAGTGCATAAACTCAAACATCCGGTATTGATTCTGGGAACAGGGGGGCTAATCCTCGGCGTTTTAGGGGCAATTGGCGGAACGGTGACCCTGTTCAAAGGTCTGGACGAGATGCAGCAGCTGGCCTTCAGCCAGGTATTTAGCGTGTCCGATTACCTGTTGTTTGCCGTCATCAAGCTGGCGGCGCTTGTCGTTGCTGCAGCGTGCGGTTTCCGCGGCGGGCGTATCTTCCCGGCGGTGTTTGTCGGCGTGGCGCTGGGGCTGATGCTGCACGAGCATGTCGACGCGGTTCCGGCGGCGATTACCGTATCCTGCTCTATTCTGGGGCTGGTACTGGTGGTGACGCGCGATGCATGGCTGAGCCTGTTTATGGCGGCGGTGGTGGTGCCGGATTCGACGCTATTCCCGCTGCTCTGCATCGTGATGTTGCCCGCCTGGCTCCTGCTGGCGGGCAAACCGATGATGATGGCCTGGCGAAACGACAAATAATCAGGCGCTATTGCGCGCTTCCAGCGCTTTGGTAATCGCTCCCAGCAGCGGCGGGATATCCGCTTTTGGCAGCATCACCTCAATTAGCGAGAGCCGCTCGTGGTGCGCCACTTTTTCCAGCACGTCCGCGAGCTGCTCCGCTTCACTGACTTGCCAGCACTGGGCCTGAGGATCGAGGCTCAGGGCCTGCGGGATTTGCGTCCAGTTCCATAGCGCAATGTCATTGTAACGCTGTTCCGGCCCGTGAATTGCCCTTTCAACCGTGTATCCTTCGTTGTTGAGCACCAGAATGATGGGATGTTGTTTATCACGCAACATTGACCCGAGCTCCTGAATGGTCAGCTGTGCCGCGCCATCCCCCGTCAGCACAATCATCCGCCGGTTCGGGCATGCCGTTTGCGCACCGAACCCCGCGGCCAGGGTGTAGCCGATCGAGCCCCACAGCGGCTGGACGATAAAATTCACGTCGGCAGGCAAACGCAGGTCAATCGCGCCGAAGGCCGAGGTGCCCTGATCGGCCAGGATGATGTCTCCCGGGCGAATAAACGTTTGCAGCGTTTGCCAGAAATTCTCCTGCGTAAGTGAGCCGTCCGGCTGAGGGAAATTCATCGCGCTGTGCGATGCCGGAACAGGCTTATCGTGAATATGCTGTTTGCACAGCTCCAGCAGCGCTTCAATGGCCTGGGCCATCGGGATGCCGGTAAACCAGATATCGCCGACGCGGGCGGCATGAGGCTGGACTTCTATCGTCTGTGCAGGCGTTAACTGATGGGTAAACCCGGCCGTCAGTGTATCGGTAAAACGCGTGCCGATGCACAGCACCGTATCCGCCCCCTCTATCGCCTCTTTTACCGGACCGGCACTGGCCGAACCGCTGTAGGTACCGTAAAAACCGGCGTTACGTTCGTCGAAAATGCCTTTGCCCATCAGCATCGTGGCATGCGCCATCGGCACATCCTTCACCCACTTCTGCAGCGCGTGCTTCAGCCCATGGCGCAGGACAAGAAAATCCGCTAACAGCGCGGTACGTTTACTCGCTGCCAGTTGACGCTCCGCAGCATCCCGGAACGCTTTCAGGCAGGCGCTATCGGCATGGGCATGCCGGAGCGTGAGAGCGTTTACAGGCGGCGTAGCGGCTTTTTTTGCCACATCGGCAGGTAACATCAAATAGCCGGGGCGACGTTCCCGGAGCATCGTCGTCAGTACCCGGTCGATTTCATAACAGGCGTTTTGTTCGGTCAGGATCGCCTGTGCAACGGTGATCGGCTCGCTCATATGGTAAAAATGACGGAACTCACCATCGCCCAGCGTATGGTGCAGCAGTTCCCCCCTTTGCTGAGACGCCATCCCCGGCGCGCCAACAATATGCAGCACCGGAACGTGCTCGGCATAGCTGCCCGCAATGCCGTTCATGGCACTTAATTCTCCGACGCCAAACGTCGTCAGCAGCGCGGCGAAGCCCTTACAGCGGGCATATCCGTCAGCGGCATAAGAGGCGTTTAACTCGTTGGCACAGCCCACCCAGCAGATATCCGGGCTGTCTATTACGTGGTCGAGAAACTGCAGGTTATAGTCGCCTGGCACGCCAAACAGATGATCGGCTCCACAATCTGTAAGACGGTCCAGCAGGTAATCGGCGACGCAGTACGGGGTACGCATAAACAGGTATCCTTCTGATGTTGACCTCACTTTGAGTATTAAATAAGCGTGATGGCTGTCCAGAATTGGCGATAAGAAGGATATGGAAAGAATGCTTTACAAAAAATGCTGGGTTATGCTGCTTTTTTTCACGTTAATGTAAACGTATACACTGATTTTTCTCTTCAGCACGAGAGGTCATACGAATGGGTTATCAGCCGGACAAAAATCGTTATCAGACAATGGAGTATCGCCGCTGTGGACAAAGCGGACTCAGGTTGCCCGCGGTCTCGCTGGGGCTGTGGCATAACTTTGGTGACGCCACGCTTATCGAAAATAGCCGTCAACTTTTACAGCGCGCGTTCGATCTGGGTATTACGCATTTCGACCTTGCCAATAACTATGGTCCCCCGCCGGGGTCCGCCGAGCGTAATTTCGGCCGTATTTTGCAGGAGGATTTCCTGCCCTGGCGCGATGAGCTGATCGTCTCCACCAAAGCGGGATATACCATGTGGGACGGCCCTTACGGCGACTGGGGATCGCGCAAATATCTGCTGGCAAGCCTCGATCAAAGCCTGAAGCGCATGGGGCTGGAATATGTCGATATCTTCTATCATCACCGTCCGGATCCGGAAACGCCGCTGCAGGAAACCATGAAAGCGCTTGACCATCTGGTGCGCCAGGGCAAAGCCCTGTATGTCGGGTTATCCAACTATCCTGCCGAGCTGGCGCGAAAAGCGATTGATATCCTGAATGACCTGGGCACGCCCTGTCTGATCCACCAGCCGAAATACTCGATGTTCGAACGTGCGCCGGAAGAGGGTTTGCTGGATGTTCTGCAGGAAAAAGGGGTCGGCTGTATTCCCTTCTCGCCGCTGGCAGGGGGACAGTTGACCAACCGGTATCTTAACGGTATTCCCGCCGATTCCCGTGCGGCAAGCGGCAGTCAATTCCTTAACCCGGAACAGATCACCGAAGGGAAGCTTGAGAAGGTGCGCCAGCTAAACGCCCTGGCAGAAAGCCGCGGCCAGAAACTCTCGCAGATGGCGCTTGCCTGGGTGTTACGCCATGAGGAGGTCACGTCGGTGCTGATTGGGGCCAGCAAAACGGCTCAGATTGATGATGCCGTGGGAATGCTGGAAAACCGCCAGTTTACCGCAGAAGAACTTTCTCTAATTGACCAGATCCTGAGTAGTTCAAAATAAAACCACTTTTAGCAAAAAGTGCTCTCCCTCGGGAATTCGGAGTTGAGGCGATGAAACGAGCCTTTACCAACTCGTAATATTGCGTTAACAGGCCCCACGAAGGCCCCGATCGTGAAGGAGAAAGAGTATGTTCAGGTCACTGATTCTTGCAGCGGTATTACTGGCTTCAGCCCCGCTGGTCGCCACTGCGGGCGAAATCACCCTGTTGCCATCAGTAAAATTACAAATTGGCGATCGTGACGACTACGGCAGATACTGGGACGGTGGCTACTGGCGCGACCGTGATTACTGGCATCGTCACTATGAGTGGCGCGGCGATCGCTGGTGGAAACATGACAACGGCAGACACCGCGGCTGGTATAAAGACAACGCCTATGAGCGCGGTTACCGTGAAGGCTGGCGGGATCGTGACGACCGTCGCGGCTGGGGTCGCGGCAAAGGTCATGGTCACGGCCATCATCATTAATCCAAAAGGAGCCCCTGCGGCTCCTTTTTTGTTAAAGACCCAGCGCGGTTCCCACCAACAACCACAAGTTCAGCGCCACGACGACCAGCACGATGGCCCACCCGGTCCGTTTCACCAGCGTCGAGTTGACCAGTTCCCCCATCAGGGTTTTGTCGCTGGTAAAGATCAGCAGCGGCACCAGCGCCAGGGCGATACCAAAGCTCAGCAGCACCTGGCTCATCACCAGAATTCGCGTTGGATCGAGCCCCATCAGAATCACGATAAACGACGGAAGCATGGTGATAAAACGACGCACCCACAATGGAATATGGAAGCGAACAAATCCCTGCATCACCACCTGCCCTGCCAGCGTCCCTACTACCGTGGAAGAGAGGCCGGCTGCGACCAGGCTCAGACCAAATATCGTGGCAGCAGCATGGCTCAGTAACGGCTCGAGCGTGAGGTAAGCCTGGTCGAGATCGGCGACGCCAGTATGACCGTTAAAGTGGAAAGCGGCGGCTGCGGTGGCCATCATCGCCAGATTCACAAAACCTGCGATGGTCATGGCGATTGCCACATCCCATTTGGTTGCCGAGTAGCGTTCTTTACGCGTCCCGCCGTGCAGATGCTGGGTTAACGAGGAGTGCAAATAAATGACATGCGGCATAATGGTCGCCCCAAGTACCCCGGCGGCCAGGAAAACCGCTTCCGAGGTTGGCAGGCCTGGGATCACCATGCCTTTCGCGAGCTGCGCCAGATTCGGCTGTGAGAAAATCAGCTCGACGATGTACGCCGCAGCAACAAACAACAGCAGGCCACCAATGACCTTCTCCAGCGGTTTTTGACCCCGACGCTGCAGCATCAGGATCAGGAATGTGGCAATCCCGGTCAGCACCGCCCCCTGTAACAGCGACACGCCCAGAATCAGCTTAAAGCCGATCGCCGCCCCGATAAATTCAGCGAGATCGGTTGCCATGGCGATAATTTCCGCCTGAACCCAGTAGAGCCACACCGCCGGACGGGGATAATGGTCGCGAATTTGCTCCGCCAGGTTTTTACCCGTGGCAATCCCCAGTTTTGCAGAGAGCATCTGAATCAGCATCGCCATCAGGTTTGCCCAGACGACCACCCACAGCAGCTTATAGCCGAAACTGGCCCCGGCCTGAATATTGGTCGCAAAATTACCCGGATCGATATAGCCGATGGCAGCAATAAAAGCAGGTCCCATTAATGCGAACCGCAACTTGCGCGCGGCTCTACCACTGCTACCCTCTACGCGACTGTTTGTCATTATCTGCCTCTGGAAATATAGCCTTTGCTATGTTTAATGCTATCAAAATGAGAATGATTATCAAGATCATTTAGAGAGTTTAAAATGATTTCTCTGATAGCTAAGAACAATAGATGGGCAGGTGGTGCGACATCACAGAATGTGAAAATGCGCGGTCATTTGTGAAGCGTAGCACACAAACTTAACTTTTCACTCATTTACCTAACATAACAAAAATGTATTGTGGATCACTAATTTTGAGACTCGTCACAGGATGTAACTATAGTGTGTCCCTGATCTCGTTTTCTTTTCGGTTGTTACATAGAATGTGCACGAAAATTAAACCTGCCTCATATTTGGAGCAAATATGGACCGCGTCCTTCATTTTGTCCTGGCACTTGTTGTCGTTACTGCACTCGCATTGCTGGTCAGCACAGACCGCAAAAAAATTCGTATTCGTTATGTTGTCCAGCTGCTGGTCATTGAAGTTTTACTTGCGTGGTTCTTCCTGAACTCCAACGTAGGCCTCGGCTTCGTGAAAGGCTTCTCCGAAATGTTCGAAAAACTGCTCGGATTCGCCAACGAAGGGACAAACTTTGTCTTCGGTAAAATGAACGACGAAGGTCTGGCATTCTTCTTCCTGAAGGTACTGTGCCCAATCGTCTTCATCTCCGCGCTGATCGGTATTCTGCAGCACATCCGCGTTCTGCCGTTCGTTATTCGTGGCATTGGTTTCCTGTTATCCAAAGTAAACGGCATGGGCAAGCTGGAATCTTTCAACGCCGTAAGTTCCCTGATCCTCGGTCAGTCTGAGAACTTCATCGCGTATAAAGATATCCTCGGCAAAATGTCCCGTAACCGCATGTACACCATGGCGGCAACCGCAATGTCTACCGTTTCCATGTCTATCGTGGGCGCGTACATGACCATGCTGGAGCCAAAATATGTGGTTGCAGCGCTGGTTCTGAATATGTTCAGCACCTTTATCGTTCTGTCGCTGATCAACCCGTATCGTGTTGACGCCAGCGAAGAGAACATCCAGATGTCTAACCTGCACGAAGGTCAGAGCTTCTTCGAAATGCTGGGTGAGTACATCCTGGCCGGTTTCAAAGTAGCGATTATCGTTGCCGCGATGCTGATCGGCTTTATCGCTCTGATCTCCGCACTGAACGCCCTGTTCGCCGCTGTGCTGGGCATCTCCTTCCAGGGCATCCTGGGCTACATTTTCTACCCTGTCGCATGGGTGATGGGTGTTCCAGCTCACGAAGCGCTGCAGGTAGGCAGTATCATGGCGACCAAACTGGTTTCTAACGAATTCGTTGCGATGATGGATCTGCAGAAAATCGCCAGCACGCTCTCTCCACGTGCGGAAGGCATTCTGTCCGTATTCCTGGTCTCCTTCGCGAACTTCTCGTCCATCGGTATTATCGCCGGTGCGATTAAAGGCCTGAACGAAGAACAGGGTAACGTGGTTTCTCGCTTTGGCCTGAAACTGGTTTACGGCTCCACCCTGGTGAGCGTCCTGTCTGCTTCTATCGCTGCGCTGGTGCTGTAACGTTTACCGTAAAAAAACCGGGAGACTTGCTCCCGGTTTTTTTATGCCCGCAATTCTTCCAGCGGTTTGGGTTTGCCTATCAGGTAGCCCTGCAGGTAGTCCACGCCGAAGCGTAGCAGCATCTCCCGCTGCGCTGGCGTCTCAACATATTCGGCCACCACGCACAGTGATTTCGTCTTCGCCAGATTACATATCGACTGGACGATCATTGCGTCCATATCATCAGTACAAATATCTTTCACGAAGCAGCCGTCAATTTTAATGATGTCTGCCTGCAGGCGTCTCAGACGCTCATAGTTGGCGTAGCCGGTTCCAAAATCATCGATGGCAATCCTGAAACCGTAATCCCGCAGCTGCTGAATGTTGTGGATGCTGCAGCCGGAATTGGAGAAGGCCTGCTCTTCGGTGATCTCAATCACGACAGCCTGAGGCGCAACGCCGTACCGTTCAAAGAGCGCACAAATTTCAGTCGCCACCTCATTTTGCATCAGCGTAAGCGGCATCAGATTGACAGAGAAACGGGCGCCAGCCTGCGTCGCTGGGTGATCGCGCAGCCACAGCAGTAATTTCTCCATGACGCACATATCAAACCGGTGGCTGAGGTTGAACTGGGCAATCAGGGGAATAAAACGGTCAGGGGTGATGATCTCGCCCTCGCTCTCCATACGCGCCAGAATTTCGTAATACCCGCTACCGTCCGCCTTCTGGATCGGCTGCGCATACAAATGGAACTGCCCCGCCTCCAGGGCGTGCTTAATCCGCGCCAGCATCAGAACACGCTCCGTTGTTTGTCCTGATGCAGCTTCCAGGCTATTCGTCAGCGCAAGAACGTTGTGCGCTCCGCAGGATTGCTCGGCCAGCCAGCTCAGTTGCCCCAGCGTGTGGTGCAGTTTCTCACCGTTTTCGACCATTCCCCAGGACGCGCCAAATTCGATATCCAGCCCGGTATTGTTCCAGAAAATCTTACGGCTGTTCAGCCGATCAACCATATGCTGGAGGCGCTCGGCCGTTCCCTGCCCAAGCAATACCAGCACCAGCTCGCTTCCCGGCAGCTGGAAAAGCGTCTCATCTTTTTGCAACAGCGGCTGGAGAGAGGACGTGATCATTCGTTTGCAGTGCACCCGCATGAGAATGCCGTAATGGCGGCTCAAAAACTCCAGATTATCCATTCTCAGGCAACACACTTTGGCATCCGGGTGGTCGAGGAGAAAATCTTCCAGCGCACGAATGTTGGGTAATCCGGTCAGCGGATCGGTGAGCGCTCTGTCCTGCCAGCCCTGCTTCAACCATTCGCTTCGCTGATAGATACGCGACATATAAAGCAGGCAGATAGCAAAAGAGATCAGTACCGACAGGATAAAGGAGAGCGAATGGCCCGACTCCACTCCGTTTAGAAAGTTGTAGTTGTAGGTCAACAGCAGAAGCGCAGAGGTGGCCCACAGCAGAGAGATAAGCGCATAGCTCAGACGGCTAATCGCTAACGTAAAGAGAATGAAAATAATCGGCATCAAATAGCCCGCAATAACAGGCGACTCAAAAGGCGCACATAAAATTGCGATGATGGCGATTAACAGCATCAGCCAGACGAATATATATAATGATTTCTTGTGTAAAAACACGGGCTTCACACTTCGCCGCCAGAACTTGATGGCATAACGAGGATTAATAATCATTCTTAACGGATAATAGAACATCATGGTAAAAATCATCGCCGCGCATATCAGGCTTTGAATATCAACAACTTTATAAATTACCGTTCCTTCGCCGAAAAAAGTTGAGATTGTGACCGGAAAATCAAAGAAATAGCCAGCGAGATACATCGACATTTTAATGCCTATCGGCACCATAAAACCGAGCCAAAATATGCGTAACCCAATGTGCCTGTTGGGCATACAGTAGCGCCAGCGCCGGCCCAGCAGAAGGCGCAGAACACCGCAGGCAGCGAATACGGAGAAAGTCTGACAGAACAGTAATACTGAATATTGTAGCGGTGCTAAATTAACGTTAAATATATTAGCAACCATAAAACTTATCAGAATAGGCAGAATACCGCGGCGCCCCAATAACAGCATAATCGCCAGCATAACGCTTAACGGGAGCCACGCTAAATAAACGTCGTGTTCATTAACAATTGCACGCGGGGAGAGATAACGGGAAACGGGAACCGCAATCAGACAGATCGCCAGAGCAATTATAAATATCTTTACATTATTATACGATTTTCTATTCATTAAGCTGGGGGAGATTATTATCCATTCATATCATTGACCGCATGGATAATAGGTTTATTAATTACGCGAATCAAGTTGAAGTCTATTTATAGACTGATTTATTGATTTCGGTTGAGGTGAGATATGGAAAAAAACCATTTTGGCAACAAAATACGTTTAGGGGTGTTACAAAAACATAAAAAAAAACCCTCGTCTTTTGACGAGGGTTTAAAATTTTGGTGGAGCTAAGCGGGATCGAACCGCTGACCTCTTGCATGCCATGCAAGCGCTCTCCCAGCTGAGCTATAGCCCCACATGTGACTTTACTAACCACACTCTGTTGGGTTCAGAGTTTGGTGGAGCTAAGCGGGATCGAACCGCTGACCTCCTGCATGCCATGCAGGCGCTCTCCCAGCTGAGCTATAGCCCCATCGTAAAGCTGTCATGTTGACGGGCGGCATAATATGAATTCCGCCGCGGAGTGTCAACGGCAAAATCAATAGCCGCGGTTCAATCGCCGAAAAATCATGCAAATGAATCACTTTGCGAGCCTGCTCGCAGTCATGAGTTAAGCCTGTCACGTTTTCACGTAAAACGGTGCTATAAAATGAGCCGTTAATTAACCCCACGAATATTCAGGAAATTGCATGATCAAGGAACGAATGACGCCGGAAGAGTTAGCCCTGCTCACTGGCTATAGCCGACAGACCATCAATAAATGGGTACGCAAAGAGGGTTGGATAACGTCGCCCAAGCCCGGTGTCCAGGGGGGTAAAGCGCGCCTGGTGCATGTGAACGAAAAGGTGCGTGACTTTATCCGCAGCGCACGCCGGGCAACGGAAACATCCGCTATGCCTGACGGCATCAGCACTGACGGTTCACTTCATACCCTACTCCTGACGCTGGCCAATGAAATGACGCCGGAAGAGCAGAAGCTGATGACATCGCTGCTATTACGGGAAGGGATTACCGGTTTGTTGCAACGTTTAGGGATTCGCGACCAGAATTAATATGAAAAGACTACGTAGCAAAATGACCACGGAAGAGCTGGCGGAGAATTTGGGTGTTGCCAGACAAACGGTAAATCGCTGGATACGGCAGCAGGGGTGGAAAACCGAAGGACTCAATGGCGTAAAAGGCGGTCGGGCACGGCTCATTCACGTTGATGCACGCGTGAAGGAACATATTATGAGCCTCCCGGCTATCCGTAACCGCCAGGCGGTTTATCATCTGGCTGAGGTAGCCTCATCCTACAATGAACAGCCTTCGCGTCTGCCTCCGGGCATTATCGAAACGCTGGAGAGTATGACTGAGCTTGAACAGCAGCGTCTGGATACCTTACTGAAGCGCGAAGGCATACGCGGTTTTCTTGCTCGTCTGGGTATTGCCGAATAAAAGGCAAAAAAAACGGCAGGATACCCTGCCGTTTTTCTTATAAATGGCTTAATTACTGCTGATTTTCACGTTCAGCGATAAAGTCCAGCGCCTTGTTAATGCGCTCCACGCTGCGTGACTTGCCGATGGCATGAACCGTTACGTCCAGCGCCGGAGACTGACCCGCGCCGGTCACCGCAACGCGCAGCGGCATACCGACTTTGCCCATGCCCACTTCCAGTTCGTCTGCGGTCGCCTGAATGGCGTGATGCACATTTTCAGCGGTCCACTCAGTGAGCGCAGCCAGCTTGTCGCGCACCACTTCCAGCGGCTGACGCGCAACCGGGCGGAGGTGCTTCTTCGCGGCGTCGGCGTCGAACTCATCAAACTCTTCATAGAAGTAGCGGCAGCTTTCGGCAATTTCTTTCAGCGTTTTGCAGCGCTCGCCGAGCAGTTTTACCAGGTCCGCCAGCTCAGGGCCAGTGCGGGTATCAATGTTTGCCTGCTCAATGTGCCACTGCAGGTAAGTCGCCACATATTCCGGCGGCATGGTATTGATGTAGTGATGGTTGAGCCACAGCAGCTTGTCGGTGTTGAATGCGCTGGCAGATTTGCTCACAGAGCTCAGAGAGAACAGTTCGATCATCTCTTCGCGGCTGAAGATCTCCTGGTCGCCGTGAGCCCAGCCCAGACGCACCAGATAGTTCAGCAGCGCTTCCGGCAGATAGCCGTCGTCGCGATACTGCATGACGCTGACCGCACCGTGACGTTTAGACAGCTTTTTACCGTCGTCGCCGTTGATCATGGAGACGTGCGCATAGACCGGAACAGGTGCATTCAGCGCTTTCAGGATGTTGATCTGGCGTGGGGTATTGTTGATATGGTCTTCACCACGGATAACGTGGGTAATTTCCATATCCCAGTCATCAACCACGACGCAGAAGTTATAGGTTGGGGAACCGTCGGTACGGCGTATGATCAGATCGTCCAGCTCCTGGTTGCTGAATTCGATCGGGCCACGGATCTGGTCGTCGAAAATCACCGAGCCATCCTGCGGGTTAGCAAAACGCACCACGCATGGCTCATCAGCGGCATGCTCGCTGTGGTCGTGGCGGCAGCGGCCGTCATAGCGCGGTTTTTCACCGTTCGCCATCTGCTCTTCACGCAGCGCATCCAGACGCTCTTTGGAGCAGTAGCACTTATACGCCGTGCCCGCGACCAGCATCTCATCAATAACAGCGTTATAGCGGTCAAAACGTTTGGTCTGGAAATACGGGCCTTCGTCCCACTGCAGGTTCAGCCAGTTCATACCATCCATAATGGCTTCAATTGCTTCCGGCGTGGAGCGCTCAAGATCGGTATCTTCTATACGCAGCACGAACTCACCTTGGTTGTGGCGTGCAAAAAGCCAGGAATAGAGAGCAGTACGAGCACCACCGACGTGCAGATAGCCTGTCGGGCTCGGCGCGAAGCGAGTTTTGATTTTCATGAAATGGCCTTACGTTATAAAGATGCCGGCGATCGGCAAATCCCGGGGAAAAAACGATGGGCAATATTCTATCACTGTGGGGGGATTCCTCAATGTCGATCCTTTTATCGTGGCGGAGTTTGCTGTTTTTGTTTATAAATCATGCGCCACCGCCCGTTTTGCGATCGTTTTGTTTAATTTTACGACGAACGAATAAAAACTTTAGAAAATGCGTTGACTCATTTTCAACTCTCCCTATAATGCGACTCCACACAGCGGGGGTGATTAGCTCAGTTGGTAGAGCATCTCCTTTACACGGAGGGGGTCGGCGGTTCGAGCCCGTCATCACCCACCATCTACTTCGGTAGACTCGCAGTGTAGATAAGAATTGAGATTGGGCGATTAGCTCAGTTGGTAGAGCATCTCCTTTACACGGAGGGGGTCGGCGGTTCGAGCCCGTCATCGCCCACCATTTCGGGTCGTTAGCTCAGTTGGTAGAGCAGTTGACTTTTAATCAATTGGTCGCAGGTTCGAATCCTGCACGACCCACCAATGTAAAAAAGCGCCCTAAAGGCGCTTTTTTACTATCTGCGATCTGGATGATTCGAACCTGCAGCAGGTTCGAGCCGAACGCAGTGAGGCACCGGAGCCGTTTACGGCGACGGCCCGAAGGGCGAGCGAAGCGAGTCATCCTGCACGACCCACCAATGTAAAAAAGCGCCCTAAAGGCGCTTTTTTGCTATCTGCGATATAAAAATGTGAACCTGCCGCATTTTCCTCAAGCTAATCCCGTCGGTGCCGATACCTCTGTTTTATAACGCGAGGAAAAAGTATGACGACCATTCAGGCTTCAACCCAACAGATTCAAACCAGCGGCGCGAGTGGCTCTTCGAGCAGTAACGATATCTCTGCGCAAATCACCCGCATTCTCGACAAGATCAAAAAGCTGACCCAGCAGTTAAAAGAGCTGGCAAACAGCCCCGTCAGTGCAGATGAGAAGAAGAAGCAGCAGGAACTGATTCAGACCCAGATCAAAGTGCTGCAGGCACAGCTCGCCGCATTGCAGCGCCAGCAGGCCGAAGAAGCTCAGAAGAAGCAGGATCAAAAACTGGGCAAAGTAGAAGGCGTGAATAGCCCGTCAGACACTAATCAGATTGATATCTACATCTAATCGTCTGATGCGTTAAACAGTGGATCGCGTATGCGGGCCTCGGTTAATCGTTGTGCCTGGATACGCACCACTTCCCAGATGGCCTGCGCCGCACCCGAGAGCGAACGATTTTTTCGCCGCACCAGCATCAGCTTTCGTTCGACAACGGGCGTCAGCCGCTTCACCGCCAGCTGGCTTCCCTGCGGCAGGGGAAGCGCCAGAGCGGGCAACACACTGATGCCAATTCCGGCTTCCACCATCGGAAACAGCGTGGCCGGATGACCAATCTCCTGCACGATCGTTGCCTTAACGCCCTGATTCACCAGAGCGGAATCAATCAGCGGGCGGCTGCCTGAGGCATAATCCTGTAAAACCAGGTTCGCCCCCTGCAGGGACTGCCAACTGACCTCAAGCAACGCTGCCAGCGGGTCGTCGTCACGGCAGAGCAGCAAAAAAGGCTCAGAAAGAACGCTTTCGCATTCCAGATCGCTCACCTGGCCAGGATCGATCACAATACCAAAATCCACATCGCCCTGGCGGATGCTCTCCAGCACCCACTGCTGCGGTCTGTCATGCAGGACAAAATCAATATCAGGATAGCGATGGTTTCCCTCGGCAATACATTGCGGGATAAGGTGCGCGGATATCGTCTGGCTGGCCGCAACCCGCACGGTGCCCGACAGCTGCTGCCCCAGCCTCCCCACGTCTCTGAGCGTGCTGTTCAGCTCATCAAGCAGCCGTTCAAGACGCAGGGCCAGCTGCTGCCCCGCTTCGGTCAGGACCACTTCGCGCGTGGTGCGATCAAGCAACCTAACGCCGGTCTGGTTTTCCAGCTCTTTCACGCTGTGGCTGACCGCCGACTGGCTCAGGCCGATCATTTCACCTGCCCGGCTAAAGCTGCGGGCATGGGCGACAGTGACGAAAATGCGAAGCTGGCGTAGGGAATAATTCATCTGTTTAATTCATAAATGGATGCAATAAATCAATTTTATTTCTCAAATGGAAAAAAGCACAATAGCGACATCTGTTTTCAGGAGTCATTATGAAACTATTTCGTATTCTTGATCCGTTTACGCTCACCCTGGTGGCTACCGTTTTACTGGCCTCGTTCTTCCCTGCTCGCGGCGGTTTCGTCCCTTTTTTTGAGGGACTGACGACAGCCGCCATCGCTCTGCTGTTCTTTATGCACGGCGCAAAGCTCTCCCGCGAAGCGATTATCGCTGGCGGTAGCCACTGGCGACTGCACCTCTGGGTGATGTGCAGCACGTTTATTCTGTTTCCGATCCTCGGGGTGCTGTTTGCCTGGTGGGCACCGGTTAACGTCGATCCGGCGCTCTACACCGGTTTCCTGTATCTCTGTATTCTCCCGGCCACCGTGCAGTCTGCCATTGCCTTTACCTCTCTTGCCGGAGGGAACGTGGCAGCCGCGGTCTGCTCCGCATCGGCATCCAGCCTGTTAGGGATTTTCGTCTCCCCGCTGCTGGTGGGCCTGCTGATGAACATGCACGGCGCGGAAGGTAACCTTGAACAGGTCGGCAAAATCTGCCTGCAGCTGCTGCTGCCGTTTGTCCTGGGCCATCTCTCGCGTCCGTGGACCGGGGCGTTCGTGGCGAAGCATAAGAAATGGATCTCCAAAACCGACCAGTCGTCGATTCTGCTGGTGGTCTATTCCGCCTTCAGCGAAGCGGTCGTGAACGGGATCTGGCATAAGGTGGGCGCAGGCTCGCTGCTGTTTATCGTGGTGGTCAGCCTCGTTCTGCTGGCAATTGTCATTGCGGTGAACGTTTTTGTGGCGCGTAAGTGCGGCTTCAGCAAAGCCGATGAGATCACCATCGTCTTCTGCGGCTCCAAAAAGAGCCTGGCGAACGGCATCCCGATGGCGAACATTCTGTTCCCCACCTCGGTGATCGGGATGATGGTGCTGCCGCTGATGATTTTCCATCAGATCCAGCTGATGGTCTGCGCGGTGCTGGCGCGTCGCTACAAGCGCCAGACGGAAAAGCTGGCGCAGGAAGAGACCCGCGCCGCGAAGGCTTAAGGACGCTTCAGGGGCTGCACCAGCTGGGTCAGCCCCTCGGTTTTGATCAGTAACGTGATAGCCATCAGCTCGCCCAGGCGCCCGGCGGGGAACTCGTCCTTGCGGGCGAACCACAGCAGGTACTCCTCCGGCAAATCGATCAGCCTGCGGCCCTTATATTTACCGAACGGCATTTCCGTATTGGCGATCTCAACGAGCTGCTCTTTCTCCACGTTACTCTCCTAACAGGCGCATCATTTCCGCTTCGTCGATAACCTCAATGCCGAGCTCCTGGGCTTTCGCCAGCTTCGAACCCGCAGCTTCGCCGGCAATCACCAGGTCGGTTTTCTTCGACACGCTGCCCGCCACTTTGGCCCCCAGCGCCACCAGACGCGCTTTTGCATCGTCGCGTGAAAGCTGGCTAAGGCTACCGGTTAGCACCACGGTTTTACCGGCAAATGGGCTATCAATTTCTTCGGCGTTGACCACCACCGGCGCAGGCCATTTAATGCCCTCTTCCAGCAGCTTGCCGATGACCTCGCGGTTGCTCTCTTCGGCAAAGAAGTTAAAGACGTGCGTGGCGACGACGATGCCGACGTCCGGCACTTTCTGCAGCTCGTCGATGCTTGCCTTTTCCAGCGCCTCCAGCGTACCAAAGTACGCGGCTAAACCTGCCGCCGTCGCTTCGCCGACTTCACGAATGCCCAGCGCGTACAGGAAGCGGGCGAAGGTCGTCTCTTTCGCTGCTTCAAGCGCGTTAACCACGTTCTGGGCTGACTTCGGCCCCATGCGATCCAGACCGGTCAATTTGCCCGCCGTGAGCCTGAACAGATCCGCTGGCGTATGGACATACTCTTTCTCAACCAGCTGATCGATAATCTTGTCGCCCATGCCGTCAACGTCCATTGCGCGACGGGAAACAAAGTGCTTAAGCGACTCTTTACGCTGCGCGCCGCAGATCAGGCCGCCCGTACAGCGGGCCACCGCTTCGCCTTCCACACGCTCTACGTCAGAGCCGCATACCGGGCAGTGGGTCGGGAAAATGACCTCGCGCGTATCATCAGGACGCTCTGATTCAACAACGTTCACTACCTGCGGGATAACATCGCCCGCGCGGCGAATGACCACTTTGTCACCAATGCGCAGGCCGAGGCGTTCGATTTCATCGGCGTTGTGCAGCGTAGCGTTACTCACCAGCACGCCTGCGACCTGCACCGGCTCCAGTCGAGCGACCGGAGTAATAGCGCCCGTACGGCCCACCTGAAACTCCACGTCGCGAACGAAGGTCATCTGCTCCTGGGCAGGGAATTTAAACGCCACCGCCCAGCGCGGTGCACGCGCCACAAAGCCCAGCTGCTCCTGCAGCGCCAGCGAATTGACCTTGATGACAACGCCATCGATATCAAAGCCGAGCGTCGGACGGTCCTCTTCCACTTTGTGGTAGAACGCCAGCACCGCTTCCGGCGAGTCGCAGAGCTGAACGCGGTTGCTCACCGGCAGGCCCCAGGCTTTAAACTGCAGCAGACGCCCGAGGTGCGTGTCCGGCAGCTCGCCGCCTTCCAGAATACCGACGCCGTAGCAGAAGAAAGTAAGCGGTCGCTTCGCGGTGATGCGCGGGTCAAGCTGGCGCAGAGAGCCTGCCGCCGCGTTACGCGGGTTAGCAAACACTTTCCCGCCGGTGCGACGCGCCTCTTCGTTAATTTTCTCGAATCCCGCCTGCGGCAGGAACACCTCGCCGCGCACTTCCAGACGCGCGGGAATGTTGTCTCCCTGCAGCTTCAGCGGGATCGCGCGGATGGTTCGCACGTTAGTGGTGATGTCTTCACCCGTCGTACCGTCGCCACGCGTGGCGGCGCGCACCAGCACGCCGTTTTCATAGAGAAGGCTGACCGCCAGGCCGTCGAGCTTCAGCTCGCAGCACCAGGTGAGGGAATCGCTGCTTTTCAGACGGTCCTGCACGCGCTTGTTAAACGCGAGGAAGCTCTCTTCATCAAAGACGTTGTCCAGCGACAGCATCGGCACTTCGTGACGCACCTGGCTGAAAGCCCCCAGCGGCTCGGCGCCGACGCGCTGGGTCGGAGAATCTGGCGTAATCAGTTCCGGGTGCTGCGCCTCCAGCTCGCGCAGCTCGCGCATCAGCCGGTCATACTCCGCATCCGGCACTTCCGGTGCGTCCATAACATGATAGAGATATTCATGATGGCGAAGCGTGGTTCGCAGTTCAGTGAGTTGTTGTTCGATTGAGTCCATATCGCACCATCAATGAGAAAAAACCCCCGACAGGCGGGGGTTGAGGAGGAGTTGAAGTAAACGCGACAATTACGCGTTAGCTTCCTTTACTTCGCGGATGCGGTCCTGATACTCGCGCAGCTTCTGCGGGGTCATCATTCGACGCTGATCGTCGAGCACCACACCACCCACTTCATCAGCGATGTGCTGAGCGGACTGCAGCATCAGCTTGAAGTTTTGCAGCTCGTCGCCGTAGGACGGCACCTGCATAAAGATAGTGACACCCGGCGTCACGAAATCACCGGCCATTTCCGGGTCAAAGGTGCCTGGGTTGACCATATTGGCCAGGCTAAACAGCGCCGGGCCGCTACCATCCGGACTCAGGTGGCGATGGAAAATGTTCATATCGCCAAACTTGAAGCCTGCCTGTTGAATACTGTTGAGCAACACGTCACCGTTGAGATGGCTGCCGTGATGCGCGGCCACGTTCATGATGATCACCGCTTCTTTACGCTGCGGCTTTTCAACAACCGGTTCAGGCTCGACGACTGGCTCTGGCTCAACGTGCGGAGCCGGAGCGGGCTGCGGCGCAGGCTGTACATGAACAGGCTGCTGTGGCTGCTGCGCAGGTTGCTGTTGCACGGGCTGCTGCACAGGTTGCTGTTGAACCGGCTGTGGCGCAGCGGGCTGCTGTTGGACAGGCGGTTGCGGCGGCTGACGTACAGGTTCTTCCACTGGCTGCGGCGCTGGCTGGCGCGGCTGGGCAGAGGCATACGGCGGTTGATACTGGTGCTGCGGAGCGCGGGGGGCTTCATGCTCCCCATGAGCCGCGCCGGGCGCAGTATTGACCCGATGAACACGAACTTCACCCACGCCGTCGTCGTCGCTACCGGTGATGTCATCTTCAGTGTCATCATCATCACGACTGGACTTCATGCGCTTCAGTGGGCGATCGCGAAACATCGAGGAACGCTCTTTACGGCTGGTCCAGAAACCATGTACCAGTAAAGCGATTATGGCGATCGCGCCAACAATGATTAATATCAGACGCAAATCCTGCATCATTATATTCTCTGTTGTTCTAACACCTTGCCACCACGGCAAACATTTACTCACTAAGAGTATTTGCCGTTTACGTCAAGTGCAAGTGTGTGCAGAGCATTCGCAGCATAAAGATGAAGTAAATCGTGCTTTTTGCTGGTTTTTCGAACATTTCCGAACTGGTCATTGGTCCGCAAGTGGATAATATAGGCGGGCAATTCCACTGGTTGTGAAAAAAGGAGTACAGCCTGGTTATGGTTTCAACATCGTCTTCTCCCCCGCGCAGCGGCGTCTGGTATTTTTCTCAGGGCTGGAAGCTGGTTTCACTGCCAGGTATCCGTCGCTTCGTCATTCTGCCGCTGCTGATCAACATTATTCTGATGGGCGGCGCGTTCTGGTGGCTGTTCACAAAGCTCGAAAGCTGGATCCCGTCGCTGATGAGCTACGTGCCGGACTGGCTGCAGTGGCTTAACTACCTGCTCTGGCCGGTGGCGGTCATCTCCGTGCTGCTGGTATTCGGCTATTTATTCTCAACGATCGCGAACTGGATAGCCGCGCCGTTTAACGGCCTGCTGGCGGAACAGCTGGAGGCGCGGCTTACCGGCGCGACGCCACCGGACACGGGCGTGCTGGGGATCGTGAAAGATATCCCGCGCATTATGAAGCGCGAGTGGCAGAAGTTTGCCTGGTACCTCCCCCGCGCGGTTGTACTGCTTGCCCTCTACTTTGTCCCCGGCATTGGCCAGACGGTTGCGCCGGTGCTGTGGTTTCTGTTCAGCGCCTGGATGCTGGCCATCCAGTACTGCGACTATCCGTTCGATAACCACAAGGTGCCGTTTAAAGCGATGCGCACCGCGCTGCGCACCCGGAAGGTCGCCAATATGCAGTTCGGCGCGCTGACCAGCCTGTTCACCATGATTCCCTTCCTTAACTTGTTCATCATGCCGGTTGCGGTTTGCGGCGCGACGGCGATGTGGGTGGACTGTTATCGTGCTAAGCACGCGTTATGGAAATAATGCAAAAATGTGTAAAGCAGGGGTGGCTTATGCCGCCCCTTATTCCATACTGATCCCCATTATTTCCTTGCAGTATATAGATATGCGAATTCCTTACTTCCCCCTACCTGCTTAGCAGGTATGCTGGGTCGGTATCCCAATTTCATACAGTTAAGGACAGGCCATGAGTAAGATTTATGAAGACAACTCGCTGACTATCGGTCATACGCCCCTGGTTCGACTGAACCGTATCGGTAATGGACGCATTCTGGCGAAGGTCGAATCACGCAACCCGAGCTTCAGCGTAAAATGCCGCATCGGTGCAAACATGATTTGGGATGCTGAAAAACGCGGCGTGCTGAAGCCAGGCGTTGAGCTGGTGGAACCGACCAGCGGTAACACCGGTATCGCTCTGGCCTATGTTGCTGCCGCACGCGGCTACAAGCTGACCCTGACCATGCCGGAAACCATGAGCATCGAACGTCGCAAACTGCTCAAAGCGCTGGGGGCGAACCTGGTCCTGACCGAAGGCGCGAAGGGCATGAAAGGTGCCATTCAGAAAGCGGAAGAGATCGTGGCCAGCGATCCGGCGAAATATCTTCTGCTGCAGCAGTTCAGCAACCCGGCTAACCCTGAAATTCACGAGAAGACCACCGGCCCGGAAATCTGGGAAGATACTGACGGCCAGGTTGACGTATTTATCTCCGGCGTCGGCACCGGCGGCACGCTGACCGGCGTGTCTCGCTATATTAAAGGCACAAAAGGTAAAAAAGAGCTGATTACCGTTGCCGTTGAACCTACCGACTCCCCGGTTATCGCTCAGGCGCTGGCGGGTGAAGAGCTTAAGCCTGGCCCGCATAAAATTCAGGGCATCGGCGCGGGCTTCATTCCGGGTAACCTGGATCTGAAGCTGATCGATAAAGTCGTTGCCATCACGAACGAAGAAGCCATCTCTACCGCGCGTCGTCTGATGGATGAAGAAGGCATTCTGGCGGGTATCTCTTCCGGTGCGGCCGTTGCGGCAGCGCTCAAACTTCAGGAAGATGAAGCCTTTACCAATAAGAATATTGTGGTTATCCTTCCTTCCTCGGGTGAGCGTTACCTGAGCACCGCACTGTTTGCCGATCTGTTCACGGAAAAAGAGCTGCAACAGTAGTGCCAGTATGTTAATAACGCGTAAAAAAGCACCTTTTCGGGTGCTTTTTTGTGACCTGCTTCAGACTTTTGCCCCTCCTGGCATTGCTTCACCCCGATGTGTCTGGTATTTAAACCAGCAATTATTTTGAAGCGTGAAATTAATCAGTGAACGAAATACCCTTGCTGAATCGATTTTATGATTTGGTTCAAGTCTTCCTTTCGCTGCATAATGTTTAATGACGATTGAAACGTCAGCGCTAACAATACAGGCTAAAGTTAAGCCGCCAGGCTAGACTTTAGTTCCACAACACTAAACCTATAAGTTGGGGAAATACAATGTTCCAGCAAGAAGTTACCATTACCGCTCCGAACGGTCTGCACACCCGCCCTGCTGCTCAGTTTGTTAAAGAAGCGAAAGGCTTCACTTCTGAAATCACTGTAACTTCCAACGGCAAAAGCGCTAGCGCAAAAAGCCTGTTCAAACTGCAGACTCTGGGCCTGACTCAGGGCACCGTTGTTACCATCTCTGCTGAAGGTGAAGACGAGCAGAAAGCAGTTGAGCATCTGGTTAAACTGATGGCTGAGCTCGAGTAAGTTTCCGGGTTCTTTTAAATATCAGTCACAAGTAAGGTAGGGTTATGATTTCAGGCATTTTAGCATCCCCGGGTATCGCTTTCGGCAAAGCACTGCTGCTGAAAGAAGACGAGATCGTCATCGACCGGAAAAAAATTTCTGCCGACAAGGTTGATCAGGAAGTTGAACGTTTTCTGAGCGGTCGTGCCAAGGCATCTGCGCAACTGGAAGCGATCAAAACTAAAGCTGGCGAAACTTTCGGTGAAGAAAAAGAAGCCATCTTCGAAGGGCATATCATGCTGCTCGAAGATGAGGAGCTGGAGCAGGAAATCATAGCCCTGATTAAAGATAAAGGCATGACGGCCGACGCGGCTGCGCATGAAGTTATCGAAGGTCAGGCAACTGCCCTGGAAGAGCTGGATGACGAATACCTGAAAGAGCGTGCGGCTGACGTACGTGACATCGGTAAGCGCCTGCTGCGCAACATCCTGGGCCTGGCCATTATCGACCTGAGCGCGATTCAGGATGAAGTGATCCTGGTTGCCGCTGACCTCACCCCGTCTGAAACCGCACAGCTGAACCTGAAAAAGGTTCTCGGTTTCATCACCGACGCGGGCGGCCGTACCTCCCACACCTCAATCATGGCGCGTTCTCTGGAACTGCCTGCGATCGTGGGCACCGGTAGCGTCACCTCTCAGGTGAAAAACGGCGACTATCTGATTCTGGATGCCGTAAACAATCTGGTTTACGTCAACCCAACTAACGAAGAGATCGAAAAACTGCGCGCGGTTCAGGAGCAGGTTGCGACTGAAAAAGCGGAACTCGCTAAGCTGAAAGACCTGCCAGCCATCACCCTGGACGGCCATCAGGTAGAAGTGTGCGCAAACATCGGTACCGTACGCGACGTTGATGGCGCTGAGCGCAACGGTGCGGAAGGTGTTGGTCTCTATCGTACAGAATTCCTGTTCATGGACCGCGACGCGCTGCCAACGGAAGAAGAGCAGTTTGCTGCGTATAAAGCCGTCGCAGAAGCGTGTGGCTCACAGGCGGTTATCGTCCGTACCATGGACATCGGTGGCGACAAAGAGCTGCCGTACATGAACTTCCCTAAAGAAGAGAACCCGTTCCTGGGCTGGCGTGCCGTGCGTATCGCGATGGATCGTAAAGAGATCCTGCGTGACCAGGTTCGCGCTATCCTGCGTGCCTCCGCTTTCGGTAAGCTGCGCATCATGTTCCCGATGATCATCTCTGTTGAAGAAGTGCGTGCACTGAAGAAAGAGATCGAAATCTACAAACAGGAACTGCGCGACGAAGGTAAAGCATTTGACGAGTCAATTGAGATCGGCGTGATGGTGGAAACACCAGCGGCGGCGACCATTGCGCGTCATTTAGCCAAAGAAGTTGATTTCTTTAGTATCGGTACCAATGATTTAACGCAGTACACCCTGGCAGTTGACCGTGGTAATGATATGATTTCACATCTCTACCAGCCAATGTCACCGTCCGTACTGAACTTGATCAAGCAAGTTATTGATGCTTCTCATGCAGAAGGTAAATGGACTGGCATGTGTGGTGAGCTTGCAGGCGACGAACGTGCTACACTTCTGTTGCTGGGTATGGGTCTGGACGAATTCTCTATGAGCGCCATTTCCATCCCGCGCATTAAGAAGATTATCCGTAACACGAACTTCGAAGATGCGAAGGTGTTAGCAGAGCAGGCTCTTGCTCAACCGACAACGGACGAGTTAATGACGCTGGTTAACAAGTTCATTGAAGAAAAAACAATCTGCTAATCCACGAGATGCGGCCCAAATTACTGCTTAGGAGAAGATCATGGGTTTGTTCGATAAACTGAAATCTCTGGTTTCTGATGATAAGAAAGACTCCGGAACTATTGAGATTGTTGCTCCGCTCTCCGGCGAGATCGTCAACATCGAAGACGTGCCGGATGTAGTGTTTGCTGAGAAAATCGTTGGTGATGGCATTGCTATCAAACCAACTGGCAACAAAATGGTTGCTCCAGTTGACGGCACCATCGGTAAAATTTTTGAAACCAACCATGCGTTCTCTATCGAATCTGATAGCGGTATCGAACTGTTCGTTCACTTCGGTATCGACACCGTTGAACTGAAAGGCGAAGGCTTCAAGCGTATCGCGGAAGAAGGCCAGCGTGTTAAAGTTGGCGACCCGGTGATTGAATTCGATCTGCCACTGCTGGAAGAAAAAGCCAAGTCTACCCTGACGCCGGTTGTTATCTCCAACATGGACGAAATCAAAGAACTGATCAAACTGTCTGGCAGCGTCACCGTGGGCGAAACCCCGGTTATCCGCATCAAGAAGTAATTCTTGCCGCACAGAAAAATGGCGCCTTCGGGCGCCATTTTTGTTTATACAGGGAGGATAAGCTCGTCGTAGCCTTTCGACTGGGTATAAAGCATCACGTCAGTCACCCGATCGCCGGCCATGCGAATGGCGTCGGCAACGGTTTTCCCCTCAACAATGCCGCTCACCAGTTCTGAACAGAACAGATCCCCCGTCCCTTTCAGATCGGTTTCTACGCGCGGATGCGCGCTGACGGTCACGCCCTCACGCGTCACCAGCACCACGTGGATGTTTTGCGGGTCACCGGCGACCGGCGCGCTGGTGATCGCCACCCATTTCAGAGTGTCAGAAAGCAACCCCTGCGCGGCGGCAATAGCGCTTTCCGGCGTCCGGCACTGCTTACCGCTCAATACTTCCAGCTCATAGACGTTTGGCGTAATCCCCTGCGCCAGCGGCAGCAGGTGTTCCCGGTACGCTTCCGGGATATCCGGCTTCACGTACATTCCGCTGTCGATATCGCCGATAACCGGGTCGACCAGCACCAGCAGGTCAGGATGCTGCGCTTTGACCGCTTTCAGCCACTGCGCCAGCAGCGCGATCTGGCTGGCGCTGCCCATATAGCCGGTAGTGACCGCTTTAAGCTCGCGCAGGATCTCGCGCTCTTCCAGCGCCTTCAGGTAGCCGCTGAACCACTCGTCGGGGATCACCCCGCCGTAGAAGGTGTCGTAGTGCGGCGTGTTGCTAAACAGCACCGTCGGCACGGCGGTAACGTGCAGCCTGTGGGTACGAATGTTCGGCACAGCAATGCTGTTCCCCACGCTGCCGTAAACCACCTGCGACTGCACCGCGACAATGTCGGTTTGCTGCGCCCGGGTGTTATCCCGGAATAGAATCATCTCCATGACGCTTAAATCCCCGCCCCCTGCGAATAACTCTCTTCACCAAAGACGCCGGTAGACAAATAGCGATCGCCGCGATCGCAGATAATCGCCACCACGACCGCACCGGGATTTGCCTGCGCCACGCGCAACGCCCCCGCTACCGCGCCCCCCGAGCTGACCCCGCAGAAGATGCCTTCACGCACGGCCAGTTCACGCATGGTATTCTCCGCCTCGCGCTGATGAATATCCAGCACCCGATCCACCAGCTGCGCATTAAAGATGCCCGGCATATACTCCGCAGGCCAGCGGCGAATGCCCGGAATACTGCTCCCCTCTTCCGGCTGCAGACCAACAATGGTGACCGGTTTCTCCTGCTCGCGCAAAAAACGCGACACGCCGGTAATGGTGCCGGTGGTGCCCATGCTGGAGACAAAATGGGTGATGCGCCCGCCGGTTTGCTGCCAGATTTCCGGCCCGGTGGTGGTGTAGTGCGCGTACGGGTTGTCCGGGTTATTGAACTGATCGAGCAGTTTACCTTCGCCGCGCTCGGCCATCGCTAACGCTAAGTCTCGCGCCCCTTCCATCCCCTGCTCTTTGGTTACCAGAATCAGCTCGGCCCCGTAGGCACGCATCGCGGCGCGGCGCTCCTGGCTCATGTTGTCCGGCATCAGCAGCTTCATGCGGTAGCCTTTCAGCGCCGCAATCATTGCCAGCGCGATACCGGTGTTGCCGCTGGTGGCTTCAATCAGCACATCGCCTGGCTTAATTTCACCGCGTTTCTCGGCCTGGACAATCATCGACAGCGCCGCGCGGTCTTTCACCGACCCTGCCGGGTTATTGCCTTCGAGTTTGACCCAGATTTCGCTGCCGTTGGCACATCCCATGCGCTGAAGCTTGACCAGAGGGGTGTTGCCGATGGTGTGTTCGAGTGTATTCACGATTTTTACTCAATAAAAAGCCCGGTAAGCATCACGCCACCGGGCGAAAAACATACTCAATAACCTATCAGGCTGACTCCGCCAGAGCAATATCCTCGCGCGTCTCAATCCGCTCCTTACCGTGATAGATGCGCGCATGCTGCAGCCCGACAAACAGGCGCTCACCCCGGTGCGGCGGGACGTCGTCGCGCATGACCACGGTCAGCGGCTCGGTATACCAGCCCAGCGGCTGTACCACCAATTGGGTGTAGTGTCCTTTAGGGCTAGCTTCCAGCACCTGCACCGGCAGCGGGGAATCCAGGCTGGTGCGGCGGCTGACGTCCACTTCCCACGGGCGCAGGAACAAATCGACCGGCCCCTGATGCGCGGAGGTGTAGCCCAGCGGCCAGCGGTGCGCGCCCACGTGGAACTGACCGCCGCGGATGGTGCCCTGCAGTCGGTTCACCTCGCCCATAAACTCCAGCACGAAGCGGGTCGCCGGCTCGCGCCAGAGCTGTTCCGGCTCGTCAACCTGCTCGATGTTGCCCTGGCTCATGACCACCACGCGGTCCGCGACTTCCATCGCCTCTTCCTGATCGTGGGTCACGAAGACGCTGGTGAATTTCAGCTCTTCATGCAGCTGGCGCAGCCAGCGACGCAGCTCTTTGCGCACCTGCGCATCCAGCGCGCCGAAGGGTTCATCCAGCAGCAGTATTTGCGGCTCAACGGCCAGCGCGCGCGCCAGCGCCACGCGCTGCTTCTGCCCGCCGGAAAGCTGCGCCGGGAAACGGTCCGCCAGATGCGCCAGCTGCACCATCTCCAGCAGTTTGGTTACTTTCGCCTTAATGGTTGCTGCATCCGGGCGTTCACGACGTGGCAGCACCGTCAGGCCAAAGGCGATATTGTCGAAAACGGTCATGTGGCGGAACAGCGCGTAATGCTGGAAGACAAAGCCGACTTTACGATCGCGGGCGTGCAGGCGGCTCACGTCGGTGCCGTGGAAGCGGATGTGCCCGCTGGTCTGATGCTCAAGCCCGGCGATGATCCGCAGCAGCGTCGTTTTGCCCGAGCCAGACGGCCCCAGCAGCGCCACCATTTGTCCGGAAGGGATATCCAGCGAGATATCATTCAGCACCTGGGTGCGACCAAAAGACTTCTTAATATTGGCAATCTCAATGCTCATGATTTCCCTCCTGATGCTGACGTTTTTCCTGATTCTCTAAACGCCACTGCACCACACTCTTCAAAAACAGGGTCAAAATCGCCATCAGCGTCAGCAACGCTGCGGCAGTAAAGGAACCGACGGTGTTGTAGTCCTGTTCCAGTAATTCAATCTGCAGCGGCAGCGACAGCGTTTCACCGCGAATCGAGCCGGATACCACCGACACCGCACCAAACTCACCAATCGCACGGGCGTTGGTCAGCACCACGCCGTAAAGCAGCGCCCAGCGAATGTTCGGCAACGTCACGCGGCGGAACATCTGCCAGCCGGATGCGCCAAGCAGAACGGCCGCTTCGTCTTCATTGCTGCCCTGGCTTAACATCACCGGCACCAGCTCACGCACCACGAACGGACAGGTCACGAAGATCGTCACCAGCACCATGCCCGGCCAGGCGAACATGATCTGCAGGTTATGCTCATCCAGCCAGCCGCCCAGCGGGCCGTTGGAGCCGTAAAAGAGCAGGTAAACCAGACCGGCAACAACAGGCGACACGGCAAACGGAATATCCAGCAGGGTCAGCAGCAGCTGACGTCCCGGGAAGTTAAAGCGCGTCACCAGCCAGGCCAGCAGCGTACCGAAGACCAGGTTCACCGGCACGGTGATTAACGCAATCAGCACCGTCAGCCAGATGGCGTGCAGCATGTCCGGGTTCGCCAGGTTCTCCAGCGCGGGCATCAGCCCCTTGCTGAACGCCTGGACGAAGATATAAACCGTCGGCACGACGAGAATGAGGGCGGAAACCAGCACGCCCACGCCAATCAGAAACCATTTACCCCAGTTGATGCGGGGCGCATCGTATCGCTTCAATTGCGTAACTTCCGCCATCAGTGACCTACCACACGTCGACCAAAGCGACTTTGCAGAGTGTTTATCGAATACAGCAGCAGCAGCGAGGCCGCCAGAATCACCGAGGCAATCGCGCTCGCCGCCGGATAATCAAACTCCTGCAGGCGGATGAAAATCATCAGCGAGGTGACTTCCGTTTTCCAGGCGATGTTCCCGGCGATAAAAATCACCGCGCCGAACTCACCCAGACTGCGGGTAAACGACAGCGCGACGCCCGCCATCAGCGCCGGAGAGAGCTCCGGCAGAACCACTTTGCGGAAGCTCTGCCAGCGCGTGGCGCCCAGCGTTTCCGCCGCTTCTTCGTATTCCGGACCCAGCTCTTCCAGTACCGGCTGCACGGTACGCACCACAAACGGGATGCTGGTAAAGGCCATCGCAACCGCGATCCCGAGCCAGGTATAGGTCACCTTGATGTCAAATTTCGCCAGCCACTCTCCGTACAGCCCGTTCACGGAGAAGAGCGACGCGAGGGTTAAGCCCGCAACCGCCGTCGGCAGCGCAAACGGCAGATCCATCAGGGCATCAAGCAGCGTACGGCCCGGGAAGCGATAGCGGGTTAAGATCCACGCCATCAGCAGGCCAAACACGCCGTTAAAAATGGAGGCGACAAACGCCGACAGCAGCGTCACCTTATAGGCCGCCACCACCTGCGGGTTGGTGACCACGTCCCAGTACTGCGCCCAGCTCATCTGAGCAAGCTGCATCACCAGCGCGCTGAGCGGCAACAGCAGGATCAGGCAGACGAACAGCAGGCTGGTCCCGAGGCTTAAGGTAAAGCCCGGCAGCACGCGTTTTGTCGAGACTGCAAACATTACTTACGCCCCGCCGCCAGCAGTTTGTCTAACTCACCGCCGCTGGAAAAGTGCGTTTTCATCACCTCAGGCCAGGAGCCGAAATGATCTTCCACGCGGAACAGTGCGGTCTTCGGGAATTTGTCCTTCAGTTTGTTCATTACGTCGGGGTTGTTCACGCGGTAGTAGTAATCGGTGATGATGGCCTGCGCCTGCGGGCTGTACAGGTAGTTGAGATAGGCTTTTGCCGCTTTCTCGGTGCCGTTCGCCTGCACGTTTTTATCCACCCACGCCACCGGGAACTCGGCCAGGATGTTGGTTTTCGGAATAACCACCTCGAAGCCCTGCGCTTCGTACTGCTTGCGAATGTTGTTCACTTCGGATTCAAAGCTGATCAGCACGTCGCCCAGACCACGCTCGGCGAAGGTCGTGGTCGCCCCGCGGCCGCCGGTATCAAACACTTCGACGTTTTTCAGGAACTGTGTCATGAACTGCTCGGTCTTCGCTTTATCCTTACCGTCAGCCTTGTCTGCCGCGCCCCACGCGGCTAAATAGGTGTAGCGCGCGTTACCTGAAGTTTTTGGGTTCGGGAAAATCAGCTTCACGTCGGAACGCACCAGGTCGCTCCAGTCGTGGATGTTCTTCGGGTTGCCCTTACGCACCAGGAAGCCCATGGTGGAGTAGAACGGCGAGCTATTGTTTGGCAAGCGGCTCTGCCAGTCAGCCGGGAGCAGTTTGCCCTTGTCGTGCAGGATCTGCACGTCAGTCACCTGGTTGTAGGTCACGACGTCTGCTTTCAGCCCCTGCAAAATCGCCAGCGCCTGCTTGGATGAACCGGCGTGGGACTGCTTGATGGTCAGCTTATCGCCATTGTTTTCTTTCGCCCACTGCTGCTCGAACGGTGGGTTAAGGGCGGCAAACAGCTCGCGGGAGACATCATACGAGCTGTTCAGCAGCTCGGTCGCCTGCGCCTGGGCCACCAGCAGTAAACCTGCCAGCGCCAGAGTTCCTTTTTTCAGTACAGTAACGGCCATTGCGCACCCTTATAAATGTGATGACTATCTTATAGTCATAATATTTATAACGGGGATGAAAGGAGTAACGGTTTTATATACCGTTTGGTGATTTACAAGCAGAAAAGGGAATAAGGGTGCGGGGAAAATTGCCGGGTGGCGCTAACGCTTACCCGGCCTACGTATGGGGAGCGTTTTACAGCGCCAGCAGGCGCTCAACGGACGGCGCAAAATAGTAGCCGCCGGTGACCGGGCGGGTGAAGCGCAGCATGGCGTCGCGCTTGCCGTCAGTGTCACCGAACATGCTCAGCAGCTGCTGCTCAATATTGTGCAGCCGCGCGCAGTAGGCGCAGAAGTAGAGGCCGTGCGTGCCGCTTGCCGTGCCGTACGGCAGGCTCTGACGAACAATTTTGAGCCCCTTGCCGTCTTCCTTAAGGTCAACGCGGGACAGGTGCGAGGTCACCGGGCGCGCATCGCCGTCGATCTCTTCGTTGGCTTCTTTGGTGCGGCCAATCATCATCTCCTGGTCGTGCACGCTCATGCGGTTAAGCTGCTTGAGGTTGTGCTCCCAGCGCTGGACGAACACGTAGCTGCCGCCCGCGTCCAGGCCGTCTTTGATGACCGCCACGTCGCGACGAACCTCTTCACCCGCCGGGTTTTCGGTGCCGTCAACGAAGCCGCTCAGATCGCGCTCTTCCACCCAGCGGAAGCCATGAACCTCTTCCTGCACGTCGATGCTGTCGCCAAACGCTTCAACCGCCGCCTGAGCAACGGAGAAGTTCACGTCGTGGCGCAGAGAGAGGATGTGGATCAGCACGTCGTATTGGGTGGCTGGCGCCAGGCCTTTGCCATAAGGGATAAAATCCTTCAGCTCTTCCGCGCCTTCGCCGCCGCTCAGCTGACGCCAGACGTTATTGCCGAAAGCGACAACGGCACCCAGATGGGCGTCCGGGAATTTGGCCTGGAAGGTGGCCAGTTTATCAACGAAAACTTTGCTGGCCGCGCGCAGGGCATCCACGTCCCCTTTAACATTGGCTTCAATCCAAATCGCCGCGCGGCAATGTTCTGGCAAAATGCCACTCTGAACCTGAGACATCGCTCCTCCTGAAATAAAGATGCCACGTCAGCGTGGCATTGATGGCGGCTATTATACCCGGATTTCAGCGAGGCGGTTTGTTCAGGCGCAAATTACTGCTTCCACAATATTTTGCTCACTTTCCAGCTCTTTAGCGTGTCGTCAGAGGGCATCAATCCTTCCGGACCGCTCCAGGTTCCGGTGAAGACATAGCTGATGTGCTGGCTGCCTTCCGCCTTACATTCCACCGCCACGCCATCGTCTGAAGGGGCGCTACTGCAGTTGCCAAAGGCCTGTTTATAAAGATCGCTAAACGGAGTGCCCACCTTTACGCCGCTGACGGTCGGAATATCTTCGTCCATCACGGCAATGCGGTTCACCGTCCCTTTATCACCGTTAATCACCAGCGCCAGCTTGTCGCCCTTCAACGCTTCAAAGTAACGTACAATGTTGCCATTCTCGGTTTTCATCCCGCTACGCAGGCGATAGTCACTGCTCAGGGCATCCTGAATAGCGTCCTGATCGAGCGCGGTCGACGCGGTAATTTTTCCTACGCCCTGCTCGGTCACTTCGGTGGAAGAGCCAAACCAGTTCCACGGATACGCGGCGGACCAGTTAATGGAGGAGAGCGTCGAACAGCCGGTTAACGCCAGCGGGAGAGCGCATAAAAGTAAACGCAGCGATTTCATTGAAACGTCCTTTCTAATTAAATCAACGCTTGTTGGAGTGCGGCATCGGCAAAAAGTGCCGCGCTAATCTGACTCTTGCGTAAAACAGGCGCGTAAGCGGGGATTCGTCAGCAGCCACATCAGCGCCACAATATCCGCCGCCACCAGCGCGATGCCGATACCGGAAAGCGGTTCACCCAGCCACCAGAGCACGGGTTGCCAGAACAGCAGCGCAATCTGGGCGAGGATCAGCAGCCAGCGAAGCGCACGCCACAGACGCGGGATTACATGCCGTCGACCGCTGCACAAAAAAGCCACCACCGCTGGTACGCCCGGCAGTAAGCCGAGCCAGAAGGCATCATGGTCGGGATAAAAGAGATTCAGCAGCGTATCGCCCTGCCCGTGCGACGCACCGGCCATCACAAACAGTACCCAGGTACGGGCCTGGAGGAGCAAAACGCACCAGAATAAAAACGGCAGCCTGACGCGGCCCTGCGCGTCATAGTCAGCCGGGTGGATCTCAGTACTCTTCATCTTCGATCAGGCGCTTACCCAGCGTCAGCACGTCGGCGTGCTCGTAGCCCAGACGCTCATACATGCCCAGCACCACGTCGTTATCTTCCCGCACCATGATCTGGATTTTCGGGCAGCCGCGGGCGATGAGTTTCTTTTCCAGACGATTGAGCAGCGCGTTGGCGATGCCGCGCGCCCGGTATTCCGGGTGGACGCCCAGATAATAGGCCGAGCCGCGGTGGCCGTCGTAGCCGCCCATTACCGTCCCAACCACCTCGCCGTTCACTTCCGCGACCAGAAACAGGCTAACGTCGTGATTCACCTTACGTTCGATATCCATTTCCGGATCGTTCCACGGACGCAGCAGATCGCAGCGCTCCCAAAGGGTGATCACCTCTTCGAAATCTTCCTGGCGAAAAACGCGTATCTCCATGGTATTAACCGCCTTTTCGGGTTTAAAAACAGTGATTATGGCGTGAACGGGGCGTTTAGCCAATAACCGGGGAAAATCTCGCCAAAATTTGGCATAATGTCACTTTGTCACGTATTGAAATGAAAAGTAAAACAATTCTCAATAAGGACTGTCGTAACGGGAAACACGATACGATATAACACCAGGACCCCATTTTTCAGTATTCAGGCCGCATGAGCACATTCAAACCATTAAAAGCACTCACATCGCGTCGTCAGGTTCTCAAAGCGGGGCTGGCGGCCTTAACGTTAACGGGCATCGCTAAGCAGGCTCAGGCAAAAGACGAGAGCACGCTCAAAACCAGTAACGGACACAGCAAACCGAAAACCAAAAAGCCGGGCGCAAAGCGTCTGGTGATGCTCGATCCGGGCCACGGCGGAATCGACACCGGTGCCATTGGCAGAAACGGTTCGAAAGAAAAACACGTCGTGCTGGCAATTGCAAAAAATGTGCGCGCAATTTTACGCAGCAACGGCATTGATGCCCGCCTGACGCGCACGGGCGACACGTTCATTCCGCTGTATGACCGCGTCGAGATCGCCCACAAGCACGGCGCGGATCTGTTTATGTCGATCCACGCGGATGGCTTCACAAACCCTTCCGCCGCGGGCGCGTCGGTGTTTGCCCTCTCCAACCGCGGCGCCAGTAGCGCCATGGCGAAATACCTTTCCGATCGCGAAAACCGGGCGGATGAAGTAGCCGGGAAGAAAGCCACGGATAAAGATCATCTGTTGCAGCAGGTGCTGTTCGATCTCGTGCAAACGGACACCATCAAAAACAGCCTGACGCTCGGCTCGCATATCCTCAAGCGGATTAAGCCGGTGCACCGTCTGCACAGTAAAAGCACGGAACAGGCGGCGTTTGTGGTGCTGAAGTCACCGTCTATCCCGTCCGTGCTGGTGGAAACGTCCTTTATTACCAATCCGGAAGAAGAGCGCCTGCTCGGCACCACGGCGTTTCGCCAGAAGATCGCCAACGCCATCGCCTCCGGCATTATCAGTTACTTCAACTGGTTCGATAACCAGAAAGCGCACTCCAGGAAACGCTGATGAAACCCAATGCACAGTTGGTCAAAACGTTCCTGCTGCAGCTGCAGGATGAGATTTGCCAGAAACTGGCCGCCGCAGACGGCGGTGAATTCCAGGAAGATAGCTGGCAGCGCGAAGCGGGCGGCGGCGGGCGCAGCCGCGTGCTGCGTAACGGCGGCATCTTCGAACAGGCGGGCGTGAATTTTTCCCACGTTCACGGCGACGCCATGCCCGCGTCCGCTACCGCGCACCGCCCTGAGCTGGCGGGCCGCAGCTTCGAAGCGATGGGCGTCTCGCTGGTGATCCACCCGCATAACCCGTTTGTTCCGACCAGCCACGCCAACGTCCGCTTTTTCATCGCGGAGAAGCCGGGGGCCGATCCGGTCTGGTGGTTTGGCGGCGGTTTCGACATGACGCCCTACTACGGCTTCGAAGAGGATGCCGTGCACTGGCATACCACCGCGCGGGACCTTTGCCTGCCGTTTGGCGAGGACGTCTACCCGAAATTTAAAAAGTGGTGCGACGATTATTTTTACCTGAAGCACCGCGACGAACAGCGCGGCATCGGCGGGCTGTTCTTTGACGATCTCAACACGCCGGATTTTGATACGGCATTTAGCTTTATGCGCGCGGTGGGCGAAGGGTTCACCGACGCGTACCTGCCGATTGTCGAACGCCGTAAAAACACCGACTACGGCGTGCGCGAGCGTGAGTTCCAGCTTTATCGTCGCGGGCGGTACGTGGAGTTCAACCTGGTGTGGGATCGCGGGACGCTGTTCGGCCTGCAGACCGGCGGACGCACGGAGTCGATTCTGATGTCTATGCCGCCGCTGGTGCGCTGGGAGTACAGCTACGAGCCAAAAGAAGGCAGCCCGGAGGCTGCCTTGAGTGAGTTCCTTAAAGTACGCGACTGGATTTAACTGCCGGATGGTGCTGCGCTTATCCGGCCTACTCCATCCCCAGGTCGGGTAAGCACACGCGCCCTTACAGCGGCTGCGTCTGCGCCTCAACCACCGCCAGCGCCACCATGTTCACGATACGGCGCACGGAGGCAATCGGCGTTAACACATGCACCGGCTTCGCCACGCCCATCAGCACCGGTCCTACGGTCACCCCTTCAGAGCTGGAGACGCGCAGCAGGTTGTAACTGATACGCGCCGCTTCCACGTTCGGCATAATCAGGATGTTCGCCGATCCCTTCAGCGGGCTGTCCGGCATACGTTCGTTGCGGATGCTCTCCACCAGCGCGGCATCACCGTGCATTTCCCCGTCAATCATCAGCTCCGGCGCACGCTCGCGCACCAGTTCCAGAGTCTGGCGCATTTTGCACGCCGCCGCGGATTTAGACGAACCAAAGTTTGAGTGCGACAGCAGCGCCACCTTCGGCTCAATACCAAAGCGACGCACGGTCTCGGCGGCCATCACGGTGATCTCCGCCAGTTCGTCCGGGGTTGGATCGTCGTTCACGTAGGTATCGGCAATAAAGGTGTTGCCGCTCGGCAGCAGCAGCGCGTTCATCGCCCCGGCGGTGTGCACGCCGTCGCGATAGCCGAAGATCTCCTGCACCACGCTGAAATGCTCGTGGTAATCGCCGATGGTGCCGCAGATCAGCGCATCCGCCTCGCCGCGATGGACCATGATCGCGCCGATGACCGTAGTATTGCTGATCACCGCCCGCTGCGCCTGTTCCTGGGTGATCCCGCGACGCTTCATGATCGCGTAATATTCGTTCCAGTACTCCTTGAAGCGCGGATCGGATTCGTTGTTAACGATCTCGAAGTCGACGCCCGGTTTAATCTGCAGGCCCAGCTTCTGAATTCGCATCTCGATCACGCTCGGACGACCAATCAGGATCGGCTTCGCCAGCCCTAAGGTGATAAGCTCCTGCGTGGCGTGCAGCACGCGCGCCTCTTCCCCTTCCGCCAGCACCACGCGCTTCGCGTCTGCGCGAGCCTGAGAGAAGATCGGCTTCATAAACAGGTTAGTTTTGTAGACGAACTCGGTGAGCTTATCGACGTACGCGTCGAAATCCTGAATCGGACGCGTCGCCACGCCGGAGTCCATCGCCGCTTTGGCAACGGCTGGCGCAATTTTGACAATCAGGCGCGGATCGAACGGTTTTGGAATGATGTAGTCCGGGCCAAAGCTCAGATCCTGATCCCCATACGCGGAGGCGACCACTTCGCTCTGCTCAGCGTGCGCCAGCTCGGCGATGGCGTGAACGGCGGCAAGCTTCATCTCTTCGTTGATCGCCGTTGCGCCAACGTCCAGCGCCCCGCGGAAGATGAACGGGAAGCAGAGCACGTTGTTCACCTGGTTCGGGTAGTCCGAACGGCCGGTACAGATAATGGCGTCTTCGCGCACCGCTTTCGCCAGCGGCGGCAGGATTTCCGGTTCCGGGTTCGCCAGCGCCAGGATCATCGGTGCGCGCGCCATTTTCTGCACCATTTCCTGGGTCAGTACTTTCGGGCCTGAACAGCCGAGGAAGATATCCGCGCCGTCAATCACGTCCTCAAGCGTGCGCTTGCCGTCATCTTCCACGGCATACGCCGCTTTGGTTTCCGCCATGTTCGGCTCGCGGTCTTTGTAGATAACACCCTTAGAGTCGCAGACCACGATGTTGTGTTTCTGCATCCCCAGCGCCACCAGCAGGTTCATACAGGCGATGGCCGCCGCGCCCGCGCCGGAGACCACCATGCGCACGTCGGAGAGATTTTTCTCCACCACGCGCAGGCCGTTGAGAATGGCAGCGGTGCTGATAATCGCCGTGCCGTGCTGGTCGTCATGGAACACGGGAATGTTCATACGCTCGCGCAACTTCTGCTCGATATAGAAACATTCCGGCGCTTTGATGTCTTCCAGGTTGATCCCGCCGAAGGTCGGCTCCAGCGCGGCCACCACGTTGATGAACTTATCGGGATCGAGTTCGTCCACTTCGATATCGAACACGTCGATACCGGCAAATTTCTTAAACAGAACGCCCTTCCCTTCCATCACCGGTTTACCGGCCAGGGCACCAATGTTGCCCAGGCCCAGCACCGCCGTACCGTTAGAGATAACGGCGACAAGGTTGCCGCGCGCGGTGTATTTGTAGGCCGCCAGCGGATCTTTTTCGATCTCCAGACATGGCGCAGCCACGCCCGGCGAGTAGGCCAGCGCCAGATCGCGCTGGGTCGCCAGCGGCTTGGTTGGGGAGACCTGAATTTTACCGGGGACAGGGAACTCGTGAAAATCGAGGGCACTCTGTTTTAACTGATCGTCCATCTTGTTATTCCTTTTACGTATCGGTCAGATAGTATCGCCGCTGAGCAGCGCATAAACTTTGAAGGCTGCCAAACTCTCACCATCACACATTAAAAATTGTTATCAATTTATAACAGCCATGTTACCCGTCTCAAAAGCAATGCCTGCCCCGTCTGCTATGCTTTTTTGTTAAGTCCATCATGATTTTCTCAGAAGTGTGAACTAACGCACTCATCTAACTCTTTTATTTCCAAGGAGTAATTATTTATGAACCAGCTAGACGGCATCAAACAATTCACCACCGTGGTTGCAGACAGCGGCGATATCGAGTCGATTCGCCACTATCAGCCAGAGGACGCGACCACCAACCCTTCGCTGCTTCTGAAAGCGGCGGGGCTTGCCCATTTTAGCCATCTGATTGACGACGCGATTGCCTACGGTAAACAGCGCGGGAAAACGCAGGAGCAGCAGGTTGCTGAAGCCAGCGACAAGCTGGCGGTTAATTTTGGTGCGGAAATTCTGAAAAGCATTCCGGGGCGCGTGTCGACCGAAGTAGATGCCCGCCTCTCATTCGATCAGGAAAAGAGTATTAACAAAGCGCGCCGCCTGGTGGAGCTCTACCAGGAACAGGGGATCGATAAGTCACGCATTCTGATCAAGCTCGCGTCCACATGGGAAGGCATCCGCGCGGCAGAGGTTCTGGAAAAAGAGGGGATCCACTGCAACCTGACGCTGCTGTTCTCCTTTGCCCAGGCGCGCGCCTGTGCCGAAGCGGGCGTGTTCCTGATCTCGCCGTTTGTCGGGCGCATCTACGACTGGTATCAGGCGAAACAGCCGATGGACCCGTACGTGGTAGAGGAAGACCCTGGCGTGAAGTCGGTGCGTAATATCTACGATTATTACAAGCAGCATCGCTACGAAACCATTGTGATGGGGGCCAGCTTCCGCCGCACCGAGCAGATCCTGGCGCTCGCAGGGTGCGACCGTCTGACCATCTCCCCTGACCTGCTGAAAAAGCTGCAGGAGAGCGACGAAACGGTGATCCGCAAGCTGGTGCCGACCTCTACCGTCCTGCCAAAACCGAAAGCCATGACCGAAGCGGAGTTCCGCTGGGAGCATAATCAGGACCCTATGGCCGTGGAAAAACTGGCGGACGGCATCCGCCAGTTCGCCGTCGACCAGCGAAAACTCGAAGATCTTCTCGCCGCCAAACTTTAACCTTGCCACGGAGTGAACTATGTCCCGTAAAGAGCTCGCTAACGCCATTCGCGCCCTCAGCATGGATGCCGTACAAAAAGCCAATTCCGGCCACCCTGGCGCCCCGATGGGGATGGCCGATATTGCCGAAGTGCTGTGGAACGACTTCCTGAAGCACAACCCCACTGACCCAACCTGGTACGACCGCGACCGTTTTATTCTTTCCAACGGCCACGCCTCGATGCTGCTCTACAGCCTGCTGCACCTTTCCGGCTACGACCTGCCGCTTGAGGAGTTAAAAAACTTCCGCCAGCTGCACTCCAAAACGCCGGGCCACCCGGAGATCGGCTATACACCGGGCGTGGAAACGACCACCGGCCCGCTGGGCCAGGGGCTGGCGAATGCCGTCGGCCTGGCAATTGCCGAGCGTACGCTGGCCGCGCAGTTCAACCAGCCCGACCACGAGATTGTCGATCACTACACCTACGTCTTTATGGGTGACGGCTGCCTGATGGAGGGGATCTCCCACGAGGTCTGCTCGCTGGCGGGCACGCTGGGGCTCGGCAAGCTGATTGGCTTCTATGACCACAACGGCATCTCCATCGACGGGGAAACCGAGGGCTGGTTTACCGATGACACGGCAAAACGCTTTGAGGCCTATCACTGGCACGTGGTGCACGAGATTGACGGCCACGATCCGGAAGCGGTGAAAAAAGCGATTCAGGAAGCGCAGAGCGTGAAGGACAAACCGTCCCTGATTATCTGCCGTACCACCATTGGCTTCGGCTCGCCGAACAAAGCGGGCAAAGAAGAGGCGCACGGCGCGGCGCTGGGCGAAGAGGAAGTGGCGCTGACCCGCCAGAAACTGGGCTGGAAATATCCGCCGTTTGAGATCCCGAAAGAGATCTACAGAGCATGGGATGCGCGCGAAGACGGTGAGAAAGCGCAGCAGGCCTGGAACGAAAAATTTGCCGCCTACAAAAAAGCGCACCCGGAGCTGGCCGCCGAGTTTTCCCGCCGCATGAGCGGCGGCCTGCCGGTAGACTGGGACGATAAAACCCAGGCGCTGATTGAAAATCTGCAGTCCAACCCGGCGAAAATCGCTACCCGTAAGGCGTCGCAAAACACCCTGAACGCGATTGGCCCTCTCCTGCCTGAGCTGCTCGGCGGCTCGGCGGATCTGGCACCAAGCAACCTCACCATCTGGTCCGGCTCTAAATCCCTGAAGGAAGACATTGCCGGGAACTACATCCACTACGGCGTGCGCGAGTTTGGGATGACCGCGATTGCTAACGGCATCGCCCATCACGGCGGCTTCATACCCTACACCGCCACCTTCCTGATGTTCGTCGAGTACGCCCGAAACGCGGCGCGTATGGCGGCGCTGATGAAGGCCCGGCAGATCATGGTCTACACCCATGACTCCATCGGGCTGGGTGAGGATGGTCCGACGCACCAGGCGGTAGAGCAGTTGGCAAGCCTGCGCCTGACGCCAAACTTCAGCACCTGGCGTCCGTGCGACCAGGTGGAAGCGGCGGTGGGCTGGAAGCTGGCCGTTGAGCGTCATAACGGACCTACGGCGCTGATCCTGTCGCGCCAGAACCTGGCGCAGATCGAGCGCACGCCGGAGCAGGTAAAAAACATTGCCCGCGGCGGGTACATCCTGAAAGACAGCGGCGGCAAGCCGGACGTGATCCTGATTGCCACCGGTTCCGAGGTGGAAATCACGGTGAAAGCGGCGGAGAAGCTTACCGCCGAAGGTCACGCGGTGCGCGTGGTATCTCTGCCTTCAACGGATATTTTTGACGCCCAGGACGAGGCGTATCGGGAATCGGTGCTGCCTTCCAGCGTTGCGGCGCGCGTGGCGGTGGAAGCGGGTATTGCCGACTACTGGTATAAGTACGTGGGGCTGAAAGGGGCAATTGTGGGCATGCGGGGTTACGGTGAATCCGCTCCTGCCGACAAGCTGTTCCCGTATTTCGGCTTTACCGTTGAGAACGTGGTGGAGAAAGCGCTGAGCGTGTTGTAGTGCGACAGCGCTATCCGGCAAAACTAGCGTGTGATCCACAGCGTGGGCCAGGCGTCTGGCCCATTCCAGCTATCGCAGCTTGGCTCTTCCGCATAGCGCACCAGGCGGAAGCGCTGGCCGTCAAAACGCCAGCGCGTCTGGATCCCGCAGTCTCCTATACCGCGTCCCAGCGCCAGCGTCGTCAGCTCGCGCGTTTTCTCATCGAAGCGGGCGTTCATCAGCTCCATGTCGCTGCTCTGGCTGGAGGGGGTGAACGGCAGACGTAACCTGACGCTACGGGCGGCGAACGGTTTTTTACGCGAGACCTGCCACGCCAGATCGACCGTGTTATAGGCCCCCGCTTCACAGCTGACGATCAACAGCGCTTTGTCATCCGTTAATGCAGTGACGCGTACTTCACGACGGTTAGGATCCAGCGAGCACTGGCTGTTGTTCATCCGCCACGTCCCATAATCCAGCAGATCGTTCAGCTCGCTATGCGTCAGCGGCGTTGGCGTCGGATTCACCACTGCCACCTTTTTTAATGCCGGTGCAGGAGGCACGCTCAGCGGCGGGCTATCTCCTTTTTTAATCCATGCCGTTTCGCTGCCAACGCGCTTCTGCTGGGCGTCGATAAACAGCAGCGCCGCCTTCAGACCGACCAGCGAGATCGTCTGCTTCCCCCCGCGCAGGGTCAGCGCCTGCCCTTCCTGAATGGTTTTCAGAAACGTGGTGATGGTACCCGCATCTTCAGTTTTGAGATGCCAGGGGGTTAACTGCCAGTGCTGCGAATTGAGCTTTAACGGAACGTTGTCGAGCAGCAGGCGCGGGGCAATGTCAGGCTCTTTAACCGGCGGGGCCGAAAGCCCGCCGAGATCGATGCGCAAGCTGGCGTCCGTTTTCGCGCCTGCACTACGGCTCAGCGTCATGACCAGACCGCGATGCTCGCCGGTGTTTCGCGCCACGCAGAAATTCTGGTTGTTGCAGGTAACCTGCCAGTCTGAAAAAGACTGCTGCGCGGGCGCAGCCCACACCAGAGGCGCGGGTAGCACGCAGAAAATGAAGAAAAGCAAAACGCAGTAGCGCATGAATGGCACAGCCCCGGAAACGAAAAGGTCAATCTGGGGCGTATCTTCGTGCCCAGGGCGGGCGGGCTCAATCGGATTTATCGGATAGATTTATCTGAAATACACGTTATCACGACATCGGTTTAGGGTTCATTAAGCCGCTGGTTTGCAGATACTGTAACAGGATCACCGCTTTACCGTCGCGGATCTCGCCGCTTTTCACCATCTCAACGGCCTGGGTGAAAGGCATTTCCAGCACTTCAATGTCTTCATCCTCCACGCCGCCGCCGCGATGCGTGCGCTGGGCATCGGTGTATTCCGCAATGAAGAAATGGACCAGCTCGGTCACCCCGCCAGGGGACATGAAAAGCTCAAAGACTTTTTGCACCTCGCCCACTTCAAAACCGGTCTCCTCAACGGCCTCCTTGCGGATGCAGACTTCCGGCTCATCGTCATCAAGCAGGCCGGCGCAGGTTTCAATCAGGCGCCCGTCCGCATTGCCGTTGACCCAAGTCGCGACCCGGAACTGGCGAATCAGCACTACGCTTTGCTTTTCACGGTTATACAGCAGAATGGTTGCGCCATTGCCCCGGTCGTAGACTTCGCGTTTGTGGCGAATCACGTCACCGTTCTTACGGGTTAAATCGTAAGTGATGTTACGCAGGACAAAGTAATTTTCAGAAAGGATTTTGTCTTTGATAACGGTAATGTTCAGGGACATACGGGCTCCACGGCTAAATGAGTCTGTTTATACTACCCCGTGAAGCCCGCTTTGTCGTCCGTCGGCTCAAACGGCGCGTTACTTCTCGCCAGATTTCAGGTTAATACCCAAAGCGGCTTTTGGATCAATAACCTTATCTTTAGTATGAATAAGCTATTTGCTCGCTACTGCGTTATCAGGCAATGTACAACTGCCCATGACCTGTGGCTGAGCCATTTTATGCAGAGATCCGTTCCGTGACCGTTAAACGCCCCGTTTCCGGAAGCCTTGCCTGGGCTTTCTTTTCGATCATTGCCCTGTCCGTGCTGACCAGCACCGTCGCGCTGCTGACGCTTGCCAGCAGCCAGCGTGACGCCGAAGCTATCAACATTGCGGGCTCGCTGCGCATGCAGAGTTACCGCCTCGGCTACGAGATGCAGCGCAACAGCCCCTCCCTTATGGCGCATCGTGAGAACTGGCAGCGAACGTTAAGCGCGCCTTCCCTGGAGAAGCTGAACCGCTGGTACGTCCCGGACAACGTCAAGGCGCGCTATCAGCAGCTGCATGTGGCCTGGCTGGACATGGACAAGCACATCGCCCGCGGCGACAGCGCATGGTATGACGCTCACATTGAGGATTTTGTCGGCCGCATTGATGCCTTTGTGCTCGCCCTCCAGCACTACACCGAAAATAAAATCCAGACGGTGACCCTCCTCTCTCTGGCTGGCGCGCTCGGGATCCTGCTGCTGACGCTGTTTACCCTGCGGCGCATCCGTCGCCAGGTGGTGTTGCCGCTGAACAACCTGGTGGCCGCCAGCGAACGCATTGAGCGAGGGGAATTTACCACCCCGGCGCCGGACACCGCGCTCCCCAACGAGCTGGGCCAGCTCTCCCGCGCCTTCAACCATATGTCGGGCGAGCTACATACTCTCTATCGGTCGCTCGAAGCCTCCGTCGCGGAAAAGACGCGCCATTTGCATGAAGCCCACCAGCAGCTCGACATGCTGTTCAAATGCTCCCAGGCGCTGAATACCGGGCAGATAGACAGCCTGTGCTTCCGGCATATTTTGCAGATTGTGCATGAATACACGCAGATGAATTACCTGGAGCTACGCACCAGCGACGACTGGCGGCTGTGTGAAGGAACAGAGGTGAGCGGCATTTCTCTGCAAACCCTGCCGGTGCTGATGCAGGATACCCTCTACGGCGAGCTGCGCTGGCAAAGCGAGACGGGCAGCGTTCCTCTTCCGCTGATGAGAAGCGTGGCGACCATGCTCGGACGTGGGCTGTACTTTAACCAGGCGCAGAAGCATTACCAGCAGCTGCTGCTGATGGAGGAGCGCGCCACCATCGCCCGCGAGCTGCATGATTCGCTGGCGCAGGTACTCTCCTATCTGCGGATCCAGCTCACGCTGCTTAAACACGCCGTGCCGGCGGAAAATGCCTCCGCGCAGACGATCATCACCGACTTCTCCCGCGAGTTGAACAACGCCTGGCAGCAGCTGCGCGAGCTGCTGACCACCTTCCGCCTGACGCTAAACCATGCGAATTTACCCGCGGCGCTGCAGGAGTCCCTCGATGCCCTGCAGAGCCAGACGCAGGCGAAGCTGCACCTCGACTGCCGCCTCTCCACCCTGGCGCTTGACGCGCAGAAGCAGGTGCATTTGCTGCAGATCGTGCGGGAGGCCGTCCTGAATGCGATTAAGCACGCGCAGGCCAGCGAGATCACCGTCAGCTGCGTGACCGCCTTGGACGGCACGCACAGCGTCAGCATTCGCGACAACGGCATCGGGATTGGCGAGGCCAGCGAGCCGCCGGGACACTACGGGCTGAACATTATGCGAGAACGCGCGCAACGGCTCGGCGGAATGCTGCACTTCTCGCAGCCGCAAAACGGCGGCACGCAGGTCAGCGTGACGTTCCCCGCACCCGCGCCGTTAACAGGTAAATAACGGTAAAGGGGGAAGCGCCGGGAAAAGCGCATGATAATTTACATTATCTCCTTTATTTCTCCACGTTTGGCCTGGGCCTTACCGCTAAAGTGATGCGGGCAATAAACAATAATGACGTGCAGCAAAACGAGGTCACACTTTCATGGCGAATTTTTTCATCGATCGCCCCATTTTTGCCTGGGTGCTTGCCATCCTGTTGTGTCTGACAGGTGTCCTGGCGATTACTTCTCTTCCCGTTGAGCAATATCCCGATCTGGCACCGCCTAACGTGCGTGTCACAGCAAACTACCCCGGCGCGTCCGCACAAACGCTGGAAAATACCGTGACGCAGGTTATCGAGCAGAACATGACGGGTCTGGATAATCTGATGTACATGTCCTCCCAAAGCAGCGCCACGGGACAGGCGACTGTCACCCTGAGCTTTGAGGCGGGCACCGACCCGGACGAAGCGGTGCAGCAGGTACAAAACCAGCTGCAGTCGGCCATGCGTAAACTGCCCCAGGCCGTGCAGAACCAGGGCGTCACCGTGCGTAAAACCGGTGATACCAACATTCTGACCATCGCGTTTGTCTCCACCGATGGCTCAATGGATAAACAGGACATTGCGGACTACGTCGCCAGTAATATTCAGGACCCGCTCAGCCGTATTAACGGCGTGGGGGATATCGACGCCTACGGCTCACAGTACTCGATGCGTATCTGGCTCGATCCCAACAAGCTGAACAGCTATCAGATGACGGCGACCGACGTGACGGACGCCATCAAAGCACAGAACGCCCAAATTGCCGTGGGGCAACTGGGAGGCACGCCTTCCGTCGATAAACAGGCCCTGAACGCCACCATTAATTCACAATCTCTGCTTCAGACCCCGGACCAGTTCCGCAACATCACCCTGCGCGTGAATCAGGATGGCTCAGAAGTGCGTCTGGGCGACGTTGCTAAGGTGGAAATGGGTGCAGAGAAATACGATTACCTGAGCCGCTTTAACGGCAACCCGGCCTCTGGACTGGGAATTAAGCTGGCCTCCGGCGCAAACGAAATGGCGACGGCGAAGCTGGTATTGGACCGTCTGGATGAGCTGTCGCAGTATTTCCCGCACGGGCTGGAGTACAAGGTCGCCTATGAAACCACCTCCTTCGTTAAAGCTTCGATTGAGGACGTAGTCAAAACCCTGCTGGAAGCGATCGCCCTGGTGTTCCTGGTCATGTACCTGTTCCTGCAAAACTTCCGCGCCACGCTGATCCCCACCATTGCCGTCCCGGTGGTGCTGCTGGGCACCTTTGCGGTGCTTTACGCGTTCGGCTACAGCATCAACACCCTGACGATGTTTGCCATGGTGCTGGCGATTGGCCTGCTGGTGGACGATGCTATCGTGGTGGTCGAAAACGTCGAGCGCATCATGAGCGAAGAGGGGCTTTCCCCGCGTCAGGCGACGCGTAAATCGATGGGACAAATTCAGGGGGCGTTAGTCGGTATCGCGATGGTGCTGTCGGCGGTCTTTATCCCGATGGCCTTCTTTGGCGGTACAACCGGGGCGATTTACCGTCAGTTCTCAATCACCATCGTCTCGGCGATGGTGCTCTCCGTACTGGTGGCGCTGATCCTCACTCCCGCGCTCTGCGCCACCCTCCTTAAGCCGCTGCACAAAGGGGAACATCACGGCCAGAAAGGGTTCTTCGGCTGGTTTAACCGCACGTTCAACCGCAACGCCGAGCGGTATGAATCTGCCGTCGGCAAAGTGCTACACCGCAGCCTGCGCTGGATGATGATTTACGTTGTGCTGCTGGGCGGCATGGTGTGGCTGTTCCTGCATCTTCCCACCTCGTTCCTGCCGCAGGAAGACCGGGGGATGTTCATCACCTCGGTGCAGCTCCCGAGCGGATCCACCCAGCAGCAGACGCTGAAGGTGGTTCAGAACGTTGAGCAGTACTTCTTCACCAAAGAGAAAAATAACGTTGTTTCGGTCTTCTCTACCGTCGGCTCCGGCCCGGGCGGGAACGGGCAGAACGTCGCCCGCATGTTTGTCCGCCTGAAAGACTGGGACGAACGCGACGCCAGAACGGGAACCTCGTTCGCCATCATTGAACGCGCAACCAAAGCGTTTGCCCGCATTAAAGAGGCGCGCGTCTTTGCCAGCAGCCCGCCCGCGATCAGCGGCCTGGGCAGTTCCGCCGGGTTTGATATGGAGCTACAGGATCACGCCGGCGCGGGCCACTCGGCCCTGATGGCCGCGCGCGATAAGCTGCTAGAACTAGCAGGGAAAGATCCCGGCCTGACCCGCGTTCGTCACAACGGTCTTGACGACAGCCCGCAGCTTCAGGTGGATATCGACCAGCGTAAGGCGCAGGCGCTGGGCGTGTCGATCGAGGATATCAACGACACCCTGCAAACCGCATGGGGCTCAAGCTACGTAAATGACTTTATGGATCGCGGCCGAGTGAAAAAAGTGTATGTCCAGGCAGCCGCGCCGTTCCGCATGTTGCCGGATGATATTAACCGCTGGTTTGTACGCAATAATTCTGGCGGGATGGTCCCCTTCTCCGCCTTTGCCACCTCGCGCTGGGAGAGCGGTTCGCCGCGTCTGGAGCGCTATAACGGCTATTCGGCAGTTGAAATCGTCGGGGAAGCCGCGCCGGGCGTCAGCACCGGTACCGCCATGGACACCATGGAAAAACTGGTGCAGCAGTTGCCCGCCGGTTTTGGTCTGGAATGGACGGCCATGTCTTACCAGGAGCGTCTCTCCGGGGCGCAGGCCCCTGCCCTCTATGCGCTTTCTTTGCTGGTGGTCTTCCTCTGCCTTGCCGCGCTGTATGAGAGCTGGTCGGTTCCGTTCTCGGTCATGCTGGTGGTGCCGCTTGGGGTTATCGGTGCGCTGCTGGCGACCTGGATGCGCGGCCTGGAGAACGACGTTTACTTCCAGGTGGGGCTACTTACGGTGATCGGCTTGTCGGCGAAAAACGCCATTCTGATCGTTGAGTTTGCCAACGAGATGAATGCCAAAGGCCACGAGCTGATGGCCGCCACGCTGCACGCCTGCCGCCAGCGCCTACGTCCGATCCTGATGACCTCACTGGCGTTTATTTTTGGCGTACTGCCGATGGCAACCAGCACGGGTGCAGGCTCAAGCAGCCAGCATGCGGTGGGTACCGGCGTCATGGGGGGGATGATTTCGGCCACCATCCTGGCGATTTATTTTGTGCCGCTGTTCTTTGTGCTGGTGCGTCGTCGCTTCCCGCTCCGGGAGCGACAGGAATAACCCGCAGTCATAAAAAAGGCGGCTTAATCGGCCGCCTTTTTATTGTGTGATTAATTCACACTATGGTTATTTTACTTATTTTAGTGCTCTTGCAATTCTTACTGAATGTCATTTACGAAGCATGCCTTCGATAAAATCTTTCCAGTTCCCCAGTTCACGTTCAATCATAACAACCTCTCTTATTATTATGCGCATTCTACGAAAACGTATCATCATTGTGAAGACTGTTTAACCAATCGCTGTGATTGTACCCCGCCACCGTTGGGGATTTATGATAAATATGAACGGAGGAGTTTAAATTTTGTGTGACGGCCAGCAATATTTTGAAATAACCCTACGCACGGGTGAGTTTTATTTTACGCGCTGAGTTTATTCAGAATTTAAACACGGTGGACATCTATGCTTAAATGGTGAAAGTATATTCAGCGTACAAGTGTGAGTTGAATTAAGAAGAAGTGTAAATCCAGAGCATTCTTGAGTGTGTTATATTCCACCTAAAGATATATCTTCGAATTTATTGAACGTTTAATCGCCATAAGAGCAAAAGGATTCAACATGGTTGTGATGTACGGCATTAAAAATTGCGACACCATCAAAAAAGCACGCCGCTGGCTGGAAACTAATAACGTCGAGTACCGCTTCCACGATTATCGTGCCGACGGGCTTGATGCAGAATTTCTGCATACCGCCATTAACGAACTGGGATGGGAAGCGCTGCTGAACACCCGCGGCACCACCTGGCGTAAGCTGGACGAATCCGTGCGCGCCAGCATCGTTGACGCCGACAGCGCGGCAAAGTTAATGCTCGACATGCCGGCAATTATCAAACGCCCATTGCTCTGCAAGCCAGGTCAGCCTATGCTGCTGGGTTTCAGTGAAACCCTTTATTCTGACTTTTTCGTAGAGGTGTAGTGTATGTCATGCCCGGTCATTGAGCTGACTCAACAGCTTATTCGCCGTCCCTCCCTTAGCCCGGACGACGCAGGTTGTCAGGCATTAATGATTGAGCGCCTGCGCGCCATCGGTTTTACCGTTGAGCGCATGGATTTTGGCGACACCCAGAACTTCTGGGCGTGGCGTGGCCAGGGCGAAACGCTGGCCTTTGCCGGGCACACTGACGTCGTTCCCGCGGGTGACGCCGATCGCTGGATTAATCCGCCGTTTGAGCCGACCATCCGCGATGGCATGCTCTTCGGCCGCGGCGCGGCAGACATGAAAGGTTCGCTGGCGGCAATGGTTGTGGCGGCAGAGCGCTTTGTGGCTCAGCATCCGAACCACAAAAACCGTCTCGCGTTCTTGATCACCTCCGATGAAGAAGCCAGCGCCCATAACGGTACCGTGAAGGTCGTTGAGGCGCTGATGGCGCGCAATGAACGTCTTGACTACTGTCTGGTCGGCGAGCCTTCCAGTACCGAAGTGGTGGGTGATGTCGTCAAAAATGGTCGCCGCGGCTCGCTGACCTGTAACCTGACCATACATGGGGTTCAGGGGCACGTGGCCTACCCGCATCTGGCCGATAACCCGGTCCACCGTGCCGCGCCAATGCTGAACGAACTGGTAGGCATCGAGTGGGATAAAGGCAACGAGTTCTTCCCGCCGACCAGCATGCAGATCGCCAACGTCAAGGCCGGAACCGGCAGCAACAACGTCATCCCGGGAGATTTCTTTGTCCAGTTCAACTTCCGCTTCAGTACCGAACTGACCGACGAGACGATCAAAGCGCGCGTTGTCGCTCTGCTGGAAAAATACAACCTGCGCTACACCGTTGACTGGTGGCTTTCCGGCCAGCCGTTCCTGACGCAGCGCGGCAAGCTGGTGGATGCGGTGGTGAACGCCATTGAGCACTATAATGAAATTAAGCCGCAGCTGCTGACGACGGGCGGCACCTCAGACGGACGCTTTATCGCCCGCATGGGTGCACAGGTTGTCGAACTGGGTCCGGTTAACGCGACGATTCACAAAATCAACGAGTGTGTGAACGCAGCCGATTTACAACTGCTGGCCCGCATGTATCAACGTATTATGGAGCAACTCGTCGCCTGACGAGCGCTCAGAGAGGAATAGCGAATGGATTGGCTTGCAAAGTACTGGTGGATTCTGGTGCTGGTGTTTCTGGTCGGCGTACTGCTGAACGTGATTAAAGACCTTAAGCGCGTTGACCACAAAAAGTTTCTCGCGAATAAGCCGGATCTCCCGCCGCACCGTGATTTTAACGACAAGTGGGACGATGACGACGACTGGCCGAAGAAAGACCAGAAGAAGTAATCGGTCTGTATCCCCTCTCCTGTGGAGAGGGGATAACCTCACATAAACTCAACAATATCATCATCATTCGGCTTACCGCCGCTGAGCGCTTCATCAAAGTAGTGCTTCGGCACGGTATAGCGCAGATGGTCGAGCGCAAACTGCATGCTGCGGTCGTCGATCGCGTGGCCCAGATCGTCAACAATATCCAGCGTCACATCCCCGCCCTCGCGCACCAGCGCTTCCTGGGCAGCTACCGCATGCGAAAGCTCAATCACCCGATCTTCACCACCGTGAATGAGATGGATGGTGGTCTGCGTGGTCGCGCTTGTCGGTAGCGTTGCATAACGCCCGTTAAAGGCGATGACGCGTGAAGCCAGACCGGGCTGCGCTTTTACGCTTTCCAGCGACATGATTGACCCCTGCGAGAAGCCAATCAGCGCCGTTGCGTCAGCGCCTACGCCGCTCTGCTGCTGCCAGTAGCGCACGATGTCGATAAACGTGGGCATGATCGCATCAATGCGCGCCTGACGGTTCTCCTCCGTCACTCCCTGAACCGGGAACCACTGCCGTCCGTCTGGACCGCACGGCTCCACGCCGCCGATGCTGACGATCAATGCTTCCGGAAAAACGGGCGCAAACCAGCGGCCAATCTGTCCCATATTGACGGCATTATCGCCCACGCCATGAAACAGGAGCAGTAACTGTTTAGCCGGTTTGTCAGGGCTTTGAACAACAAAATGGTCGTGTTTCATGGCGGTCTCCTTAATTGATGAGCAGGATTTTACGCCTCTGCGGGGTAATGACCATGCCACTTTACTGAAGAAGTCATTGAAAAAATTGCCATTGCAAAATGTCGGCTTTCAGCTGCTGGCAGCGGGAATAATCAAGGCTCTCAAGCGCTTGCGCGGTTTCACTCCGCAGTTTAGACAGCAGCGCTTTTCGCCCCTTCTCCTCCGTCTTACCCTCTATTTTCCCGCGCAGCGCCGGAAGCGGCATGTCTGTAGCTAACACCAGCCGCGTCAGGGCAGCAACCGAGGTTGAAAATGCCCGGTGCGCAAAGGCAAATCCCGCCAACTCCAGCCAGTCGTCACTATTAAGGGTAGCTTCCCAGGCATCGGTCACCGGGATCTTTTCGCCGTTCCAGGCTGAAAGAACGCGCATATCACGACACAGGCGCTGGTGCTCCTGCGCGCACAGGCGGTGCCCGGCCTCGCTATGCGGCAGTAAGGCCATCGCCGTGTAGCACCCGCTGCTGGCTTCCCGATGGCTGCCCATTCGCACCAGCACAAAGCCGCACTGCCGCCAGAAACGCCACAGCTCGTCGGTATAGCCAAAACTTACCGAGAGATAATCTTCACCGCTGGCGCTGCGAATAAGCCGCTGGCCGATACCTTCCCGTTGACGGTGGGGATGCACCGCAATGCGGCTAATCCGCCGCCCCTTCAGCGTCGCCGCAAGAGGCGACCCGCCGTGCGCCGCCAGTGATTGCGCCACAAGGTTCCCGCGAGGACGACGAAAGCCCGCCCACACCGCGCGGCTCAGATCGGGGGGCAATCCCCCCTCTTCCACCAGCCAGAGCGCGCCCGCCATATCCGCACCCGCGTGTGCAACCGCAAAGTGCTGGCCGGGGGCGTCCATCATACGGCGTAAATCGAGCGGGGACGTCCGGTAGTGCGCGGCACACAGCAGTTCATACACGCTTGCCACGCGCGCCGGGTCGCTCTCCCACATCCGCGGCTCCAGCAACCGTATACGCACGTCACCTTCCGGTTTGCGGTCAATAAGCGCGTCGTCAAACAGCAGCGTATTCGCCACTATCCGCTCAAGCGGACACCCGAACGCCCAGCGAATGGGGGTGGTTAAGGTATAGCGCCGCAGCCCGCTGAACCGGGCGCAGAACTTGAGCAGAAACCCCCTGCCCGTGCCTTCATAACCCTGTACCGTGGTGGTCAGCAACACGCGGGGAAAGCGCGACACCAGCTTGTCCAGCAGCGGGCCGGGGATGGCTGCGGCTTCATCAACAATCAACCAGTCGGCTTCTGTCGTGGAGGCCAGCAGCGCATCCGGGGCCATAAAGTGAAAATGCTCGCCAGCGAAGCGCGCAATGACATCCGTTGCCCCTTTGGCCGGTGCAGTGACCACCGCACTCCCCTGAATGCTGTTGAGCAGCATCCCCGCGAGGGCTGACTTTCCGCGCCCCCGCGGTGCCGTCACGGCAGCGACGCCCTCAGGCATGGTCAGAAGCGCGTCGAGGATCTCCGCCTGCTCGCGCTGCGGCTCGCCGCTGGCTGGCTGCCAGGCGGGCGAATCCGGCGCAGCGGGAAGAGAGAGAGGACGGTGCTGTTGCCAGACGATCGCATCCGCATCGGCGGCAAGCGTCCGGCAAAAATGGTGAACGAAGCGCGGGGTGGCGATGGGTTCTGCGCTGTCGCTCCAGCGCACGGAATCGCCGTCGGGCTTGTCGGCCCAGTCAGCGAGAGGCGGCACCAGCAGCACCAGCAGGCTTCCGGCGCGCAGCGTCCCGCTGAGTGCGGCAAAGGCTGAAACATCAAACCCGGCACGCGCATCAAAAACGGCGTGCAGGTATTCGCGCCCCAGCATCCCGCTAACGGCTTTTGAGGGATTCTCCTCCAGCCACAGCCAGTCTCCCGGCAAGGCATCACGCAGGCCAGCCGCCTGGCTCAACGTCCATTGCTCATCGCCAGTGAGCACCACCAGACGGCGGTGCCCGGTACGCTCAAGCTCGCGCGTCAGATGTTCAAACGACACCATCACATGGCTTTGCCAAAGGTATTACACTGGGCCGGATCGCCGCTGTCAAAGCCGCGCTTGAACCAGCTGTAGCGCTGCTGTGACGTACCGTGAGTGAAACTGTCCGGCACGACATGACCCTGGCTCTGCTGCTGCAAACGGTCGTCGCCGATGGCCTCAGCCGCGTTTAATGCCTCTTCAAGATCCCCGGATTCCAGCACGCCCTGCTGCTGCATACTGTGGCCCCAGACGCCCGCGAAGCAGTCCGCCTGCAGTTCCATTTTGACGGAAAGGCGGTTCACTTCGGCCTGAGACGCGTTCTGCTGCAGCTGGCGCACTTTGGGCTCAATCCCCAGCAGCTTTTGCACGTGATGGCCGACTTCATGCGCGATAACGTAGCCCTGAGCAAAATCACCGTCAGCGCCAAGCTTGCGTTTCATGTCATCGTAAAAAGAGAGATCGATATAGACGGTGCCGTCTGCCGGGCAGTAGAACGGCCCCATCACAGATTGCCCGGTACCGCATCCGGTGCGGGTTGCGCCCCGGTACATCACCAGCTTAGGCTGCTGGTAGGTGCGCCCCATCTTCTCGAACTGCTGACTCCAGGTGTCTTCAGTTGTGGCGAGAATAACGGAGGTAAATTTGGCCGCTTCATCTTCATTCGGGCTGATGGAGCGCTGAGACTGTTGCTGCTGCAGCGGTTGACCGGTCATCAGACCGGTGAGGTCGACCCCGTAGTAACCTGCGACCAGCACCACAATCAGCAGGATGATACCGCCCTTGCCGCTGGGTAAGCGGAAGCCGGGCCCGCCCATTGAAGGACCGCCACCATCACTGCGTCTGTCTTCTACATTGTCACTTTCACGACGCCCTTGCCAGCGCATAACCACCTCGAACTATTCCATTAATAATAGCTATGATCGTAGGCGGTTAACGGCAAGATTACCATAGGAAACAAAGGTAAGACGCCAAAGGATGCGAACATCCTTTGGCAACTGAGGAACTTAGTCGAGCTTAACGCCTAAACGGTGAGCTACCGCCTCGTACGCTTCAATCAGGCCACCCAGGCTCTGACGGAAACGGTCTTTGTCCATTTTATCCAGGGTTTCTTTATCCCACAGGCGGCTGCCGTCCGGGGAGAACTCGTCGCCCAGCACCACTTCACCTTTGAACAGACCAAACTCCAGCTTGAAGTCGACGAGGATCAGGCCCGCGTCATCAAACAGCTTTTTCAGCACGTCGTTGGCTTTGTAGGTCAGTTCCTGCATGCGCGCCAGGTTCTCTTTGCTCACCCAGCCGAAGGTTTCGCAGTAGGATTCGTTGACCATTGGGTCGTGCATGGCATCGTTTTTCAGGAACAGGTCGAACAGCGGTGGATTCAGCTCAATACCTTCTTCAATGCCCAGACGCTTCACCAGGGAGCCTGCCGCACGGTTACGAATCACGCACTCAACCGGAACCATATCCAGTTTTTTCACCAGACATTCCGTATCGGACAGCAACGCTTCCATCTGGGTCGGGATACCCGCTTCGGCCAGTTTGGTCATAATGAAGTGGTTGAACTTGTTGTTCACCATGCCTTTACGATCGAACTGCTCAATGCGGGCGCCATCCCCTGCTGACGTATCATTGCGGAACTCGAGCACCAACAGATCCGGGTTCTCCGTGCTGTATACGGTCTTCGCTTTGCCACGATACAACTCAGCTTGCTTCTGCATCTTCATTACTCCTGGTGTGATAATTTGCGTTCAAAACGGGGTATATTATGCCACGCACACGTTTGCGTAGCACGAAAATAAAAAGGGCGGGATTAACCCGCCCTCGTATTTATTTGCTGAATGCTGCCTGGAAGACAGCGACCAGCGCATCGTTCTGCGCCTGGGTCAGCGTGTGACCTTTTGGATCGATAAACTGCAGGCTGCTGCGGTTATCGAGGTCACCTACCTGAATCTTGTAATCACCGGAGGAAAGCTGAGGATCTTTGGCGCCCAGTTCCTGCCACGCGCTGTCGGACAGCGGCTTATAGGTCGCCGTTATGCTGCCGGTTGAACGGGTGCTGTCGGTCACTTTCATGCCCACTTTTTCCAGCGTCGCTGGCAGGCGCTGCCAGGTCTGGTTAAACGGTGCACGCACCACCAGCATTGGCAGGCCGGTGTCATCCGCGCCGCTCTGAACGTCGTAAGTGACGCCGTTACGGTTCTGCGCGGCGTTCGCGGCATCGGTAGCGGTCTTATCCAGACCTGCGGCGATCACGTTCAGCATTTCAGTGCTGTAACGCTGCATAGAGGCGGCATCCGCAACCGGTTTACCCGCCTGCTCCAGGTTCAACAGCTTAACGTTAACTGCCTGCTGGTAACCCTGTGGTTTCACGGAGACCTGATAGCGTCCACGGTACTGCTGATCTTCATCAAGACGGTTCCACTCGATCCAGTCGGTGGTTAACGTCTGGCTGGCGTCATCGCGCTTATCAATGGTGTAATTCTTCGCCTGAATAACGCTGACGACCTGTGGCCACAGATTGCTTCCGCGCGCGCTTTCAACCAGCAGAGACGCCGTATCACCGGTGAACTGGGTACGCGCCCCGCTTACCAGCGCCAGAGGCTGTGCTGGCGGACGAATATCAAGCGCTTTACCAACCAGGCCGCTGCCGTTGGTCACGGGAATATTATAATCGCCGTTTTGAATCGGCAGGATCATACCAGCCGGTGCATGAAGTTCAGCAAGCGGGGTCGCATCCAGATAGGATTCATCACCGCTCACCTGGCGCTTGTAGCGCGAGTCTGAACTACAGGCAGCGAGCAGCATAACAAGCGAAACACTCGCAACCTTCGCCAGGCGCGACTTCTGTACTGAATAAGCCATCAAATCTCCCTAAACTTTACAGCAAACCGGCATGCTTCAGCGCTGCCCTGACGATGTCGCGACCGTGGTCGGTAATCGGTGTCATTGGCAAACGCAGCGTATCGGATGCTACAAGCCCCAACTCCTTACACGCCCATTTCACTGGGATCGGATTGGGTTCGACAAATAATTTATTGTGCAACGGCATCAGACGCTGATTAATGACACGCGCTTCATTATAGTGACCGGCTGCGGCCAGTTTGCACATTTCAGCCATATCGCGCGCCGCAACGTTCGCCGTTACGGAGATCACGCCATGACCACCAAGCTGCATAAAGTCCAGCGAGGTCGCATCATCACCACTCAACAGGATAAAGTCGTCTGAAACCAGCTCTTTGATCTGATGAACGCGGCTTAAGTTCCCTGTCGCCTCTTTAATACCGATAATATTTTTTACTTCCGAGAGACGACCAACGGTTTCCGGCAGCATATCGCAACCGGTACGGGACGGCACATTATACAGAATTTGTGGCAAGTCAGTATGTTCAGCGATGGCTTTGAAGTGCTGGAACAAACCTTCCTGAGTAGGACGGTTGTAGTAAGGGGTGACCGTCAGACAGCCCACGATGCCGCTGTCGTTAAAACGTTTGGTCAGGCTGATCGCTTCTGCGGTCGCATTAGCACCTGTCCCCGCAATGACCGGAATACGTCCGTCAGCCAGTTCCAGGGTCAGCATAACCACATCGCCGTGCTCTTCGTGGCTCAGCGTTGCAGATTCACCGGTAGTCCCTACCGAAACGATCGCCGAGGTTCCATTGGCGACATGGTAATCAATCAGCTTTTTCATGCTGGACCGGCAGACATTACCTTTTTCATCCATCGGTGTAACAAGCGCGACAATACTTCCCGTGAACATGAGCCATCCTCTGTGCGAACAAGAGCCTCAATGGTACGTTTGGAACTGTAATAAAAGCAAGCGACCTGAGGCCCTCTGGCGGTTGTATGCACGTTTTTTTTATGCTTTCCTTATGAAGACTTAACCATGCAAAGGAAGAACAGGTTTGACAACCTCATCACAACATTACCTGGTTATCACCGCGCTGGGTGCCGACAGGCCGGGTATCGTGAACACCATCACCCGTCACGTGAGCAGCTGCGGCTGTAACATCGAAGACAGCCGCCTGGCGATGCTCGGCGAAGAGTTCACGTTTATCATGCTGCTGTCCGGAACATGGAATGCCATTACCCTTATTGAATCCACCCTGCCGCTGAAAGGCGCGGAGCTGGATTTGCTGATCGTCATGAAGCGCACCACCGCGCGCCCGCGTCCGGCCATGCCCGCGACCGTCTGGGTGCAGGTTGAAGTCCCTGATTCTCCGCATCTGATTGAGCGCTTTACCGCGCTGTTCGACAGCCATCAGATGAACATTGCCGAACTCGTCTCCCGCACGCAGCCGGGCGACGAAAGCACCGTTCCCACGCTCTTTATTCAAATTACCGCACACAGCCCTGCCTCGCAGGATGCGTCAAATATCGAGCAAGCGTTCAAAGCCCTCTGTACAGAATTAAACGCGCAGGGCAGTATAAGCGTCGTCAATTATTCGCAGCACGAACAGGATGGAGTTGAGTAATGAATCCACTGAAAGCCGGTGACATCGCACCGAAATTTAGCTTACCGGATCAAGACGGTGAGCAAGTAAATTTGACCGACTTCCAGGGACAGCGTGTTCTGGTCTATTTCTACCCGAAAGCCATGACCCCCGGCTGCACCGTACAGGCCTGCGGCTTACGCGACAATATGGACGAGTTGAAGAAAGTCGGCGTGGAAGTGCTGGGAATCAGCACGGATAAACCAGAAAAGCTGTCACGATTTGCGGAAAAAGAGCTGCTGAACTTCACGCTGCTTTCCGACGAAGACCACCAGGTCTGCGAGCAGTTCGGCGTCTGGGGTGAAAAGACCTTTATGGGTAAAACCTACGACGGCATTCACCGCATCAGCTTCCTGATTGACGCTGACGGTAAAGTTGAACATGTGTTTGACGACTTCAAAACCAGCAACCACCACGACGTGGTGTTGAACTGGCTGAAACAAAGCGCCTGAAAGTGAGTGTCGGGTGGCGGCTTCGCCTTACCCGACCTACAAGAATAAGTAGGCCGGGTTAGCGCAGCGCCACCCGGCGAAACTACTTCTCTTCCACCGCAGGCACATCCGGCCACGCGTGCACCACCGCTTTAATCAGCGTCGCCAGCGGAATGGCAAAGAACACGCCCCAGAACCCCCACAGCCCGCCGAAAATCACCACCGACAGGATAATCACCAGCGGATGCAGGTTCACGGCCTCGGAGAACAGCACCGGCACCAGCAGGTTACCGTCCAGCCCCTGAATAATCAGGTATACCGCAAAGCAGCTCCAGAACTCGGTACCCAGCCCAAACTGGAACAGCGCAACGCCCACCACCGGAATGGTCACCACAAACGCGCCGATATACGGGATCAGAACCGAAAACCCGACCAGCACCGCCAGCAGCAGCGAGTAGTTCAGGCCGAAGATCAGGAAGCCAATCCAGGTGGCTACCCCCACGACTATCATCTCCAGCACCTTGCCGCGAATGTAGTTGGTGATCTGCTGGTTCATCTCCTGCCAGACCTGCCCGGCCAGCCCGCGATTGCGCGGCAGCACGCGGCGTACCGCGTTCAGCATCTGCTCTTTGTCCTTGACCAGGAAGAACACCATTAGCGGCACGAGCACAAGATAGACGGCCAGCGTCAGCAGACCCACCAGCGAGGCCAGAGAGTATTTCACCACCGAATCGCCCATCGTCATGATGCGGGCGCGCATGTTTTCGGCCATCGCATCTATGATCCCCGCATCCATCAGCGCGGGGTAACGACGCGGCAGCGTGGCGGCGAAATCAGACAGCTTGTTCAACATGCCGGGCATATCGCGGATCAGGTAGATCCCCTGCTGCCAGGCAACCGGCATCACCACAAATGCCATCAGCAGCAGAATGCCGACAAACAGCACCAGCACGATACTCGTTGCCCAGCGGCGCGAACAGCCGATATGTTCCAGGCGCGCCGTTGGCCACTCCAGCAGGTATGCGAGCACAATCGCCACCAGCAGAGGGGCGAGAAGGCCGCTGAAGAAGAACAGAATACCGAACCCGGCAACCAGAATAACCAGCAAAGCAATGGCTTCCGGGTCACTGAACCGACGCCGATACCACTGCATTAACATTTCGAGCATACAACCCTTCCCTGAATCGATTGGCGGGAGTGAGACGGTGAATTGTATCTAACTGTCACAAAAAAGACTTTCGCTTTTTGTATCCCTGTCACAATCCGCAAAAGCCTGATGAATGGGATTTTCTTCATGCGGTAACACGGCTACACTCGCAGGGCAGCAGAGATGAACGATATGCCGGTTCATCGGTCAAATTAGCACCTCCAACATACAGGACAGTGGTTATGTTCAGGCAGTTGAGAAAAACACTGGTTGCAACACTGATTGCCGCAGTGACGGTCGGTCAGGTGTTGCCCGCTTTCGCTGACTCGTCCGATTCATTGCCGGACATGGGCACCACGGCAGGAAGCACGCTCTCTATCGGGCAAGAGATGCAGATGGGTGATTACTATGTGCGCCAGCTGCGCGGCAGCGCCCCGCTGATCAACGACCCTTTGCTGGTGCAGTACATTAACGGGCTGGGGATGCGCCTGGTGGCGCACGCCGATTCGGTAAAAACGCCCTTCCACTTCTATTTGATTAATAACGACGAAATCAACGCCTTCGCCTTCTTCGGCGGAAACGTGGTGCTGCATTCGGCGTTATTCCGTTACTCAGACAACGAAAGCCAGCTGGCTTCGGTAATGGCGCACGAAATTTCGCACGTTACCCAGCGCCACCTCGCGCGTGCAATGGAAGACCAGAAGCGTAACGCCCCGCTCACCTGGGTGGGCGCACTGGGCTCTATTCTGCTGGCGATGGCCAGCCCGCAGGCCGGGATGGCGGCCCTGACCGGTACGCTTGCGGGAACGCGTCAGGGGATGATCAGCTTCACCCAGCAAAACGAGCAGGAAGCTGACCGCATCGGCATTCAGGTTTTACAGCGCTCCGGCTTTGACCCGCAGGCCATGCCGAGCTTCCTGGAAAAACTGCTCGACCAGGCACGGTATTCTTCCCGTCCGCCGGAAATTTTGCTCACCCACCCGCTGCCGGAAAGCCGTCTCTCGGATGCACGCAACCGTGCCAACCAGATGCGCCCGGTGGTCGTGCAGTCTTCGCAGGACTTCTACATGGCGAAAGTAAGAACGCTCGGCATGTACAACTCCGGACGTAACCAGCTCACCAGCGATCTGCTGGATACCCTGGCGAAAGGCAACGTGCGGGAAAAAAATGCCGCGCAGTATGGTCAGGCGCTACAGGCGATGGAAGCCAGTAGATACGACGAGGCGCGTAAAGCGCTGCAGCCGCTGCTGGCAGCCGACCCGAACAATCCGTGGTATCTCGATCTCTCGACGGACATCGATCTGGGGCAGAAGAAAGCCACTGATGCGATTAACCGCCTGAAAGGGGCGAAAGACATACGGACCAACCCGGTGCTGCAGCTTAACCTGGCGAACGCTTACTTGCAGGGCGGTCAGCCTGCGCAGGCCGTGACCATTCTGAACCGCTACACGTTTAACAATAAAGACGACCAGAACGGCTGGGAGCTGCTCGCTCAGGCGCAGGGGCAACTGGGTAACCGCGATCAGGAACTGGCGGCGCGTGCTGAAGGGCTGGCGCTGGCGGGCCGTCTCGATCAGGCTATTTCCCTGCTCAGCAGCGCCAGCTCGCAGGTGAAGCTCGGCAGCCTGCAGCAGGCCCGCTACGACGCGCGTATCGACCAGCTGCGCGGCCTGCAACAACGCTTTAAGCCGTACGAGAAGATGTAATAAAGGAGAAGTCATGACAGACGCGGTAAAAATTTACCATAACCCTCGCTGCTCCAAGAGCCGCGACACCCTCAGCCTGCTGAAATCTAACGGCATCGACCCGGAAGTGGTGCTGTATCTGGAGACGCCGCCGGACGCACAGACGATCCGCGAGCTGCTGAACATGCTGGGGATGGGCAGCGCGCGCGAACTGATGCGTCAGAAAGAGGATCTGTATAAATCGCTTAATCTGGATGACAGCCGCCTCACCGAGGCTGAGCTGGTACAGGCGATGGTCGACAATCCAAAGCTGATTGAGCGCCCGATTGTGGTGGCGAACGGCAAGGCACGCATTGGCCGTCCGCCGGAAGATGTGCTCGATATCCTCTAGTCCCTACGCCGCAGCGCTTCCAGAAACGCCTGCGGCGTACTCTCTCCCAGCTTTTTCTGCGTTTTGCCCCGGTTATAAAACTCGCACAGCGCGATCAACACCTCTCCCGCCGGTTCATCATTCACGCGAGGAATAACATCGCCTAATGGCACCGCTACCTGAAGCGCGTTGTGTTTTTGGAGATGCGTTTTTACAGCCACATCTTTTGCAGCCTCCGTCAGCTCAAAACCAAAAGTCTCAATAGATTGTATATCAGCCGGACAGTCATCAAGCAGCGCCCGCGTCCAGGTATTGAGCAACTGGGGCGACAGTCCTGCATAGAGCCGGGCATAACACCAACCGCTCACTGGTTCGCGCGCCCAGAGCAGGTGTTGTTCACCCCCATCGTCCATGTGCAGGGATAAAGGCAGATGATGGAGCATCAGCGTATGCGGCCGCATGCCAGCCTTCAGTGCTTTTATTCCCTTCAACGGCCCCCCTTTTAGCTTCGCGGAGGCCGGTTTGAGATAGCGATTCAGCGTTGCCCTTGAAACGCGGATCCCCAGCACGTCGTTAACCATCTGCAGCAGTTCATCTAACGGCGCCCCTGAGATGTCGCGCAGCGCATTCACCAGCGCCACCTGCTCCTGTCTCAACGCTTTGTGTATCACTTTTGGCGTGGTGTGGTTATCCGAAACCTGGTCGCGGTTGCGCCAGCGCCTGACGGTCGTGACCGAGATCCCCAGCTCAACAGCAAGCTCTCTGTCGCTTTTATCTGACTGTTGCAGATAGCGGCGGATGCGCGGCGTGGTGGTCGCATTGGCGTGAAGTTTAATTTCCATCGCAACAATTCCGTTAACTAATCATGTGAGATTTATATAACACAGGCGATTGCTTTGTGACCGGTTTCACCTTTCGCTCGCCGCGCTTCACTGATAATCCACAGACATAACATAAACAACACCCCTCAATCTTGTACGGAGTTCACAATGAACAATGTTCTGGGATTTCTTGAAGCAAAACTGATGCCCCTGGCGGCGAAAACGGCCCAGCAGCGTCATCTCGGGGCCATTCGCGGTGCCTACGTGTCATTCATGCCATTTATTATCGTCGGCTCCATTCTGCTGGTTATCTCTTCCTTCCCTAACCAGGCCTATCAGCAGTTTATGTCTCAGGCCTTTGGTGAGAGCTGGAGCGCGATTATTGAAATTCCATTCAACGCGGTGTTCTCCACCATGTCGCTGTTCATCAGCTTCCTGGTCGCCTTCCGCCTGGCGGAACACTACGGCGAGGACCGCATCTCCTGCGGCATTCTGGCGCTGGTCGCGTTTCTGATCCTGACGCCGTTTATTAAGGTGGCGGAAAACGGCGGTATTACCGTGATGCCGGTGGAGTGGATTGGCAGCAAAGGATTGTTCGTGGCGATGATCGGCTCGCTGCTCTGGACGGAGCTGTTCTGCTGGCTGAAGCGCAAAAATCTGGTCATTAAAATGCCGGACGGCGTGCCTCCTGCGGTGCAGGAGTCGTTCGCGGCGCTGATCCCCGCCCTGCTGGTGATGATTCTGGTGCTGGGTATCCGCATCGTCTTCGAAAACACTCACTACAACACCATCCACCAGTTTATTTATGAAGTGGTTGCTACCCCGGTGCGCCACTACGGCACCTCCTATTTCGGTGCGCTGATGACCGTCTTCAGCATCACCATTCTCTGGTCAGTGGGCATTAACTCCGGCTCGATGATTAACGGCATCATTCGTCCGCTGTGGATGGAAAACCAGACCGACAACATCGCCGCGATCCAGGCGGGGACGACGCCGCCGCACATTATCACGGAACAGTTTTTTGACATGATCTGGATGGGCGGCGCGGGTGCTACGCTGTCGCTGGTGATTGCGATGCTGATTTTCGCCCGCAGTAAAAACATGCGCGAAGTGGCGCGCCTCGGCGCCGGGGCGTCGGTGTTTAACATCAACGAGCCGATTCTGTTTGGCCTGCCGGTGATCATGAACCCGATCATGCTTATTCCGTTCAATCTGGTGCCGCTGGTGCTGGTCACCGTGCAGTATGCGGCGATGAAGATTGGCGCGGTCGCCGTCACCACCGGGGTGTTTATCCCCTGGACGCTGCCGCCGGTGATCAGCGGTTTTATCGTCACCGGACACCTGAGCGGCAGCGTGATGCAGCTGATCAACCTGCTGATTGGCGCCATGCTGTACCTGCCTTTCATGCGTATCGTGGACAAACAGTACCGCGCGGCGGAAATTGCCACCGTTACGCAAACCGACACCACCCTTGCAAAACAGGAGTAAAGCATGTGGGGAATTATCGCAACCTGGCGAATGGCGCTTGAAGGGGTAACGGAATCTGCGTCTGCCCTGGCGGCGGGAAAACCGGTCGCTACGGCGGTGGTTGATGCCGTCGCCGCCGTCGAAGACTTTCCGTTTTATAAATCCGTCGGCTACGGCGGGCTGCCGACCGAAAACGGCGAAGTCGAGCTGGACGCGGCATTCATGGACGGCGACACGCTGGCGTTCGGTGCCGTGGGGAACCTGGTGGATATCGCCAACCCGGTGCGCGTGGCGCACGCGCTCAGCCGCCAGCGCTACAACAGCCTGCTGGTCGGCCAGGGCGCGCGTGAATGGGCGCTAAGTCAGGGCTTTGCCGACAAAAGCATGCTCACCGAACGGGCTATGCAGCACTACCGCAAACGCTGCCGCGAGACGCTGGATAAAGGCTTAAGCCCGTACGACGGACACGACACCGTCGGCATTATCGGCCTCGATAAGCAGGGGTCGATGAGCGTTGCCACCTCCACCAGCGGCCTGTTTATGAAAAAACGCGGCCGCATTGGGGATTCGCCGATTATCGGCTCCGGCTTTTACTGCGACAGCGAAACCGGCGCGGCCACCGCTACGGGCGTCGGTGAAGATCTGATGAAAGGCTGCACGAGCTACGAAATCGTTCGTCGCATGGCGCAGGGTATGACGCCGCAGCAGGCGGCAGACTCCGTGGTGTTCGAGCTGGAAGACAAGCTGATGTCGCGCTTCGGTCGCGTGGGCGATCTCTCCGTGGTGTGCATGAACAACAGGGGCGAATTTGGTGCCGCTACTAACATCAAAACATTCTCGTTTGTGGTGGCGACGGCCCGTCAGCCCCTCACCGTTTTTCGTACCGAGCGCCTGCGGGAGAAAACGCACTATCACGCCGTGGACGAAGAGTGGATGCAGGCCTACGCCGCGCGGATCCGCGCACCGATTGAGGAGTCATGATGATCGCGTATCAGTTTATCACCGCGCTTTCTGACGCGAAGCCGCGAAGCCATTTAATCGCCCGCGTCTCCTGTGCGCAGTTGCCGCAAACCGCGCTTGTTGCGGAAATGCGTGACTCTGACGGCATCGCAGACACCCGCTTTGGCTGCGCGCCCTTTGCGCGCATCACCCTGCTGCCGGATACGCTCTGGCATGACGCGCTCACTGAAGGCCTGCTTGCCGCCCTGCGACCGCTGTTTGCCTCTCCCGTCAGCGCAGATATCGTGCTGGACGTGACGGATATCGACGAGGTAGTGCTGGCGCAGGTGATGCGTTTTCTCTTTAATCAGGCGCACAGGCTGAGCGATTTACAGCTGAAAAAAACCAGTGAGTGCGTTCGTATTAAGCACATCACCGCCCTCTGCCTGCCTGAGCAGCAGGCAAAGCTGGAAACAATTTTCCGCCAGCAGCAGGCCATCGCTCACGGCATGGTCGCGGCGCGTCGCCTGGCGGATATACCGTCCGATCGCTGTACGCCGCAGTTTATGGTCGAAGAGGCGCAAAAACTGTGTGCCGCCTACCCTGCCCTGCGCTGCGAGGTGCTGAACGAAAAGGCTATTGTTGAGCAGGGTCTTGGGCTGCTGAACGCCGTCGGCAAAGGGGCGACCTGCCCGCCACGTCTGCTGGCTATTCATTACGACGGCGTTTCTGACGGCCCGGTGCGCTGCTACGTAGGTAAAGGCATTACCTTCGATACCGGCGGCCTGTGGCTGAAGGAAGGCGCAGGCATGTACACCATGAAATACGACATGTGCGGTGCGGCCAACGTGCTGGGGCTGATGCTGACCGTAGCAGAGCTGGCGCTGCCCGTACGCATCATGGGCGTGCTGGCGCTGGCGGAAAACGCCATCGGCCCGGACGCCATGCAGCCCGGCTCGGTAGCAACGGCCTGCAACGGCATGACGGTTGAAATCAACAACACCGATGCCGAAGGCCGACTGGTGCTGGCGGATGCCATCGCCTGGGCCAGCCAGCGCCATCCGCAGGCGCGCTATATCATTGATATGGCGACCTTAACCGGTGCGGTGGTAAAAGCGCTGGGGTATGAGCTGAGCGGGCTGATGACGCAGGATGAACCGCTGCGCGCCGCGTTGACGCAGGCGGGAAAACGGAGCGGTGACGAAGTGTGGTCCCTGCCGCTGGATGCGCGGCTGAAAAAGCAGACCGACAGCGCGATTGCCGATCTGTGCAACACGCCAACCAACAATGCGGCAATCAGCGCGTCGGCGGCGTGGCTGCTGCACCATTTTTGCCCGCAGACGATCCCGTGGGCGCATCTGGACATCAGCGGCACGGCGCTGTGGCGCGAGAATGGCAGGAGCGTGGCGTCGGGAAGGCCGATTCCGCTGCTGGTGGAGCACTTGCTGGGGGATCTTTAGCCCGGTGGCGCTGCGCTTACCGGGCCTACGGGCACCATATGTAGATACTGTTATGCCATGCAAGCATTTTCCTGATGCAACGTGGCATCGAACGGGCGTCCTGATTTCAGGACGCCATACGCCACCTGCGCCAGCTTACGCATCATCGCTCCGATTATCAG